>PALG01000033.1 GCA_002707025.1 Flavobacteriaceae bacterium | reverse complement strand
CATGTAGCGACAGGGGCAAGCGGTGCGCGAAGCGCAATTCCCTTAATTCCTTCTAGATTTTTTTGTTTCTTTTTTCATCAATGGAAAAAAGAAGAAAGTGAACAAAAACTCAAAAAAGCTAAGTTCATGGTGCAGCGCTAGAACTTTTTGTTTCTTTTTTGGGCGATGCAAAAAAGAACAAGAAAAGACAAGAAACTTTTTATTCTTCATGAAGTTTAAGGCGATGTTCTTTTTTAGTACATTGCAGCATGAACATCGCCGTACTTTCCCGAGGGGAAAACCTGTATTCTACCCAAAGCCTGCTCAAAGCCGGAATGGCAAGAAACCATACCATGGAGGTCATAGACCCCACCCTTTGTACCCTAACCGTTGACAAGGGCAAGCCTGTTTTGTACTACTGCGATGAGGTGGTCGACGACTTGCATGCGGTAATCCCCCGTATTGGGGCTTCCAATACCTATTTTGGGGCTTCCATGGTGCGCCATTTGGAATGCATGAATGTATTTCCCGTCGTTGGGGCCGAAGCCATTCTACAATCGCGTAACAAATGGACCAGCTTTCAAATATTAGCGCAGGCAGGCGTACCGGTGCCCAAAACCTACCAAGGGAATACCTATGATGCCGAATTGTTGTTAAAGCTCTTCGGAAAAGCCCCCCTGATCATTAAAATATTGCAGGGCACGCACGGGCACGGCGTTATTTTGGCCGAAACCCAAGCGTCTGCCTTATCCACCATTGAAACGCTTAACACTGCCAAGGTTCGGTATATCGTTCAGGAATTTATTGCCGAATCCAAAGGAAGCGATTTACGGGCCATCGTCGTTGACGGAACGGTGGTAGCCGCCATGAAGCGAAGCTGTAAGGAAGGCGATTTTAGGTCCAATTTACACCGGGGAGGCTCTTCAGAAATAATTACCTTGAGTGCACAGGAAGAACAAGTCGCCCTAAAAGCTGCCAAGGCACTTCGACTGGGCGTTTGTGGCGTGGATATTTTACAGAGCAAACAAGGGCCTTTGGTGCTGGAGGTGAATTCCACCCCTGGGTTGGAAGGCATTGAAACCACCACGGGTATCAATATTTCAGAAAAAATTATTACTTATATAGAAAGAAACCGAATGTAATGCCGAGGAAAAAAGCAAAAAGCATCACCATATTTGGGGAAGAAATCCTTCCCGGGGAATCCAAGGAATTAAACTTCAGTTTTGCCAAATTACATACCAACACTCCTATAGACATTCCTGTAATTGTTGAACGTTCCTTGTATGAAGGACCTACGGTTTTGTTTACCGCTGGGATACATGGAGACGAGGTAAACGGAGTGGAAATTGTGCGTCAATTGGTGGCCAAGGGCATTAACAAACCTAAGGCTGGAATGATTATTTGTATTCCAATCATCAATATTTTTGGGTTTCTACAAAAACTTCGGGATTTCCCCGACGGCAGGGACCTTAACCGTTCCTTTCCGGGTAGCAAAAAAGGATCGTTGGCCTCTCAGGTAGCTTATAAATTAATGAACGAGATTGTACCTTATGCCGATTATTGCGTCGACTTCCACACGGGAGGGTCCAGCCGCTTCAATGCACCGCACATCCGTATTGAAAAGGGGGACAAAAAACTGATGGGTTTGGCGCAAACATTTAACGCCCCCTTTATATTGTATTCCAAGAACCTAAAGAAAAGTTACCGAAATGCCTGCCGGAAAAAAGGCATTCCCTTATTACTGTTTGAAGGGGGCAAATCGAATAGCATAGACAATGCCGTTAGCAATACCGGGGTAAATGGTTCCAAGCGTATTTTACATCACTTAGGGATGTTGCAAAGCAAATTTAAAGTGAGTTCCCCTACAAAATCTTCCGTGACCATCACCCAGAGTACTTGGATTAGAGCGCAAGCTTCGGGGATGTTCCGGTCTTCCGTAAAGATTGGCCAGCTGGTCGAAGCAAAAGCAGTTTTAGGACAGATTACCGATCCCTACGGAAAGATATTTTACAGTATCAAAGCCCAAAAAAGCGGTTATGTATTTAATGTGAATGAAGCGCCTTTGGTGTATCAAGGGGATGCGCTGTTTCATATTTCCACTGAAATATTATGATGAACAAAGCTGCTCTTCGGAAAAAATATACAGAAAAACGCCAAGCGTTATCTTCAGAAGAAATTGAAGAATATAGCATGGCTATTGCCAACCGTTGTTTAGCACTTCCCATTTGGAAAAAAACCTATTACCATATTTATTTAAGTATGGTAAAGAAAAAGGAAATCAATACCGAATACCTACTTCATATCCTGCAGGGGAGGGATAAAAGTATCGTGGTCCCTAAAGCGAATTTTGATACCGGAAAAATGACTTCTTACTTATTACAGGAAAACACTCCGTTGGTTATGTCGCCTTATGGTATCCCAGAACCCTCTGAGGGAATAGAAATTCCTTCTACCCAAATAGAAGTAGTCTTTCTTCCCCTTCTGGCCTTTGACGAAAAAGGGAATCGGTTGGGCTACGGAAAAGGCTTTTACGACAAGTTTTTGGCTACCTGCACACCCAGCTGCCTTAAAGTGGGGCTTTCTTTCTTTGATGCTGAAAAATCACTGGAAATCAGTGAATTGGATGTTCCTTTAGATTATTGCATCACTCCATTTGACACCTACGACTTTTTAAATTTGTAAGAAAAAACTGAAGATTTTATAATTTTTAGTATCTTTCGCTTCCCAAATTTGATGAAAATGAACTTTTTAGCCCAAAAAAGAAAGAAAATTCTTTTAGGGGAAACCCAAGATCACACGGCGCGTAATGCGCGCCCCTTCAGTGATTTCTATTACAAGCATATTGCAAAACTTACGGCCTCTGGTGGCTGGGGAGCCAATTTTATAGAAAAGAAAAGTTTTTTAGACCCAGAAGCCCGAAGGATTTTAAATGTCCCTGAATCGTTTATCCCTTCCTTAAAGAATGCTTTGGATTTTTATCCGCCAGAGCATCAAAAGCTTGCGGCAGAGACCTTTTATGCCTGTAGTCAAGGAAAACCCGTATCGATTGTCATAAAGATGCTCACCTACGATAAAAAACCTTTTTGGGCCAAAGCCACCGGTACACCGGTATTCGATTCACAAGATAGGATTATTGGGGTGCAGGGAGTATTTCAGGATATCACCGAATTGAAAAACAAGGAGATTTCCTTAGAAAAATCCCTTCGTATTATCGAATCGCAAAATGCCACCATGGCCAATTTTGCCCATTCTATTTCACACAATCTAAGATCGAACATCAATAACTTGAGCCTTACGTTAGAGCTTCTAAAAGAAGGTACCATTAATGATGACATCGACCTGAAGGAAGGGTTATTTGAGATTTCAAATAATTTAAATGCTACAATGGCACACCTTAATGAGATTATTTCGTCTCAAAGCAAAAGTGTGAAAGAAAAAGAAACTGTTTTCTTCCATGAAATATTGGATAAGGTAAAAAATAGTTTGAGCGTTAAAATTTATGAAGCAGAAGCAGAAATATTTTCAGAGTTCTCGGAAGCACCAAAGCTTTCCTACATCGCTCATTATTTAGAAAGTATATTAATGAATTTGGTTTCCAATGCTATTAAATACAAACATCCCGAAAGAAAGCCCATTATCGATGTGTATACCCTTCAAGAAGACGATAAAATTACTCTGGTTGTCAAGGATAATGGATTAGGGATTAACTTGGAAAAGTACGGAAATAAAATCTTCAATATGTATCAAACCTTCCATGATAACAGCGACGCAGTGGGTATTGGTTTGTTTATTGTAAAGAATCAAGTGGAAATCCTCCAGGGAACTATTGATGTAGAAAGCTGCGAAGGAGAAGGTACTACATTCAAAATTTGTTTTTAAACTTCGGTAGAAGTTGTATCTGAAGTACTCACCGACTCTTCTTTAACCTCCTCTTTTTCCTTTTTTGGAAATGCTTTTTTGTTGAATAAGATTAGTAAGGCTACGCCTATGCTAATGGAGGAATCGGCCACATTGAAGACCGGGTCAAAAAAGGAGAAGGAAAACATGTCCACCACCTTTCCGTGGAACAGCGTTCCATAACCCCCTTCCGAAGGAAAAAAACTGGCTACCTGACTGGTACTGTCGTTAAAGATAATTCCATAAAAAACAGAATCTATGATGTTTCCAAAAGCACCCGCAAAAATCAAGGCGATGGAAACAATCAATACGGAGGGCATCTTTTTTCGTGCCGAATCCCACAACCAATAGCCAATTCCCACAATGGCCAATAGCCTAAAAAGGGTCAAGGCTAACTTTCCATATTGGCCAGGAATCTTTGCTCCCCAAGCCATCCCTTCGTTTTCAATAAAGTAAATCTTGAACCAAGAAAACACTTCAACACCCTCATAAAGCACAAAATGTGTTTTGATGTAAATTTTTGAGATCTGGTCTATCAAAAGAACCAAAACAATAAGAACAATGGCTTTATTTAAAGACATGTGATGATGGGTTTTTCAAAGGTCGCAGCAAAAGTAAACAATTATTCTGGGGTTTTGCGTAAAGTTATATCACCATTAACACTTTGAGCCATGATGAGAGGGCTACTGGCAGAAGGAAGTTGATTATCCACTATTCCATTTTTGGAAATGGCCGCTCCGCTCACTCCTCCTATAGCCTCTAAATTTATATTTCCCTCTCTTGTGTACAAGGTCGCCTCACCAGAGAATGCCGCTACTTGAATAGGTCCGTCCCGCAATTGTGCCGTAAGCTTTTTGAAAGGACCATGCGTTTTTAAATTCGCTATAGGCGCCTCTACATACACTTTTAAGTGTGAAGGAATTTCAAGTCGCATTTCAATGGAAATCCCTTTGTGGGCTGCCAGTTTATCATTGTCTTCAGAAAAAAAAGGATGAAATCCCGTTTGTAAACGAAGCGTGTTGTTTTTTTGGAAAACGGGAATCATGACACTTTCGGCATATTCCCCTTCTATAAGAACTTCTAGGCGCACCGTATCGCTTTCGGAAGAAACCAATGAAATACGAAATACCTCCTCCGAAATAATTTCAACAGTTTCCAGTGTTTGGGCATCCCAAGATTTTTGAAGTTTCTTTTGGGCTGAAACTGATATTGCCCAAAATAACAGTACTACAAAAAAACCCCATCGCACTACAATGGGGTTTTTCTTTATAAAATTATTCCAGTTGAAAAGATTCAACATGGTATCAATTACTTTTGCATATTCTTGGCCTCAATACTTAAGGTAGCATGAGGAACCAACTTCAAACGCTCTGGATTAATCAATTTACCGGTAACGCGGCATACCCCATAGGTTTTATTTTCAATTCGGATCAACGCACTCTTTAAATCACGAATAAACTTTTCCTGACGGATGGCCAATTGCGAATTGGACTCTTTACTCATTACTTCGCTTCCTTCGTCAAAAGCCTTAAAAGTAGGAGAGGTATCGTCGGTACCATTGTTACTATCGTTTTTGTAAGCACTTTCAATAAGCGCCAACTGTTCTTTGGCCTTTTCCAATTTTTCCATGATGATAGCTTTGAACCCCTCGAGTTCTTTATCGCTATAACGGGTTTTTACTTCTTGAGACATAGGTTTAGTGTTTTTTAATACTTAAGCGGGTTTCAATTCCATCGAAAGCAATTTCCGTACCATCCTCCATAGCTTCCTGAAACTCAAGTATCTCTGTTAAAGTTTCTTGTTTAATATATTCTATATTTTGCGCAATAGCGCTTTGTAAAGTAGCTTCTTTTTGAAGCCTTATCTCTACTCTATCGGTTACTTCAAATCCAGAATCCTTTCGTAGGTTCTGAATTCGATTGATCAATTCCCTTGCAATCCCTTCATTTTTCAAAGCTGGGGTAATGGTAACATCCAACGCTACGGTAACCCCTCCAGCATTCGCAACCAACCATCCTTCAATATCTTGGGAACTAATGATCACATCGTCGAGGCTTAATGTACTATTTTTTCCGTTATAGGCAACTTCTATACTGCCTTCTTTTTCCAAAATAGCGATTTCCTCTTGTCCAAAACCGTTTATAGCTTGTGCTATCGCTTTCATATCCTGGCCAAATCTGGGGCCCAATTTTTTAAAGTCGGGCTTGATTTGTTTGACCAAAATACCCGAACCTTCATCGATCAATTCAATCTCCTTTACATTCACTTCATGCTTGATCAAATCGGATACTGCTAAAATTTCTTCCCTTTGACTTTCATCCAACACTGGAATCATCACCTTTTGCAACGGTTGACGCACTTTAATCTTTTCCCGTTGCCGTAAGGACAACACTAAAGAAGAAATGGTCTGGGCCTTTTGCATTTTACTTTCCAAGGTCTTGTTTATGTAAGACGCATCTGCCTTCGGAAAGTTACTTAAATGCACCGAAAGTGCGCCTCCTTGTGTGGTTGCAGCCGTTAAATCTTTGTACAAACGGTCCATAAAGAACGGTGCTACAGGAGCTCCCAACTGTGCTACGGTCACCAAACACGTATACAACGTTTGATAGGCCGAAATCTTGTCTTCCCCATAACTTCCTTTCCAATAACGTCTTCTACTTAAGCGTACAAACCAATTACTGAGGTTTTCCTGAACAAATTCTGAAATGGCCCTCGTTGCCTTGGTAGGCTCATAATCGGCATAGGCATCGTCTACCTTCTGAATCAAGGTGTTTAATTCGGAAAGGATCCAACGGTCAATTTCAGGACGTTTTTCCAGCGGAAGGTTTGCTTCAGAATAGTCAAAATTATCCAGATTGGCATACAAACTGAAGAAACTATAGGTATTGTATAAAGTTCCGAAGAACTTATTGCGCACCTCGGCGATGCCTTCAATATCAAATTTTAAATTGTCCCAGGGGTTGGCATTGCTAATCATGTACCAACGGGTCGCATCGGGACCATACACATCCAAGGTTTCAAAGGGATCTACAGCATTGCCCAATCGCTTGGACATTTTTTGTCCGTTTTTGTCCAGCACCAATCCGTTACTCACCACATTCTTGTAAGCCACATCGTTAAAAGTCATGGTGGCAATGGCGTGAAGGGTATAAAACCACCCACGGGTTTGATCGACCCCTTCCGCAATGAAATCGGCTTTACGCCATGTTTTTTCAACCTTCTCTTTATTTTCGAAAGGGTAATGCCATTGTGCGTAAGGCATGCTTCCGCTATCGAACCACACATCGATCAAATCGGATTCACGATGCATCGGCTTGCCGCTTTCAGAAACCAACACAATCCCATCTACAATATTTTTATGAAGATCGATCTTCGCATAGTTTTCTTCGGAAAGATCGCCTACGACAAAATCTTCAAAAATGTCTTGCTGCATAAATCCGGCGGCCACAGATTTTGCCATTTCGGCTTTTAGCTCTTCCACCGAACCAATACAAATTGCTTCCTTACCATCTTCGGTTCGCCAAATAGGCAAAGGGATTCCCCAGTAGCGGGAACGGGAAAGGTTCCAGTCGTTGGCATTGGCCAACCAATTCCCAAAACGACCTTCTCCAGTGGCCTTAGGCTTCCAGTTAATCTTTTGGTTTAACTCATACATGCGATCCCTGAAGGAAGTTACCTTAATGAACCACGAGTCAAGCGGATAATATAGAATAGGCTTATCGGTACGCCAGCAATTAGGGTAGCTGTGTACGTACTTTTCCACCTTAAAGGCTTTGTTATCTATTTTAAGTTGGATGGCAATTTCCACATCCACACTCTTTTCAGGAGCTTCCCCCTCATCGTAATATTCGTTCTTTACATACTTCCCGGCCAAATCGCCCATTTCGGGCCGAAAGCGTCCTTGGAGGTCTACCAAAGGCACCAAGTTCCCATTTTCATCCTTTACCAACATAGGAGGTACTTCTGGAGTTGCTTCCTTAGCTACCTTGGCATCATCGGCACCAAAGGTAGGAGCAGTATGTACAATACCGGTACCATCTTCCGTAGTGACGAAATCACCACTAATGACACGGAAGGCATTTTCGGGATGTTCAAACGGAAGTGCATACGGCAACAATTGCTCATAACGAATGCCAACCAAGTCATTTCCTTTGAAATCCTTGACCACCCAATAGGGTATTTTCTTATCTTCTTCGGAATAGTTTTCCAGATCGGCTTCACTTTTGGCTACGGTATACTTTCCGCCAAATTGTTTTCCGACAAGGTTTTTTGCGAGCACTACATTAATAGGCTCAAACGTATACTGATTGAAACTTTTTACCAGTACATAGTCTATTTTTGGCCCAACCGTTAATGCCGTGTTACTGGGAAGCGTCCAAGGAGTCGTCGTCCAAGCTAGGAAATGGATATCCCCAAACCCTTGAAGGAAATCGGGAAGTGTATCATTTTCCGCTTTAAACTGAGCCACTACCGTTGTATCACTCACGTCTTGATAGGTGCCAGGCTGGTTTAATTCGTGAGAACTAAGTCCTGTACCCGCTTTGGGTGAATAGGGCTGTATGGTATAGCCTTTATAGAGTAAGTCTTTATTATAAATTTGTTTGAGCAGCCACCAAACCGTTTCCATGTATTTAGGCTCGTAGGTTACATACGGATCGTCCATATCTACCCAATACCCTGCCCGTTCGGTAAGACGGTTCCATACATCGGTGTAGCGCATGACCGCTTTTCGGCAGGCCGCGTTGTATTCTTCCACCGAGATTTTCTTGCCAATATCCTCTTTGGTAATGCCCAATTCCTTTTCTACGCCCAACTCAATAGGCAAACCGTGCGTATCCCATCCTGCCTTTCGGTCTACTTTAAACCCTTTTTGGGTTTTATAGCGACAGAAGATATCCTTAATGGCACGGGCCATTACGTGGTGGATTCCAGGAAGGCCGTTGGCCGAAGGCGGTCCTTCAAAAAACACAAAAGGCTGCGCTCCTTCACGAATGGAAATACTCTTTTCAAAAATGTTTTCATCTTTCCAAAAAGTAAGTATTTCCTCCGCAAGATTTGGGAGGTCCAATCCTTTGTATTCCTTGAATTTAGCACTCATACGTAAATCACTTTAAATAAGGCTGCGAAAGTAATAAATTTTGAAGAAATAGACTAAGACAAATAAGCTTGCGGTGTTATCTTTTCGTAATTAATAAAAAATCGTGCTGAAATTTGATAATTTCTTATATTTAAGTCAACAACCACGACCAAAATTATCATATGAATATTGAAACCGCGAAAAACCTCTTTATAGAACGTGGTATCTTACACAAAGAAACCACCCTTCTGGAAAAGCCTACCGTAGTGGGTTATGAAAAAAAATTTAAATGGAGTTGGATGGCCACCCAGCTCAACACCTTTGTAGTGGTAAGCGATTATCAAGACGAACCTATCACCACTAGCATCCTTAAAGCACATCTCGCCGAAACCTATCAATATGCAACCATTTACTACAAAGGATGGCCCCGCGGATTACAAGCTGGGATTGCTATACTATCGGTATTAATATCCTCTCAAGTAGATCAAGGAGCTAAAGATTACTGTCTACAATTAGCCTCTGGTAAAAAATGGGCCGGCTTTTGCATTCCCGTAGTTTATGATACCCATAAAGGAAAGTTCTATTATTTTCAGAAAAAACCCATGTGGGGACGTATTTACTTCCCTTACTTTAGGAACATGATTCGGGCTTTGGAAACATCCAAATGATAAACAAATTACTACGATTAGGACTTGTCCTCACCCCCTTATTTGGCTATTTGGAATGGGGCGGAGATCAAAAGCAATTTGTCTTTGAAGTTTTGGGAACCTTAGCGAGCAAATCCATTACCGATCCCCTTTCGGTACTTCACCCATTAACCGTGTTACCCTTCTTGGGTTGGATGCTTTTATGGATGGCTTTCTTTCAGAAAAACCCCAACAAATGGCTACTCTACGGAGGAATGACCTTGATGAGTCTTTTAATGGGAATGCTACTTTTGGTGGGTATTTTGGCAGGTTCCTTTAAGATCATCATTTCCTGCCTCCCTTTTTTTGGAAGTGTGATTGTGTTTCTAAAATTCAGAAATAGCACCTCATGATTTCACACGGCTTTCATAAAATCTTATATCTTTACTGCAATCAATACCTACACTATTGAAATCAATCCTTTGGTTACTATGTTTTATTTCTACCCCACTCTGGGCGCAAAACTATGTAGACCTGCTTAAAATAGGATATGGACAAACCTTTTCAAACGACTTTGAAAATACCCTAAGCAGCACTGAAGTTTCCTCTTTGGATATTGATCTTACCGCGCCGGTTCCTTTATCCAAAAAACAGGTTTTGATTACAGGGGCTACCTACGGAAAATACCGGCTTCAGTTAGCTCCAGAAGCTGCATACAGCAATTTGTTTTCCACCACCCTTAAACTAGGCCTGGCAAGCACCTATTCTGAAACTTGGAGCAGTACCCTGGTACTCTTACCCAAAATTGCCAGTGATTACAAAAACATTACCGGGAATGATTTTTACCTCGGGGGATTCGCCTTGCTGAAATACCAAAAAAACCAACAACTTACCTACCGCATGGGTGCTTATGCTTCTCAAGAAGCTTTCGGTTTTTTTGCCGTCCCAATTTTTGGCGCCTATTATTTGAGTCCTAATGAACGTTTTGAAATGGATCTCTCAATGCCTATTTCGGGGGATATCAATTATCGCTTATCTAAAGTATCCCTTGGAATGGACTATTACGGCATTGGAAGGAGCTTTAACCTTACAGGAGCGAATACCCAAAACGTCTATGTGGATGTAAGCTCCTTGGACTTTGCCTTGTACGCCCAAATCGCTGCCTTGGAAAACAGCGTGCTGCTTCGGGCCAAGTTGGGCTATGCTACCACAGACTTTGAAGTATACCAACAAGGCGATACGGTTCCTTTTACCCTTTCAGCTTTCAGCTTTGGTGACAACCGTACACAATTGAACCCTACTATTAGTGGCGGATTGTACTTTCGGGTAGAAGCGCTGTATCGATTTCATTTAGGAAATCCAAAACAATAAATCCTTATTGCTTTTCAAACAAAATGGTATAAAAAAAGTACTGTAAATTTATAATTTGGAAGTACTAAAAAGCCCTATTTACTTGAGCTAAGTACAATTTTTTAAAGGAATATTGTAACTTTCAACTATGGAAAGAACGTGTCCAGAATGTGGGGAGCAAATTAGGGGTCGTTCCGATAAGAAGTTTTGCAGCGATGGCTGCCGAAATGCCTATAACAATTCCCTAAATCGAGATTCCAAAAATTTAGTTCGAACGGTGAATAACCGCCTTCGGAAAAACTACCGTATCTTAACTTCACAAAATCCCCAAGAAAAAACCAAGGTGGCTAAAGCTACTTTGCTGAAACAGGGGTTTCAATTCGACTACTTCACAGGCACTTACACCACCAAAAGCGGCAACACCTACTTTTACCTATACGATCAAGGGTATTTACCCTTGGAAAATGATTTTTATTTGTTGGTAAAGAGAGCGCTTGAATAAGCTGAAAAAACAGATTTACTTCCAGCTATGGCTTTTCAACTCGATCGCCGCCTTTAAGATATCTTTCTGACTTATTAACCCAATCAACTTTCCATGCTGTATAATTGGAAAACGCCTGCGGCGGGAACTCAAAAATTTGTCGGCCGCATCAAAAACATTCATATCGCCATCAATGGTTTCCACATCAGTCGCCATATGGTGCTCTACGGTCATGTTTTCCAAGGGTTGGTTGTAATACCGGCTGTTGCTTATTTGTTTCATACAATCGCCTTCAGAAATAATCCCAATGAGCTCTTTCTTGTCATTGACAACCGGCCCTCCGGAGATTTTTTTCTTAATTAACGTGTTCATCACTTCCATCACCGATTGGTTTGGGGTAAATGTGATTAGGTTGGTACTCATATAGTCGGATACTTTTATGTTTTCCGAAGATCCTTTTTGGGGCTTGGTTCGCCGCCCGATATAACTTTTAATACCCATAATTTCAGTTTTTTAGCCTATTAAATATAGGTTTTTTTTCTGAAAAAATCCAGAGCAGGTTCAGGAATTAACCTTCTTTTCACGAATTAATTGTACTTTTATTTCGCTAAACCCACCAAAATGAAACGTTCTTTTGCCTTTCTTTCCTTTCTCCTACTATTAGGACTTATTTATTACAGTTTTTATAGCCTTATGCCTAGAAATGGAGCTCCTGCCTCCATTCCCGAAACTGAATTTTCTGCGGAAAGAGCCTTGGTTCCACTGAAAGAGATCACTCAAGCCCCTCATTACATCGGTTCTGAAGAAAACATCCGCGTACGCAATTACCTTATGGATCAGTTGCAAAATCTAGGACTGGAACCCGAAACCCAGGAAGGGTACATCGTGAACCAAAAATGGGGCGGCATGGATAAACCCGTCAATATTATTGCAAAAATGGAAGGCTCCGGCACTGGTAAGGCGTTGCTTATCTTCTCCCATTACGACAGTGCCTTGGTCCCCTCTTTTGGTGCCAGCGATGCAGGAAGCGGCGTTGTAACCATTTTAGAAACCCTTCGTGCCTATAAAGCTTCGGGGCAACAACCCAAAAACGATATCATCGTGCTTTTTACCGATGGCGAAGAAGTAGGGCTGGACGGGGCCAAACTCTTTGTACGCAATCATCGATGGGCCAAAGACGTGGGGTTAGCGCTCAATTTTGAAGCGCGGGGAAGTGGCGGACCTAGTAACATGATTGTGGAAACCAATCAGGGTAATGAGAACCTCATCAAAGGATTTATAGCAGCCAATCCCGATTTTCCCGTGGCGTCTTCACTCATGTACAGTATTTACAAAATGCTGCCCAACGATACCGACTCCACCGTACTTCGGGAGGAAGGGGATATCGACGGACTCTTCTTTTCCTTTATCGATGATCACTTCGATTACCATACCGCCAATGACAATTTTGAAAACCTCGACCGTAACACGCTTCAGCATCAAGGGAGTTATTTGTTGCCCATGGTGCAGTATTTCGCCGATGCGGACCTCTCCAAAATTAAAAGTGAGGTAGATTATGTGTATGTGAATTTCCCTTTCTTAAAAATGATTAGCTATCCGTTTTCTTGGGTCATCCCAATGGTGATCATAGCCGCACTGCTATTTTTCTTCCTTATTTTCTACGGAATGAAACAAGGAAGGCTTAGCCTAAGCTACATTGGGAAGGGATTTGTTCCCTTTCTCATTTCTTTGGTCATTGCAGGAGTATTTGGGTATTTTGGATGGCAACTTATTCTAAAAATTTATCCTGGATATGAAGAAATCCAACATGGCTTTACCTACAACGGGCATACCTATATCGCCTTTTTTGTCGTGATGACCTTGGCATTGTTGTTCTTTATCTACAGAAGGTTTTCTACCAGAATCCATCCTGCCAACTTAATGATTGCGCCTCTGTTTTTTTGGTTGATCATTAATATTTTCTTGGCAATATATTTAAAAGGAGGAGCCTTTTTTATCATTCCATTTTTCTTTGCATTAATAAGTCTCTTTGTACTTATTCGGCAGGAGCGCCCCAACTTGTTGTTGATGGTGTTATTAGCCGTGCCAGCAATTTTCATCTTCTCTCCGCTAATTCAGTTCTTCCCTGTAGGACTTGGGTTAAAAATGTTGGTGATTAGCTGTGTGTTTGTGGTACTTCTCTTCGGAATGCTTCAAAGCATCTTAGGATTTTACCGATACAAAAAGTTTTTTGCCTTGTTGTTTTTAGTCCTCGGAATGGGCTTTTTCATTAGTGCACACTTCAATAGTGGCTGGACTGAAACTACCCAAAAGCCCAACAGTTTATTGTACTACCAAAACACCGATACCGAAAAAGCCTATTGGGTCACTTACGATAAAATGCTAGACGACTGGACCCGTGGTTATCTGGGTGAGAACCCTGAAACAGCCGATGCGTATGTAGAAAATGCCGCGGGGAGCAAATACAATTCGGGCTACACCTATGCCGCTGAAGCACCCTACAAAGACATTCCCTTGTTCGAAACGGTATTAAACAAGGATACTATAATAGGTGAGGAACATTCGGTTTCCTTCACCATTACCCCCAAACGCGAGGTAGATGTGATTCGCCTGTATGTCGATAAAAGTATTGTCTTCAATTCCTTAGCTTATAACCACATCGAAATTGCCAAAGACAGTACCGGAAAAGTGTATAGCAATCGGGTAAACAACGGACTTATTAGTTACTATGTTTCCCCGAAAGACACCCTACAGATACAATATACGGTGCCCAAAGACAAAGAGGTTCCGTTTACGGTATTGGAGTATTCTTTCGATTTGCTAAAAAATCCAAAATTTACCATTCCAGAACGTCCCAAAAACACCATGACCAAACCCTTTATTTTTAATGATGCCATTGTGGTAAAACGAACGCTGAGCCTAGTCAATATGACCCGCAAAGTTAACGACACCTTAACCGTTTCAGCCGATGAGTAAAACTATAGGTATTGCGGGCTTGGGATGGCTAGGATTGCCCTTAGCCCAACGGCTTCAGTTTTTAGGATTTCAAGTAAAGGGCACGGTGACTCAATTGGAAAAAGCCACTGCCCTTCAGAAAAAAGGGTTTAACGCATATCCCCTTACGCTCACCGAAAGAGGAATTCAAGGAAGTACCGATGCCTTTCTAAAAGACATTGAAACCTTGATTATAATGATTCCCCCAGGATTACGAAGGGGTACGGGAGCCGATTATGTTTTAAAGATGACCTACTTTCTAGAAGCCATAGAAGCTTCAGAAATTCAACACTGCATCTTTATTAGTAGTACCTCGGTGTACGGAGACGCTCAGCAGAAAGTAAACGAAGGTGATATTCCTAAACCCGATACGGAAGCAGGTAGACAATTGCTTCAGGTGGAACAACTTTTTTTTAATGCTTCCTTTACCACTAGCATTGTTCGGTTTGGCGGATTATTAGGAGGCAGTAGACAACCCGTTCGTTACCTCGCAGGCAGGGAAGGCCTCAACAACGGGGATGCCCCTGTGAATTTAATCCATCGGGAAGATTGCATCGGGATTTTGATCAAAATTATAAAGCAACAAGCCTTTGGCCATATTTTCAATGCGGTGCATCCCGAACATCCTTCCAAAAAAACCTATTACGTTCAAAAAGCCAAGGAATTAGGACTCGAACCTCCTTCTTATTCCGAAGAAAACGATACAACTTTTAAAGAAGTACATTCTGTTAATATTCCCAATATCTTACAGTATCGTTTCCAAAAGGCTTTGTAAAATAGTATCTTTAATTTTCTCAAAATTCCATACGCATGAAAAGATCCATTTTCGCTTCGCTACGTTTTCTTTTTCTAATACTATTAATTGTAGAAACGGCTCAAGCCCAGACCTATGATGAAAGCTTATACGATGCCTTAGAGTACCGCTTGGTGGGACCCTTCCGTGGGGGAAGAAGCGCCGCAGTGACAGGTGTCCCAAACAAACCCAATCTCTTTTATTTTGGAGCTACCGGAGGCGGTGTTTGGCGTACTCAAAATGGCGGGCGCACTTGGGAAAATATATCAGATGGATACTTCGGCGGATCCATCGGGGCAATTGAAGTAGCCGGTGACGATCACAACGTGATTTATGTTGGAGGAGGGGAACAAACCGTGAGGGGAAATGTGTCTTCAGGCTTCGGTATGTGGAAAAGTATGGATGCCGGTAAAACATGGACTTCCGCAGGTTTGGAAAAAAGCAGACACATTCCTCGTATTGCCACCCATCCCCGAAACCACGAAATTGTGTATGCAGCGGTACTTGGCGATTTGTACAAACCTACACAGGAACGAGGGGTTTATAAATCGGTAGATGGTGGAAAAACATGGAAACGCATCTTGTTTGCCAATGAAAATGCAGGAGCAGTCGATTTAACCTTAGATCCCAATAACCCTAGAATTATCTATGCTTCCACTTGGAATGTACGGCGTACTCCATACAGCTTAAGCAGCGGCGGAGAAGGATCTGCCTTATGGAAAAGTACCGATAGTGGGGAAACTTGGAAAGAAATTTCAACGAATAAAGGATTTCCTACCGATACCCTCGGAATTATCGGCGTGACCGTTTCTCCTTTAAACAGCGAGCGTGTTTGGGCAATGGTAGAAAATAAAGACAAAGGCGGACTCTACCGAAGTGACGATGGTGGGGAAACTTGGAGTTTGGTGAATAGCGATCGAAATCTACGCCAACGGGCTTGGTATTACACCCGTGTGTATGCAGATACCGAAGATATCAATACGGTGTATGTGCTAAATGTTCGTTACCACAAAAGCACCGACGGTGGAAAAACCTTTGAAGCCAGTAATGCACCACATGGGGATCATCACGATTTATGGATCGCTCCTGAAGATTCCAACCGAATGATCATGGGCGACGATGGTGGTGCGCAGGTTACCTACGATGGTGGGGAAACATGGAGCACCTATCACAATCAGCCAACCGCTCAATTCTATCGGGTGACAACCGATAATTCATTCCCTTACCGAATTTATGTCGCACAACAGGACAATAGTACGCTTCGCATTCCCCATCGCACCGAAGGATGGAGCATTGGTGAGGACGATTGGGAAAGCACCGCAGGTGGGGAAAGTGCTCATATTGCCGTGGATCCCGAAAATAGCGACATTGTATATGGTGGAAGTTATGATGGGTTCCTTACCCGGGTGAATCACGACAAAGGGACGGTACGGAGTGTTAGTGTTTGGCCCGACAATCCTATGGGACACGGAGCGGAGGATTTTAAGTACCGTTTTCAGTGGAATTTCCCTATTTTCTTCTCGCCTCACGATCCCAATAAATTGTATGCGGCTTCCAACCATCTGCACATGACGACCAATGAAGGGCAAAGTTGGAAATTATTAAGTCCAGACCTTACCCGGAACGATGCTTCCAAACTGGGTTCTTCGGGAGGCCCAATAACGCAGGATAATACGTCGGTAGAATACTACTGTACTATTTTCGCTGCTGCGGAATCTCCGGTAACCCCCGGACTTTTGTGGACCGGAAGTGACGACGGATTGGTCCATGTATCCCGAAATGGTGGGGAAAGTTGGGAGAATGTAACGCCAAAGGGAATGCCTGAATGGATGATGATCAATAGTGTGGAGCCCTCTCATTTTGATGCAGGAACTTGCTATGTAGCGGGAACCCGTTACAAATTAGGGGATTATGCCCCTTACTTGTACAAAACGACCGACTACGGAAAAACATGGAAAAAAATTACGAATGGTATTGCTGAAGAACACTTTACGCGAGTCGTTCGGGAAGATCTTAACCAAAAAGGATTGTTGTATGCTGGGACTGAAAATGGTATGTACCTTTCGTTTGATGATGGCGCTAATTGGAAGTCTTTTCAATTGAATCTACCCATCGTGTCTATTACCGATTTAGCCTTGAAAAACAACGACCTTATTGTAGCCACTCAAGGAAGAAGCCTGTGGATGATTGATGATGTTACGGTCCTGCATCAATTAGCTAAAGCCAAGGGAAAAGGCAACTATTTATTCAAACCAAAGGATAGCTACCGTATGAACGGAGCCTCCCGAAAAGGTTCTTTAACCGCTGGCACCAATCATCCCAACGGGGTCATGGTGTATTTTAATTTGGAAGACCCTTCCGATAAGGACATTCGGCTTAGTTTTTTAAACAGTAGAAAGGACACCTTGCAAACGTTTGGCACTAAAGACAAGAAACACCAACTTTCCGTAGAAAAGGGAAGCAACCTCTTTGTATGGGATACGCAAGGCGACGGGGCCGAACGACTGGACGGAATGATTTTATGGTGGGCCAGTACCGAAGCCCCTAAAGCCGTGCCAGGAAACTACCAAGTGGTCTTGGAGGTTGAGGATGAAGTGATGGTTCGGGATTTAACCATTCTACCCGATGAAAATGCGGAAACCGATGTAGCAGGAATGCAACGTCAATTCGATTTTATTACCGATATCAACAAAACCGTTGACAAGGCGCATAAAAGCATCAAGAAAATCCGTAAGATCAATAATCAGTTGGAGGCCTTTCAGAAGCAATACAAGGACAACGAACCCGTAAAAGACCTTGTGGAAAAAGCAAAAACCTTGAGTGAACAGTTTTCGGAAATTGAAAAAGCGCTCTATCAAACCAAAAACCGAAGTGGGCAAGATCCCTTAAATTTTCCCATCAAACTCACCAATAAACTGGCGCATTTAAATAGTTTGGTGAGCATGGACGATTTTCCTCCTACGGAACAGGACATTGCCGTTAAAAACGAGCTCACCCAACAAATCGATGCAGAGTTGCGTAAGTTTGAGACATTGGTTTCAGAAGAAATTGAAAGTTTTAATAAGCAATTCAATACGTTGAATTTGAATTATTTATTTGTAGAAGAAGAATAAAAAAACAGCCTTAAAGAACTATTACAATGGATCAAATTTGATTCTTTAAGACTGTTTTAAATTAGGTGACATGACACATCCTAGAAGGTGGCCGCATCAATCACATAGCGGTACCTTGCTTTTTTGTCTACCACCTTTTTCCAAGCATCGTTGATTTCATCGGCATTGATCATTTCAATTTGCGGATAGATGTTATTTTCAGCACAATAATCGACTACTTCCTGGGTATCTTTAATCCCGCCAATAAGGGATCCGTTAAAATTAACACGGTTGTATATCATGTTGAAATTATTGATTTCCAAAGCTCCCCCTATAGGCTGCCCAACTTGGGTAAAATAGCCGTAGGGTTTCACACAGTCGATATAGGGAGACATTTCGTACGCATAAGGAACGGTAGAAATCATGTAATCCAATTTAGCTTTCCAAGGTTTCAAATCTTCAGAACTATTCACTACCACAACCTCCTTTGCCCCGAAGCCTTTAATATCTTCCACTTTGTCTGCTGAAGTAGTGAAGGCATAAACTTCTGCTCCCTTTGAGACTGCTAATTTAACCGCGAGATGACCCAAGCCTCCGATTCCAATGACACCCACTTTTTCATCTTTTTTCATTGCATCGTACTTCATAAGGGGAGAATACGTAGTAATTCCTGCACATAGTAGAGGCGCGGCATATTTCAATTCAAGAGTCTCTGGAATTTTAATGGCGTAATGATCCCGTACCACAATATTGTTAGAGTATCCCCCTTGTGTGATTCCGGTAGGTTCCCTTTCATCCACATTACCATAAGTATACAGGGCATCGGGATGGTATTGCTCTTCATTTTCACAAGTCGTACAACCGTCCACCATACATCCTACACCAGCCTTGTCTCCTACTTTAAATTTGGAAACGTTTTTGCCAACGGCAGTGATGATACCTGCGATTTCGTGTCCCGGAACTTGGGGATACTTTTGCGGCCCCCAGTGCCCCTGAATTTGGTGGATATCTGAGTGACAAATACCCGAATATTTGATTTCAATGAGCACATCATTATCTCCTAAAGGTCTTCGCTCAAAATTCCAGCTTTTTAGAGGGCTTTTTGCATCAGTTCCTGCATAGCCTCTTGCGTTTATGGTTTCTTTCATAGTGTGATTTTTATTTTGTGAATTCAATGATAAAGAAGGAACTAAAGCTAATCCTGCACTCGCAGCAGCGGTAGTTTGAATAAATTTCCTACGTCCCTTATCTTGATTTAATTTATCTTTTTCTTTCATTCTTTTATTTTTGGTATTGCTCATCGGTCACCGCTTCTTGCCAATCCACGACTCCTTTTTCAATATTGGGCACGACATAAATTTGCTGTAACCCTACTTCTGGGCTTGCCCCATGCCAATGGCGTACATTGGGCGGACACTGAACGATATCCCCTTTTTTGATCGTCTCGATGGGCTGTCCTTCAATTTGATGGTATCCTACCCCATCGGTGATAATTAAAATCTGTCCTGAAGCATGGGAGTGCCAGTTACTTCGAGCCCCTGGCTCAAAATAGACATTCCCGGCAACGGTAGTAAATACCGAGTCAATCTCAAATCCAAAATTATGGGCATTCCCCGTGAAGAATTCGGCCGGACCTTTTTGGCCCTTTGGGAAAATGGCATCCAATTCGTCTTTTTCATTTTTCATGGTTTCTTCTTTTTGTGTTTTTTCTTCCTTCTTATTCGTATTCGAATTGCATGCAGTTATCAAAAAAAGACTTCCTACAGCAATGGCAATGATCGTAATGTAATTTTTCATCTCTTTGTTTTTAAATTAATCTTCTAATTCTATGGTAATGGTGACTGGGGCTTCTGTATTAAAATATTCTAGGCCGTGGGTAATTTTACCCAGAGAAATCAATCCGCTGGCATATCCAAAATCCTTATAAAATAGCGCCATGTTTCCCCAGGGCGCATAATAGGTCAAATCGCCCACGGAAGCATCAAACCCATTTGGAGCATCCTTTTGGGTGAGTTTTTCAGGTAAGTTTGCCACTTTTTCTATTTGGGCATAGTCACTTAACTCCAACGTTAAAGGAAGCAACATAGCAAAATCCCTACTCGTGGGATTGTCGTATAAAACAGCTTTCGCAATGTTTTCCTTAATTGTAATTTTTAACTTCATAGTATCCTGAAGGGGTTTATATGCTACAGTATGGGATGGAAACGCTACTAGTTTAGTACTACCGAAAATGAATATGATGACGAACAAACGATTCATTTAGGGTATATTTTTTATAAATTTTGCTGGAATCCCACCTACTACGGTATTGTCTGGGACGTCATTTGAAACTACCGCTCCCGCTGCAACGATGGCGTTTTCACCAACCGTAACTCCTGGCAGGATAGTAGCATTGGCCCCAATCCAGGCATTCTTTTTAATATGAACTCTTTTGGGAACTAACGAATGTCTTTCTTTTGGATCGATAGGGTGCCCTTCTGAAAGCAAGCTCACATTAGGTGCAATAAGTACGTCATCCTCGATAATGATTCCGCCTAACCCTAAAAGCGTACAATTAAAATTAATGAAAACGTTTTTTCCTATTTGGATATGCTTTCCATAATTGATGTACAATGGAGGGAATATAGCTGTCGAGGAATCCACCGCTGCTCCAATAATTTCAGACAACAACGTCCTGATTTGGGAAGGACTGGTTGACCGATTCATTTCAAGTACCTTTTGCATAGTTGCATAAGATGCCTCACGTAAATTGCCTCGCCCTGCATCCTGTGGTGAAATAATCTCCCCATCCTTTAACCGCTGAAAAATACTTTCTTGCTTCATCTTTGTCGTTTATAATACAAAGATGACAAATTCAATCCTTCAAAGGATAACAGATATCAAACCGATGGTTATAAAATTCAAACCTTTTGCAAACGCACTGCCGAAGGACTCTTCCCCATTTGCTTTTTGAAAAAATTATTGAAATAGGTGGGGTAGTCAAATCCCAAGGCATAAGCAATCTCCGAGACATTCCAGTGGGTATGCTGAAGAATCGCTTTGGCCTCTTGGGCAATACGCTCTGAAATATGGGCCGTGGTGGTCTTTCCTGTGACGCTTTTAACCGAACGGTTCAAATAATTTACATGTACCGAAAGGTGGTTGGCATAATCTTTTGCGGTTTTTAACTTTAGAGGGCTTTCGGGGCTTTCCACCGGGAATTGACGCTCCAAAAGCTCCATAAAAACCGTTGTCAATCGCTCGGCTCCATTTTTGTCTTGGCGATAGTTTTCTGAAGGTTTTAATTTTAAAGACTCATGTAAAATAAGTTCGATATAATTTCGAATCACTTCATCTTTGTGTTCATATTCAGATTGTTGCTCTTCCATCATTTTCTGGAAGATGCTATTTAAAAATTGTCGTTGCGCTTCAGAAATTTCCAAAATAGGCGTACCTCCCATTTTAAACAATAAGGATTTTTGCAATTGATCCGATCGTTTTGAAGGGAGAAGAAAATCTTCAGAAAAGAGAACCGTATACCCCACATACTGAGTAGATAAGGTTTCCCAGGAATACGGGACGTTAGGGTTCCCAAAAAACAAGATGGTCCCATTGGCGTCAAAACTGCGATCTGAGTAATGAATCTTGCTTTTACCTGTCGTTAAACAGATTTTATAAAAATCTTTCCGGCTGTAGACACGGGTGGCATTGCTATCGTCTTCAATTTGAAAGACATTGAATCCCTTTAGTTTTAATTCATTATTGTAGGTAGATACGCTTCTATTCATAAAGCAAAGTTAAGAAATTCAAATCATATAATCCTAAAAGATACCTTTATGGAGTGGCCTATAAAAAACTATTGAAATCGGTTTAGGAAGAGAATCGCCGTAAAAAAGTGGTGAAGCCATCGGTTTTTACGTATTTTAGCCCTAACAGAAAGCCATGGCATACTACTACCTTAAATCTCTTCACCTCATTTTTGTCATTACCTGGTTTGCTGGGTTGTTTTACATTGTGCGTTTATTTGTGTATCAAATTGAAGCTTCACAAAAGCCTTCCCCTGAAAAGGAAATTTTAGGCAAGCAACTCAAGTTAATGGCCAAGCGTTTGTGGTATATCATTACATGGCCCTCCATGATTTTAGCCACAGGATTTGCCATTTGGTTATTGGCGATGCGTACTTTTTACTTAACCGATGGTTGGATGCAGGTAAAGTTGGGATTTGTCGTTTTGCTGATTGCGTATCACATAAAATGCCACCTCATTTTTAAGGATTTGCAAAAGGATCACGTGAAGTATTCCTCCAATTTCATGCGAATCTTTAATGAAGGCGCCACGATTATTCTATTTGCAGTGGTTTTTTTGGTCATCCTGAAGAATGCGGTGAATTGGATTTATGGAACGCTGGGGATTATTTTATTTTCGGTATTAATTATGCTTGGGTTTAAATTATACAAACGCATTCGAGAGGGCAAAAAATAAGTTTTGGTGTAATTATTGCTATCTTCCCATAGTGAATCCTCCAGTATGAAGTTTTACAAGTCGTTACGCTTCCGTATTTTTCTTTCCATGTTGTTACTCTTGGTAATGACCTTTATCGCTTTATCGGTGCTCACTGCCATTCAGTACAAAGAAGAAGCCGAAGATTACCATCGCGACCGTTTGCAGCGTAAAGAAGCCAACATCAAGGAAAACATTAATTATGTTTTGAAGAATACCACCTATCCGGTAGAAACCGACATGATTCCATTAATCTTCAAAAGTAAGATTTATGAAATCAAGGACATCCATAATTTAGAGATCCATCTCTATAACTTACAAGGAAAGTTATTAAAATCCTCCCGTGCCTCTTTCCTGAAGGATACTTCTTTTGCGAAATTACCCAAAGATATCTTAGAAAAGATAGAACACTCTCCCAATAAAAGTTATGTGTATAGTTTTGAAGAAGATGGACAAACCTACCAATCTTCCTTTTCCTATCTCACGGATGCTTCCTTTAAACCTTTGGCCATTCTCAATCTTCCCTATATTGAAGACGACGGTTTTATTACCAAAGAACTGAAAGAAAACCTTAAAAGAGTGGCCATTGTGTATGGCTTTATGCTGTTAATTGCTATCGGGCTGGCGTACTTCCTGTCTCGATACATTACCCATTCGTTAAAAGAGGTTAGCTTGAAGATAACGGAAACACGATTGGATAAACGCAATAAAAAAATTAAGCTAACGACCAATACCTCTCAAGAAATTTCTGCGCTAGTTTCGGCTTACAATGGTATGATTGACGAGTTGGAAGTAAGTGCAGCCCAGCTAGCCAGCAGTGAACGGGAAGCGGCTTGGCGTGAAATGGCAAAGCAAGTGGCGCACGAGATTAAAAATCCGTTGACTCCCATGCGGCTATCGGTACAAAGTTTTCAGCGAAAATTTGACCCCAACGACCCCAATGTGGTCGAAAAGGTAAATGAATACAGCCATACGCTTATTCAGCAGATAGATACCATGAGCTCGATTGCTTCAGCATTTTCTACCTATGCGAAGATGCCCGCTCAAAAAGATGAAACCTTAGATCTTGTAAAAACAACCAAACTGGCTTTGGACATCTTCAATGAGGATTACATTTATTTCTATCCTAGGGAAACTGAAATTATTTCAAAGTTCGATCGTACCCAATTGATTCGAGTGATTACCAATTTAGTGAAAAACAGCATCCAAGCCATCGAAAAACAGTCTCCTGAAGATCCCAGGATCGAGGTACGTATTTTTTCAGAAGACCAATTTAATGTGATTACCGTTTCGGATAACGGCTCGGGCATTTCAGAAGAAAATAAAGACAAGGTTTTTGAACCTAAATTCACGACCAAATCCAGTGGTATGGGACTTGGATTGGCGATGGTGAAAAATATTGTAGAAACCTACGGCGGTCATATTTCGTTACAATCTGTTGAAGGCAAAGGCACTACATTTACAGTATCTATTCCCCAAAAACTATAAGGTTTTTTGTACCTTTAAGGTGCTAAACAAACAACCATGAATTCAATCAAACATCAAAATATCGTGATCGATATCCAAGATGGTATTGCCACCATTACCATTAATAGACCTACCAAATTAAATGCCTTAAACAAGGATACCATTAAGGAGTTGCACCATGCTTTTATGAAGGGCGATAAAGATAAAAGCGTAAAAGTGATCATCATTACTGGCGCAGGGGAAAAGGCTTTTGTGGCGGGAGCTGATATAAGTGAATTTGCAGATTTTTCAGTATCTCAAGGCCAGGAATTGGCTTCCCAAGGTCAAGCCTTATTATTCGATTTTGTTGCTCATCTTTCTACCCCCGTTATTGCTGCCATAAATGGGTTTGCATTAGGCGGCGGACTCGAATTGGCGATGGCAGCTCATTTCAGGATTGCCAGTGACAATGCCAAAATGGGATTGCCCGAAGTGTCATTAGGTGTCATTCCCGGTTATGGAGGTACCCAACGTTTACCACAATTAATAGGAAAAGGACGAGCTATGGAAATGATTATGTCTGCTTCCATGATTGATGCCCACCAAGCCTTGGAATATGGCTTGGTAAACCATGTAACTTCTTTAGAGGAACTCCTTCCCTTAGCTGAAAAACTGGCTGGAAAAATTAAGAGCAATTCTTCTGTAGCAATTGCTGCGGCCATTGAAGCCATCAATGCGGGTTATGAGGATGGTGAAAATGGGTTTGAAGCAGAGATTACGGCCTTCGGAAAGTGTTTTGGCACGGCAGATTTCCAAGAAGGGACGCAAGCATTTCTTCAGAAAAGAAAACCGAAGTTTCCAGGGAAGTAAAATTAATTCAATCTACGAAAACGTTATCGGGGTATCTTTAATACCTTTTTAACACTATTTTCTTGTCCAAGAAAAAACTCAAAAATACTTTTGTCCCTTGTATGGAATGGACTAAGTATAAATATGGGGTTTGGATAATTGTGGTTCTCGCCACTTTTTCCAACTTATATGCAAATACGGCCCTTCTCGAGGATACTCTTTATTTCACTTCTGAAACAACTTCCACTTCCAGTATAGCGGTGTACCCGAAACAAACGGAAGCCTCTAACTTACCAAAAGATTCTTTAGATTTACATAAAGGGGTATTAGAACTGATAGAGTCGGAAGAGGAAGATCATCGTCAAGAAAAAGATGCTTCGCCCTTAACAATCTATTCAACGGTATTGCTCTTTTCCAGTTTGATTTCCGAAATCCTTGAATTAAAGAATACCCCCTTAAAGCTACCTAACCATTGGAGTTTCTCTTACCCTACCTGTAAAAAGCACCTCCAATTTGAAGTCTTCCTAATCTAGCAGCTTCTTCTTTCTTTAGTGTCTTTTAAGACACCTATTTCACCATTTATTTACATACTATTAAAACTAAAAGGTAACCTCCTAAGATTTGGGAGGCTCCTAAACTATCATCAATTTATAACTCATTGAAATATGAAGATATGTGCTATATACATGGGCTTACTATGTACCGTACTTTTGGTAAGCTGCAATTCGCATAAAGAAGAAAAACACGAAGAAAGGACCTTTCAGGTCACCCATCCTATTTATAAAGATACCGCTATCACCAAAGCATACGTATCCCAAATACACGCGATAAGAAATATTGAAGTGCGTACGATGGAAAAAGGATACCTTGAAAAAATATCTGTGGATGAGGGTCAAAAAGTACAAAAAGGGCAATTAATGTTTCAAATTATGCCAAACATTTATCAAGCAGAGTTACAAAAGGCAAAAGCCGAAAATCAATCTGCGTCCATAGAATATGAAAACACAAAATTATTGGCCGATAATGATGTAGTTTCGCCCAACGAGCTAGCCCTTGCAAAGGCTAACTTTGAAAAAGCAAAGGCCGAAGTTACCCTTGCAGAAACACACTTAGGATTTACTAAAATTAAAGCTCCCTTTAATGGAATCATGGATCATTTGCATGTTCGGGAAGGTAGTATGCTGGAAGAGGGAGAGCTTTTAACTACTTTGTCTGACAATAGTGAAATGTGGGTTTATTTCAATGTCCCTGAAGCAGAATATTTGGATTACGCCATGAATGCTACCAAGTCCCGTAAAGAAGAAGTTCAACTATTGATGGCGAACAATAAAAAGTTCAATCAAAAAGGCTTTATTGAAACCATCGAAGGTGAATTTAATAATGAAACGGGCAATATAGCATTTCGGGCTAACTTTCCCAATCCGGAGGGTATTTTAAGACACGGGGAAACGGGGACAGTGCTCATGACACTTCCATTACCCCATGCTTTGCTTATCCCTCAAAAAGCTACTTTCGAGGTTCTTGACAAACGTTATGTTTTTGTCATTGATGAAAATGATGTGATTCAACAACGTGAAATCAAGATTGGTGCAGAATTACCCCATTTGTTTGTCGTTGAAAAAGGCTTAGAAGAAAAAGATACCGTTTTGTTAGAAGGAATTCGCTTGGTAAAAAACGGCGAAAAAATCAAATACAAGTTAGAAGAACCGAATGAGGTTTTGTCCCACCTAGACCTGTATGCCGAGTAATAATCCATAAAATATCAATAAATGTTTAAAAAATTTATTCAGAGACCCGTATTGGCTATTGTCATCTCGGTCATCATCGTTTTTATTGGGTTACTTGCCATCAAACAATTACCCATATCACAGTTTCCACAAATTGCGCCGACCACCGTCAACATTTTTATTGCCTATCCAGGTTCCAGTGCCGATGTATTGGTGAAATCAACTTTAATTCCATTAGAAACAGCTATCAATGGAGTTCAAGGAATGCGTTACATTGCTTCTGATGCTACTTCGGCGGGTGAAGGTACAGTACGCATCATTTTTGACCCAGGAACCGACCCCAATGATGCAGTGGTACGGGTAAAAACCCGTGTAGATCAGGTAATGCCTTTACTACCAGAGTTGGTACAGCGGGAAGGAGTGATCATTACTCCCGTACAACCTAGCATGTTGATGTATGTAAATCTTTACAGTAAGGACGACCATACCGATGAGAAGTTTCTATATAATTACGCCTACACTCGAATTGTCCCAGAGATACAACGTATTAATGGTATTGCCAGTGCACAAATATTGGGGAGCCGTAAATTTGCCATGCGAGTTTGGTTAAAACCCGATCGCATGCGGGCTTATAATATTTCTGCGGAAGAAGTACTTGAGGCAATGGAAGACCAAAGCATTTTAGCACGCCCTGGAAGGATTGGAAGAAGTTCGGGAAAACAATCGCAAGCTTTGGAATATGTACTCACGTATCGAGACAGGTACAATACTCCTGAAGAATATAAAGAAGTCATTATTCGGGCGAACTCAGAAGGAGAGATGATTACTCTTGGGGATGTTGCCGATGTCGAATTGGGGAGCGAGTTCTTCGACATTTATTCCAACTTAGACGGAAAACCATCCGCATCAATCGTACTGAAGCAAACTTTTGGTAGTAACGGTAGCGATGTTATTGAATCTGTAAAAGAAAAACTAAAAGAATTGAAGGAAGACCTCCCCCCGGGAGTTGATTATAAAATTAGTTACGATGTTTCCAATTTTTTGGACGCTTCCATAGAGCAAGTACTTCACACCTTAAGGGATGCTTTTATTCTGGTGGCTGTTGTTGTTTTCCTATTTTTAGGGGATTGGCGCTCAACTCTTATTCCTATCATTGCCGTTCCTGTTTCCTTAGTGGGAGCCTTTTTCATCATGCAAATTTTTGGTTTATCCATTAACCTCATTACCCTCTTTGCTTTAGTATTGGCCATTGGGATTGTTGTAGATAATGCCATCGTAGTAGTAGAAGCGGTTCACGTAAAAATGGAGGAAGAGCATCTAAATTCCTATAAAGCCTCACAAGCCGTATTAGGGGAAATTGGAGGTGCCATTATTGCTATTACGCTGGTGATGGTATCTGTGTTTATTCCTATTTCATTCATGTCAGGACCTGTTGGAGTATTTTATAGGCAATTTTCCATAACCATGGCTGGGTCTATTGTCATATCGGCTATTGTTGCCTTAACCTTGACCCCTGTGCTATGCGCCATGTTACTGAAAAACAACCATGGGAAAACTCGTAAGAAATCTCCCATTAATCGTATCATCGATGCCTTTAACAACTGGTTTGAGCGATTGACAGGAAGGTACGTAGGATTCTTACAATATATTGTGAACCGTAGGGTTATCACCTTCGGAATATTGATTGCTTTCTGTGTGGGAATTTTTGTAACCAATAAAGTACTTCCTGCCGGGTTCATCCCCAGTGAAGATCAAGGAATGATCTATGCCATTATCCAGACCCCACCCGGAGCCACTTTAGAACGCACTAATGATGTGGCCAGAAAATTACAAGCCATCTGTGAGGAAATTGAAGGTGTAGAATCGGTGTCTTCCCTAGCGGGATACGAAATCATGACAGAGGGTCGGGGATCCAATGCCGGTACCTGCCTAATCAACTTGAAACCTTGGTCTGAAAGAGAACACTCGGTTCATGAAATCATGGAAAAACTGGAAGAAGAATCGAAAGATCTAGGTGCTGTAATAGAATACTTTGAACCCCCAGCTGTACCTGGTTTTGGTTCTTCTGGAGGATTTTCTTTGCGGTTATTAGATAAAACCAATGGTACCGATTATCATGAATTTGAAAGGATCAACAATGAGTTTCTTGAAGAATTGGGAAAACGCAAGGAATTGAGCGGATTGTTCACCTTTTTTGCAGCCAATTATCCCCAATACGAGTTGAAAATCAATAATAAAGCTGCCATGCAAAAAGGGGTTTCTATTGGAAATGCCATGGAAAACCTAAACATTTTAATTGGTAGTACCTATGAACAAGGGTTTATTAAGTTTGGACGCTTCTTTAAAGTATATACCCAAGCAGCACCCGAATACCGAAGCTTACCTACCGATTTACAACAGTTATTCGTAAAAAATGAGGCTGGGGAAATGGTCCCTTATTCGTCATTTATGACAATGGAAAAAACCCTCGGCCCTAACGAGATTACCAGATACAACCTATACAATTCTGCTGCCATTCGTGGGCTTCCAGCAAAAGGCTACACCAGTGCCGATGCTATTGGAGCAATACAAGAGGTTGCTAAGGAAAAATTACCAAGAGGTTATGACATCGCCTGGGAAGGACTGTCTTACGACGAAGCCAATCGTGGGAATGATGCTATCGTGATTTTTGCTATCGTACTCATCTTTGTCTACTTCGTTTTGGCTGCTCAATATGAAAGTTTCCTACTGCCATTTGCTGTTTTACTATCCTTACCGGTAGGGGTTTTCGGTTCTTTCCTATTACTGAAAATTATGGGGCTTTCCAACGATGTGTACGCACAGATTGGTGTGATCATGCTGGTAGGTTTGCTAGGAAAAAATGCAGTGTTAATTGTAGAATTTGCGGTTCAAAAAAACAGGCAAGGTGCCTCTATTCTGGAGTCAGCTATTGAAGGAGCGCGCATGCGATTTCGGCCTATTTTGATGACCTCTTTTGCTTTTATTGCAGGCTTGATTCCATTAGTAATTGCTACGGGGGCTGGTGCCATCGGAAATCGAACTATTGGAGGCTCTTCTTTAGGAGGCATGTTTATAGGAACCATGATAGGTGTTTTGGTGATCCCCGGATTGTATTTCATCTTCGGAAAAATGGCAGAAGGGAGAAGCTTGATTAAAGACGAGCACCACGAACCTATTTCAGAAGAATTCATGCGCTATTCTGAAGAGGAAAGTTCCTTGAAGAAAAGCTTGAAAAAAATGAGTAAAAAACTGAAAAAATTAATGAAAAGTGATGACAATAAATAATCTAGCTTATAAAATCCGTTTTTCTAAACGGAAGGTAATCGTTCTTTTACTGGGAATATCTATGACCAGTTGTATCCCTTCAAAAAATATACGTAAAGAGAATAACTCCCTTCCTAAAAGTTACGGCAATATTGCCGTTCAAGATACGGTTAATTCAGCGCTAATCAATTGGAATGAATTTTTTCAAGACGAATACCTTAAAACATTGATTGACTCGGCCTTGGTAAACAATCAAGAACTGAACATTATGATGATGCAGGTAGATATGTCTAAAAATGAAATTCGTGCCAGAAAAGGTGAATACTTGCCTTTTGTTAATGCAATTGCCGGTGGGGAAGTTGAAAAAGTAGGAAGGTATACCAGTCAAGGGGCAAATGATGCCAACACTGAGATACGTTCGGGGGAGGAATTCCCCGAACCGCTACCTAATTATCAGGTAGGGGTTTTTGCCTCTTGGGAATTGGATGTTTGGAATAAACTTCGCAACTCGAAGAAAGCGGCTGTCATGGAATACTTGTCTTCCGTAGAAGGACAAAATTTCATGAAAACCAATCTTATTACTGAAATAGCAGATGCATATTTTGAATTAGAGGCTTTAGACAATAAGTTGCTCATCATTGAACAAAACCTAAAGCTTCAGAACGACGGATTAAAAACTGTCCGTCTTCAAAAACAAGCCGCAAAAGCTACCGAACTTGGGGTACAACGACTTGAAGCAGAGGTCTATAAAAACCGAAACGAATTGTATTTAGTAAAACAGGAAATTGTGGAAACCGAAAACCGTATTAACTTTTTGGTTGGTAGGTCACCGCAGCCAATTCTTAGAAACTCAGAGGATTTTATTGAAAAAAAACTGGACACGGTTTTTTTGGGGATTCCCTCCCAATTGTTGCGAAACCGATCAGACATTCGAAAGGCAGAATATGAGTTGGCCGCTACCAAATTGGATGTAAAATCTGCTAAAGCCAATTTTTATCCGTCATTTACCATTCGTGCAGGAGCGGGTTTGGAAGCATTCAATTTAAAATATCTTACCAAGACACCCGAGTCATTACTTTATTCGGTGGTGGGAGATATGGTCGCACCTCTTGTTAATAGAAATGCAATCAAAGCCACTTATCTTAATGCATCCGACAAACAACTTCAGGCTATTTTTGAATATGAAAAAACCATTTTAAATGCCTATATAGAAGTCGTCAATCAACAATCCAAAATGCAGAACCTAAACAAACAATACGAATTAAAAGAAAATCAGGTCAATGCATTAACGAAGTCCATTGATATCACCAATAAGTTATTTCGATCTGCCAGAGCAGATTATATGGAGGTTCTCTTAACCCAAAGAGATGCTCTTGAATCTAAAATTGAATTGGTTGAAACCAAAAAAGAACAACTTTTAGCCCGTATTTCAATGTATAGAAACCTAGGCGGAGGTTGGCAGTAATTGTTGAGGTTCATTTTTAGTAAGGAAAGCCATTTCATGATTGTAAGAAATGGCTTTCTTATTATTATTGGATTATTTCCTATATAATTTGGAATATTTCCAATATTTAAAGTAACTTTGAGAAAGTTCAACACCTCAAGGTTATTTATGTCTTCCCCTATTAAAGGCCGCGGCGCCCAAAAACAAACCCACAATCGCTTTTTTGAGCACCGGCATGAGGTATTGGACGAGTACCTTAATTTTTGTGAATCTGAAGGAGAAAGTGCCGATACGAATAAAACGCAATACCTAGAAGTTTTTCCGAAAAGTTTTGTGAACAAGGTGCAGAGCCCAGATATTGGGATGGGCTTTTCAGCCAATCCCTATCAAGGTTGTGAACATGGCTGTGTTTATTGTTATGCCCGAAATAGCCATGAATATTGGGGGTATGGTGCCGGATTGGATTTTGAACGCAAAATCCTTGTCAAAAAAAATGCCCCCGATTTGTTGGAACAAAAGCTCCGAAACCCCAACTGGCAAGGAAATACGATTGTGTTTTCAGGAAATACCGATTGTTATCAGCCTATTGAAAAAAAACTGGAAATTACCCGTGAATGCCTGAAACGGATGTTCCGATATAAAAATCCCACAGGTATCATCACCAAAAACGCTCTTATATTAAGGGATTTGGATATTTTAAAGGAAATGGCACAATACCAAATCATTTCCGTAAACATCTCCATCACGACCCTTCAAGAAGAAACCCGAAGAATTTTAGAGCCAAGAACTGCAAGTATTAAAAATCGCTTAAAAACTGTTGCGGTTCTTTCCGAAAACGGCATTCCCGTAAATGTCATGATTGCGCCTGTCATACCCGCGCTAAATAGCCATGAAATCCTTCCCATTATCCAAAAAGTAGCCAGTCTGGGAGCCTTGGGTGTTTCCCATACGGTTGTGAGATTAAATGGGCAAATTGCTTCTATTTTTGAAGACTGGGTGCGAAAAACAATACCCGATCGAGCCGAAAGAATTCTTCATCAAATAGCCGAATGTCACGATGGAAAGCTAAATGATAGCCGATGGGGAAAACGCATAAAGGGTGATGGAGTGGTTGCAAAACAAATTGCGGATGCCATGACTCTAGGGCGAAAAAAATACCTCCACAACAAGGGCATGCCGTCATTGGAACGAAGTCATTTTCTACAATTAAGAAATCCCCAATATAAACTCTTTTAGTTAGTGACACCCTTTGGGTCGATATTTATGAATATCGAGGGAGATCATTATTATTCTTACAATCAATTGTGTATCTTAGGAAAAAGTGATGTTATGAAGAAAACCGTTATTTTATTAATTTTCTATGGTATACTGATATCCTTGCATGGACAAACAAGTCCGTCCGTAGTCAATATAGATGGTAAAGTAATTTCCGTAGATGGAACTCCTGTTCCGAATGCGATTGTTGCTGAAAAAGGAACTTTTAATGAAGTGGAAACCAACGAGGAGGGTGCTTTCCAAATCTCGCTCACCACTCAAAAGGAGTTGCTGGTCACAGCCTTTATGAAAGATCCGAAGCGAGTAAAAGTTCTCGACCCTAATACTCCCTTAACCATTACCCTTACCACTAACTCTGAAGTATTGGAAGCAGTAAGGCTCAAGGCAGAAAATGCTGAAAAAAAGGGAACTATACAGACCCAATGGGGTGAAAAAAATAAAAATGCTGTAGGGTATGGGGTCGATCGAAATAGGGAACGATTTATAAGTCCTGGCGATGTCGATATGTACCAAGTGCTTCGGAAAATCCCCTTTGTAAATGTACAAGGACAGTTTGGATTAGATACTCAGCCTACCGTAGGATTTGCCAGAGCACAATCAATTAATGGGGGCCCTGCCATGATCTTGGTCGATGGAGTTCCTACAGAAGCGAGTGTATTGGGGGCCATCCACCCCAATATGGTTACAGATATTTCCCTCTATCGAGGCACTGCTTCCAACGTACGGTATGGGTCACAGGGGTTTTACGGGGTAATTTCCATCAAAACCAAAAACGGCTCCGATTATAACCCCCCCAAACGTGAAACGACAGCATTGATTAAAGGAAATGACTATGATGAAAGGGTTCCCATACTTTCTGAAACGACTACTGGGGATTCCAAGAAATATTTAGACCCCCTATCAAGCGCCCAAACTGCCGATGAGGCCTTAGCCATTTATGAAGATCTGAAACAGCGCCCCGAAAATAGGAATGTCCCCTTCTATATCAATACCACCCATTATTTTTCAAGATATGGGAACTTATATGCACAGCAAATTCTTTCCGACTTATTCGAACAGGCTAAGGAAAATCCTAGGATCCTCAAAACGATAGCCTTCACATTGGAAAAGAAGAAAATGTACAAACATGCCATTTATGTCTTAGAACACACCATTGAAAAGTATCCCAGCCATATTCAGCTTTATCGTGATTTAGCAAAAATGTATACCGAAGTGGGGAGGTATTCGCTGGCCACATCGCTTTACAAACAAATGATTTACAACACCATTCCCAATATTGACTTTAGCCCAATTGAAACTATTATTTTTAATGAATTCCGGAGTTTTATTTCCCATCACAAAAATAAGATAGACTATAAAAATATTCCTTCAGAATTTATGGTAGCAAATTTCAAAAAAGACATTCGAATTGTATTGGAATATACCAATCCCCAATCGGAGTTTGAAGTGCAATTTGTGAGTCCGAAGAAAAAATATTTCACTTGGTGGCATACCTATTTTGACAATAGTGAACTTATAGAACAGGAAATTGCGCAAGGTTTTGCACTTAAGGAGTTTATTATTGAAGAGAATGACTTTGGGAATTGGATGGTAAATATTAAGCAAACTACACAAACGGAAACCGCAACGCCTACCTATTTAAAATATACCATTTACAAAAATTATGGAACCCCGGAAGAAACGCAACAAGTAAAGGTGATCAATCTTTCGAATCAGCAGGATAAAGTGACACTAGATCGGTTTGTCTATTGAAACTAAGATTCTATTTTAGAAACAATCGCTGTTTCTAGGATTTCAACAAGTTGTAAAGGCTCATATTCTGAAACCTTCATCGCAGGGTGCACATAAAAATTTAGGCGTACAAACATGGGAATTGGAAACATACCCCAGCGCTGCAATTTCCAGGAATTGCTAATACTAAGGGGAAGCACGTACGCATCGGGTGCATGCTCAAATAATGTAAGTAAGCCTTTTTTCCTAAAAGGTTTTGGAACGCCATCCCTGCTTCGCGTTCCTTCCGGATAAATGACCAGGCTTCGATTATAGGTTGAAATATATTCTGCCCCTTTTTTAATGGCCTCTGTGGCTTGTTTGGGATTTTTTCGGTCAATCAATACCGACCCCCCCTTCCGAAGGTTATAGGAAACCGTAGGAATGCCCTTCCCCAATTCAATCTTGGAAATAAACTTAGGATGAATTTTCCGAAGAAACCAGATTATAGGCGGGATGTCCCACATACTTTGATGATTGGACACGATGATAATCGGTACATTTTTGGGGATCTTTTCAGCAATTTTAAACTGAAATGTTGTTCCCAAAACATGAAGAAACAGCACCGTAAGCCCATTGAACAACCCTACCGCTTTCTTTTGGGCCTGATACCCAAAAAAGGCCATCCCAAGACGCTGCAAGGGATCAAAAACCAGCAAGCTAATTCCAAATAAAATATAGAATAGCACGGAAAAAGGATAGCTCAATATTTTTTGAAGGGCTTTCATCGTTATCAAAAATAAAAAAACCACCTCGAAAAAGGTGGTTTTTTATCAATTCGTTTTGCTTATTAGCAATACTCGTTATAAGCGGCTTTCAGGTTTTCGGCAATCATATCGGCGCTTCTTCCTTCAATGTGATGTCTTTCCAACATGTGCACCAACTCACCATCCTTGAACAACGCCATGGAAGGGGAACTTGGAGGGAAAGGTACCATTAAAGCTCTGGCTGCATCTACGGCTTCAAAATCTACCCCTGCAAAAACCGTGACCAAACGGTCTGGGGTTTTGGTATTTTGAAGGGAAATACGAGCTCCTGGACGCGCATTGGCAGCAGCACATCCACAAACTGAATTCACGACCACCAATACGGTTCCGTCTTGGTGAATGGCTTCATCTACGTTATCTGCTGTAAAAAGTTCGGTAAAACCTATATTGGTTAAATCTTCGCGCATCGGTTTTACTAATTCTGCTGGGTACATATATTAATTTTATTAAGGTGTAACAATTTTGGGGCAAAGATAACCAATTTAAAACGGATAGTTTCTTAAATCTATGTAAAGAGTTTTAAGATTGGCTATCTTTGCATTCGTTTTTAATTTCTTTTATTACTGTAGATGATTCGTTGGTTGTTGGCCATTTTAGGATATTCGTTTTTTAGACTTCCCGGAGCCTTTTTAGGATTTATATTAGGAACCATTTTCGACAATATGAATTTGGGTAAAACCAAATCTTCCAGAGGATCCATTTTCACGTCTTCTTCCCGGGATCGGGTGAGTCCGGCCGATTTCGAACTCAACTTATTGTCCCTAGCCTCTTTAGTGATTAAAGCCGACGGCACCGTGAATCAAAGTGAATTGGATTATGTGCGTCAATACTTTGTTCAAGCCTACGGAAAAGAACGCGCCAACGCTACTTTTAAAGTATTTAATGAGGTGATCAAAAAACGGGAGATTTCGGCACAACGTATCGGCGGACTCTTCCGACAGCGCATGCGCTACGAATCCCGATTACAGGTCGTACATTTTTTATTCAGTATTGCCAATGCCGATGGACATGTTTCCGCTTCTGAAGTTCAGGAAATTTCTAAAATCGCTGGATATATGGGGCTCCAAATGCGCGATTTTGAAAGTATCAAAGCCATGTTTTTCAAAAATCCGGACAGCGCCTATAAAATCCTGGAAGTAGAAAGAAGTGCCTCGGTACCCGAAATTAAAAAAGCCTATCGGGAAATGGTGAAAAAATACCACCCCGATAAACTGCAACACATGGATGAAGTGTATCGAAAAGGGGCTGAGGAAAAATTCAGAAAAGTGCAAGAAGCCTACGAACAATTGCAAAAAGAAAGAGGATTTTAGTAAGGTTATAGAAAAAAACCTACTAAAATGGTATGAAAAATTTATTCCTCGTTAGCTATTTCACCTTACTTTCCTTATTCGCTTTTGGTCAAGAACCCATCTATGCTAAAGATGGAATTGCTTTGGAAGGATATGACGTCGTTTCTTATTTTGAAGGAACTCCCATGAAAGGTGAGAAAGGGTTTGCTTCAGAATTTGAAGGGGTCACTTTCTGGTTTGCCAATGCCGATCACTTGATGGATTTTGAAAAAGCCCCTTTGAAGTATCTTCCACAATACGGCGGGTTTTGTGCGTATGCTATGGGGAAAAGTGGAGAAAAAGTTTCCGTTAATCCTGAAACCTACCTTATTTCCAATGGAAAATTATACCTTTTTTACGACACCCTTTTTGTCAATACCTTAAAAAAATGGAACAAGGAAGGACCAGAAGCGCTTCAACAAAAGGCCGATGACAACTGGGAAGCCTTTCAGCAATAAACTTATTGAATTGTATACCGCAATCCTACAAAAAGCCTTCTTTCCTGATTTGGAGCGTATACGTAAGAAGGATCAAAGGTAAGGCCATAGGGGTTATTAGCCGTAGGCACTACATTTCCTTGATTGTCAAAAGTGACCTCCTTATCGAAGGGGTCGTTTGCTCTCGCAATAATAAACGGGTTTCCACGATTGGGCGTCCAATTTAAAAGGTTTTTAATCCCTCCATAGAATTCTAGGTTCTCTATTCCATCGAAAGTAAATTGTATGTTCTGAATACTCCAAACGGGCGAATATTCGCTTCTAGGATCTAAATCGCCCAATAAAGGCAAACGCATGGGGCCGTAAAGGTTTCCGGTATAATCCACTGTAAGATGGGTCGCATAGTTTTTATAGGAAAAGGCCCAATTAGCCGAATACTTTTCGGTAAGGATCTGTTGGGTTTTTTGCCCATTTTCCGTTTTACTAACGTCTTGGTACGTGAACCCCAATAATCCCTTAATGCCGCTCGCAAAAGTAGCGTCTACATTAAAGCTCGCCCCCATTGAAGTCGCAAAACCATCTAAATTTTTATAAATGATTTGGTTGGGATTGGTATCGTAATCCGGAATAATGGAATTGGTAAAATAAGTGTACCATGCAGAGGTGTCGAAAGTAAAAATCATGCCATTGGAGGTGTACATTCGTTTCAGGTAATTAAGGTTTACGTTGAAAGACTTTTCAGGTTCCAAGGCCTCTTCAATAATCACTTCCCGAGAGCCGGTAAGGGCAGCGTGTTCTTCCGTAAAAAGATTGACCACACGAAAACCTTTCCCAGCGTTTATTCGGAAAATATCATTTTCCGTAGGTTTAAAACGATAAGCAAAACGGGGCGTGAAAATAGACCCATGACGTTGATCGTAATCATACCTTGCGCCAAGAAGCACTGCCTGTTTTTCTGAAAGCGCTACTTCATCCTGCACAAAAACGGAAGGAATCCATACCTCATCGGCAGTAACCGTGGCCGTGGTGTTGTCATTATAGTAATTAAATCGGCTGGCAGCTCCCAAAAGAATGTCATGATTTTTGAAATTCTTATTCCAAACCAATTGGCCAAAGCCAATTTGCTGTTTGGCCAAATAAAGAGTGTTTCCATATACCGAGTTTTGGTTATGATAGGAATAGGAAAACTGGAAATCTATTTTCTCTTCGAAAGGAAGTCGGTAAAGTCCCAGCACCTCATACCTATTGGTATAAATACTTTCGCCATATACTTGATCACCTCCCCTAAAAGAAGGATTCCATTGGAGCTCCCCTCCCCATCGATCTTCATAAAATAGCCGGGCAGCTACCGAAAAAGGCTTGTTGTTATCACGTTTAAAATCGAATTTCTGGAATAAGGAAATTCGATCCTGAAGGGTCACATCGGTAAAATTATCATTGTTTTTATCTATCGGATTGCTATAATTGTAATAATTAGCCCCCAACAGATAGGAGACTTTTTTTTCCAGATGGGCTTTGTAACCTACATCGAGATTGGTTTCCCCCCAAGAAGTTACAAAGCTATCGAAGGATAATTTCGGGGTGTTTTCAGGATGTTTGGTGATGATATTGATCAATCCCCCCACCGCTTCACTTCCGTATAAGGTGGAGGCGGGTCCTTTTACAACTTCTACTTGTTCAATCAAAGAATTAGGAATTCCCGACAACCCATACACGGTGGAAAGCCCGCTCACAATGGGCATACCATCAATAAGCACAAGGGTATACGGTCCTTCCAATCCGTTGATATGGATATCCCCCGTGTTACACACATTGCAGTTCAACTGTGGGCGAACGCCATTCACATTCTGAAGCGCTTCAAAAATATTTGGAGTTGGATTTTTCTTTAAAAAAGCAGGACTGTAAACTTCTACAGGTACCACACTTTTAAGTCGGTTCACAGGTTTTAAGGTCCCAGTGATCACAATTTCGGCTAAGGAATTACTTTCTGTGAGCGTTAATACAATGGTTTGATCCTCACTTGCTACGGAAATATTTTTTTCTACGGAATCATACCCTGCAAAGGAAGCAACAAGCACATAATTTCCGGAGGGAATATTTTCAAGAACATAATAGCCATTTTCATTGGCAACCGTTCCGAAGGAAGTGTTCTTAAGAAATACATTTGCAAATGCCAAAGGCTCCCCCTGAAATAAAACGGTGCCATCAACAGCTTGTTGGGAAAAAGCAAAAGCTGAAATACTTATAAAAAATGTGGTAATCACAAACCTAATTAACATTGGCTAATTTTATTTTTAGACAAAACTAAAAATATTTTGTAGTGTAACAAAATTTATTATTTTTGTACCATGAATTTTAGTCTTTCAGAAGAGAATTATTTAAAAACCATTTTTCACTTAGAGCAGCACTTTAAGGAAGGGGTGAGCACCAATGCGATTGCCGAAAAACTAGAGACCAAGCCTTCTTCTGTGACGGATATGGTTCAGAAGCTAGCCGAAAAGGAAGTGATTCGGTATGTGAAATACAAAGGCACAACGCTAACAGAAAAGGGCAGGAAAGTGGCTATAAAAATCATTCGGAAACACCGTCTTTGGGAAGTGTTCTTAGTAGATAAGTTGGACTTTCAATGGGATGAGGTACATGAAATTGCCGAGCAGTTGGAACATATTGCTTCCGAAGAACTCATTAACCGTCTGGATGAATTTTTAGGATTTCCCACGGTAGATCCGCATGGAGACCCTATTCCTACCAAAGAAGGGTTGATCAAAAATTCACAAAAAAGACTGTTGTCAAAGCTTTCGGTTGGAGAACAGGGAATCTGTGTAGGCGTAAAGGATTCGGAAAGTGAATTCCTGAAGTTTTTGGACAAAAAAAACATTGCGATTGGTTCACAAATTGAAGTTCTTTCCAAAGAAGAATTTGACCATTCCTTACAGATAAACTTAGATGGAAAACTATTATACATTTCCAAACTGATTTCAGATAACCTTTATATAAAACTTGATGGGTAATGGAAAAAATTATTGAGTATTTAGGGAGTATCGACTCTGTATTGGCAGCATTTTATGCCTCCTTATTTACGTGGGGGCTCACGGCTATTGGGGCAGCTTTTGTATTCTTATTCAAAAAAATGAATCGGGCAGTACTGGACGGTATGCTTGGCTTTACCGGCGGTGTGATGGTCGCAGCAAGCTTTTGGAGCCTTTTGGCGCCAGGGATTGAAATGAGTCCGGGAGAAGGTTTTGAAAAAGTGATTCCTTCGGCTATTGGATTCTTCTTAGGTGCCTTATTTTTATTCGGTTTGGACAAAATATTGCCCCACCTTCACATCAATTTCAAGGAATCGGAAAAGGAAGGAATTAAAACCCCTTGGCATAAAACCACCCTCTTAACCTTGGCCATTACACTTCACAATATTCCGGAAGGTTTGGCAGTTGGGGTGCTCTTTGGGGGCGTTGCTGCAGGTATTGACGGGGCCTCTATTGGGGGAGCTGTAGCTTTGGCAATGGGTATCGGACTTCAAAACTTTCCGGAAGGGATTGCGGTCTCCATGCCGTTGCGAAGAGCCGGGATGTCACGCTACAAAAGTTTTATGTATGGGCAAGCCTCTGCGTTGGTAGAGCCTATAGCTGCCGTTTTGGGGGCCTGGGCCGTTCTTACCTTTCAACCCATTCTTCCCTATGCCTTGGCATTTGCTGCAGGAGCAATGATTTTTGTCGTTGTGGAAGAGGTGATTCCTGAAACCCAAATGGATAAATATACAGATATTGCAACGATGGGATTTATCGGCGGATTTATCATCATGATGACCCTTGATGTAGGCTTAGGATAATGCGCCTAGTGACAACCACAATCTTTATTGCCACATTTGGTTTTGCCCCCATCCAAGGTTCCTGAAGCTTTCCCTCGGGATTCAAAAACAGGGGTCCAAACAAACTTTTTGACGATATAAGCAACGGCCAAACTAAAGGTGATAATAACTAAAATGGTTTGCATACTCTAATTTACTTTAAAATTTGATAGGCTGCAAGTGCTACCACATATGCCAAGGCACTCATAAAAAACAATTGCCACATAGGCCATTTCCAACTATTGGTTTCACGTCGTACAATGGCCAAAGTACTCATGCATTGCATCGCAAAAGCATAAAATAACAACAAGGACACCCCACTGGCAAAATTAAACCTAGGAGTTCCCAGAATAGGGTTGATTTCGGCAGCCATACGGTTTCGAATGGTTTCTTCTTCCTCGCTTCCTACGCTATAAATAGTCGCCAGAGTCCCTACAAAAACCTCCCTCGCGGCAAACGAACTTACAATAGCAATACCTATTTTCCAATCATAGCCTAGAGGTTGTACTACGGGCTCAATTCCTTTACCGATAATTCCGATGTAGGAATTTTTTAATTTATAAGAAGCCACGGCTGTCTCCAACTCTTCTTCTGAAAAATTCTTACGACTATTTTCCTGTTTCACAATCGCTTCCGCATTATTGAAATCGCCAGGCCCATAGGACGCCAACACCCATAGAATAATAGAAATAGCCAAAATGATTTTTCCAGCCCCAAAAACAAAGGACTTGGTTTTTTCCACTACCGTAATCAATACATTTTTGGGGAGTGGCACCTTATAATTGGGCATTTCCACTACAAAAAAGGAACGGTTGGGTATTTTTAAAAACTTATCCAGCAGATAGGCAGAAACAATCGCCGAAGCAAAACCAATAAAGTACAGTAACATTAAAGTAAGTCCCTGCATGCTAAAAATACCAAGCACCCGTTTTTCGGGAATAACTAGGGAAATAATAATAAGATATACGGGCAAACGGGCCGAGCAGGTCGTGAAAGGGGTCACCAATATGGTAATTAGCCGTTCTTTCCAGTTTTCAATATTACGTGTGGCCATAATCGCAGGAATGGCACAAGCCGTTCCGGAAATTAATGGCACGACACTCTTTCCGCTCAACCCAAACCGCCGCATGATACGATCCATCAAAAATACCACCCTACTCATATAACCGGTTTCCTCCAAAATAGCGATGAATAGAAAAAGAAACGCAATCTGGGGAATAAAGATCACGATTCCGCCAAGCCCGGGAACTATCCCTTCTGCTAATAAATTGGTAAAATCGCCAGGAGGAAGCGTATTCTTTAGCCAATCACTTAAGCTGGCAAAACTAGCATCGATAAAATCCATTGGATAACTACTCCAATCGAAAATTGCTTGAAAAATAAGCAACAAGATGGCAAAGAATATCACGTAACCCCAAACCTTATGCGTAAGGACCCTATCGAACCTACTGCGTAAATCTTTCGCATTCGCTTCATCAATAAATAAGGTTTCCTTTAAGGTTTCATTGATAAATTGGTACCGCTTAATGGTTTCTTTTTGCTGAAGTCGTTTTAGGTTACTTTTGGATTCGGTTTGAAAGGAATCTACCCCTGTAAATTCATTTCGGTCCAATTTTCCAAAATTGACATCTTGGGTAATGACCAACCACAGTTTGTATAAATCCTGATCTGGAAACGCTTTTTTCAATCGACCAAAATATTCTGGGGCAATCACGGAGGCGTTCAAACAGGGCTTGGATGAAATAGTCTTATAATTATAGATCAGTTCCTTCAGTTCGTCGAAACCCTCATTTTTTCGGGAACTTACCAAGGCTATTTTTGTTTCCAACCGCTGCTCCATGGCTTCCACATCGATTGAAATAGCCTTACGCTTCATCCTATCGGCCATATTAATAGCCAAAATAGTGGGAATCCCCAAATCTTTGATCTGGGTGAAAAGCAATAAGTTTCGTTTCAGATTTTCTACATCGCACACGACGATGGCAACATCGGGGAAGTCCTTGTCATTTTTATTCAATAGTAATTCAATCACCACATTTTCATCTACCGAAGAAGCATTCAAGCTATAAGTACCCGGTAAATCTAAAATATGGGCCTTTCTTCCGCGGGGAAGTTTACAAACCCCTTCTTTTTTCTCCACCGTAATCCCCGGATAGTTCCCGACCTTCTGATTTAACCCAGTCAACCGATTAAAAACCGAGGTTTTTCCAGTATTGGGGTTTCCAATGAGCGCAACATTAATCTGTTCGGGCATATCTAAGGGATCAATTCTACTTCAATGCGGGAGGCAATTTCTTTACGAATGGCTAAATGGCTTCCATTGATATTTAAATATAAGGGATCGCTAAAAGGAGCTACTTGTACCAAAGAAACCTCATTTCCTGGCAAACAGCCCATTTCCAATAACTTCAACGGAACCAAATCGGCCGAAAACTCGGTGATGATCCCTTTTTCCCCTTTTCGAAGCGTGGCAATGGTAGGCACTGTCTTTATTTAGATTGAATTTAAACAGTGCAAATGTAGGGAATTTTTTGGGGTAAAAAAACGACTATTGTCCTTCTTTCTTTAAGATTTTGATGTCTTCCAGTAATTGATCGATCGCTTCAGGGTCGGTCCCGTCATAAAACCCCCGAATTCTGCGTTCTTTATCGACCAAAACGAAGTTCTCTGTGTGTACCAAATCGTATTTATTGTAAGGAACATCCTTGGCTGCCAGGTACGATTTTCGGGCAAGGTCATAAATTTGCTTTTTATCGCCCGTTACCAAGTTCCATTTAGCATCGTCGACTCCCTTTTTTAAAGCATAACGTTTTAATTGCGCAACAGTATCGATTTCAGGGGTCACTGAATGGGACAATAACAGAACCTCTGGATCATCTTTTAGTTGTTCCTGTATTTCTACCATGTGTCCTGTCATAATAGGGCAAATGGTCGCGCAAGTGGTAAAGAAGAAATCGGCTACATAAATCTTGTCTTTATAATCATCTTGTGTAATGGTATCACCATTTTGGTTCACTAATTTAAAATCGGCAATGGTGTGGTATTTTTTTACATACTGAATGGTGGTATCCACCAATTCTGAAGTAACATCGTTTGGCTGATAGATCTTCAATGTCTTTTCAGGCTTCATAACCTGATAAATGGAGAAAATAATGATCACGGAAAGGATAAAGAGTACGATTCCGAAGAACTTATATTTAGCAAAAAACTGAAGCATTTTTACAATTTTCCCACAAAGTTACGCCCAAAATTGCTCCCAAAAAACTGTAACAGTTAAATATTACGTAATACTAATGGCTCGTGCACGTTTTATTTTTTTAACAAGCGGCAAAGCGTTACTTTTGTCGTTCAATTTTTTGAAAGTATTCTATGGAATTTTTTATTAAGATATCTCAATTTTTATTGAGCCTTTCTTTACTCATCATATTACACGAGTTCGGACACTTTTTGCCGGCGCGCCTTTTTAAAACCAAAGTGGAAAAATTCTTCCTCTTTTTCGATGTCAAATTTGCTTTGTTCAAAAAGAAAATTGGCGAGACCGTCTACGGAATTGGATGGTTGCCTTTAGGGGGCTATGTGAAAATATCGGGAATGATCGATGAAAGCATGGACAAGGAACAAATGGCACAGCCACCGCAACCGTGGGAGTTTCGCAGCAAACCGGCTTGGCAACGATTAATTATTATGCTGGGCGGGGTAATCATGAACTTTATCATCGCCTTCGTTATTTACATTTTTGCTTCTTATTATTATGGAGATACCGATGTGGCGACAAGCAGTCTGAAGGATGGTTATTCAGTAGAAAACCCTATTCTGAAAGATATTGGTTTCCAAACTGGCGACAAAATTGTTTCGATTGATGGAGAAACGTTCGAAAATTATTCAGACATCCGAAAAAGCCTTATCACGGCCAGTCAAGTAACCGTTTCGAGAAATGGAGAGACCATTACCTACGATTTGCCAGAGGATTTCCTCGGAAAACTGAGTTCTGGAGACGATCTTTCCCTTTTCGAATTGCGCATCCCGTTTATGGTTGCACAAGTAGCCGATTCTTCCGTCAATAAAGGAAAGGATTTAAAACCAGGGGATGCCATTGTTAAAATTAACGATACTGAAGTCCCTTATATGGAACAGTTTCGATCCAAAGTGGAATCGATGAAGAATGAAACCTTTACCGCTACGGTTATTCGTGATGGGGAACCTTTTCAAATAGAGTTAGAAGTAGACGAAAAAGGAAAAGTGGGTATTTTTCCTGGACAAAGTGTTTCCAAATTGGAGGAATTGGGCTATCTAAAAGTTGTAAAAAAGGAATATGGCTTTATGGAAAGTTTTGGGGTAGGTACTGAAAAGTTTGCCACACAAATGTCTGGGTATTGGAAACAGCTTAAAATTATTTTCAATCCAAGTACGGGCGCTTATAAAGGCGTTGGCGGATTTAAAGCCATTTTCGATATTTTCCCAGATTATTGGAGCTGGGAAGCTTTCTGGAGCATCACGGCATTCCTCTCCATCATGTTAGGCGTTTTGAACTTACTCCCCATCCCTGCTTTGGATGGAGGGCATGTCATGTTTTTACTTTGGGAGATGGTGACGGGCAAAAAACCTGGTGACAAGTTCATGGAATATGCCCAAATGGTCGGTTTCTTTTTACTCATTGCTTTGGTACTATTTGCCAACGGAAATGACATTTATAGAGCATTGTTTAAATAAAAAGAAAAAGTTTTTGCAGCAGATAAAAAATAATATATATTTGCATCCGCAAAAAAGGTAATACACCTTCCTCCTTAGCTCAGTTGGTTAGAGCACCTGACTGTTAATCAGGGTGTCGCTGGTTCGAGCCCAGCAGGAGGAGCTGAAATTAAATCCGATCTTATGACCGGATTTTTTTATGTAACAATATTGCCGGGGGATTTGAAGATTTTTATGAGTTTTTAGATGATGAAAATAAGTTATATGATTTTACAAGGGTATTTATGCACCAAAAACAACATCAAGTTTCTTTGGTGGTTATATTCGAATAAATGAGTAACTATGAATCCTTATTATTATTTATTTTATAAACTAACTTCGCTTTTTAATAAAAAAGGAAATCACGAAATTGGTCCAATCTATGCAATAACAATTTCTGTTTTTTTATATTTTCTGCTCGTATTTCTTAAAATCTTACAATTAACAAAGGAAAACTTTAATTCAACTTATAAGTACTATATAGGAGGAGCTGTTTTAGCTTTATTCATTATTAATTATCTCGTTTTTAGACAAAAAAAATTAGTGGACAGAATCAAGAATAAATATGAAAATGAACGTCCCAAGAGTAAAATTATTGGGAATATATTTGTGATCATTTTTATGATACTACCATATATACTTTTGATTATAATTACCCCGGGTAATGGGTAATGTGGCTCCTTCTAAGCCTCCTTATAAAACTCGGTTAATTCTCTAACAATGGTGGAATTCGGTTCGATAATGAACTAATAGGAGGAGCAAAAAAGAGCAACAAATTTGTAGCTCTTTTTTTTATGTTTAATTTTGGAAAATATTGGCCTCGTAGTTCAATGGATAGAATAGAAGTTTCCTAAACTTTAGATCTAGGTTCGATTCCTAGCGAGGCTACTTAATGCACAACACCGCTCGAAAGAGCGGTCTTTTTATGCGTTGCCGAAACGTTGGCTTTATCTCAATAATTAGCTTTCAGGTTTTCCAACATAATTTGGGTCATGTCTTCCAAGGAAAACTCATGTTTCCAGCCCCAATCGGTTCTCGCTTCAGAGTCGTCGATACTTTGTGGCCAACTATCGGCTATTTCCTGTCGGAAGTCGGGTTCGTAAGCAATTGAAAAATTAGGCAGATGTTTTTGGATACTTTGGGTGATTTCTTCTGGGTCAAAACTAATGGCAGCTAAGTTATAAGAACTCCTTATTTTGATAGAATTTTCAGGGGCTTCCATGATTCCTATCGTAGCATTTATAGCATCGTCCATAAACATCATCGGCAAGGTCGTTTCCGCATTCAAGAAGCAAATATATTTGCCGTGTTTTAGTGCTTTGTGGTAAATATCCACGGCATAATCTGTGGTACCTCCTCCTGGAAGTGTTTTATAGCTAATAAGGCCTGGGTAACGCACACTGCGCACATCCACTCCATATTTTTTATGGTAGTATTCGCACCAGCGTTCCCCCGTTTGTTTACTAATACCGTACACCGTACTAGGCTCCATGATCGTTCTTTGAGGCGTATTGGTTTTTGGCGTGGTAGGACCAAAAACAGCGATGCTAGAAGGCCAAAAGATTTTGGAAATCTTTCCTTCCTTGGCTAGGTTCAACACATTAAAAAGCGAATCCATATTTAAAGACCAAGCCTTCATAGGGAATTTTTCGGCAGTCGCCGAAAGCATGGCGGCCATTAAATACACATCGGTAATTTCATGACGGATCACAATATCTTCAATCGCACTATAATTGGTGGCATCCAAGATCTCAAAAGGACCACTTTCCATTAATTCGGGTTCCCCTTCTCGAATGTCACTGGCGATCACTTTATGTGACGAATATTTTTCCCTAAGTTTTGCAGTAAGTTCGGTACCTATTTGCCCACAGGCCCCTATGATAAGAATTCTTTTTTTCATGATTTTTTCTAAATGAATGTAAAGATAACCATATCGAAATGCTTTTAGATAAATTTTAAGACAACTTTGCCGCAAGTACTTTATATTTGCGAGACAATTTTAGGCATGCGATTTTTCATCATTTTTTTGAGTTTTAGCATTTTAGGGGTTTCCTGCAACGATACTAATTCGAAAGAAGAACAAAAAGTACCGGTAACTGTAGTTAAAGACACGACCCTCTACGGAAAGAATTCTTTCCGCTTTCCGAAGGTAAGTGCCAATACGCAAGCCATTTTGGAAGACTGGCCTATTTACAATGATTTTCAAAATGAAGTGCTGGCTTTACAAACTTTATCTTTAGAGCGGGTTAAACTTGTTTCAGAAAAATTACTTACTAAAACCGATTCCCTTTCCAAGAGTATTCCAGATACCTTAAACTCGCAAGCAGTAAGCTCTAGACTCACTATTTTGAAAACCCGTATCCATCTTTTAAAGCAAGAGGCCAACAAAGGAAGGTTTGATTCTTTAAAAATTGAAAATGAAATCGACGAAACCCGAAACGCGGTAAAAAACTTTGTCGTTCAGATAGATGAAAAAGTGCAAAAGGATAAAATCGATTTACAAAGGAAAGATAATGAGGAAAAAGAGTTGGAAAAGCAGCAAAAAGCGCGTGATTCCATTTTTCAACTAGAACTTCAGGACCAACAAAAATAGCCTGTAACAAATATGATAAAACGCTACTTATAACGTAACATCACCTATAAAAACCCGTCTTTTAAAAGACTTACAATATGAAATGCCCAACCAATCGATTTACAAACCCAACGAAGATGGAAACCAAGGGCAATCCCTCTTCCTTTATTTCAAATATTTTACCCATGAAACAAATAATGTATAAGAGTTCACTGTTCCTAGGAATTCTTGCCGTGACCTTCACTGCATGTGAAGAGAAAAAAGAGACGGCGCAAACAGACACGGAACCACGCGGAATCATCCTCGCCAATATGGACACCACCGTGAATCCAAAAAACGATTTTTACAGTTACGTCAACGGAAGCTGGATGAAAAATACCGAAATTCCGGATGATGAAACCCGTTGGGGTGGATTTACCATTCTTCGTGAAAAAACAGACGAAGACATGCTTTCCATTTTGAAGACAGCAAAAGAAAGTGACAAATATGCCCCTAATACCGATCAAGCCAAGGCCTTGATGATTTTTGAGTCGGAATTGGATACTGTGGCTAGAAATGAAGCGGGCATCCAGCCTATTCTTCCCATTTTGGAAAAAATTGAAGGTATTAGCTCGATGGAGGAGTTCCAAAAGGTTATGACTGAAAATGCAGCGGAAGTATCACAACCATTCTTTGGAGTAGCCGCTTTTTCAGATCCTAACGACAGTTCTATGAACGCTTGCTACATTACTCCTGGAGGACTGGGACTTCCCGAGCGGGATTACTATCTAAATGATGATGCTAAGTCGGTGGAAATCCGTCAGCAATATGTAGACCACATTACCCGTATGCTTCAGTTTTTAGGCGATTCGGAAGCAGAAGCCCGTACACAAGCAGAAACCATCTTGGCTTTTGAGACCAAGTTGGCCGAACCTCGCTTGGATAAAGTAGCGAGTAGGGATTTCAGAAATTTCAATAACCCACGTTCTATGAAACAGGTACAGGAAATGGTTCCAGCCGTTTCTTGGGAACAAGCATTTAAGGATCTTGGCGTGACCAAAACCGTAGACACGGTCATGGTGATGCAGCCTAAATACATGGGAGTAGTACAAAAAACCTTTAAAGAAGGAGACTTAGCTACTTGGAAAACCGTCATGCGATGGGCTACCCTAAATAGCAATGCTGGTTTATTATCTACCGAAATTGAAAAAGCCAATTGGGATTTCTACGGAAAAACCTTAAGGGGGGCAAAAAAACAAAAACCTGCCAACGAGCGTGCACTTTCTACCGTAAATGGAACGGTAGGGGAAGCGGTAGGAAAATTATATGTAGACGAAATGTTCCCGCCAGAAGCGAAAGCCAAAGCGGAAGACATGATCGCCAATGTTATTGAAGCCTTCAAAGGCAGGGTACAACAATTGGATTGGATGAGTGATACCACCAAATTAAAGGCGATTGAAAAACTGGATAAGTTTACCGTAAAAATTGGGTATCCCGATAAATGGGAAGACTATTCTACTTTAGCTGTAAAACCAGAAAATAGTTATTACGAAAATATGGTGGCTGTCTCCCAATGGCAATTGGAAGATAATTTAAGCCGTATCAACGAACCTGTAGATAGGACCGAATGGGGTATGTCTCCACAAACCGTGAATGCATACTTCAATCCTTTCAATAATGAAATTGTATTCCCTGCGGCTATTCTACAACCTCCTTTTTATGATTACAAAGCTGATGAGGCCGTAAACTATGGTGGGATAGGTGCTGTAATTGGACATGAAATTTCCCATGCTTTCGACGATAGTGGTGCCCGTTTTGATGCTAATGGTAACTTAGTGAACTGGTGGACCGAAGACGATTTAACCAAGTTTACCGAACGAGTAAACAAATTGGCAGAACAGTATGATCAGATTGAAGTATTGGATAGCCTATATATTAATGGGGCATTCACTTCCGGTGAAAATATTGGTGACTTAGGGGGCCTTCTGGGAGCTTACGATGGTTTACAACGCTACTATAAAGAAAATGGAAGACCCGACAAGATCGACGGGTTTACTCCAGAGCAACGTTTCTTTATGAGTTGGGCTACCGTTTGGAGAACCAAACAAACCGAGGAATACACCCGTACTCAAATACAAACCGATCCACACTCACCGGGCCGCTACAGAGCTACACAACCTTTATTGAACATTGATGCTTTCTACGAAGCTTTCAATATCAAAGAAGGAGATAGTATGTATATCGCCCCAGAAGATCGGGTACGAATCTGGTAAGTTTTCTAAAATTTAGTACAGAAAAGGAGCTTTACGAAAGCTCCTTTTTTATTTTGTCACCAATACTTTTTTTACGGACTTCCTTAAATAATAGCCCGTTACAATGGTAGAGAGGACATCGGCTATAGGAAACGCATACCAAACACCCCAAACACCTAAAAAGGGCGGTAAAATAAATAACAGTGGAATTAAAAAGAATCCTTGCTTCGTCAAGCTTAACAATAAAGCTGGCGTAGCCCTTCCTATGGCTTGGAAGTAAGAAGCCCCTATTAGCTGAATCACTATTACTGGAGTTGCTGCAAACACCCATCGTAGGGCCCCAGGGGTTCTCTTGAGGATTTCTTCGTTATTGGTCAAGGTTTCAGCATCCATTCCTTCAGAATTGCTAATGAATATGGAAACTATTTCAGCAGGGAAAGCCATAATCACCACAAAAATGATGAGTGCCAAAATTCCCGAATACTTAATGGAAATTTGAATCGATTCCCGTACCCGAGCAAATTTCTGGGCACCATAATTATATCCCGCAATAGGCATAAACCCTTGGTTAACCCCGATAACCGGAAATAGTGCAAACATGAGCATCCGATTGATAATTCCGTAGGAAGCCACATCCAACGCATCACCATAAGTAATTAAAATATTATTCAAGAGTACCGTAAGTACCGAAATGGTTCCTTGACGGGCTAAGGTGACAAAACTCAACGAATTAATTTCCTTCACAATCTTACGATCCAGCAAAAAGGATTTTAAATTAAGACGCAGTTCACTTCTGGCAACAAAAAACCAAAAGATAAAAGCAAAACAAACCCCATAGCTAATAAAAGTAGCCCATGCGGCCCCTTCCATGCCCATATCAAAAACCTTAATGAGTAGCCAATCCATAAAAATATTCCCAATGGAAGGAAGCATCATGGCATACATGGCAAACTTGGGTTTTCCTTCGGCACGAATCACATTATTCCCCATCATGCACATGGCCAACATCACAATTCCATACATCACGATTCGATAGTAGGTAAGTGCTAGTTCTTTGAAAGAATCGTCTGCCCCAAAAAATTCAATCAGCTGATTTTGAAATAAGAGCCCTATCGAGGCTAGTAGACCCGTAGCAAAAAAAGTTAAGGTGACTTGATTACCAAACACCTTCAAGGCTTTCTTATGGTTTTCGGCTCCCAAAGCTCTTGACAATACCGAGCTTCCACCAATTCCTACGGCCAAACCGATAGCGCCAATAAAAAAAGTTACGGGAATCACTACCGTAATGGCTGAAATGGCCAAGGGTCCCAACCAACGTCCTACAAAAATAGTATCCACAATCATGTTTAGGGACATGACTAAAATTCCTATCGATGCAGGTACCGCTTGTTGAACCAAGAGTTTGCTAATAGGTTCGGTCCCTAATTTTACAGATTGGTTTGCCATCTAGGCTATTGCAGTTTTAACGTCTTTTAGTTGCCATTCTTCTATCCATTGGGATAGTAATTTTGCAAAATCATCACGATCGTTAAGGCAAGGGATGGTGGTAAACTCTTTTCCTCCTACTTCGTGAAAAATTTCCTCTCCCTCCATCGCTATTTCTTCCAAAGTCTCTAAACAATCACTCACAAAAGCGGGAGTCACGATTGCCAATTTCTTCATTCCTTGTTTTCCATAACGCTCTATCGTTCTATCGGTATAGGGTTGCAACCATGGATCGAACCCTAAACGCGACTGAAAAGAAGTAGAATAAGTCCCTTCTTTCAAGTGTAATTTTTGCGCTACCTGTCGAGTGGTGTCCAAACATTGGTGGCGGTAGCAAAATTGATGCGCTTCCGAAGGCGTCTTACAACATTGACCGTCTATTTTGCAATGTCCATTCGTAATATCACTCTTTCGGATGTGTCGCTCTGGCACTCCATGATAACTAAACAAAAGGTGCTCTATGTCTTTTCCTTCCAAAGCTTCGGAAATGCTTTTCGAAAGAATATCGATATAATCCTCCCGATGATAGAATGCGGGTAAGGAAGAAATTTCCATGTTAGGGAAAAACTGCTTTTGAAGCTCGGCAACTTTAACGTTAATGGTTTCGGTAGTTGCCATGGCAAACTGAGGGTATAAAGGAATAACCAAGGTATGGGTCACGCCTTGATCTTTCAGTTCTTGCAACCCTTTTTGCAAGGTCATGCTTCCATATCGCATGGCTAACGCCACTGGAATAGTTACCTGTTGCTGAATTTTTGCCTGTAACCTTTCAGAAATAACGATTAAAGGAGAACCTTCTTCCCACCAAATTTTCTGGTAGGCTTCCGCAGACTTTTTAGGGCGGGTATTCAAAATAATGCCCCGAACCAATAAAATACGGGCCCAACGGGGCACATCGATCACACGGGGATCCATCAAAAATTCATCTAAGTATTTTTTTACATCCTTAGGATCGGTACTATCGGGTGATCCCAAATTAACAAGTAGTACTCCTTTTTTCATAGTCTTTCTTTAGCCTTACAAAATTAACAAGGCTTAGGTTAGTAATTCTTAAAAAAGCATCAAACTTTATCATTTTTGTATCGGCTTTTCTTATGAAGAAAGACTCATCACAAACTTTTTGGGGGTGACCCCATATTTCTTTTTAAAAGCCGCAATAAAATGACTGGCGGTACTATACCCTACTCTTAACCCTACTTCGTTTACATTGAGTGAGCCCCCTGCCAATAATTGGCGAGCCACTTCCATTTTATAATCAAACAAAAAGCTAAAGACAGGATCTCCATATACCTGCTTAAAACCTTCCTTTAGTTTGTTAATGGGCAAGTTAATCTCTTGAGCCAATTCTTGAAGCGTAGGCGGTTCGGCCATGCGCTCAATAATAATATCCTTGGCTTTTTTTATTTTTTGAATGTTTTCTTCATCATTTAAATAGGGACATTGCTCTACGTCCATATCCTGTGGCACATTAAAATAAAGACTTAAGAGTTCATACACCTTGGCTTTAAAATACAATGGTTTTACAACAGGATGTAGGTTAAATTGTAGCAACTGACTCAGTACAATGGACATCGAAGGTGAAATTAATTCGTCTTTATAATATTTGTGCGATTTGTTTTCTTCACTTAGGAAGGGGATATAATTGGCCTCTTTGGAAAAAAGCTGATGCAGGTTCTTGATGGGCAATAAAATAGAAATTACCCAACTTTTTGGGGGAAGCGAAAGCGATAACGGCAAATCCATTTTCGGATTATACAATAATAACGAGTGATCCTCCTGAAGCGGAAGCTGGTAATTTCCTTGATTGAATTCAAACTGTACCAAGCCCTTTCCGCAGAAATGAAATTGAATAAATTGGGTGCTTATTTCCCGTTTAAAAATTTGATTTTCAGTAGTATCGTTTAAAAACTTCAGTACAAAAATACCTTCGTCGACAACCACTTCTTCGTAAATTCCTTGAGCGATACTTTTTTTAGGTTCCAAAATAATAAATCGTATTTTATTTAGAATTATTCCAAATAATGATGGGTCAATTGACTGCTAAGGTATCGAAAATAGGGCAAAAAAACTGATAAATGTCATACTTTGAGCTCAAATTACCCATTTCGATATAATTCATACGGATAGCGTTATTTTTGTGTTGTCTGTTCTTTTACATTTGCACCACTAGATTCAAATGAAAAACCAAAAACCACATTTTACCCAAGCTTCTAAAGAAAATTTCTTTGTCATTGGCCTTAGTTATGTGAAAGCTGATGCCGAAACCCGTGGACATTTTAGCGTATCGGGCGATGTTCAAAAGGATTTATTGGAAGATGCCCAAAAAAAAGGCTTTTCTTCGGTAAGTATTATTTCTACTTGCAACCGCACGGAAATTTATGGATTCGCCCCTAGTGCCCATCAATTAATTCAATTACTATGTGACCATACCCAAGGTACAGTTGAGGAATTTAAAAAAGTATCCTATGTGTATGAGGAAGCGGAAGCGGTTTCCCATCTTTTTAGGGTAGGGACCGGACTTGACAGTCAGATTTTAGGGGATTTCGAAATTATTAGTCAGTTGCGAAATAGCTTCCGGCAGTCCAAAAACATAGGCATGCTCAATGCCTATATGGAGCGTCTCGCCAATGCGGTAATTCAAGCCAGCAAACGTATTAAGAATGAAACGGGAATTTCATCGGGAGCTACCTCGGTAAGCTTTGCGGCCGTTCAGTATATCATGGCACGCGTACCTTATGTTTCTGAAAAGAACATCTTATTGTTTGGCGTGGGCAAAATAGGAAGGAATACTTGTGAAAACCTTATCAAGCACACCCAAAACAAACACATTACTTTAATTAATAGGACCAAGGTAAAGGCAGAAGAAGTTGCTGGGAAATTCAACTTGTTGGTGAAGGATTACTCCGATATCCAATGTGAAATTGCCCAAACCGATGTGCTAGTTGTCGCTACGGGAGCCCAAAGAGCAACCATTACGAAAGAGCTTTTATATTTAAAGAAACCGTTGCTTATTCTGGATCTTTCCATTCCGAAAAATGTTTCTGAAGACGTAACTGAAAATCCATTGGTTACACTTGTGCATTTGGACGAGCTTTCCAAAATGACCAATCAAACGCTTGCACAACGCCAAGAGCAGCTTCCGCTAGCCAAAAAAATCATTGAAGAGGTGAAAGCCGAGTTTACTACATGGGCTTCCCATCGTCAATTCATTCCTACGGTGAAAGCCTTAAAAGAAAAGCTTTCAGAAATTAAAGCTGGGGAAATCGATTTTCAGAAGAAAAAAGTTACTGACTTTAACGAAGAACATGCTGAAATTTTAGCCAATAGGCTTATTCAAAAAATTACGACCCAAGTGGTCAATCACTTGAAAAATGCTAACGGATCTACCGATCACAGCATTGAATTGATCAATAAGGTATTCGACCTCGAAAAAACCGAATCTTGAAAAAAACCATCCGTATCGGTACCCGAAATAGCCCTCTGGCGCTATGGCAAGCAAATGAAGTGAAAACCAAACTGGAAAAACTGGGCTTTGAAACGGAGCTTAAACCTATCACTTCTACTGGGGATATCGTTTTAGACAAACCTTTATATGAAATGGGCATCACGGGGATTTTCACAAAAACCTTGGATGTGGCCATGATTCAAGGGGAAGTGGATATCGCAGTGCATAGCATGAAAGATGTCCCTACCCTACTACCCAAAGGCATTGTACAGACCGCCGTTCTTAAAAGGGCATCGGTAGACGATATTTTGGTTACCAAAGAACCGTTTAACCCGAAAGAAATTTGTACGATTGCCACGGGAAGTCTTCGACGAAAAGCGCAATGGCTGCACCGTTATCCGCACCACCATGTGGTGGGTTTACGTGGTAACGTAAACACGAGGCTGCAAAGCCTCTCGGATAACGATTGGCAGGGGGCCATATTTGCCAAAGCAGGGTTGGAGCGTATCGACTTGTTGCCTAAAAACCATGAAAAACTCACTTGGATGGTTCCGGCACCTGCTCAAGGTGCCATGGTTGTGGTGGCAATGGAAAACGACCCTTTTTGTTTGCAGGCCACTTCCCTTCTCAACGATGGAAAAGCCGAAATGTGTACCACCGTAGAACGGGAATTCCTTCGGGAGTTGGAAGGGGGATGCACAGCTCCTATTGGGGCATTCGCCAAAATATCAAAGGATCAAATCCATTTTAAAGGCGCACTCCTCTCGTTAGATGGTTCCCAAAAACTAGCAGTAGAAGAAACCGCGGAAATTTATGAGTTGGAAGGCTTCGGAAAAAAATGTGCCCAACACATTCTCACGAATGGTGGAAAAGAACTCATGGCGGCAATTAAAAAGGACCTAGAAAAGTGAAAACAGTCCTTTCCACTAAAAAATTAAGCCTTTCCCAAAAAGAATTGCTTTTGAATGCCGGATTGTGTTTGGTGGAATATGATGCCATTAAGATTGAATTTTTACCTTTTGAAGCACCAAATACTATTAAAAATGCCATTTTTACGAGTCAGAATGCGGTACGATCGGTGGAAGGCAAAAATCTTTCTTTTGAAAATACTTTTTGTGTCGGAAAAAAAACGGAAGCGCTTTTAACGAAAAACAATAAAAATGTGATAAAAATGAGTCAAAACGCTTCAGAATTGGCTCATTTTATTCAAAAAAATTATCAAAATGAAGCATTTTGGTTTTTTTCTGGAAGCAAAAGAAGGGATGAAATTCCAGCTTCCTTTAAAAATTCAAAAAACACGCTTTTTGAGGTAAAAACATATAAAACAACACTAAATTCAGTAAAATTTGACCAAAAATGGGACGGAATCCTATTTTTTAGCCCAAGCGGCGTTTCCAGTTTTACTGAAAAAAATACCTTGGGAAACAGTACCATTTTTTGCATTGGAGAAACTACTGCTTCCGAAGCAAAAAAATTCAGTCAAAATATTATTGTCGCCAATGCCACTTCCGTAGAAAGTGTGATTGCAAAAGTGGCAAAAACCTTAGTAACCTATGATTAAAAACGATCTTTTTCTAAAAGCCCTTAAAGGTGAAAGCGTAGAACGCCCTCCTGTTTGGATGATGCGTCAGGCAGGGCGCTATTTGCCGGAATTTCAGGAAATAAAAGCCAAATACGATTTCTTTACACGCTGCCAGACGCCAGAATTGGCGAGCGAAATAACCGTTCAGCCTATTCGTAGGTATGGTATGGATGCGGCTATTTTGTTTAGTGACATCTTGGTCATTCCGCAGGCCATGAATATTGAAGTGGAAATGAAACCTGGTGTGGGTCCTTGGTTGCCCAAACCCATCCGTTCCGCTAAGGATTTGAACGAAGTGATTGTTCCTAATATTGAAGAAACTTTAGGCTACGTCATGGACGCCATTAAAATGACTAAGGAAAAACTGAATGATGAAGTGCCACTTATTGGTTTTGCGGGGAGCCCTTGGACCATCCTTTGTTATTGTGTGGAGGGTCAAGGATCTAAAAACTTTGCCAAAGCCAAGGAATTGTGTTTTACCGAACCTGAAATGGCCCACCAATTATTGCAAAAAATCACCGACACGACTATTTTATACCTAAAGGAAAAAATAGCTGCCGGAGTGAATGCAGTACAGGTATTCGATAGTTGGGGAGGCATGCTTTCCCCAGAAGATTATCAGGAATTTAGCTGGCAATACATCCAACAAATCATAGATGCCCTTAAAGATCTGAGCCCTGTGATAGCCTTCGGAAAGGGATGCTGGTTTGCTTTGGATACCATGGCAAGGAGTGGGGCTGCAGCTCTGGGGGTTGATTGGACCTGTTCCCCGAAAAATGCACGTTACCTTACGGGAGGAAACATCACCCTTCAGGGGAATTTTGACCCCTCCCGATTGTTGAGTCCACCAAAAAGAATCAAAAAAATGGTGACAGAAATGATTGATGCCTTCGGAAAAGATAAATACATTGTAAATTTAGGTCATGGAATTTTACCGAATATTCCTCTTGAAAATGCAGGGGCTTTTGTGGAAGCGGTGAAAGAATACAAAGTTTCATGAACCTATGGGCTAGAGTCAAGAGATTAAGTTTCCCAACGCTTGTTCGTTTTGGATTTTTATTGATTCAAAAGCCCTTGTTAATTTACCCTATTTGGAAAGCGACTAAAAGAACGATGATCGTGAGCCAAGAGTTGTACGGAAATGCTCATCAGGGAAATGGAAAAGCGAATGCATTCCGGCACGCCTTCTGGAATGTAAAAATTTGCCAAAATTGCCTAAAATTCACCAAAAATGGGCAAAAAAGTGCTATTTGGACTCAAAAAGTAACCGATTTGTACGAAAAAGTAACCCGAAATGAAACATTGGATCGGGAAATGGATTTGCACAACAACGCTATTGGAAGAGCTCATTTTCTTCAGAATTTGGAAGAAAATGAATCAGAATCGATTGATTTTATCCAAAAAATGACTAAAAACGCCCAAAAAGTGGCAAAAGTGGACGAAATAAAGAATTTTGAGAATGTCTTGGTCTATATTTCAGAATAATCATGTTTAAAAATTATTTTAAAGGAATTAAAGCTTACGGAAATGCCTTCTCGTTAATGAGTACGTTAGGGCTATGGAAGTATTTTTTGGTGCCTATTTTAATCAGTATCGTAATTGCATTGGTCGTTGGATTTGCTGCCTGGGGATTATCGGATAACATAGGAAGCCTAATTGCGAAACTATGGGTTTGGGAATGGGGCGCACAGACCTTCCGAAGCATTAGCAATTTTATGGGCGGAATTACCGTAATCGCCCTGGGCCTTGTACTTTACAAACACTTGGTCATGGCACTTAGCGCTCCCTTTATGGGGCCTGTTTCCGAAAAAATTGAAGCACACCTTACTGGAAAGGAAATCACAAATACCTCATCGCAGTTTCTTCCTTTATTGTGGCGCGGAATCCGTGTGAACATGCGAAACCTGCTTATGGAACTGTTTTTAACCCTTCCTATTTTAGTGTTAAGCTTGATTCCCATTGTCGGGATCATCGCCACGCCCCTTCTGTTTTTAGTGCAGGCCTATTACGCAGGCTTCGGTAATATGGATTATACCCTGGAACGGCATTTCGATTATAAAAAAAGTACTGTTTTTGTTCGTTCTCACAGCGGACTTGCCATGGGAAATGGCACCCTTTTTATGTTGCTGTTGTTTATCCCCGTGCTTGGAATTATCCTAGTATTTCCACTATCGGTCACGGCAGCGAGCATTGCAACTTTAAGGATTTTATATCCTTCTGAAAAAACAAATACTCCATGAAACAAGCTTTTGTAAATTATATCAGAAATCTTCAAGATACCATCACCCAAACCCTTGAAAAAATTGATGGGAAAGCTACTTTTAAGGAAGATCCATGGATCCGGGAAGAAGGAGGCGGCGGTAGAACACGGGTTATTGAAAATGGATCGGTTTTCGAAAAAGGGGGAGTCAATATTAGTGAGGTACATGGAAAGCTCCCGGAAAGTATGCAACAGTATTTCGGGGTTCAGGATGCCGATTTCTTCGCTTGCGGATTAAGCCTAGTGCTGCATCCAAAAAATCCTTTTGTGCCTACGGTTCATGCCAATTGGCGCTATTTTGAACTATACGATCCAAAAGGGGACATTGTAGATGCTTGGTTTGGAGGAGGGCAAGACTTAACCCCCTATTATTTATTTGAAGAGGATGCCATTCATTTTCATCAAATCTGTAAAAAAGCGTGTGATGTACATGACTCGAATTTTTTTCCGCAGTACAAAAAACGCTGTGACGACTACTTTTACAACTCCCATAGAAATGAAGGGCGTGGAATCGGCGGATTATTTTTCGACTATTTAAAAGGAACCCCCGAAAAATCCATAGAAGATTGGTATCAATTTGTTACCGAAGTAGGAAACAGTTTTTTGGAAGCCTATGTGCCAATTGTAGAAAAAAGAAAAGAAACTCCCTATACCCAAGAAAACCGCGACTGGCAGGAAATTCGTCGTGGAAGGTATGTGGAATTCAATTTAGTGCACGATAAAGGAACGCTCTTTGGCCTAAAAACCAATGGCAGGATTGAAAGTATCCTTATGAGCCTTCCACCGCATGTACAATGGCAATACAACCATCACCCCAAAAAAGGAAGCGAAGAAGAAAAATTAGTTAACGTATTACAATCCCCAAGAGATTGGGTTAAATAACCATATATGTATCCATTAAATAGAAACCGAAGACTACGAACCAACGAATCCATACGCAGCTTAGTAAGGGAAACCATTATTTCTCCCAACGATTTTCTAGTACCGCTTTTTGTGGTGGAAGGAAAAGGGGTAAAGGAGGAAATTGCTTCCATGCCCAATTATTACCGTTACAGTTTGGATTTACTTTCAAAGGAAGTCAAAGAGCTTTGGTCCTTAGGCTTAAAAAGTGTGCTTCTATTTGTAAAGGTACCCGATAATCTAAAGGACAATGAAGGGAAGGAAGCCCTAAATCCTGATGGATTGATGCAAAGGGCTATCAAAACCGTGAAAACTGCTGTGCCAGAAATGTTGGTCATGACCGATGTGGCCTTAGATCCTTATTCCGTATACGGACATGATGGGATTATTGACGACGGAATTATTGTAAATGACGATACAGCCGACTTCCTTGCGGAAATGAGTATTTCGCATGCAGAAGCTGGGGCCGATTTTGTAGCTCCTAGTGACATGATGGACGGACGTATTTTAACCATTCGGGAGGCGCTTGAAGACGAAGGATATACCAACACGGGCATCATGAGCTACAGCGCAAAATATGCTTCTGCCTTTTACGGCCCTTTTCGGGATGCCTTGGATAGTGCGCCCGTAGATGCACAAAACATTCCGAAGGATAAAAAAACCTACCAAATGGACCCTGCCAACCGTGATGAGGCCCTTCGGGAAACTGAAATGGACATTGATGAAGGCGCCGATATCGTGATGGTAAAGCCAGGCTTATGTTATTTGGATATTGTTCGGGAAATTAGAAACCACGTAGAAGTTCCTGTAGCGGTGTATCAAGTAAGTGGGGAATATGCTATGTTGAAAGCAGCAGCCGAGAAAGGTTGGTTGGATCATGATGCCGTAATGATGGAACAGATAACCGCCATTAAAAGAGCGGGAGCGCATATTATTGCCAGCTACTTTGCGAAGGATGTGGTAAAATTAATCTCTTGATTATGAAAACTACTGTACTAAGCTGTCTCCTACTATTTTCTACCTCTTTATTGGCACAAAAAGGTACCGTAAAAGAAGCCTTTTTGGAGAAATGGGAAAATTCCAGTGCCTATTTATGGGAAGTTGCCGAAGCGATGCCCGAAGATTTTTACGATTTTAAGCCTACGGAACGGGAGATGAGTTTTAAGGAACAATTGCTTCATATAAAAGGAAATATGGATTGGTTAAGTACCACTTATTTTTCTGAAGAAACCTACAAAAAAGAAACCGTTGTGCCTGCTATTTCAAAGAAAGAGGTGCTTCAGCTACTAAATACTGCTTTCAAAAATTCTTCAGAAAGGATTCAAAACACTTCCGAAGAAGAACTTTCGCAAATAGTCGACTTCTTCGCCGGGCCTAAAAGCAAACTTCAAATATTGAATTTGTTACAGGACCATGTAACCCACCATAGAGGACAACTTCTGGTATATTTGAACTTAAAAGGCATTGCTCCTCCCAAATATGTAGGCTGGTAAACCCTAAAATTTTTCTTAAGGCTTTTTTGTAAAAAGAAAATTTTACCTTTAAGGAAAATTAGCTACATGACGCTGCTCATTATATACGCCATACTTTCTATTTTCTTCTCTTTTTTATGTTCGGTGCTGGAAGCAGCCCTATTGAGCTTTACCCCCTCTTTCATTAAAATGAAAAAACAGGAAGGAAAAGGCTATGCCAGGGTGCTTTCGAATCTAAAAAAAGATATTGACAAACCCCTAATCGCCATTCTAACCATCAACACTGTGGCGCATACCGTAGGGGCTATTCTTGTTGGGGTGCAAGCAGAAAAGCTTCCGTATAAGGTAGAAGTTCTTGGAATGAATATGGTAGGAATCGTTTCGGCGATTATGACCTTATTGATCTTAATTGTTTCTGAAATCATTCCGAAGACCATTGGAGCGACCTATTGGAAAAACTTAGGCGGATTTACGGCAACGGGACTAAAAGTGATGATTTTTCCGCTGAAATATACGGGGATTTTATGGGTATTGACCCAAGCCACCAAATTGATAGGAAAGTCCGCTCACGTGAGCACCATGAGTCGTGAAGAATTCATTGCATTAACCAATGCCGCCGAACAGGAAGGGGTTTTTGAGGAAAATGAAGGGGAAGTGATTAAAAACCTTTTAGTGTTTAAAAGTATCATGGCGAAAGATGTAATGACGCCTTCTCCTGTGGTGATTATGGAAGAGGAAAGTACTTCCTTGGAAAACTTTCACAAGGAACATAAAAACCTGCCTTTTTCCAGAATTCCTATTTACAGTGGAAAACCCCATGATATCACCGGATTTGTTCTAAAAGATGACATATTGGAAGAAATTGTAGAAGACCGTGGTGATAAAATTTTAGGGGAATTACGAAGGGATATCTCTATCATAAACGCTTCAAAACCAATACCGGAAGTATTCAATACCTTCATCAAACAACGCAATCATATTGCTTTAGTGGTCGACGAGTTTGGCAATACCATTGGTATTGTGACCATGGAAGACATTATTGAAACCCTTTTGGGCCTTGAGATCATGGACGAAAGTGATGCTGTGGAAGATATGCAGGTAGCCGCAAGAAAAAATTGGGAGCGCAGGGCGAAACGCATGGGACTGCAACTGGACAACCGTGATGAAAATGAAGAATAATCATGGAAAAGGCCACCATTAATTCTCCCTTGGGCAGAATTTCACTGGAAGGGGATAAGGACGGTATTTCTTCTATAAAATTTGAAGGTGAAACCATTTCCGTTTCAGAAAAAATCCCGGAAAATTTAAAAGCTGCCGTAACACAATTAGAAGCCTATTTTTCAGGACAAAGAACTACTTTTCAATTGCGATTAAATCCGAAGGGAACCGAATTTCAGAAAAAAGTATGGAATGAGTTATTGCAAATTCCCTTTGGCAAAACAACTTCCTATCAATCCGTTGCCAATCGATTAGGCGATCCTAAAGTAATTCGGGCAGCGGCTTCCGCTAACGGAAAAAACCCCATTGCCATTATTATTCCCTGCCATAGAATAATTGGAAGTGACGGCTCTTTAACAGGCTATGCGGGAGGATTGCAAAGAAAAAAATGGCTATTGGATCACGAAAGTCCTGTAAAACAGGGAGAATTGTTTTAAATTTAGCTTTATGAAACGACTCAAGAAATTTTTTAAGTGGCTTGCTATTATCATTGTTCTTCTTGTAGCAACACTCTACATTACCGATACCGATTACCTCTTAAAAGCGGTGCGAACCATTTATCTTACTGGGCACACCACAGCTTATTTAAAGGATTATCAAAAATTCGACAATCATACCGTTACTGCTGCCCAGCAACCACAACCTTGGCCACTTCATAAAGATTACAATAGCATTTCCGTAACCGAAAAACTGGCTCAGCAAAACAAGGAGTTGGGAACTGTGGCCTACCTTATCTTTAAGAATGATAGCATTTGGTTTGAAGAATACTACGATGGATATGATACAGACTCTAAAAGCAATTCCTTTTCCATGGTTAAAAGTATGGTAACTGCCCTGCTGGGAAAAGCCATCATGGAAGGGCATATTAAAAGCCTGGACCAACCCATAGGTGATTTTTACCCACAATATCAAGAGGGGCTCGCAGCACAGACTACTGTAGGGGACTTATCTTCTATGGCTTCTGGTTCAAATTGGGATGAAGCGTATTATTCCCCATTTTCCATTACGACGAGAGCCTATTTTGATGATGACTTACGAGAAGTGATCTTTGGACTGGACATTGTGGAGGCTCCTGGACAAAAGTTTAAATATGCCAGTGGAGATACCCAGCTTTTAGGAATGATTCTGGAAAAGGCAACGGGACAAACTTTATCCAATTACTTAAGCGATTCTTTCTGGAAACCCATGGGAGCCGAACACGATGCTCTTTGGACAGTAGATAGTGAAGAAGAAGGAATGGAAAAAGCCTTTTGCTGTTTGGCCAGTAATGCCCGTGATTTTGCACGCTTCGGAAAGCTTTATAAAGACCATGGTAAATGGAAGGGAAAACAACTTTTGGATTCCTCCTTTGTGGCCAAATGCATCACCCCAAGATTTGCGGAAAGTCCTGAATATGGCTACGGATGGTGGTTGTATAAAAATAAAGGCAAATCTTTTTTCATGATGCGGGGCCATTTAGGGCAATATGTAATTGTGGAACCCAATGATAATATCATGATCGTTCGCTTAGGACATCAAAAAAGTCCGGATGCTGGGGTAGGGAAATTTACAGAAGACATCTCCGTGTATATTGAAGAAGGGTATCGAATGCTGGAAAGTAATTAGTTTCAGAAAAAGTTGTAGCTTTACCCTACTCCCCCTCATTTAATTTTACAATCTATGTTACACCGCATTTCGCTGGAGCATATCCTATTTTTGGATATCGAGACCGTTCCTCAATTTGAAAATTATCACGACCTAGATGCAACCACTCAACAGCTGTGGGAGCAGAAAACACAGTACCAAAGAAAAGAAGAATTTACTGCTGAAGCCTTTTATGACCGAGCTGGGATTTGGGCCGAATTTGGGAAAATTATCTGTATTTCAGTAGGCTTTTTTAAAATGAAAGGGGATGTTAGAAACTTTCGGGTGACTAGTTTTCATGGAGAAGAAAATACCCTTCTAAGGGAATTTAAAAACTTATTGGAAACACATTTCAACAAACCTCAACATCTTCTTTGTGCTCATAACGGCAAGGAATTCGACTTTCCATTTATTGCCCGAAGAATGATCATTCATGGTATTTCGCTTCCTTTTAAATTGAATCTCTTCGGAAAAAAACCTTGGGAAGTTCCTCACCTAGACACTTTGGAACTTTGGAAATTTGGGGATTTTAAAACGTTTACTTCTTTAAAGCTTATGGCGCATGTCTTAGGTATTCCCTCCCCTAAAGATGATATTGACGGAAGCCAAGTACGGGATGTTTATTACGAAAAAAACGACATGGACCGTATACTTCAGTATTGTGAAAAAGATACCATTACCGTGGCCCAGATATTGCTTCGGTTAAGGAATGAAACCCTATTAGAAGCGGATGAAATTCTTTCTGTTTAATAAAAACAATAGGTACCTTTGAAACTATGGAGGAACAACCCATGCTTAAAGTAGAAAACCTTTCCATTTCTTTTGGGAAAAAAAATTCCCAAAAGGAAGTTGTCCACGAAATCTCATTTCACGTACCAAAAAATAAAATTGTTGGCATCGTAGGAGAGTCTGGCTCTGGAAAATCGGTTACCTCTATGGCCATTATGGGATTGCTCCCTCAAAAAACAACCCTATTAAAAGGGCGTATTCTTTTTGAAGGGAAAAATCTATTGGATCTTTCAAAAAAGGAATTTCAACAACTTCGTGGGGAAGAAATCGCCATGATCTTTCAAGAACCCATGAGCGCCTTAAATCCTTCTATTACTTGTGGGGAACAGGTTTCAGAAATGCTTCGTTTACATATGGGTATGGGTCCTAAAGAAGCCAAAAAGGAAACGCTTTCGCTGTTTGAAAAAGTAAAACTGCCCCGCCCTTCAGAAATCTATAAAAGTTACCCACATCAAATAAGCGGCGGACAAATGCAACGAGTTATGATTGCGATGGCCATCTCCTGTAAACCCAAGCTTCTTATTGCCGATGAGCCCACAACCGCACTGGATGTTACCGTTCAAAAAGAAATACTTCAGCTACTTAAAGAACTTCAAGAGGAAACGGGTATGAGCCTCATCTTTATCTCCCATGACCTTGCTTTGGTTTCTGAAATTGCCGATGAGGTGATTGTTATGTATCAAGGAAATGTGGAAGAAACGGGTTCTGTCTATAAAATTTTTAAACTTCCAAGCTCCTCATATACCAAAGCGCTCTTGGCTTCCAGGCCTACCTTGGAGAAACGTTTGGAGAAACTGCCCACTATTGCTTCTGTTTCACAGAAAAACTTTGTCCCAAAAGAAATCACTTCTCAACAACGGGCCATAAAACACAAACAGATGTACCTTAAAAAACCCCTACTGGAAGTCAGAAATCTGAAAAAGGAATACTTACAAAATATGGGCTTATTCAAAAACAAAAAAGTGGTGACAGCCGTGAACGATGTCTCCTTTGAAGTATTTGAAGGGGAAACAGTAGGGCTTGTGGGAGAATCTGGCTGCGGAAAATCTACTTTAGGGAAAACCATACTGCAATTGGAAAAAGCTTCTGCGGGAAAAGTATTTTTTCGTGGAAAAGACATTACAAGGCTTTCTTCTTCGGAAATAAGAGCGCTTCGGAAAGACATTCAGTTTATTTTTCAAGATCCTTATTCTTCCTTAAATCCGAGGCTCACCATAGGAGCCTCTATTGAAGAGCCCATGAAAGTTCACAAAATTGCGCTTACCAAAGAAATACGAAAGCAGAAAACCTTGGAACTATTGTCTAGGGTAGGACTTGATGAAAGCTTCTATAATCGTTATCCGCACGAGCTTTCCGGAGGGCAACGACAGCGGGTGGGGATTGCCCGTACAGTGGCGTTGGAACCTAAACTGGTGATTTGTGATGAATCGGTTAGTGCCCTGGATATTTCGGTCCAAGCCCAAGTATTGAATTTATTGAATGAATTAAAAGAAGACTTTGGCTTTACCTATATTTTCATCTCGCATGACCTAGCCGTCGTAAAATTTATGGCAGACCAACTCATAGTCATGAATGAAGGGCGAATTGAAGAAATTGGGGATGCCGACGAAATCTATGCTACCCCTCATAAAGCTTACACCAAAAAACTTATTGAAGCCATTCCGAAAGGCCTATAAAAAAAGCCCGTTCTAACCTCACAAAGAACGGGCTAACCTTTATCTTAATCGTTGCAGATTTGGGGAAAAAGGTATTGTTTTTTAAAAGCTACACCAACAAGAACACTTTTTTGGCAACGTAGGTAATATTCTTAATAAGTTGCGCGGTGTTTTTCATCCAGTTGGTGACACTTTTCATACATAAGTTGGTTAAGTTCGTTACTCAAATTTGGGACCGCTAAAGTGTGAAAATATTTTCTAATTAACCGATTAAAAACATAAAAAATCGATAAAATGCATTAAAATTTAACATTTCATCGATTTATATGGGGGTAAATACTTTTGCAGTATCCTATAAAATCATTTCAGGGATCTCACCATTTACGATTAAATCCCCTTCGGTTGCTGCTTTAATTTCCTCTACGGAAACCCCAGGAGCGCGTTCCAACAAGTGAAATTGGTTTTCTTTTACTTCCAGTACCGCCAAATTGGTGACTATTTTCTTTACACATTTTACCCCGGTTAGCGGAAGGCTACATTCTTTTAAAAGTTTGGATTCTCCGGCTTTGTTGGTGTGCATCATCGCGACGATGATATTTTCGGCAGAGGCTACCAAATCCATGGCGCCCCCCATTCCTTTGACCATTTTTCCGGGAATTTTCCAATTGGCGATATTTCCATTTTGAGCCACTTCCATAGCCCCAAGAATGGTGAGGTGCACATGTTGTCCCCGAATCATCGAAAAGCTTAAGGCCGAGTCAAAAAAAGAGGCACCTGGCAAGGCCGTAATGGTTTGCTTCCCAGCATTTATAAGGTCGGGATCTTCTTCGCCTTCAAAAGGGAAGGGGCCCATTCCGAGAATCCCATTTTCACTCTGAAACTCTACTTCAATATCATCTCTTACGAAATTGGCTACCAAGGTAGGAATACCAATACCTAGATTCACGTAATAGCCATCCTTTACTTCTTTAGCAATGCGTTTTGCAATTTGATTTTTATCTAGTGCCATTATTTTGTTCTTACAGTTCTTTGTTCAATTCTCTTTTCGTAGCGTTCCCCTTTAAAGATTCGTTGTACAAAAATCCCAGGAATGTGTACCTCATTGGGATCCAATTGCCCAGCGGGAACCAATTCTTCTACTTCGGCTACCGTAATAGTAGCCGCACCACACATATTCGGATTAAAGTTTCGGGCAGTTCCTTTAAATATGAGATTTCCAGCCGTATCTCCTTTCCAAGCTTTTACAAAAGCAAAGTCGGCTTTAAAAGCATGCTCCATAATGTGCATTTTACCATTAAATTCACGTACTTCCTTTCCTTCGGCAACTTCTGTTCCATACCCTGCAGGGGTAAAAAAAGCAGGGATTCCGCTCTGGGCAGCTCGGCAGCGTTGTGCCAAGGTTCCCTGCGGAATTAAATCTACTTCCAATTCCCCACTCAACATTTGGCGTTCAAATTCGGCATTTTCCCCTACATAGGAAGAAATCATTTTTTTGATTTGATGCTTTTTCAGCAGCAGTCCCAATCCAAAATCATCTACTCCGGCATTATTAGAAATACAGGTTAACCCATTCACATTCAGCCGTACCAACTCGGCAATACAATTTTCAGGGATTCCGCAGAGGCCAAATCCTCCTAACATTAGGGTCATATCGTCTTTGATGCCTTGACAAGCTTCAGAAACATTACTTACGGTTTTTGTGATCATTTTTTATTTTGATTTTCTTAAAAATACAAAAATATAGGCACAAAAAAACCCGATTCCTCGGGTTAATTTTGTTTTATTTCATTCTTAGAAATCGAATTCATCATCAGGGATTTCCTGTATCTCTTCCTCTCCGTTTCGATACTTTTCGCAATTGGTTTCGATGGTCATTTTCTCGGGTTTGCTAAAGTTATTCTTTGAGATATCCAGCGATTCATCTTCGTAGCATTTCTTCATATAAACACCCCAAATAGGTAAGGCCATAGTAGCCCCTTGTCCATAAGCCGTACTGGCAAAGTGAGCAGAACGATCTTCACCCCCAACCCAAACTCCGGTAGCAAGATTGGGAACCATTCCCATAAACCATCCATCACTATTATTTTGGGTGGTTCCAGTTTTACCCGCAATAGGATTTTTAAAAGCATAGGGATATCCTGTAACTGCTTTTTTATAGACGGGAGAATTGGTAGCCCAAGTGGTCCTCAAGCGCTGCCCCGATCCCGATTGCGTTACCCCTTCCATCAAGCTCACGGTAACATAGGCAGATTCCTTGCTAATAACATCCCTAGTCTCTGGAACATTCTGAAACAAAATGGTCCCATTTTTATCTTCAATACGTTGAACCAGGATTGGTTTTACAAACACTCCTTCATTCGCAAATGTACTGTAGGCGCCTACCATTTCATACAAACTTACATCGGGAGTTCCCAATGCAATGGAAGGTACTTCGGGCATTTCTTCAGTTTCAACCCCCATCTTTGAAACCAATTCAATTACGGGTCTGGGGCCTACACGGTCAATCAATCTTGCCGTTATGGTATTAACAGAATTTGCCAAAGCAGCTTTAAGTGTCATCATTCCGCCATAACTTCCATCACTATTTTTAGGACTCCAATCTTTTACATTGCCATGCTTGCCAGCGGGTATGGTCCATGGAGTATTGGGAAGCGTATCGCAAGGAGACATGTGCATTTGATCGATTGCTGTGGCATATACAAATGGTTTGAAAGTAGACCCTATTTGTCGTCTTCCCGTTTTAACCATATCGTATTTAAAATGTTTGTAATCAATCCCTCCTACCCAAGCTTTAATTTCTCCGGTTTGTGGAACCATGGATAATAAGGAAGCCCTTAAAAAAGATTTGTAATAGCGCAAGGAATCTAAAGGCGTCATGATCGTGTCTTTAGTCCCCCCCCATGTAAATACGGTCATTTCGGTTTTGGTTTTGAAGCTCTCACGGATTTCCTTTTCCGATTTTCCTTGCTTCTTAAGCTCCCTCCATCGGTCACTGCGCAGCATGGCTGCTTCTAAGATTTTATTTTCTTCTTCTTTACTGATATCCCTGAAAGGTGCTGTTTTATTATCCTCGTTTTGGCTAAAAAATTCTTTCTGCAGATTTTTCATATGCGAATCCACCGCTTGTTCGGCATACTCCTGCATTTTAGAATCCAGAGTGGTATAAATTTTCAATCCATCACTATTAATATCGTAAAGGCTTCCATCGGGTTTGGGGTTGTCTTTTGCCCATTGCTTCATAAAACCACGAATATACTCCCGTACATAGGTACCAATACCCTCGTCATGGTTTTGAGGAGTAAACTTCACTCCTAAAGGAAGTTGCTGAAGGGAATCTTTTTCCATTTCAGTAATAAAATCGTACTTCTCCATTTGGGAAAGCACGACATTTCTTCTGTTGGTAACCCCTTCTGGATTTCTTTTAGGATTGTATAATGAAGAATTTTTGAACATGCCTACCAACATGGCCGACTCTTGAATATTCAAGTCTTGAGGAGATTTATCGAAATAAATATTGGAAGCCGACTCTATTCCTATCGCCAAGTTTAAGAAATCGTACGTATTGAAATACATGGCGATGATTTCCTCCTTGGTATAGCGACGTTCCAATCGGGTAGCGATGATCCATTCTTTGGTTTTCTGAATGACCACCCGTTCAAAAACATTATCGGCTACTTGCTTTGTAAAAAACTGCTTGGCCAACTGTTGTGTAATAGTACTAGCCCCTCCTCGTTTCCCTAAGAATGCCAAGGCGCGTACCGTTCCTTTTCCGTCCACTCCAGCGTGATCGTAAAATCGGGCATCTTCCGTAGCAATTAAGGCATTTACCAAATGCGGAGGCAAGTCTTCAAATTTTACGGGCGTTCGGTTTTCCTTGAAATATTTGCCAATTACTTGCCCATCTGAAGAGATTACCTGAGTTGCCAAATCCTTTTCTGGGTTTTCCAAGCTGGTCTCATCTGGTAAACTTCCAAAAACACCCCATGAGGCTAAAAGGAATAATAGGATTATTGCCAATATTCCTGCAGCAAATATTTTCCAAAAAGTTTTGATGTGTTTTTTCACATCTTGCTGCTCTTGTTTCTTTTTCTTGGTTTTCTTTGCCATTGTCTACGGTGTTGCTTCTTCAATACTATATCCTACTTCAGTAATTCCCTTTAATTGGGAAACGCCACTCACCTCCCCGTTATTGCGTACTGCCTGGGATACCGTAAGAATGTAATTCCCCTCTTCAAAAAAGGATACATTTTCCTTGTACCAAAGTTTGCTTTCCTTTACTCCACCTATTCCCGTGCCCAGCCAGCTACCATCGGGAGCCGCCATTCTATACTCTAAGGTATCTATGACTGTTTTGCCATGGGGAAATTGTATGTTCGCTATGATATAGATATTGTTGTAAGGATACTCATTGGTGTTCCTTACATGGAAAAACACGTGGTACGTTTTTAAAGAATCCAATTCTGGAATAACAAATTCCAACTTTTCGTTTTGGCCCCAGTATCCTGGAAGGGATTTCATTTCGCTCACTACAATGTTGGAATCACAGGAAACACACATTCCTATAAATAGAAAAAGAAGAAAGAGCTTAGGCATTCTTTTTTTGGTTTTTATTTCGGTTGTTCCGAGGACGGTTTTTCTTGCGTTTCTTATGCCTCTTTTTTCGAGGTTGGTCAAAACGGGTTAAACTATCTTGACCCACGACATTATTGAACAATGCTTTATCATCTATTTCTTTGAGGTCCATGTATTCTTCTAGGCTGGTCGCTTTCTTCCCTTTTTTATTTAAGGCAACTATTTCATTGACCCGATCTACCGATAATTCGTGCCAGTTCATCCCTTCCCCTTCATAGGAAAACCACATTAACCTCTTAAAAATATCTATTTTTTGACAAGAGGCTTTGCCTTTTTCAGTCAGTAGTTTTACGTCACTTTTCGGAAACTCTTCCAAGGCTTCCAAATAAGTGTCCAACTCATAATTCAAACAGCATTTTAGTTTTCCGCATTGGCCTGCCAATTTTTGGGGATTTAAAGAAAGTTGTTGGTATCGCGCTGCGGAAGTATTCACCGAACGGAAATCGGTTAACCAAGTGGAGCAGCAAAGTTCCCTTCCACAAGAACCAATGCCTCCCAAACGGGCAGCTTCTTGACGGAAACCTACTTGCTTCATTTCGATTCGGGTATTGAAAGCTCGGGCCAAATCCTTAATGAGTTGACGAAAGTCTACGCGTTCTTCGGCAGTATAATAAAAAGTGACCTTGGAACTATCCCCTTGAAACTCTACATCACTTATTTTCATTTTAAGCCCTAAAGCCATGGCAATTTCCCGAGAGCGCTTTTGAACCTCATTTTCGCGATCCCTTACTTTTTGCCAAACGTCAATGTCCTTTTGGGACGCTTTTCGATAAATTTTTGGCAATTCCTCCAATTTTGCATGCTCCTTTTTATGCTTCATTTGCACACGTACCAATTCACCTGTGAGCGTTACAATGCCTATGTCATGTCCTGGTGAGGCCTCTGTAGCCACAATATCACCAATAGTTAAAGAAAGATTTTCAGCGTTTCTATAAAAGTGTTTGCGTCCATTTTTGAAACGCACCTCCACTGCCATAAAAGGCTCCTCATTTCCTGGAAGGGACATATTGGAAAGCCAATCGAATACCGTTAATTTGTTGCAACCATCGGTGCCACAAGTTCCATTGTTCTTACAGCCCTTTGGTTGTCCGTTTGCGCCACTGGCGCAGCTGGTACATCCCATATTGAAATTATATATAGCTCTTTTTCAGTAAAAAAAGAGACGAAGATGAAACTTAATTTTAAAAGGTAAAGATACCATATTTTAAATAGATACAAATTCTGTTTGCAAAACAATATTCATTATTGTTTATTGTTAACAAAATTTACAGCTTGTAAGGTTTTCCTATTGTAGTGAAACCAAAGAAATAGTACCTTAGCCTATTCATATCAAAACCATTCAATTTTAATACCGATGAGCAACGAAAAAGACGCCAAACTAAAAGCCCTAAAACTCACCCTAGACAAACTGGATAAAACCTACGGAAAAGGTACCGTCATGAAAATGGGGGATTCTGCCGTGCAAGAAGTAGAAGTAATCCCTACAGGTTCTTTAGGGCTAGATGTTGCCCTAGGTGTAGGAGGTTACCCTAAAGGCAGGGTTATTGAAATCTACGGGCCCGAATCTTCCGGAAAAACGACTCTCACGTTACATGCCATTGCAGAAGCACAAAAAAAGGGAGGGATTGCCGCTTTCGTGGATGCAGAGCATGCCTTTGATCGATACTATGCTGAAAAACTAGGGGTCGATATTGAAAACCTCATCATTTCCCAGCCCGACAATGGAGAACAGGCTTTGGAAATTGCCGATAATTTAATTCGAAGTGGTGCTATCGATATTATTATTATCGATTCGGTAGCAGCACTAACCCCTAAAAGTGAAATTGAAGGGGAAATGGGAGACAGCAAAATGGGACTTCATGCCCGCTTAATGTCGCAAGCCCTTCGAAAATTGACCGGCTCGATAAGCAAAACCAAGTGTACCGTCATTTTCATCAACCAGTTACGTGAAAAAATTGGGGTCATGTTTGGAAACCCGGAAACCACTACGGGAGGGAATGCCTTGAAGTTTTATGCTTCCGTTCGACTGGACATTCGAAGATCTACGCAAATTAAAGACACTACCAGTGAAGCCGTAGGGAATAAAACCCGTGTAAAAGTGGTGAAAAATAAGGTGGCACCGCCTTTTAAAACAGCTGAATTTGATATTATGTACGGAGAAGGAATATCAAAAGTAGGAGAAGTGATCGATTTAGGCGTAGATTTTGAAATTGTGAAAAAAAGTGGTTCTTGGTTTAGCTATGACGATACCAAGTTGGGCCAAGGAAGGGAAGCTGTAAAAACCTTGTTGCTAGACAATCCTGAACTTATGGAAGAACTAGAGCAAAAAATAAAAGAAGCCATAAAAGCTTCTTCCTAATTTTAAAATGAAACGCAACCTAACAACACAACTTGTATCTTAGGTATAGAAAGTTGAACCTGGAAGGGCTGCCTACTCATTTTCAGTAGATTAACACTAACCTATTTGACTTTAGAAGAGCTCATCATACAGTGCAAGAAGCAAGACGCGAAAGCTCAAGAGGCGCTCTATAGAAATTATTCCGGGGTATTGTTTGGAATTTGCCTTAAGTACTCGCCGAATAAAACAGAGGCCGAAGATAATTTGCAAGATGCTTTTATCACGATTTTTAAACGAATTGATCAGTTTAAAGGGAAGGGTTCTTTTGAGGGGTGGATGAAGCGGATTACGGTAAATACCGTGCTTCAGAAGTATAGAAAGAAAAAACTATACGAAATCCCAAACGAACAGCAAATTGAAGCACCCGATGTAGCGGTTGAAACCGAAGATGTCCCGCTTCAGTATTTATTGAAAATCATTCAAGAATTACCAGATCGGTATCGATTGGTGTTTAACTTGTATGTTTTAGACGGTTATTCGCATAAAGAAATTGGGGATATGTTAGGAATTAGCGATGGTACGTCTAAATCTAACCTAGCAAGGGCGCGAATGATTTTAAAAACGAAGGTAAAAGAATATCTGGAAAAAGAATAAGTTCACGATAAGTGACCCATGAAAGAGCAAAAAAACATAGACGAACTTTTTAAAAAGTCTTTTCAAGATTTTGAAGCGACCCCTTCACCCGAGGTATGGGACCATATAGAAGCGGCGCTTAAAAAAGAAAAGAAAGAAAGGAAAGTAATACCCCTATGGTGGAAACTAGGAGGGGTTGCTGCTGTTTTGGCCTTACTACTTACGTTTGGGAAACTTTATTTTAATTCTGGGGATGGGAATGAAATTGTGATTGAAAACCCAGAAACCCCTAAAGAAGAAAACCCGCTTCTGGAAAATACCAAAGTATTGGATAATGTTAAGGAAGGTATTGTTGAAGAAGATGATGACACGCACTTGATAGATAAAAAAACCCTTCCGGAAAGCAAGGAAGTTATTACCAAATCCAACGCTTCAAAGGAACATACTTTAGTGACTTCAGAAAAAAGTGCCAATAAGTCTAATGGCTTGAAAAAACAACGCTCTATTTTAGAAAATGATTCTGAAGACGCAATCGCAGAAGAAAAAACAAATAAGTCTTCCGCAAATAAAGATCAAAACCCACTTCTTAAAAAAGAAGTTGCTGTTGAAGATGCGATTTCTGAAACCAAGGCGATTACCCAAAAGGAATCAGGGCAAGACAATTTAAAAACAACTCAGGAAAATTCAGAAAACAGGTCTACTATTTCTTCTAAGGAAATAACCGTCATCCCTTCCGAAGAGAAAGAAGCCATCGCCAAAGAAGAAACCAAAGAAATCCTTGAAGAAGAAGAAAAAGAGCGTAGCAAGAAGAAGTCCATTTTTGATGCCATCGAAGAAGAAAAAGAGGAAGCCCTTACCCAACTTGAAGAAACCAAAAATTCTTCTTGGGAATTAACTCCCAATGCAGGTCCGGTTTATTACAATTCCATAGATGGAGGTTCCTCTATTGATCCTTCTTTTGCCGATAACCCGCAATCGGGAAATGTAAGTTTTTCGTATGGGGTTCAGGTGGCATACAACATCAATGAAAAATTTAGTATCCGTACAGGGGTCAATAATATTAATGTGGGCTATTCCACAGGAGGCGTAGAAGTAGTTTCAGGACCGCAAGCAGTAGGTTTAAAGTCGGTAGATTACAATACGCCAGAGGGTAGGATTTTAAGTGTTTTCGACCGCGGAACCCTAGCCACCAACAGTACTGGGGGAACCGACCCCTACAGTCAATTGAACCTAAAGTCTACTTCCCCAAATGTGGAGCTCACCCAAAATATTTCCTATTATGAGGTTCCCTTTGAATTAAAATATGCCCTTTTCGACAAGAAATTTGGAGTCAATATGATTGGAGGCTTTAGTACCTTATTCTTGGGCAATAATGAAGTAGTAGTAAATGATGGAGATTTTAGGACCGTCTTAGGAGAAGCTAACAACCTTAATACGGTGAGTTTTTCTACCAACATTGGATTAGGCTTTAATTATAATTTAAGCAAACGCCTTACACTAAATGTGGAACCTATGTTTAAATATCAGTTAAACCCTTACACCAATTCTTCTGCAAACTTTAGACCCTATTATCTAGGGGTGTTTAGCGGAGTTAGTTTTAAATTTTAGGTAATTATTTCGTGGGTTATTTTGGTTATACCACAAAAAAACCGTCCTTTCGCCACAGGGCGGTTTTTTATACCGTTGGATTTTTAAGTTCTTCCAATATCACTTCCCGGGTTTGTAGTTTTAGCATTCGTCTATCTTCCATTTCGAGTATTTTCGTAGGAATTAAGCTGTGTATTTTAACACGCATTTTGCCTGGCCCTCCACTAAAAAAAGTATAGGAAAATCTTTTTTTGTTATCGTGAAATGTCATGGGGGCGATGGGGATTCTATGTTCAATGGCCAACCGGAATGCCCCGTCCTTAAATTCGTCCAATACTTTGGACTCTTCTGGCACCCCCCCTTCAGGAAAGATACAAACACTAAGCCCTTGCTGTAGTTTTTGTTGTGCACTTTCAAAAACGGCTCTTCTGCTTTTAGGGTTGTCACGATCTACCAGTATACAGGTTCTTTTGTAGAAAAATCCAAACAAAGGAATTTTAGCCAATTCCTTTTTCCCAACAAATACAAAAGGGTTTTTACTCACAAAAAGCATGAGCATGATATCGGTCATCGAGGTATGATTCGCTACGAACATGTAACTTTCCTTTTTATGAAAAGTAACTTCCCTCTTAACAATAGGGACAAAGCCCATGCCATATAAGATAATCCTCGCCCAGATTCGAGCTAAGCGAAAAAAGAAAGGATACCAACGTTCCTTTAAAATGCTGAGGAGCAATAAAGGAAATAAAATCACGATAGGAAGGGTGACCAACAGGTAAAACCAGAGTCGGTAAAATAAAATAAAGAAATTTTTTATCCACTTCATAAAGTTCAAAAATACACATTTGAAGGGAGCAAATACTTCAAAAAAATTACCTTTGCTGAAAATTAGAAGCTATGTCCCGAATATTAACCGGCATTCAAAGTACAGGAACCCCACATTTAGGAAATATTCTAGGAGCTATTTTGCCTGCAATTGAAATGGCCAACGATCCTAAAAACGAGTCGTTTTTGTTTATAGCCAACTTACATTCCCTTACACAAATTAAGGATGCTGAAACTTTAAGGAATAACACCTACAGTACCGCTGCTACTTGGCTGGCTTTCGGGCTGGACATAGAAAAAACCGTATTTTACCGTCAAAGTGATATTCCTCAAGTTACCGAATTATCTTGGTATTTAAGCTGCTTCTTTCCATACCAAAGACTCACCTTGGCCCATAGCTTTAAAGATAAGGCCGATCGCTTGGAAGATGTAAACGCTGGCCTTTTTACCTATCCTATGCTCATGGCCGCTGATATTTTATTGTATGATGCTGAAATAGTACCTGTGGGTAAGGATCAACTGCAACATATAGAAATAACCCGTGATGTGGCTTCCCGTTTCCATGCCAAAATGAACACTGAAATTTTTGTGCTTCCCGAAGGCAAAGTGCAAGAGCACACCAAACTGATTCCGGGAACCGATGGTGAAAAAATGAGCAAGTCCAAAAACAATATCATCAATATCTTTTTGCCGGAAAAACAATTGCGGAAACAAGTAATGGGAATCCAAACCGATAGTACTCCTTTGGAGGAGCCAAAAAACCCAGACACCTGTAATGTTTTTGCCTTGTACAAACTGTTAGCCCCTGAAGCTGAAGTAATCCAAATGCGAAAAAACTACGAAGCGGGAAATTATGGTTATGGTCATGCCAAACAAGCTTTATACGAAACTTTACTTTCAAAATTTGAAACCCCTAGAGAGCGATACCATTACTATATGGAACATCTGGACGAGATTGATAAGGCCCTTCAGGTAGGAGCAAAAAAAGCAACCCTGGTAGCTAACGAGGTATTGAAAAGAGTACGAGCTACGGCTGGGTATTAAATGGTCTGAAACAGCTTCCCTGGCAATGGACGAACCAACCCTTTTAATTCTAAATTTAATAAAAGGCCCGCTACTTTATAAATAGGCATTTGACACTGCAAGGCAATACCATCCAGCAATTCTTTGTCTTTGTTTTTTAAAAAAGAATACACTTTTTCCTCCTCTTCCGTAAGGGAGACAAAGAGTTGTGTTTGGTTGGATTTCTTCTCTTTTTTATCAAGATCCCAATCCAATAGATAAATTAGGTCTGCGGCCGATTGCAATAAATGGGCTTGTTGGGTTTTGATCAAATTATTGCACCCTACACTTTGTAAGTCGGTACTTCTTCCTGGAACCGCAAAAACATCGCGATGGTAAGAGTTTGCAATATCGGCCGTGACCAAACTTCCTCCTTTTTCTGCCGATTCAATCACTAAAGTCGCCTCTGAAAGCCCTGCAATGATACGATTTCGCTTTAAAAAATTATTTCTATCAAAGGCATCGTCACTCCAGAATTCAGTAATAAACCCTCCGTGTGCTTCTATGGCTGAAACATATTTTTTATGGGAAGGTGGGTATATTTTATTAAATCCATGAGCCAGACAACCAATGGTTTGCAATCCCAAATTTATTGCTTTTTTCTGTGCCGTAATATCGATCCCATAGGCATAGCCTGAGATAATTACAGGTTGTAAAGGGGCTAAATCTTCCAAAAGCTTTTCGCAAAAACCGATACCGTAGGTTGTTGCTTTTCGAGTACCCACAATACTTATCACTCTTTTGTTTTGTAAGTCAATGTTCCCCTTTTGAAAATACAACATTGGACTATCAAAGCAATGTTTTAATCGCTGCGGATAGTTTTTATGAAGAAAATAACGGTACTCAATATCATGATCCTTCACAAAACGAAGTTCATTTTCGGCTTCTGAAAGGTATTTCCCTAGATCCAAATGTTTTAACTTATGGGAACCAATGCCTTCAATTTTAAGTAAATTGGATTTTTTCTCTTTAAAAATAGCTTCTGCAGAACCTAGCAGGCCAATTAATTTTTTTGCTGAAATTTCCCCCAAATTTGGCACGCGCTGTAATGCCAGCACGTATAGTAGCTCCGTTTCTGAAAACATAGTATTCTAAAAAGTTAAGGGGGAGTCCTCCAAAATTAGGAAAAATATTTTTGTTAAAAAGTTATTGCTTTATACTATTGACTTCCGTAAAAAAATAGGCTATGTTTGTTTCAATGGAAGTGAGTACCTACATCAAAGATTTATTATACCGCTACGAATGTGTTATACTCCCTGGTTTTGGAGCGTTTCTTACGCAATACCAACCAGCAAGGATTGACCGTGATCAAAATTTTTATCCACCAAGCAAATCTTTGTCTTTTAACCGGCAATTACAAACCAATGATGGCATCTTGGCCAATTACGTAGCTTCTCTAGAAGGTTGTAGTTATGAATTGGCCCTTCAGAAAATAAGAAACTATACTGGAACTCTTTCCTTACAGCTTTTGGAAGGGGAAACCGTTTTTTTGAAAAACATTGGTGAATTTAGTCTAAACAAAGAAAAAAAGGTGCAATTTCTTCCTTCTGAAAAGGAAAACTTCAATACGGCAGCATTTGGGCTTTCCTCTTTTGTGTCTCCAGAAATAGAAAGACAAAGCCAAGAAGATAGCCATAAAGTAGTGCCTCTTCCCAAAGAAAAAGACACAGCGAGCTTCCCATGGATGCGTTATGCGGCTATTGGATTTTTGGCGATAACGTTGGGCGGCTTCAGCGGTTTGAAAATATATGAAGGGAAGGTAGAAAAGCACAATTTTGCAGAAAAACAGAAAGCCGATTCCTTAGTGGGAAATCAAATCCAGGAAGCTACTTTTGTCATAGACAACCCCCTTCCTGCCATGACCATTACGCTTGCCAAAGAAGAAGCAGGTAAGTACCACATTGTAGCAGGAGCCTATCGAATTGAAGGAAATGCCCAAAAGAAAGTACAGCAACTTAATGAAAAAGGATTTTCATCTAGAATTATTGGTGTAAACAAATATGGGTTGCACCAAGTGGTCTATCACTCCTATCAAAACCGATTGGAAGCACTCCAAAACCTTCGTAAAATTAAAAATTCTGAGAACAAAGAAGCTTGGCTGCTGGTGCAGGAACTTAAATAGTCTCTTTTAAATCTTTCTTAAACTTTTCTATTTCTTGTTTTCAAAGAGAAATTACCCCTTACCTTTGTAAAAAATCTGTGCATGGAATCTACAAAAACCCCTAGCGAATCCCGTACCATTATTACGGATATTGTACTGCCAAGTGAGACCAACCCCATTGGTAACATGTTTGGAGGTGAACTTTTGGCCCGCATGGATCGCGCTGCAAGTATTGCCGCCAGACGGCATAGCAGAAGAATTGTCGTGACTGCTTCGGTGAATCATGTAGCTTTCAATAAAATGATACCTTTGGGAAGTGTCGTAACAGTAGAAGCCAAAATCTCAAGAGCTTTTAAAAGTTCTATGGAAGTTTACCTTGATGTATGGCTAGAAGATCGCGAAAGTGGTATAAAAACCAAGGCAAATGAAGCTATTTATACTTTTGTGGCCGTAGATGAAATGGGGAGTCCCATGCCCGTACCAAAAATTCTTCCCGAAAGCGAATTGGAAAAAGAACGCTTTGAAGCGGCGCTTAGAAGAAAACAATTAAGCCTTGTTTTGGCTGGTAAAATGGCGCCTAAAGAAGCTACCGAATTGAAAGCAATATTTGAATAATTAGTCCATTAGAAATCGTTTTTTAACTATTTTTCCTCTTTTTTTTTAGTTTGAATTAATATATTTGGTTTTTTCTGCAAATTTTATGCGGAAAAATCAAATTTTTAATATGTGTTGGTGCTTTAAAAGTGCCAAATTCCAATCCTAAACTAAAATCAAAACCATGAAAAAGAGTTACCCTTTTTTTAATTTAAAAAAGTCGTTTCTTCTTGTGTGCACATTGTTGCTGGTGTCCATGTTCGGTTTTTCACAGACCAATTACACCATCACTTTTCAAGATGAAACTCTAGAAGTAGAAGAAAACATTCAAACCTTCGAATGGAGCCAAATGCCCGATTATTCCAGATTGGGAAATGGCTACTTTGGTTGGGTCCAATTTTATGAAACCCCAACGCAAGCTATTCAAGATGCTTTCGAAAGAAATAATTTACAACTGCTAAATTATATTCCACACAGAACTTATTTGTTCTATTTTCCTGAGAACACTTCCGTTGCTTTTTTAAGAAATAGCGGTGTTCGTGCCATCGTTCCTGTAGAAGGCCGTTTCAAAATGTCTCAAGATCTTAAAAATGCCAATATTGGAGACTGGGCTTGGGACGGAGACAATATTTTAGTGACATTGGTACATCACGATAACGTGAGCCGGGATTATGTTCTAAGTGAATTGGCTTCTCATCAAATACAAGTAACCAATACGTATGATAACAGTAATTTTTTAGAGCTTTCCATCCCAAACAACTGTTTAGACGATTTATCAAGGTCCGCTTATGTAAAATGGATTGAGCTTATAACTCCGCCTTCTATTCCGGACGACGACAGAGGAAGAGGCTTGCACAGAGCTAATTGGATTGACACTCAAACAGGTACTGGCTTAAACTATGACGGTACGGGTGTAGGTGTGATGTGTAGGGACGATGGACCGGTAGGGCCTCACATCGATTTTGAAGGAAGACAGTCTGGTTTAAATGGAAATAACGGAACAAATACCCATGGAGATGGAGTATCTGGGATTATGGCCGGTGCAGGAAACAGAAACCCTACAAAAAGAGGAATGGCTGCAGGTTCAGACCTTTTAGTCATTTTCTACAACCCGACTTTTCTTGACAATCCTACTGTAAGTAGTATTACAAATGGAGATACCCAAATTACCAACTCTTCTTATAGTAATGGTTGTAATGATGGTTATACCACAGCTGCAGTAACTGTTGACACTCAAATTAACACCACTCCATCTTTATTACATGTTTTCTCTGCTGGAAACTCGAATGGCTCTAACTGTGGTTACGGTGCTGGAAGTCAATGGGGTAATATCACAGGAGGACACAAACAAGCTAAAAATAGTATTGCTACCGCAAATACCTTCTTTACTGGAGATTTGGTATCTAGTAGTAGTAGAGGTCCTGCCACCGATGGAAGAATTAAGCCAGATATCGCTGCCAATGGACAGCAAAGTTCTACTGCACCCAATCATAATTATTTGAATTTTGGTGGAACATCAGGTGCAGCTCCAGGAATTGCGGGTGTTTCTGCACAACTTTATCAGATTTACATGGAAGAAAATGGTGGAAATTTACCTAATTCTGCCTTGATTAAAGCTGCCTTATTAAATACTGCAAACGAAGCTGGAAACGTAGGTCCCGACTTTAAGTTTGGGTGGGGAATCGTAAATGCTGGTAGAGCAGGACAGTTATTATTGGACGAAAGATATTTGTCTGATAATGTAACTCAAGGCAACACTAATTCTCATACCATTAATGTTCCAAGTGGAACAACCCAAGTAAGATTCATGGTGTATTGGAAAGATCCTACGGCAGCGCCAGGAGCCAATCCTACACTTGTTAACGATTTAGACATGCTGGTAACAGATCCTTCTAGCAGTACCATTCAACCTTGGGTATTGGATTCTACTCCAAATGCCACTGCGCTGGACACTCCTGCCGCACCAGGGGTAGACCACCTAAATAACATGGAGCAAGTATTGATCAACAACCCTTCCGCTGGAAATTATACAGTTAATGTAAGTGGATTTAATGTACCTCAAGGTCCTCAGGAGTATTTTGTAGTATACGAAATCATTCAAGATAACATTACTGTGACCTATCCAAATGGAGGGGAAAAATTATTCAAACAAGGAGGAATAAACCCAATAATACATTGGGATGCTATTAATGACAATGGCCCTTTCACATTAGAATATACCCCAGATAATGGTGCCACGTGGAACACCATTGGAACTACTTCATTAAATTATTGGTCTTGGACAATGCCTGACGGATTGTACTCAGGAGATGTAAAGGTTAGAGTAAGTAGTGGTTCGGCATCTGATGAAAGTAATGACACTTTCAACGTTGTTGATAGTATTGTTACCACTTTTGCCATCACCAATGTATGTGATACAGAAGCTACCTTCTCCTGGATTGAAGTCCCTGAGGCAGAATCTTACGATTTATATATCCTTGGAGAAAAATACATGGAATTAGTTGGCAATAGTACAGGTGAATCTATTACTATTCCAATTACCGATCCAGAAGCTGAAGTTTGGTATTCTGTAGCCCCTCGAAACGATTCTGAAGGATGGGTAGGCGAACGTGCCAATGCGAAGTTTTATGCAGGAGGAATTCTTGATTGTGAACTAGGAATTGAAGAAGTAGCCTTAGAGCGAAACCTTTCTATTTATCCTAATCCTGCTTCAGACTTTATTTCAGTAGAGTTAAAAAATAGTCAAGTAATTACGGAAGTATCATTACTGAACAATTTAGGGCAAGTAATGACTTCTGTTTCCAATAACGGAAGCACTTCTAAAATGAATATTGATGTGTCCGGAATGGCTACAGGGCTTTATTTTGTGAAGGTGAATACCGAGAATGCTTCGGTTACCAAAAAACTTATTGTGAAATAAACCCCCTAATTTTTTAAGAAAAGCCAAGTACTTTTACTTGGCTTTTTTTATATCTTACATTTAAAATTAAATTATGATCCAAGAGCTTAAGAATAGTTACGGACATCTTTTTGAAAACGATTTAATTGAAGAAATCAATCAAGTCGGTACTTTTAAAGAAGTACCTGAAGGCTTTACCCTAATCGAAATAGGAGAATATATAAAATCAATGCCCCTTCTTGTAGAAGGCGCCATTAAGGTGCTTAGGGAAGATCATGATGGAGATGAACTTTTACTGTATTTTTTGGAAAGAGGTGAAACCTGTGCCATGACCTTAAGTTGTTGTATGGGACAAACGAAAAGTGAAATAAGGGCCATTGCTGAAATGGATACGAAATTGATCATGATCCCCATACGAAAAATGGAGGAGTGGACTGGAAAATATCGATCTTGGAGAAATTTTGTTTTTGAAAGTTACCACAATCGGCTTATGGAAATGCTAGAAGCCATTGACAGTATCGCTTTTATGAAAATGGACGAACGTCTCCTGAAGTATTTATATGAAAAAGTTAAGGTAAATAACGAAGATACCGTTAAAACAACGCATCAAGAAATTGCCTATGAACTTCATACTTCTAGAGTGGTCATTTCAAGACTCTTGAAGAACCTGGAAAAATTAGGGAAAATTAAGTTACACAGAAATAATATTGAAGTACTTTCCTAGTATCCCTCTGTAACCTTTGTTACAAGTTTTTATAATCCTTAGCCTTAAGTTTGGCTAGTATTATGGAAATAACTCAAATTCTTGGTTATATAGGAGCATTATTAATTGGTATTGTCCTCGGGTTAATTGGCGGAGGAGGATCCATACTTACGGTACCTGTCTTAGTATACCTACTGCACATTAATCCAGTGACTGCAACAGCTTATTCCTTATTTGTGGTAGGAGCTTCAGCTTTAGTAGGGGCCCTGCGTAATATTTCGAAAGGATTAGTCGATTTTAGAACGGCTATTGTTTTTGCCATTCCTGCCTTTATTTCAGTATATCTTACCCGAAGATTTTTAGTGCCTGCCATTCCCGAAGAAATTTTTACCGTAGGCAACTTCATTCTTACCAAGAATTTAGGGATTATGGTGTTTTTTGCTATTATCATGCTAGTAGCTTCTATTTCCATGATTAAAAATAAAAAAGAATCCTTGGAGCCAGCACAACAGATTTCTTACAATTATCCGTTAATCATTATAGAAGGATTAGTTGTAGGTATTCTCACAGGAATTGTAGGAGCCGGAGGAGGTTTTTTAATCATTCCCGCTTTGGTGCTATTTGCCAAACTTCCCATGAAAAAAGCAGTGGCAACTTCCTTGCTCATTATTGCTATAAAATCGCTTATAGGTTTTATAGGGGATGTAGAAAATCTCGACATCGCATGGGATTTTCTTCTAGGATTTACTGGAATCTCCATCGTAGGTATTTTTATAGGCATCTGGCTCAATAAATTTATCAATGGGAAAAAACTTAAAAAAGGCTTCGGATGGTTCGTCCTCATCATGGGCATTTACATCATCTTTAAAGAATTAAGCTAACAGTGTAACATAAGTTACTGTACACATTTATAGTGTTTTATACATTCGTCTTATCAACCTTTAAAAAATAATAATATGAATATTGAACAAATATATACCGGGTGTTTGGCACATGCTGCCTATTATCTTGAAAGTAATGGCGAAGCGGCTATTTTTGATCCCTTACGAGAAGTCGAACCTTACATTAAGAGAGCAAAACGTGACCAAGCAAAAATTAAATATGTGTTTGAAACACACTTTCATGCCGATTTCGTAAGTGGCCATTTGGACCTTCAGAAAAAAACCGATGCTCAAATTGTATATGGACCTACGGCAAAACCTGGGTTTGAAGCCATTGTGGCCGAAGACAATCAAATCTTCCAAGTAGGAGATTACCAAGTAAAAGTGATTCACACCCCTGGCCATACCATGGAAAGTACCACCTACCTTCTCATCGATGAAAACGGTAAGGAACATGGAATTATCACAGGAGATACCCTATTTATTGGCGATGTGGGAAGACCCGATTTGGCACAACATGTAATCTCTGAACTTACTGAAGAAAAACTGGCAAGCCATTTATACGATTCCCTTCGGAATAAAATTATGCCGCTCAATGACGACTTAATTGTATATCCAAATCATGGAGCCGGCTCTGCTTGTGGTAAAATGATGAGTAAGGAAACGACCGATACTTTGGGCAACCAAAAGAAAACCAACTATGCGCTCCGTGAGGATATGACGAAAGAAGAATTCATTAAAGAATTGCTTACTGGGCTTACCAAACCTCCTGTGTACTTTCCCCAAAATGTACTCATGAATATTAAAGGTTATGATAGCTTGGACACGGTTATGGAGCGTGGGGAAAAACCCTTGTCCCCAGAGGCCTTTGAAGCAGCTGCTAACGAAACTGGCGCTTTAATGCTCGATACCCGTAATGCCGATGATTTTTCCAAAGGTTTCGTTCCTAATAGTATCAATATTGGCCTAGACGGAAACTTTGCTCAATGGGTAGGGGAAATGATCCCCGATGTAAAACAGGAAATCCTTTTAATCACTTACCCTGGTAAAGAAGAGGAGGCAATTACCCGACTTTCTAGAGTGGGATACGATTATACCATTGGTTTTTTGGACGGTGGATTTGAAAGTTGGAAAAAAGCCCATAAAGACTATGAAAGAATAGGAAGAATCGACACGGAAGAATTTGTAGAACACTATACTACTGAAAAACCTTTGGTCATCGATGTGAGAAAGAAAAGTGAATACGATTCGCAACATGTAGTGGACGCGATCAATATTCCATTAAATGAAATTAACGATCATTTAGCTGAAATTCCAAAGGAAGAACCTTTTATCATTCATTGCGCCGGAGGATACCGAAGCATGATTGCTGCTTCCATCCTCAAACAAAGAGGTTGGAGACAATTTGTAGATGTCACTGGGGGTTTTGATGAGATCAAAGAAACCACAGTAGCCAAAACAGCTTATGTTTGTCCCACCACTTTGTTGTAAAAAGCGTAAGTTTTAACTAAAAAAGGCTCTTTCACAGAGCCTTTTTTAATAGTATCTTTGTTATAAATAGAATTGCCATGCATGTAGAACAAATTTATACGGGATGTCTGGCCCAAGGGGCTTATTATATTGAAAGTAATGGGGAAGTAGCCATTATTGACCCCCTAAGGGAAGTACAGCCTTATATTGAGAAAGCACAGAAGAATAGAGCTAAAATTAAATATGTCTTTGAAACTCATTTTCATGCCGATTTCGTAAGTGGTCATATTACACTTTCCAAGGAAACAGGAGCTCCTATCGTCTATGGCCCTAATGCCAACCCGTCTTTTGAAGCAATCATTGCTAAAGATGGTCAGGAATTTAAATTGGGAAATGTCACCATTGTTGCATTGCATACTCCTGGACATACTATGGAGAGTACCACCTATCTCTTGAAAGATGAAAATGGTGAAGATTATGCTATTTTTAGTGGGGATACGTTGTTCTTAGGGGATGTGGGAAGGCCCGACTTGGCGCAAAAGGCGGCCGATATGACCCAAGAACAACTGGCTGGTATTTTATTTGAAAGCTTACGAAATAAAATCATGCCTTTAGCAGACGATGTCATTGTCTATCCTGCCCACGGAGCGGGTTCTGCCTGCGGAAAAAACATGATGAAGGAAACGGTAGATACCCTCGGAAACCAGAAGAAAATGAATTATGCCCTTAGGGCCGACATGTCGAAAGAAGAGTTTGTGGAAGAGGTAACGGAAGGCTTGCTTCCGCCTCCCCAATACTTTCCTCTTAATGTGAAAATGAACAAAGAAGGATATGATGATATCAACAAAGTTTTGGAGCGTGGTACACGTGCCCTGTCACCAGAGGCTTTCGAAGCCGCTGCCAATGAAACCGGTGCGATTGTCCTAGATGTAAGAAATGAAAAGGAATTTGTAAAGGGACATGTCCCTCGATCTATTTTTATAGGCCTTAACGGAAGCTTCGCGCCTTGGGTAGGTGCGCTTATTGCCGATGTAAAACAACCCATATTACTCATAACCCCTGAAGGAAAAGAGGAAGAAACCGTAACCCGTCTCTCTAGGGTAGGATTTGATAATACGTTGGGCTACTTAGAAGGAGGTTTTGAAGCTTGGAAAAAGGCTGCTAAGGAATATGACACTTTAGATTCTATTCCAGCGAAACAGTTGGAAACGATTTTAAAGGAAGAAAAAGTCCCGGTTTTTGATGTACGAAAAGAAGGGGAATATGCTTCCGAACATGTAGAGGATGCTAAGAATACCCCTTTGGACTTTCTAAATAATTACCTTGCTGAATTCCCTAAAGAAGAACCTTTTTACATCCACTGTGCAGGTGGCTACCGAAGTGTTATCGCCGCTTCTATACTAAAAAGCCGTGGAATTCATAACATTATTGATGTTGCTGGCGGATTCGACGATATCAAAAAAACCGATATTCCAAAAACCAATTATGTATGTCCTTCCACGCTTAAATAAATAAAAAGGAGCTCCATGGCTCCTTTTTTTATGGAATTAACACCTTATGTAACTTGTGTTACTGTGCGCGCCTTAGCTAAGTGCTACTTTAGCTTAAAATAAATTGTACATGGAAACACCAGAACCTATAAGCGGAATGCCTCGTATTGGCGATCAGGCTCCCGATTTTGAAGCCATCACTACCAAAGGAAAAATAAAACTGAGCGATTTCGCAAAAGATAAATGGATTGTCATGTTTTCGCATCCAGCCGATTTCACCCCAGTTTGTACCACCGAAATGAGTGGATTTGCTACTCGAAAAGCAGAATTTGATGCGCTAAACACAGAACTCCTAGGATTAAGTATCGATAGCATCCATGCACACTTGGGATGGGTGGATAATGTTCGAAAGAATACAGGAGTCTATTTTGACTTTCCCATTATTGCCGATTTGGACATGAAGGTCTCTAAACTGTATGGAATGCTTCAGCCCAACGAAAGTGAAACCGCAGCCGTAAGAGCCGTATTCTTTATCGATCCTGCCAAAAAAATACGATTAATCATGTACTATCCACTCAATGTGGGTAGAAATATGGACGAAATTTTAAGAGCTCTGGAAGCGCTTCAAACGTCCGATAAATATAAGGTTGCCATGCCGCTAGATTGGAAGAAAGGTGATAAGGTAATTGTACCGCCGCCCAAAACCCTAGCAGAAATGGAAGCAAGACTTAATGATGACTCTTGCGAAAAAATCGACTTCTATTTAGCGAAAAAATCGCTATAAGAAGTTGTTGGTTAGTTGGTTGATTAGGAAGTAGCCCTATCTTTGGGCTACTTCTTATCTTAAACCATGATAAAATGAATAAAATACTGATTATTATGTCCTTTTTTACCTCATTATTTGGTGCTGCACAAGAAACAGATACCATAAAAATTCTAGCAAAAGAAGCATTTAAGACTGCTATTGAAAAAGATAGCGTGCAACTAGTGGATGTTAGAACTCCTCAAGAATACCAAGCGGGCTATATTAAAGACGCTATCAATATCGATTATTTCGACCAGGCTACTTTTCAACAAGAGTTTGACAAATTAGATAAAAATGAACCCGTATACATTTACTGCCGTTCGGGCAATAGGAGTCAGAAAGCAGCTGCAAGGCTAGATTCCTTGGGCTTCAAAAAAATATACGACCTTCGAGGGGGTTATCTAGGCTGGTAATTTAAAAGAAATACTATGAACTATTTTGTAGACATTCAGAATTTAAAATGTGGCGGTTGTGCCAAAACGGTGATTGATTCCCTTTCAAAAATAGAGGGCATTCATGAAATTTCCGTAGATGTGGATTTGAGTAAAGTTTCTTTTTCTTCCGAAGCAGAAACTACCTTAGAAATTGTAGAAAAAAAGCTTACTGAAATAGGATACCCGCCTGTAGGAGCCAAAAACTCCATGATCACAAAGGCGAAGTCTTTTGTAAGTTGTGCCACCGGTAAAATGAGCTCCTAATGAACTATCTCATTCCCATACTGCTTTCCTTCTTATTGCTAAGTTGTCATAACACGGCTAAAAAGGAATACGCTGAAGTAACCGATACGCCTGCAACACTTCAGGAACCGCATCCTGGTAAAAAACTGATGGAAACCTATTGCTATGTATGCCATAGTCCTTCCGCAGCCATGGAAGACCGCATTGCACCACCTATGGTTGCCGTGAAAATGCATTATATTTCTGAAGACACTTCCAAAGAAGATTTTATGAATGCTTTTACCCAATGGATGAAAGCGCCTTCCGAAGAAAACGCCAAAATGCCCGGAGCCATTCGAAAATTTGGAGTCATGCCGTACCAACCTTATACCGATGAAGTGATTCAGCAAATCGGGGAATACCTGTACGAGTATGATATCGTACAGCCCGAATGGTTTGAAGACCATTTCAACCAAGAACATGGGAAAGGCAAAGGAAAGGGGAAAGGAAAACAAATGCGTCAAGGAATGGGAAGTTCCCAAACTCCTGCCTCCTATAAAGAGAAAGGCTTGCAAATGGCACTTTCTACCAAAGCAGTCTTAGGAAAAAACCTCATGGGGAAAATCCAAAAGGAAGGGACTTTGGCCGCGTTGGAGTTTTGCAATGTTAAGGCGTATCCTATTACTGATAGCATGGCCACGGTGCATCAAGCTTCTATTAAAAGGGTGTCCGATAACTATCGGAATCCAAATAACAAGGCTTCCTCACAGGAAATCCAATACCTTCAGAAATTTCAACAGGATATCACTGCCGGAAAGGAACCCCAAGCCATCGTAGATAGTACTTCCAACAAAGTGAATTTCTACTATCCCATCGTAACCAATTCCATGTGTTTGCAATGCCACGGTGTTCCTAATAAAACTTTGGAAGCTGAAACTTTTGCCAAAATAAAGAGTCTGTATCCTACCGATTTGGCCACAGGATACGACGTGAATCAAGTGCGCGGTATCTGGAGCATTAGCTTTGAAAAATAAGCCGTAGTTTTAGTCCATGGAATTTGATGAAACCTATTGGGACAACCGCTATAAAAATGGCACCACAGGCTGGGATATTGGGCATATTTCTACCCCTTTAAAAACCTATTTCGATCAGTTGGAAGATCGCTCTCTACAGATTTTAATTCCCGGAGGGGGAAACTCCTACGAAGCCCAGTACCTCTTTGAAAAGGGGTTTCAGAATGTTTTTGTATTAGATCTTTCCGAAACGGCGCTTTCCAATATCCAAAAAAGAATGCCTTCCTTTCCAAAAGAGCAATTGATACATCAAAATTTCTTTGATTTTGAAGGATCTTTCGACCTCATCATCGAACAAACCTTTTTTTGTGCTTTACATCCTTCCCTTCGGAAGGCCTATGCCGAAAAAATGCATCAGCTCCTTCAACCCAATGGGAAACTGGTGGGGCTGCTATTTGATTTCCCCCTTACGGAAGAAGGGCCTCCTTTCGGCGGAAGCCTTCAGGAATACGATTCCTATTTTTCCCCTTTATTTAAAATAGACCTCTTAGAACGGGCTTACAATTCGATTCCTCCCAGAGCCGGTAAAGAGCTATTTCTGAAGCTGTTAAAAAAGTAGCTTTTACGGATTATGTAACAATTGTTACAATATTTACAAAAAAGACTCCCTATTTTTCAGAAATCAACAAAATTTTAACCGATGAAATCACAATATGAGATTCTGATTATTGGCGGAGGCACTGCTGGTATCATGACCGCAGCACAGTTGCTAGCAAAAAATAAAAATATAAGCATCGCCATTATAGAACCTGCCAACACCCACTATTACCAACCGGCCTGGACACTAGTGGGTGCGGGAACCTACGACTATAAAAAAACGGCCAAACCCATGGCCGAGGTCATGCCCAAAGGAGTGGATTGGATAAAGGATTATGCTACTGGTTTTGATCCTGAAAACAATGCCGTAAGCACTAAGGAAAATGGATCGATTACTTACGATTTCTTGGTGGTCGCTCCAGGGCTCGTTATGGAACCGTCCCTTATTGAAGGACTGCCTGAAGCTTTCGAAAAAGGGATTGCCTGCAGTAATTATATCAATCCAGAACATACTTGGGAAACCCTTAAAAATTTTAAGGGAGGGAATGCCTTGTTTACGCAGCCTACTACTCCCATAAAGTGTGGTGGTGCTCCTCAAAAAATTGCGTATTTAGCCGCTGATTATTTCCGAAAAAATGGCCTACAAGACAAAACCAATGTGATTTTTGCCACGCCTGGGAGTGTAATTTTTGGCGTAAAACCTGTCAAGGAAACACTCATGAAGGTAATAGACCGCTACGGAATTCACTTTAAACCATTCTACGCTCCTTATCGCATAGATGTTGACAATAAAATTGCCCATTTTAACCACACTGCTCCAGAGGAAAATCGTTGTGTCATTAATGAAGGAAATGAATTGGGAGAAAAGATGACTGGAGATGTGGATATCGAAATCCCATTCGATATGCTACACATCGCACCACCCCAAGCAGCCCCCAAATTTATAAGGGATTCTGTTTTGGTGAATGATGCGGGCTGGCTAGATGTTGACCATCATTCCATGCAACATAATACATACGCCAATATCTTCGGACTTGGCGATGTGGCTGCCCTTCCCACTGCCAAAACGGGTGCCGCGATTCGAAAGCAAGTACCCGTAGTTGTAGAAAATCTTTTATTACTGAAAAACAATCAGCAGGCTACCAACCACAATTATAATGGTTATTCTTCTTGTCCTTTGGTAACAGGCTATGGAAAAATGGTCTTGGCCGAGTTTGATTATCAAAACAATTTTACCCCCGATCCTAAACTGAAACAGATGTTGGTATTCAATAGTGCTAAGGAACATTGGCGTTTATGGATGCTGAAAAAATACATGCTCCCCAACTTGTATTGGAACAAGATGCTGAAAGGGAAAAATGTGTAATTGGAATAGTAAATCACTATTCTTTAGTTTTTAGCTAGTTAAAAAAGGACGTGGTACTACGTCCTTTTTTATTTAAATACTCGTTAAATTTTCATCTTGTGTAACAAATGTTTCAAATAGATATTTTCTATTGATTTAACTTTGATTCATAATTTAAAAATATATTTATGGAAACAAACACAACAGTAAATACAATGCCTAGAATTGGTGATCAAGCACCGGATTTCGAAGCAGTAACCACTAAAGGGAAAATTAAGCTTTCAGATTTTGCAAAAGATAAATGGGTAGTTATGTTTTCTCATCCTGCAGATTTCACTCCTGTTTGCACCACAGAGATGAGCGGTTTTGCAACCAGAAAAGCAGAATTTGATGCTTTAAATACTGAACTTATAGGGTTAAGCATAGACAGTATTCATGCACATTTAGGTTGGGTGCAAAATGTTAGACAAAACACCGGTGTATATTTTGATTTCCCCATTATTGCAGACTTAGATATGAAAGTAGCTAAACTTTATGGTATGCTACAACCTAACGAAAGTGAAACCGCAGCGGTACGTGCCGTATTTTTTATAGATCCAAGTAAAAAAATACGCCTTATTATGTATTACCCATTAAATGTAGGCCGCAATATGGATGAAATTCTTAGAGCTTTAGAAGCACTTCAAACTTCAGATAAGTACAAAGTAGCAATGCCTCTAGACTGGAAAAATGGAGATAAGGTAATTTTAGGACCTCCAAAAACATTAGATGAGCTTAACGAAAGAATTAATGATGATTCTCTCGAAAAAGTAGATTGGTATTTAGCCAAGAAAAACTTGTAAAGTTCTCTTAAAAACATCGGTCTTTACTATAAATAAAGACCGATGTTTTTATCTTATTACAACTAAAAAAACAATAGTTATGAATATAATACAATTTGAAGATAAACCACTAGCTCATTACTCGTATGCCATTATAAGTGATGGAGAAATGGCAATTGTAGATCCTTCTAGAAATCCAAAACCTTATTATGAACTTGCTGAAAAAGAACATGCAAAAATTATTGCTGTTTTTGAAACTCATCCACATGCAGATTTTGTAAGTAGCCACTTACAAATTCATAAAGAAACGGGTGCAACAATTTTTGTTAGTAAGTTAGTTGGTGCAAATTATCCGCACAATACTTTTGATGATGGGGATACTTTTAAAATGGGCAATGTAGCTTTACAAGCTATAAACACCCCAGGGCATTCTCCAGATAGTATCACTATTATTGCAGAAGACGAAAACGAAAATTACGCTATGTTCTCCGGGGACACATTATTTATAGGAGACGTTGGTAGACCCGACTTACGTGAAAAGGCAGGCAACATGAAAGCAAAACGCGAAGAATTAGCTAAGAACATGTACCATACCATGCAAACAAAATTTAACGATTTGCCAGACAAAACTATAGTTTATCCAGCTCACGGTGCTGGATCTCTTTGTGGTAAAAATATGAGTTCAGATTCCTCCAGTACTTTAGGCAGAGAGCGAAGAGAAAACTGGGCTTTCAAAAAACTTTCTGAAGAAGAATTTGTCAATCATATTTTAGCAGATCAACCCTTTATTCCTTCTTACTTTGGCTATAATGTAGATATAAACAAAACTGGTGCGCCAAATTTTGAAAAAGGTATTGCGGATCCAAATTTTCATTTTGAAGTTGAAGAATTTAACTACAAAGAGTCGTTAATCATTGACGTAAGAGAGCAGGAAGACTTCAAAAAAAATCACCTTCAAGGCAGTATTAATATCATGGCTCAATCTGAAAATGATAAACTAGAAACTTGGTTAGGTTCTATTGTTGAACCTGAAGAAGTGTTTTATGTGGTATTAAAGTCAGTTAAAGACAAAGAAAATATTCTCCATAGAATTGCTAAAATTGGTTATGAAACGCAGCTAAAAGGACTCCTAACTTTGGGTAATGCAACACTTGAAAGAACGGAAAAACTAAATTTAAAAGACTTTCAAAATAATCCTGAAAACTATACGATTATAGATATTAGGAATAAAAGTGAAGTTGAAGAAGGAGACATTTTTGATAATGCCATTACTATTCCTTTAAATGAATTAAGAAATTCTGAAGCAGAAATCCCTACTAAAAAACCTATCGTTGTCCATTGCGCAGGAGGATACCGTAGTGCAGCAGGTAGTAGTATCATTTCTAAACTAAAAAAAGATGTTAAAGTTTTCGATTTAAGCGATGATATCTCAAATTTTAAATAAGACTTCTTTTTAAAAAGTTTTAAACCAGTTACACAAACTCCTTTATAACTGGTTTTTTATAAGTAGTTCCATTAAAATTCCTTTAAGTAATTTTAGTTACATAAAACTAGTTAAACAAAGCTTATTTTTGTTATAAAATCTATCTGATGGATACCGAAATCTTAGCCAGAATTCAATTTGCATTTACTGTAGCCTTTCATTATATCTATCCCCCTTTAAGCATTGGTATCGGGCTAATTATGGCCATTTTTGAAGGATTATATCTTAAAACTGGAAAAAAAGAATATGAAATTTTAACTCGTTTTTGGCTTAAAATCTTTGCCATCACCTTTGGTATTGGTGTAGCAACCGGGATCATCATGGAATTTGAATTTGGTACAAACTGGTCGGTTTATTCAAAGTACGTTGGGGATATTTTTGGAAGCGCGCTAGCGGCTGAAGGGTTATTTGCCTTTGGGTTAGAAAGTACCTTTTTAGGCATATTGCTTTTTGGGTGGAATCGGGTTTCCCCGAAGGTGCACTTTATATCTACAATAGGCGTATTTTTTGGTTCTATGTTCTCAGCAGTTTGGATTGTGGTTGCTAACAGCTGGCAACAAACTCCAGCAGGTTATCATATTGTTGGTGAAGGATTAGAAGCTAGAGCAGAAGTCACCGATTTTTGGGCCATGCTTTTCAATCCTTCTAGTGTAGATAGAATTATTCACGTATGGCAGGGAGCTTTTTTAGCAGGGGCTTTTTTAATACTTAGCGTACACGCTTACTACTTGTTGAAAGGAAGATATGTTACTATTTCAAAGAAGGCGTTTAAAATTGCATTGGTAGTAGCTACTGTTATTTCATTAACACAATTAATTTCGGGGCATAGCTCTGCAGACGGTGTTGCTGTAAATCAGCCCGCAAAATTGGCAGCAATGGAAGGACACTATAATAAATCCTCTGCAGCAGATTTATATTTAATGGGTTGGGTAAATAATGATACTCAAGAAGTAACTGGTATTGGTATTCCTGGCGGCTTATCATTCTTAGTTCACCAAGATTTTAATGAACCTATCATCGGTTTAAATGCCTTCCCTAATGATGAAATCCCTACGCAAGTCAATGCGGTTTTTCAGCTTTATCATATCATGATTTTTATTGGAATGTTTTTAATTGGGCTCACATTATATGCTACTTATTTGTGGTTGAGGAGCAAGTTATTTGAAAAGAAATGGTTACTTAAGATCTTTGCTTTTTCAGTATTATTACCTCAAATAGCAAATCAGGTAGGTTGGTTTACCGCAGAAATGGGAAGACAACCTTGGGTAGTTTATGGGCACTTAAAAACAAATGAAGCATTCTCACAAGAAGTATCATCAAACCAGATACTATTCTCTTTAATACTGTTTTTCGTGATATACTCCATATTATTTTTATTGTTTATGTATTCACTCAATAAAAAAATCAAACATGGGCCGTACGAAGAAGCCGAAAACCCAGAAGAATTTTTAAAATATACATAAAAGCAAAGTCATGGAAACATTTTTAGGTATAGATTATCCTACATTGTGGTATTTAGTTGTAGGACTTTTATTTTCCGGCTATGCTATTTTAGAAGGCTTTGATTATGGTGCAGGAGCTTGGCATTTGTTTTTGAGAAAAGATCTTAGCAGGCGCATTGCAATTAATGCCATTGGTCCACTTTGGGACGCAAATCAAGTCTGGCTAATTATTGGTGGAGGGGCATTATTTGCTGGGTTCCCGGTGATGTATGCTACCATGTTATCTGCTATGTATATCCCATTTATGCTGTTTTTAATGCTTTTGGTACTGCGTTCTGCTGCGATAAAATTCAGGAGTTCTGAAAAAATGAAATGGTGGCGAAAAACCTGGGATATCATCTACTTTGTATCAAATACATTGATTGCTTTTTTACTTGGGGTGGTTTTGGGAAATGTACTGCAAGGTTTTGAAATACACGAAGATTTTGTTTACAAGGGGGGAGTATTTTTTTCATTTTTGAACACTTACTCACTTATGGTTGGATGTACAACGCTATCCATATTTATGACGCAAGGAGCTATTTTTTTGTTATTAAAAACCGAGGGCAAACTACACGAGCGGCTATCTTTTTTATTGAGAAAAGGAATGATCTTTTTTATTATAAGTTTTGCTATTACATCTTTATACACCCTAACATTTCTACACGGGGTTACAGATAAGTTTAAAGAAAATCCTGTGTTTTTTATATTACCTATATTGGCGTTTTTAGCCATTGCAAACGTACCAAGGTTGGTGTCTAAAAAGAAATATTCTTTCGCCTTAATATTTTCCTCCTTAATAATGGCGTTTTTATTAATGTTGGTAGCATTTCAGTTATACCCTGTATTACTACCCTCTACTATTAACCCAGGCTATAGTGTAACAATATACAACGCAGCATCTTCACAGAAATCTCTAGGAATCATGCTTACTATTGTAGCTATTGGCGCACCCCTTTTAGCATTTTACTTTTTCTTTCTGTATAAAACATTTAATGGTAAAGTCAAGTTAGACGACACTAGTTATTAAGCTCATAATATGTAACATAGGTTACTTTATATTTGATTTTATTATAACAACTTTACTGTAAATAATAATGTCAAAAATGTCAAAAATAGTCGTTTTAGGTGCTGGAATTTCTGGTCATGTAGCAGCTACTCATCTACGCAGAAAGCTTTCAAAAGAACACGAAGTTGTTGTTGTTTCTCCAAACAGTAACTATCAATGGATTCCATCCAATATATGGGTGGGTATTGGAAGAATGAAATCAAAAAAAATTCTCTTCCCATTGGCACCCTTGTACAAAAAAAAAGGAATCACTTATAAACAAGCAAAAGCCATTACTTTCCATCCTGAAGGTGATGTAAAAACAACCCAGCCCTTTGTTTTAATTGAATATAATACTGGTAAAAAAAAGGGAGGACAAGAAAAAGTTACTTACGACTATTTAATTAATGCAACTGGACCTAAACTAAATTTTGAAGCCACACAAGGTTTGCAGCCTGGAACAAACAAAACTTATTCTGTCTGCACTTATACACATGCGAATCACGCTTGGAAAGGTCTAGAGAATTTAATTAAAGAAATGAAAGAAGGAAAAAAAGCTAAGATACTCATTGGCACAGGTCACGCAAAAGCTACTTGTCAAGGTGCAGCTTTTGAATATATTTTAAATGTAGAACAAGAATTACGAAGGCATAAAGTAAGAGATAAAGCTCAAATTACATGGATATCCAACGAATATAAATTAGGTGATTTTGGAATGGACGGGATGTTAATGAGCTATGGAAGTATGACGATGAAATCAAGTGAAATGGTAGAAATGATTTTTGAAGACAGAGGAATTAAATGGATATTAGGTGCTGGAGTAAACAAAATAGAAGAGGGAATCGCACACTATGAAAATCTTGAAGGAGAGATAAAAAATGAAACTTTTGATTTTGCTATGTTAATCCCTTCTTTTTCTGGCCATGGATTTAAAGCCTTTGATAAAAATAATAATGATATTACAGAAAAACTATTTAAAGGTTTTATGATAGTAGATGCTAATTACACTCAAAAACCTTATGAGGAATGGAGTGTGCAAGATTGGCCAGAAACCTATCAAAACCCTAATTACAAAAACATCTTTGCACCAGGGATTGCCTTTGCCCCGCCACATAGTATTTCTAAACCTAGACAAAACAAAAATGGAACCGAAATTTACCCTTCACCACCTAGAACAGGAATGCCTTCTGGGATAACTGCAAAATTAGTTGCAGATAATATAATAGATTCCATTAAAAAAGGTAGAGAATCATTACATCACAAAGGTTCAATGGGAAATATGGGAGCTGCCTGTATTGCCTCCTCTGGTTATGGAATGACACAAGGTAGCGGGATAAGTATAACCACCTACCCAATTGTTCCAGATTATCATAAATATCCAAATACTCAAGGAAGGAAATTAGGAAAAACCTTTGGAGAAATAGGTTTAGCGGGACATTGGCTAAAACTGGCACTGCATTACGCCTTTATTTACAAAGCAAAAATGAAACCTTTTTGGTGGTTAATCCCAGAATAAAATTTAAGAAAATGACACAACGCATATCAAAATATCAAAGATTTAAAATGATGAATCCAATCATTCAGTTCTTTAAATTTATTTATCTAAGTATCAAGATAATGATTGTTGTAGCTGGCGGACATGGGGGTACCCGCAGCAACAAAGAATAAAACTGTTTAATAAAAGGAAAGGCGCTCTAAATAGAGCGCCTTTTTTTTAAAACTGATATTGAACAAATACCGAAAAATTCCTTCCAGGGTCGTTAATGGGAACCCTTCCAAAGTTCGCCTGATTGGTAAAACTGAAGTTTAAATGATTGTAATATGTTTCATCCAAAACATTTAGAGCTGCCACTCCTAGAGTTAATTTTTTAAACACCTGTATACCCGCTTTTAAGTCGAGCGTTTGATATCCTGGCGTTGTGGTTTCACCAAAACTTTCAGCAATATTGTCTTGTTTGCTCACCATGTTGTATTGTACATTCCACCAATACTTCGCTTTCTCAGCTCCTAAATACAAACGGGAAGTAAAAGGAGGCGTTAATGGTAATGACTCGTTTAGGTCTTCATTTTTGGCATAGACGTAAGCGGCTTCTGCTTTAAGGAAGTAGTCTTTAAAAAACCCTATCCTAGCACTTACTTCCAAACCTGTTTTATAGGCTTTGTCCAAGTTTTGAAAAACCTTTGGATGCACCGGTTCGCTATTGGGCATGTATTTTCGGGTAAGGCTTTCATCAACAATCCCTACAATGTAATTTTCATAAAAGGAATAATAGAAATTTGCGGAATACTCAAAAGTTTCTTTTTCTTCTTCGGAAGCTACCTTTCCTTGAAAGCCTATTTCAAACTGATGGTTCACCTCAGCATCTAAGTTAGGGTTGCCTATATATTCATAAGGATCTTGTCCAATAGTAAAATGATTGATAAACCGTTCAATCATATTGGCCGAACGAACGCCTCTTCCGTAGGCAGCTTCCAACTGAAACCCTTTAGAAAGCAACTTCTTCCAAGAAACCGTAGCACTTAGGTTGTTTTCCGTTCGCTTTTTCAAATCGTACATTTCAGCAAAATCGGCTTCAGGATCCTGAATATCACTAAGTACCCAATCATATCGCAATCCCGCTGTAAGGATGCTACTGGAGTCCAAAAACCACTTCGATTCTGCGAAAAGTCCGTAATCATGTACGTACGAATCTTGCCATACTTTGTCTTCAAAGACCATGGGCATTTCTAAAGGGTTTCCCATCATATCACGCTTCACTTTCCGAATACGTGATCCGTCCCTAGCCACATTATAGACATCCAAACCGGTATATACGGTAAACGTTTCTAAAGGTTTCAGCTTCCATTCCAGCTTTCCGCCGAAAGTAGTGGCTTCTACCGCAGAAGAAGCTTCCATCATCATGAAAGAAGGTCTTTCAAAATTGGTCATTAAATGGTCCACATAACTGTAATAGGCTTTTGCCGTAAAAGATTTCAGAAAGCTTCCCAAAGCATCCGCTTTATAATCTACCGTAATCATACTACTATTATCATAGTCGGTATCCATGGGAAGTCCGGCATGCAATACATCCCTTCCAAAAGATTGCCGCCAATGGGCTTGAACTCTTTGATTATCGGTAAGATTATACCCTACTTTTATCCCATAATCGGTACTTCTGAAAGAAGAGGGAATTTCAGTACCATCGCCATCTTCATAATTTCCAAAATCACGATACCCAATTTTTCCGTGAATATCGTACTTTTTGGTCACCTGATTTAATTGTAAAGCGGTGACATAAGAGTTCCCATTGGTTTCGTAACCCCCAGAAACACTTCCGTGCAATCCTAGGTTTTCATAATCGGGCTTCTGTGTAATAAAATTTACGATGCCCCCAAAGGTCGCTCCATAGCGCACCGAATAGGGTCCTTTTATGATTTCTATCTTTTCAATTTCTTCCGGCACTACGTGCGTTGTAATGGGGTCCATACGGTTTGGGCAAGCATACATGGCTTTGGTGCCCCCATCGTACTGAATATTCAATTGTTCATATTGCGAAGCCCGGAAAGAGGGTTCAATAGCATAGTTTCCACGCTTAATGGGGGTGAAACCATTGATATTCTGAAACAAATCTGCTACATTTTTAGGTTGCACATTTTTTTCTGAAACGCTTTTTACTTCTTCAGAAAAAACCGGATCTGTTTTCTTATTTCCCGTCACAATCACGGTTTCCAAATGTTGAATTTTTTGTAAGTCAAGGCTATCTTTTTCCTGCGAAAAAGACAAAAAGGGAATGAGCATGCTGCATAGCACGCCTATGTATTTTTTCATTTTGTATAATTTAAAAATTAGGCATAACGATTTTCTAATTTGAAAATCAGTTTAAGTAAGAAACAAATAGGATTATGCCTGTTGTGGAGGGTGGAATAGGTGGAATTGACCAATAAAAGAATACAAATTTTGATAGGAGGGCAATTCCTTTTTTTGATAAAAGTCTAACGGAATGATACACGTGTCAAATTCTTTTTCTACAAAAAGCGTAATTTCCTTAAAAGCAATTTCATCGCCCTGCTTTTTTTGCTCTTGATCCTTTTGCTGAAGTACTTTCATTAAATAACACTGTCCATTACACGCAAGTTCAGGCTTGTCTTTATTTTCACAGAGCTTTTCAATAAAGCCAGCAGGGTCTAGATAATAATGCAAATAGGTAAAGGAGATCCGGATGCTATTGAATAGCATAACGATCATCAAAAAGCACGAAAAAATAAGTACTTGCAGCTTCACAATGGCAAAGATAGTTTTTGATTTTAATATCTATTGTGACTTTTGTCACAAAAAAAGATTGGTAACAAAGGTTACTGACTCACCCCTATTCCCCATCCTATATTTGCCAAAAATTACGTTGAAAATGAACTATTATATCATTGCATTTATACTATTTCTAGGATATCCTATAGCGGCGCAGCAATCGAGGCTAATATCGAAGGAAGAAGCCATCTCCTTAGCACTAGAAAACAACAATTCTATAAAAATGGTAGGGGAACAGGTAAATGAAAGCAAAGCCGATTGGCAACAAACCCAATCTATTTTCCTACCCAATATCTCTGCGTCTTATACTGGTTTTACTACCACCAACCCACTCATGGCATTTGGTTCCAAATTAAATCAGGAGGTAATCTCGCAAAGTGACTTCAACCCACAATTGTTGAACGACCCTTCCCGAACCACCAACTTTGCCACTAAAATCGAAGTGCAACAGCCGTTGCTCAATCTAGATGGACTCTTTCAACGGAAAGCGGCCAAAGCCAAATACGAAGCGACGCAACTTCAGCAAGAACGTACCAAGGATTACGTGGTTTTAGAAACTCAAAAAGCCTATATGCAATTGCAATTGGTCTATAAAACCGTCAAGGTTCTGGAAAAAGCCAAAGAAGCGGCCGAATCCAACCTTATGCTTGCCAACAATAGTTTTAAGCAAGGGTACCTTCAAAAATCGGATGTGTTGGCTGTTCAGGTGCGGGTCACCGAAGTGGAAAATCAATTGCACTATGCCCAAAGCAATGTAAAAAATGCCTCCAACTATCTTTCCATTTTGGTAAATGATGCTAGCTACCAGCTTTTACGTCCTTCGGATTCCTTAGCGGTGGAAGGTGCTTCCCTAGAAAATAGCTCCTTGTCCGAAGACCGGGCCGATATCAAAGCGATGGCCCTTGCTTCCGAAGCCTATAAAAAAATGTACTTGGCAGAAAAAATGAATTTCCTGCCCCGTTTAAATGCCTTCGGAAGTTATGAATTATATGACGATGAATTCCTTCAAGCCGATGCCAATGGCTACTTGGTAGGAGCCAGTTTAAGCTGGAATTTATTTGAAGGGGGACAAAAATTTGCCAAGGCCCAGAAAAGCAAAGCTTCTTTTCAGAAATCGGAGTGGGAACTCGCCCAATACAAAATGGAGAGTCAAGTAGCGCTTAACCAAGCACAGCGCATGCTTCAGGATGCCCAAAACAGTTTGAAGCTGTCTACGTTGGCTTTGGAGCAATCCAAAGAATCCTTGCGAATAAGAACCAATCGCTACAAGGAAGGGCTGGAAAAAACCAGCGACTTGCTTATGGCCGAAACCCAATATGCACAAAAACAACTCGAATATTATACGGCGATCTATCAAGTAAATTATGCCCAGTCGTATGTTCAATTTTTAAGTAAATAACCTATGAAAAAGATATTATATACCCTTGCGCTCGCTTCCCTTTTCTATAATTGCGGCGGAAAAGAGCCCAAAAAAGTGGCTTCAGAAACACCCATTTCAGTGACGGTACAACCCGTGACCGAAACCAACAACACCCCTTTTGTGAGTGCCAGCGGAAAAATTGAAGCTGTGAATAGCGCTACCCTAAGCACCCGAATGATGGGCTTTGTGGAGGCAGTTCCTGTGAAAGTGGGGCAAAAAGTTACGAAAGGTCAGTTATTGGTAAGCATCAACAACGCCGATCTTTCTGCCAAGAGGGCCCAAGTAAACGCTTCCATCACTGAAGCAAGGGCGGCCTATAATAATGCTGAAAAAGATTACACCCGTTTTGTGAATCTTTTCAATGAAAATAGTGCTTCCCAAAAGGAATTGGACGATATGACCGCTCGTTTTGAAATGGCCAAAGCCCGATTGGAAGCGGCCCAACAAATGAAAAACGAAGTGGAAGCACAATTTGCGTATGTGAATTTAAGAGCCCCTTTTAATGGCGTAGTGACCCATCAGTTTATTAAAAAAGGGGATCTAGCCAATCCTGGCATGCCGCTTATTTCGGTGGAAGGCCCCAGTAGTTTTGAAGCGAAGGTTTCCGTGCCCGAAAATGCCATTTCAAAGATACAAATGGGGGATACGGTTCAGGTAACCGTAACATCCAATGACGTAACCCTCACGGGAACGGTTTCTGAAAAAAGTACCTCCGCTAAAAATACGGGTGGACAATACCTAGTGACCATCGCCCTGGATAAAACGGAAACCGAAATCCTTTCAGGAATGTATGCGACCGTCTTATTTCCTGTAGAAAAAACCCAACAGGAAAATCAGCAAATACTGGTCCCCAAAGAAGCCTTGGTCACCAAGGGGCAACTTTCTGGGGTCTATACCGTGAGTGAAAGTAACACGGCTTTATTACGCTGGCTGCGATTGGGGAAAACCTATGGCGATCGAGTGGAAGTGCTTTCCGGACTTTCCGCAGACGAAAGTTATATCGTTTCTGCCGAAGGAAAATTGTATAACGGTGCTCCTGTAAGCATTCAGTAACCTTAAAAGCAAGATAAAATGAAAGAAGGATTAGCAGGAAAAATAGCGAAAGCTTTTATAGGCTCTAAACTTACCGTATTGCTCATGGTGGTCTTTATGGTCATTGGGGTATACAGTTCGTTTTTGATCCCCCGGGAAGAAGAACCTCAAATTGATGTGCCTATGGCCGATATCTTTGTGGGGTATCCAGGAGCCTCTCCTACCGAAGTAGAATCAAGGGTGATCAAGCCATTGGAAAAACTGATTTCCAACATTCCCGGGGTAGAATATGTGTATTCCACTTCGATGAAAGAGCAAGGAATGGTGATTGTCCAGTTTTATGTAGGGGAAGATATTGAACGCTCCTTTGTAAAACTCTACAATGAAATCAACAAACACATGGATCAAATGCCCCAGGGAGTCACATTTCCCCTGGTAAAAACCCGGGCTATTGATGATGTCCCCATGCTAGGGCTTACACTTTGGAGTGAATCCTATAGCGATTACCAATTGAAACAAATTGCTCAGGAATTGACCCATGAAATCGAAAAAGTAAACGATGTTTCCGCTACTCAAAAAATTGGAGGCAGAAACCGTCAATTACGAGTGGTTTTGGACAAAGATAAAATGGCGGCCAGTGGATTGGATTTTCTTTCGGTTACTGAAAAAATTAAAGCGAACAATCAACAATTAAGCGCTGGAAGTTTTGACCGTAACGATACGGAATTTCTTGTAGACACCGGAGATTTCCTAAAGACCCCCGAAGATGTGGAAAATCTGGTCGTGGGCGTACAACAAAATCAGCCTATTTATCTGAAGCAAATTGCCTCCATTCAAGATGGTCCTGAAATCCCTAAAAATTATGTTTCCTTAGGGTTTGGGCAAGCTAGTGAAAAAGCTTCGCAATATCCTTCAGAATATCCCGCGGTTACTATTTCGGTAGCCAAACGAAAAGGGGCCGATGCCATGAAAATTTCCGAAGTCATTCTTCAAAAAGTGGAACATTTACGCCAACATCTAATTCCAGACGACGTCCATGTGGAAGTTACCCGAAACTACGGCGAAACGGCTTCCCAAAAAGTTTCTGAACTATTAATGCACCTCATCGGGGCGATTGTTGCGGTGACCCTAGTGGTGATGTTAGCCATGGGATGGCGCGGAGGGTTAGTGGTATTCCTTTCGGTGCCCATTACGTTTGCACTTACCTTGTTAAGTTATTATATGCTGGACTACACCCTAAACCGAATTACCCTATTTGCATTGGTATTTGTTACGGGAATTGTAGTGGACGACTCGATTATCATCGCTGAAAACATGCACCGGCATTTCAAGATGAAGCGGCTTCCGTTTAAACAAGCAGCCCTCTATGCGATTAATGAAGTAGGAAATCCGACGATTTTAGCCACGTTTACCGTGATTGCTTCCGTATTGCCTATGGCGTTCGTTTCGGGGCTTATGGGACCTTATATGTCGCCCATGCCCATTGGGGCTTCCATCGCAATGCTATTGTCCTTATTTGTTGCTTTAACCATCACACCCTACTTGGGTTATTTATTCCTTCGGGAAAAGGACAAAAAAGGAAAAAAGGAAAAAGCCGAAAAACCCATGGAAGCTACGTTTATCTATCGTTGGTACGAACGTTTTGAAAAACCCTTAATTGAAAACCGTAAAAAGCGTTGGATCTTTTTAGGAATTACGATTGTGTTGCTTTTTGGATCCTTAGGATTGTTTTTTACGAAATCGGTAGCGGTAAAAATGCTTCCTTTTGATAATAAAAATGAATTTCAGGTAGTCATCGACATGCCCGAAGGCACAACCTTGGAACGAACCGCTTTGGTCACTCAGGAGATTAGTCAGTATCTCGCTACGGAAAGCCTAGTGGTAAATTACCAGAGCTATGTGGGAACTTCGGCGCCAATCACCTTCAATGGGCTCGTGCGTCATTACGATTTGCGCGGCGGAAGTAATATGGCCGATATTCAAGTGAATTTAGTAGACAAACACGACCGGGATTTACAGAGTCATGATTTGGCAAAAGCCTACCGACCCAGGATTCAGGAAATTGCCTCTAAATATGGAGCCAATGTAAAAATTGTCGAAGTACCACCAGGGCCTCCAGTGCTTTCTACCATTGTGGCAGAAGTGTATGGCCCCGATTATGAAACGCAAATCAGAGTGGCCCAATCGGTAGACTCAATTCTGAACCACACCACAGATGTTGTGGATGTGGACTGGATGGTGGAGAATGACCAAATAGAATACAAATTTGAAATTGATAAAGAAAAAGCCATGTTGTATGGCGTAGCTCCCCAGCAGATTGCGCATACCCTAAATATGGCCCTTTCAGAAAGAGCCATCACGTCCTTGTATGACGAAGACGCCAGCAATCAAGTAGGTATTGTATTGACCTTGGAAGAAAAAGAGCGCTCTACCCTTCAGGATATAGCTTCCGTGAAAATTGCTTCACAACAAGGCACCATGATTCCCATTAGTGATTTAGTAAGCATTAAAGAGACGGTACGGGATAAAAGCATTTACCGGAAAAACCAGAAGCGGGTCGTATACGTCATGGCCGATATGGCCGGTGAACTGGAAAGTCCGGTATATGCCATTCTAGGAATGACCGATAAGTTGAAAGAAATTCCGCTTCCGAAGGGCTATTCCATTGGAGAACTTTACATCAAACAACCCGAATTTGAAGATGATTACACCGTAAAATGGGATGGTGAATGGCAAGTTACTTTAGAGGTGTTCCGGGATTTAGGAATGGCTTTTCTAGGAGTGATCGTGATTATTTACATGCTTATTGTAGGTTGGTTCCAAAACTTTAAAGCCCCCATTGTCATGATGGTCGCAATTCCCCTGTCCATGGTAGGAATTGTATTAGGTCACTGGATGCTGGGCGCCTTTTTTACCGCTACGTCTTTTATTGGAATGATTGCCCTTGCCGGAATTATGGTAAGAAACTCGGTATTATTGATCGACTTTGTCAACCTAAGGTTAGAGGAAGGAGTTCCATTAAAACAAGCGGTTATTGATGCCGGCGCGGTACGAACCACCCCTATTTTGTTAACTGCCGGAACGGTTGTCATAGGAGCTTTTGTCATCCTTTTCGATCCTATTTTTCAAGGATTGGCCATTTCATTAATGGGGGGGACGATTGCCTCCACTGTATTGACCCTTTTGGTCGTACCGTTGGTCTATTATTTAATTGAACGCAAAAACCATAAAGAATGAAACTATTAATCGTAACCGTTGTAGACGAGTTTCATAAGGAAGCCATGCAACTTTTTAAAAAAGCCCATATTGAACGTTTTAGTGGTTCCGATATTGATGGCTATAAGGAAGCCCCTTCCTTTTTGATGAATACCAGCTGGTTCCCTAGCGAACGTGGGGGCACCGAAAGCAATATGTACTTCTCCTTTACGGAAGAAGCCAAAATTGACACTTTTTTTGAGCTCGTCACCGAATTCAACAAACACTTAGAAACCGATAACCCTATTAAGGCCATTGTAGTGCCTATTGAAAAATATATTTAATATGAGAACCCGAATAATTCATGCCATCGCAGGAAGCTTTATTTTAATAAGCCTGTTGCTAGCTATTTATGTAAACATCCATTGGCTGTGGTTTACCGCCTTTGTAGGAGCCAATCTGTTGCAATCTTCTATCACCAATTGGTGCTTGATGGAAGACATTCTTAAAAAGTTGGGCATAAAGGATAAGGATGGTGAAAGCTGCTGCAGCTAGCTTACATTTTGTACACCCAATCGGCCGGATTCATTTTCTGGGTGTTTTGATATACAAAAAACTTTAAAAGGGCCTTTCCTGTGGTAGGGTGTGTAAAAACGGTTCCAATAGATTGTTTGGCAGCTACTTTATCCCCTTTCTTAACGCTTACGGAAGCTAGGTTGTTATAAATTGTAATGTAATTACCATGCCGAATGTAAACAGCTTTATTAGCCCCTTTTAATTGTTGTACTTGTATCACCTCCCCTTTAAAAACCGCACGGGCAACAGCATTGGGTTCGGTAATAATTTCTACCCCATTGTGATCTTGTGTTACATTGGGGAATTGTGGATGCTGCCTTCTTCCGTAGGGAGTAATAACCCTTCCCTTTTCTACGGGCCAAATCAATTTTCCCTTGTTATTTTTAAAGTCGGTCGCCAAGGCCTTGGCCTCGGGAGTTAAGCTAAAACTTTCAGAAGTTCCTTTACTTGCTGTGTTTCCCGATTCCTTATTGGCCGCTGCAATCGCCGCTTTAATCAAGGCGTCGATTTCTTTTTCCAAACGATCGGCTTCCCTTTGTTTGTCACGGATTTGCCCTGCAAACTTCCCTTCTTCCTTTTTTAGTGACGCCACTAAGGCTTGCTGGGTTTTCTTTTCTTCATCGAGTTGGGTTTTCTCCTTTTTGCTTTCTGCAATTAATTGGTCTTTGTCCTTTTTCTGCTGAATAAGCCGTTCGTTCAAAGTTTTTAATTCAGACGTTTTGGTCTCAATTTCCTCGCCCTGCTTTTTTCGGAACTTGGTATACTGCTTCATATACTGAATCCTTTTGTACGCCTGTAAAAAGTTTTCCGAAGACAATAAAAACATGATACGGCTTTGTTGAGACTTACTCTTATAGGATTTTGAAATCATGGCCGCATAATCCTTTTTAAGTTCTGCCAGTTCCTCTTTTAATTGTTCTATGGAGTTAAGGTTGGTGTTGATTTCGCGCGTTAACAAATTTGCCTGCTGATTAGTCACTCGAATGAGGTTTTCCCTTGCTGAAATACGCTGATCCAAATCTTCTACCTCGGCCAAAATAGACTTTTTCTCGCCTTTGGTTTTAAAAAGTAAATTGTTGATTTTCTGAATTTCCTCCAACAATGCTTGCCGTTGTGCCTCCAGTTGCTTTTGCTTTTGGGATTGGGAAAAGGAAGGGGGCACCATCCATAGGAGTAGAAAACTGAAAATACAGAGGCTTTTTTGCATCATTTAGACAAACGGATTTGTTCGTACCCTTCAGGAATGCTAAACGGAAAGCTTACCGGGGCATTCACATCGATCTTTTTATAAGTAACGGAAATTTTTGTCTTTTCGTCCTTTTCCGAAGCATCAATCGTAATGTCGGAAGGATAGAAACCTCCATCTACCATTTGGTATTCCCCATAACGCAAGGAAAATAAGCGGTCCTCATTGGGTTGCGAAAGCGATCCGGAAGCCACTTTAAAATTTTCCGCATTTAAAAACAAGGAATGAATAAAATTATAAGGCTGCTTTTTAGGCTGAATTTTATAGCTGTTTTGCGTATTGGAAACTTCGTATTTCCCGTCCTTAAAACTAAAAATGGATTGCCCCAATAAAATGGCCTGCACCTGCTCAAAATCTAAATCGGTTCCCAACCAATCGCTAATTAGGGAAAAGTCCCCATCAAAGTAGGTGTTGGAAATAGTTTCATAATAACTCACTCTTTCTGGCGTAATAATAGCTTTTGCCAAGGTGATGCCCAAGATGGATGCTTTGATCCAGATGGTTTCATTTTTCTCCATTCGAAGGCTCACAGTAATACTTTGGTTCTTCTCCCCATCGTCGTACACCACCTGTACCCGTGAGGCCAAGGTATTGAAATTGGGTTCCGCTTGTTGATGCAACTGCATGACTTGGGAAAGTCCCAAATTGCTATGGGACCCATTCCCTACAACGCTTTTTGTTCCTTTACAGGAAGTTAGTAATAGCACTGCCGTCACGGCGAGTATGTAAACCTGTTTATGCATCTTTAGTTTGAAATCTGTATGTTGGCAGCTTTCTGCTGAAATTCTTTTGCTTTAGAGCTATTGCCTTGTTGCTGATAGGCCACGCCAAGTTGTTCATAAAAATCTTTTTCCATTTTGGGGTCGTCCAGTAAAAAATCGACACCCATCTCTAAACTTTCAATGGCCTTTTCTGAAGCACCTAATCCGTTATGAGCAACACCATTTAACAAATACAATAAACTTTGAGCGGGGAATATCGCTAACGCCTCTTCACTTAATTGTACCGCTTCGGTATATTTTTGAGTATCGATTTGAAGGAGAATGGTGTTTTTCAATAAGCTAAAATTATCAGGGTCTATGGCCGCTCCCTTTTCATAGAAGTCCAAGGCTAACAACTTATTTCCTTTTTGGACAAAATAGCCCCCCAACTGTTCGTATAAATTACCCGATTGTACCTCTTGTAACAATGGCACTAGAGTATTCAATTCGTTTTCATAGGTTGGGTTTTGGGAAACAAAGTTCAGAAAATCCCCTAGTACAAGGTATTTGCTTTCTTTTTCAATTTCGGACGACTGGAACACAATCTTTATCGATGCTAAGGCTTCTTGGATATTGCCTTCGTCCAGATAAAACTTATACAATGCCAAATGAGCTTTTTGGGAATTGGGTTGATTTTTCAATAATTCCTTCGCCAAAGCAAAAGCTTTTTCAGAATTTCCCTGCTCACTGTACAAAAAGATAAGATTCAAATAATCTTTTTCGTTCTTCGGATTTTTATCAATTTTGGTTTCTAAATTTTGAATGGCGCCCTCGGTATTTCCGGTCACCTTGTAAATCTCTTTTCGCAAGGTATCCCGGTACAGACTTTCTCCCCAGCTTTCATCCAATTCATCTAAGAGTTCCAAAGCCTTTTCATATTGTTGGGTCCGGCTATACAAACTCGCTAGATCTTCTTTATAATCTTCGTCCTTTTTAGCTAATTTTTGTACTAAGAAAATCGCGGCCTGATAATCCCGCTTTTCATAATACACATCGTAGAGCGCTTCCATGACATCCATCCGTTCTCCCGTAGTTTCCAAAACTTGCATAAAACGATTTTCGGCTTCTTCATAGCGTTTCAGATAGGTCAAATTTTTGCCCATTTCAAAATATACCACTGCCTTGTTGGAAATATCGTCCTTGGCGGCTCTCTCTGCCTTTTGAAGGGCTTGTAGGGCTAATTCGTAGTTTTCGATTCCCTTTTGCTTAAGGGCTTCAAAAAAGTTTTCCTGAAATGCATCGCTTACATTCCCCAGATCATCGGTAGGGGTTTCTTCGGTTTCCTGTGAAAATAGGGATCCTACGGAAAATATCATTCCGGAGTACAAGATTCCTATTTTCAACCATTTTATCATTTTAACTCACTGTAATCCCCAATACTAATCTGTGTAAAGTTGCCATCGTACGTCACAAAATTTCCAATCATAGCATTTTCTAAAGTAGCATTTTTAATCACCGACTCGGTTTGGATTATCGTATTTTTAACGTTACTATTCTCAATTATTGTGCCTTTTCCTATAGAAACATGAGGCCCCACCGTACTATTTCTTAAAACCACGCCTTCATCAATAAAACAAGGAGGAATGACTTTAGAATTTTCATTGGTAAACTTTTCTGAAACCAAAGAAACTCCATCAGCTTCCAAAAAACCAAGCATTTTTGCATTCGTTTCTACGGTAACGGCTTTGTTTCCGCAGTCCATCCATTCGTCGACCGTACCGGTTTTAAAAACTTTTCCATTGGCCATCATTCGTTTGATCCCATCATTAATTTGGTATTCCCCTCCGTGAATAATATCGTGATCCAGCACATACTGAAGCTCTTTTTTAAGCACCCCAATATCCTTGAAATAATAAATACCAATAACGGCTTGATCGCTTACAAATTCTTCAGGTTTTTCTACCAATTCGATGATTTCCTCTTGGTCATTTAAATTGACCACGCCATAGGCTTCAGGATTCGCTACTTTTTTAGTCCAGATCACACTATCGGCTTCTTTATCCAAATGAAATTTAGCTCGAATCAAGGTATCTGCATAGGCTACTACCGCAGGACCCGAAAGGGAGGGTTCGGCACACATAATGGCATGTCCCGTTCCTTTGGGTTCTAGCTGCCTATAAATAGAAGCTTTGGCTCCAAGACCTTGGGCAAGTTCCTTCAAACTTTCTTCAACCTCTTTACCAAAGAATGCCGGATCCCCTAAAATAAAAGCAATCTCTTCAATAGGTTCTTTTAAAACCCTGGCAATATCACTTACCAATCGATGGACAATAGGTTTTCCCGCCACAGGAATTAAAGGTTTTGGAACAGTTAACGTATGTGGCCGAAGTCGTGAACCACGACCTGCCATTGGGACAATTATTTTCATTTCAATTTTTTAATTATCATTTATTGTATTCCAGTACTGCCAAATCCACCAGCACCCCGGACCGTTTCCGAAAGGACTTCCACGGTTTCCCATGATGCCCTTTCGTGTTTGGCAATGACCAATTGGGCAATTCGCTCTCCATTTTCAATGGTAAATGGCTCGTTTGATAAATTTACGAGTATCACTCCTATTTCCCCGCGATAATCGGCATCAATAGTTCCAGGCGCATTTAAAACGGTAATTCCCTTTTTGTAGGCCAATCCGCTTCGGGGCCGAACCTGTGCTTCATAGCCTATGGGTAATTCTATAAAAAGACCTGTTTTTACTAAACTTCTTTCCAAGGGTTGCAAAGTAATCGCATTGTTAATAGAGGCCCTAAGATCCATTCCTGCGGAAGCTTCTGTTTCGTAGTGTGGTAAATCGTGATTTGAGGTATTGATAATTTTAATGGTCATCTGTTCTATTTTAATCGATTCCGTTGGGATTGGTAGATGGGTATGCCAATAACGGTTTTTCTTCTAAGTTTTCAACTTTATAATAAGCCGTTTGGCCCTTAATGGTATAGCTTATAACCGCTTCATTCTTCAGTAAATCGAAAGGGATTTTTTCTGGAGGGGTATTTTGAGACTCTTTTACGGGACTTTCATCCATGATCACATCCCGGTTGCTTTCATTTAAAAAATTGGCCGTATAGCTCCCCTTTTTGTTGGGGTTTTCGCGCAGTGCTGCTTTTTCATTCTGAAAATACAACGCTTCCAATGTAGCTTCCTGCTCTTCTAATTCTATTACAAAGTGTACGTTTGTTCCAGAGCCACCACCCTGTACTCCAGCAATCCATTTTTGAAAATAAGCTTGGCGTATCTGAAAAGGAGGGTTTTTTTCCAATTGAAAATCTTTACCTCCGGCACAATTAAAAAATAGCAGGTTACAAATAGCTATAAAAAAAAGGTGAATGATAGGTTTCATTAAATATCTGCTAACAAAAGTCTTGCCCTAAAGGTAACAAAAAACCTCCCGTTTTAGGGGAGGTTTGTAGTATGTTCTCAACAAAATAATAGAATTATCCAGCCAAAGCTTCCGCTCCCCCTACAATCTCTAGGATCTCTCCTGTAATGGCAGCTTGACGGGCTTTGTTATAGTCTAGCGTAAGGTTATTTTTCAACTCCTTAGCATTATCGGTAGCTTTATGCATGGCCGTCATACGCGCACCGTGTTCACTGGCCACACTATCCCTAAGGGCTTTAAACAACTGTGTTTTTAAGGTCTTCGGAATTAACTGTTCAACGATTTCTTCTTTGGAAGGTTCAAAAATAAAATCGGTTGAAGTACCCTTTTCTGAAGCCGAGTTTTCTGCTGGTTTGATAGGTAAAAACTGTTCGTGAATGACAACCTGAGTGGCCGCATTTTTGAACTTGTTGTACACCAATACAATCTTATCGTACTTCCCTTCCGCGAAAAGATCCATTAATTTTTGGGCAATTTCAGCGTTGTTATCAAAAGTAAGATCATCGAAAATAGCGTTGTTGTTTTCAATGACACTTCCAGTTTTCTTAAGGATATCATTCCCTTTTTTCCCAAGGGTCACAAAATCTACTTTTTTACCGGCATAGGTTTCAGAAATGCTTCGCTTACATTCTTTAACAATATTACTGTTAAAGGCTCCTGCCAATCCACGATTGGACGTAATGGCTACCACCAATACATTTTTTACTTCCCTTTGTACAGAATATTTACTTCCGCTGTCACCATCTAGGGTGGCACTTAGGTTTTGTAACAAAGTGGTAAGTGTTTCGGCATAGGGGCGCATGGCTGTAATGGCATCCTGCGCTTTTTTCAACTTTGCTGCCGATACCATTTTCATGGCACTGGTAATTTGCATGGTTGAACCTACCGAAGCAATCCTATTTCTTATTTCCTTTAAGTTAGCCATACGCTCTTTTTGAGTTTAGCTGAAATCCTCCCTACACTTGTAGGGAGGAGTTATAATTTAGTATCTAGATGAAAGATCTTTTGCTACTGAAGTCAATACATCAATCGTCTCATCGGTTAATTTTCCTGCCTTCAAGGTATCTAATGTATCTCTATGCTTGGCATTTAGTAATTCGATGAAATCTCTTTCAAATTCTTTTACTTTATCTACAGGAACATTACGTAACAAGTTCTTGGATCCTGCATAGATAATTGCTACCTGATCTTCAACCGTGTAAGGATCATTCTGTGCTTGTTTCAGGATTTCCACGTTACGCTTTCCTTTTTCAATTACGTTCATGGTAGCCGCATCCAAATCGGAACCGAATTTTGCGAACGCTTCCAATTCACGGAACTGTGCTTGGTCAAGCTTCAACGTACCGGCTACTTTTTTCATGGACTTGATCTGTGCCGAACCACCCACACGTGATACCGAAATACCTACGTTAATCGCAGGACGTACCCCAGAGTTGAACAAGTCGGACTCCAAGAAAATCTGTCCATCGGTAATCGAAATTACGTTGGTTGGAATATAGGCAGAAACGTCTCCTGCTTGTGTTTCAATAATAGGAAGTGCTGTTAAGGAACCTCCTCCTTTTACAACTTCTTTTAAAGAGGCTGGAAGATCGTTCATGTTTTTGGCGATATCATCATCGGCAATCACTTTTGCAGAACGTTCCAACAATCTTGAGTGAAGGAAGAAAACGTCTCCTGGATAAGCCTCACGCCCTGGAGGACGACGAAGCAACAAAGATACCTCACGATAAGCTACTGCTTGTTTGGATAAGTCATCATAAACAATCAAGGCTGGACGTCCCGTATCCCTAAAATATTCTCCAATAGCCGCTCCTGCGAAAGGCGCATATACCTGCATTGGAGCAGGATCTGAAGCGTTTGCTGCTACAATCGTGGTATAGGCTAAAGCTCCTTTATCTTCCAATACTTTGGCAATGTTTGCTACCGTAGACGCTTTTTGTCCAACGGCCACATAGATACAATATACCGGCTCTCCGGCATCGTAAAATTCTTTCTGGTTAAGAATGGTATCGATACAAACAGTTGTTTTACCTGTTTGACGGTCACCAATTACTAACTCACGCTGTCCACGACCTACAGGGATCATGGCATCGATAGATTTGATACCTGTTTGCAAAGGTTCGTTTACCGGCTGACGGTAAATTACCCCTGGAGCTTTACGCTCTAATGGCATTTCATAGGTTTTCCCTTCGATAGGTCCTTTCCCATCGATAGGCTGCCCTAAGGTATTTACCACACGTCCAACAATTCCTTCTCCTACATTAATAGAAGCAATACGCTGGGTACGCTTTACAGTAGCGCCTTCTCTAATTTCTTTAGAAGGCCCTAACAATACCACCCCAACATTATCTTCTTCTAGGTTTAGAACGATTCCTTCCAAACCGTTTTCAAACTCCACCAATTCTCCGTATTGTGCGTTTGAGAGTCCGTAAACGCGGGCAATACCATCCCCCACGGTCAATACAGTTCCTACTTCGTCCAATGAAGCTGATGCTTCAAAATCTGAAAGTTGTTGCTTTAAAATTGCTGATATTTCAGCGGGTTTTACTTCTGCCATTTTTCTAGGTATCTATATTTGGCTTATGCCAATGGTTTTATAAACTTTTACTGAATTCTCTTTTTAAATTGGATAATTGATTGGCAATACTCGCATTGTATTGTAAATCGCCTATTCTAAGGATGAACCCTCCAATAATAGATTCATCAATCTCATTCTCGATAGTAACTTTTTTGCTACCTGTAAGGGCTTCTACTCTGTCCAATACCTTTTTTTCCAATTCGCCGGTAAGTGGAACTGCCGTAGTGACCTTGGCCACTTTTACCCCTTGTTGCTCATTGTATAATTGAATGTAACTATTCGCCACATTTCCTAGGATATCGGTCCTTTGGTTTTGTGCCAACACTTCAATTAAAGCTTTCGTGTTTTCAGATTGTGAACTGAAAATTTTCAATAAAGCCTCTTTCTTATCTTCCGTTTTCACCACGGGGCTTTTTAAAACCGTACGCAACTCTTTGCTCGCTTCCAAGGCATGTTTTACAGACTGCATATCTGAAAACACTGTTTTGGAAGCATCCCCTGCATCTTGCAAGACTGCTTTTGCGTAACGTATGGCTGCTCTAGTTCCGCTCATATTCTTAGTTTAGGGTCGCATCACCCAACATATCCTCAACTAATTTAAGTTGCTTGTCTTTATTGGATAATTCACTTTTTACCACTTTTTCTGCAATTTCTACGGAAAGAGACGCTACCTGACTTTTCAACTCTGCTACCGCCGCTTTCTTTTCACTTTCAATGGCCATCTGTGCTTGTGAAACCATTTTATCGGCTTCCGCCTTTGCTTCTTCTTTGGCTTCGGAAATCATTTTGGTCTTCAATTCGCGAGCCTCTTTCAACATGGCATCTCTTTCAGCTCTTGCTTCTTTCAACAATTTTTCATTGTCTGCCTGAAGGTTTTCCATTTCACGACGTGCATTTTCAGCAGAGGCCATCGCATCTTTAATCCCTTGTTCACGATCGTTTACCGCATTCAAAATAGGCTTCCATGCAAATTTGCGAAGCAAGAAAAGCAATAATAAAAACAAGATAATTTGCCAAATGAAAAGGCCAAATGAAAAGTCGTTAATTAATTTTTCCATGGTTGTATTTTATAGAACCGTATTGTAATTTCTTTATTCGTTGTTTAATTTTTAAGCAATTCCTTATAACCAACCGTTACAAGGAATTGCTTTTTTTGTTTTGATTATCCAGCAAAAATTGCCGCGAAACCAATACCTTCAATAAGCGCTGCTGCAATCAACATCGCTGTTTGAATTTTTCCGTAAGCTTCAGGTTGACGGGCGATAGCTTCCATAGCTTTTCCACCGATCATTCCGATACCGATACCAGCACCGATTACTGCTAAACCTGCTCCTACAATAGTTGGGATTTCCATAACTACTTCTATTTAAAATTAAACATTACAAATCTACAAATGCTGTACTTCTCCTTCGTGCTCTTCGGCATGATCATGACTCTCACTGGCAAATCCGAAATACAACGCAGCCAACATCGTAAAGATGTATGCCTGCAATAATGCTACTAATACTTCAATCATTGAAATGGCAAATGAAAGCCCAAAGGATAATGGACCTCCCACCCAACTCTTGAAGATATAAATCAAACCTATCAAACTCATTAATACTACGTGCCCAGCGGTCATGTTTGCGTACAAACGTATTAACAGGGCAAAAGGTTTAATGAACATTCCTAAAATTTCAATAGGAACTAGAATGATATAAATGAATATTTTACCAATCCATGGCATACCATCGCCTAAAGGATCGAAAATGTGTTTCCAGTAATCTTTGGTCCCTGTAAAATTGGTTAACAAGAATACTAAAATCGCTAAGGCTGTCGTCACCGCAATGTTTCCAGTTACATTAACCCCTAGCGGTGTTAAACCAAACATGTTCAAAAACCAGATAAAGAAGAATACCGTTAAAAGAAAAGGCATGTACTTTTTATATTTTTCCTCTCCAATATTGGCGATAGCAATTTCGTCCCTTACATACACCACAATAGGCTCAAAGAAACGCCCCACTCCTTTGGCAATACCATTGTTCTTTTGATAACTTTTCGCCAAACCTCGGAATAATAAAATAAGAAGGATTCCTGTTACGATCATCATTACCACACTTTTGGTAATGGATAAGTCTAATGGCCGAACATTGGTAGGGTGATCCCCATGCCCTTCTTCATAGTTTAAGGTCCCGTTGGCGTCGGTTTTATAAATTTTGCTATGGTACAGTCGGTAATAGTTTCCTCCCGATTCAACCACTTCTTCTCCATGATGGAATTTGGAAGAAGAAAACACTTGAAGACCATTATCTACGATAATTACAGGTAGTGGAAAACCTACATGATGTAATTTACCATCATCCCCGGTATAACTGTAAATATTGAAATCGTGGGAATCCTGAAGGTGATGGTTAATAAATTCCTTTACCTCCTGCCTTCTTTCCTTTTTGGCTTCTTCATTTCCCTCTGTTTCGTTAGAACAGGAAACTGTAACCCATGCCAAAGTGAAAAATAAAAGTAGCTTTCCTATAGTTTTTGCTTGCATACCGAGCTAAAAATAGTGTCCTTAAAAATCGGTGCAAAAATACAGTTAATCCTTAGAAAGAAAAAAGAAATTTTGCTGTTTTTTTTATTGACCTAAAAAGCACTAAGATTACTGATTATTAAGTTGTTTTGAAAGATAGGCTACTTCCAAAATCAAACATATAGCATAAGGCGTAAAAAAGGTAGTAAATTCAATTGTTTCCATGGCGTCATTGGCCCTATAAAAAGGATAGAATACGATAAAGAAAACGACAAACTTTAAACCACTCCCCGCCATAAAGACAAATCCCGCTTGAGCCGAATTCTTTTGTAAACTCCTTTGAACTAAAAACAAAACAACGAGAGCTAGAAGAAAATTAATAACGTAAGCCGCTAGGATTCGATGTGCGAACAGAGGCTGCCCCATTACGGCTAATAGTAATAGGTGGATACCAAAAACGATACTCAATACAAGGAGCAAAATCACTAAAAACCGAATGCTTTTAGCGCTCATGTTATTTTGAATTTAATCGGTTGGTTTGCCTTAAAACTAGAAATAGAGAAATGCCAACCCCAACCAAAGTACAGATTATTAGAAACGTTTTTCCTCCATTAGAGTATTCTGCATCCAACCATTTTCCCAATTGAACAAAAAGATAAATAATGACGCCCATTTGTATGGCAATACCAGAAAGGATTAGCCAACGCTTAATGGTATTACTTTCATTTCCCATGGAAAATAGGATTAGGCCTTGTTTACTTCAGAAGTAGTGCTCTTCTTTGTTCTTTGCTGCCGGTCATAGGGGCTAGTAGAATTTTCAGAATCTAAGTTCCCCTTTTTTTTGTTTCCTTGCATAGCGCAAGTGGCATTAATGGAAGCGCCTGGTTCTACTGCCAGTTTCCCAGCAATGATTTCCCCTTCAATTACTGCGGTAGATTTTATGCTTAAAATTCCTTTTACATGAAGCTTCCCTTCAAATCTCCCTTCAATATCGGCATCGTCACATTCCAACTTTCCTTTAATAATTCCCGACTTTCCCAATACTACTTTTGAAGGGTTACTGATATTCCCTTCTATACTGCCGTCAATTCTGAAAAACCCAGAGGATTGAATGTCTCCTACCAATTGGGTACCTTCATTAATACGATTCTGACTTGCACTGGGTTCCATGGTTCTTCGCTCTTTTTTGTCTTTCCTTTCTGAAAACATGGTGACTATTTTTGGGGATTACTGCTTTCTTCTACTTCCGTCTGATTGTTTAGATAGGTTTCTAAGTTTTTATGAATCTGGATAATCTTATAGTTAGGGGAGGCGATTTCGAAATAGGGGTGTTTTATCCTGTACTTTCTGTTCTCCTTTAATACTTCCGCAAAACCTCGGCCGCCCAATTGTGTATTCAAACCATGAATCACTACAAATTGTGTGTTGGGATTGTAATAATCCACAGACACGCTCATGTCAAAATAATTGTACTCCTTAATAGCTTCGGAAAGCTTTTCCTGAAGCTTTGTGGCAGCTTCCGTTTCTGAGGTTGGAAATTGATATACTACTTTCCAATGATCACTTTCGGCCACAAAATCCTTTTTGGCCAATTGTGGAAGGACCGTACTGTAAATTTCCTGTGCGTCCTTTCCTTCCGGAGATTGAGGATAATTAAGGGCGACAAAATTGACGGCTTTTTTGTACGCTTCAAAACCATCTCTTCTTCCTAAGGCCGTTGCTTTCAACATTTCCAGTTTGGGAACAATATCATTTCCTGCGTAGATATTGATATACTCTTCCGCAGTAGCAATTACGTAATCGTAATTCGCATTTTCGAACTCCTTAAACAATTGCTTGTATTTGTACTCGGGGCTCGATTCGTCGCTAGGTAGTTGCGAATTTGGGTTCCGAAGGATTTCCGCATACCGGGAATCTGGGTGATTACTTAAAATATCATTTTTCCACTTTTCGGCCTGCGCAGTGTCCTCCAATTGATCATAAATTTTATAAAGATTGTATTTGGAAGGAAGCACTAGACGCTCCTCAGGATTGTAGGTTAACAAAGTTTCAAGCTTGTTCGTAGCCAAATTGTATTCCCTGAATTTCTCTTTGTAAATAAGCCCCAATTGATAATAGGCAAAGTTTCGGTCCTTTGTTAAACTGTCCAAAACCTTCTCATCGGTAGGAATCTTCGAAATATAGGTTTGCGGGTCGAACAATTCTTTTTGGGAAAGGTTTTCTTCCGGTCCTTCAGAATCACCGCCAGCGATGCCTCCATCCTCACCACTGGATTGTGGCTTGGCAGAAATTCGCCAATTATCTTCCAAAGGTCTATTTCCCCAAATACGTTGAAATTCCTGCTTTCCGTAGGCTACAGTAGTGCTGTTATAAAAGTAAAAAGTGCCCCCACTATTTTTATTTCCTCCAGATTCTTTTTTGTAAAATTCCTTATTGGCTATACTCTCTTCGGCCTTCGCCTTCGCAATAGAATCCTGTCTTGCCTGTTCTTTGAGTTTTTCGGTATACTCTGTAAAAAATGCCAGCTGTTGGGCTTCGGTCATTCCTGCAATTCTAAGAATGGAATCGTTCTTGGCAGCAATGTCTTCGTACTTGATCACATCGGCCAAATTGTCCAACTTCTTTTTCATACGGCGCCAAGGACGCGTATTCTCCTCTAAAAAAGTAAGGGTACTGTCGTAATACTTCCCTGCGGTTTTGTATTTGGCTTTGTCAAAATACATTTCGGCCAAGGTAGAATAGTTAAGGGATTGTAGGTAGTTATTCTGCTTGAAGTTCTTAATGGATTGATTGTAGAAAATTTCAGCAGAGTCCGTATCAAATGTATTGAGGTAGTACTCTCCCATTTGATGGTAAATAATATCCAAGAAAGGACGATTTTCACGATTTTTCTCCAAATCGTTCAGTAATTCCAATAAGGCTAGCTTATCCCCTTTTTCATAATCGAAGTTACGGGCCTGCTCTACATAAGCGTTGATCATGTATTGTCGGGGCGATTTTCGGTTGAGTTCAATCACTTCCTGAAAAGCTAGATTGGCACTGTCTTTTTCCCCTAACCGATTGTACAATTGGCCTTTAATGTAAGTGTAGCGTCCTTTTAATTCTTTATTTTTTACATACTCTGAAGCCAACTTAATCATGGGTAATGCAGCTTCCAACGTATCCAAATTGATATATGCTTGTGCTAAAATTGCCGCTGCATCTGCCATATCCTCTGTTTCCAAGCCTTCTTTCTCCATTAATTCGGAAAGTTCTTCAATGGCACCTTCCTCATTGGCCAAACGAATGTTGGTTTTGGCTTTCCACATTCGGGCTTCATTGATGTTGTTACTGGTAGGGTAGCGATTCAAGATAAAATTGAAGGCATCTTGTGCCGGAATAAAACGTTGATCGTAATAACGGGCTTTCCCTAAAAGCATGTATGCTTCATCTATTTGAGGATTGTACTCTTTGCCATCAATATAAATGGCATGCTTTTGAATGGCTTTGGCCGCTTTTTCTTCAGCACGGGAAAAATTACTACTGTTAGGTTGGTTTCCAGGCGTGCCAATTTCTTCCTTAACTTGAAAACGTTCTACAGGAAGGATTTCCCAAAAATTATCCTGATAGGTAAGCGTCAATTCCTCCTTTCCATCGGCTAAGGCCATATCGCCATTGTAAAGCGCGTTATATTCGGCAGTAACCGCATGGTAATTTCGGGTTATAAAAGTGTTTTTCTTTCTGGAACAAGCCGCAAAAAGTAACACCGCAAAAATAAAAATGGTAAAATTATGTATACGTTTCAAAATTAATCCGTTTGTCTAGTACAGTATAACTTAAAACCTTTGTTTTTAGTATCTAAAAAGATCTATAAAAGGAGGGTAAAAATACGTTTCTTTTTTGTTTCTAAAGGATTTTAGGGTCAAAAATCACTGTCTTTCCCAGTTTTTGCTTCATTTAGGAAAATATCCTTTGTATTTTTGAGGAAAAATTTTGCTATGAGCGATTTTCACGCACTTACTGTGTCAAAGATTGAATCCCTTACCCCAAATGCGGTAGCCGTTACCTTAGAAGTTCCCGAAGCACTTCAGGAAACCTTTCAGTACCAACCAGGACAATATATCACCATTCAACATTTTGTAGGTGAGGAAGAGTTACGAAGGTCTTATTCCCTCTGTAGCGAGGCAAATGGCAAAAGCTGGACCGTTGGCATAAAAAAAATGGAAGGTGGTGTTTTTTCAGTTTATGCCAATGAGGATTTAAAAGTAGGGGACACCCTCAACGTCATGCCCCCTCAAGGCCACTTTGTGTTGAACATATCTCCTGAAAACCAACACACCTATCTTGCTTTTGTGGCTGGAAGTGGCATTACGCCCGTTATGGCCATGATTAAAACAGTTTTGAAAGAAGAACCACTAGCAACCTTTGTGTTGGCTTACGGAAACCAAAGCATTGAAGAGACCATGTTTTACAAAGAACTGGAAGCCTTGAAAAATGAATTCCCCGATCGATTTAAAATTGAATTTTTCTTCAGTAGAAAAAGCATCGATGGTTCTTTCTTCGGAAGAATTGAACGCTCCATGGTCAATTATTTGCTGAAAAACCGATATAAAGACGTGGACTTCCATTCGTATTATCTCTGTGGGCCCGAAGCCATGATCGATGAAGTTAAAGAAACCCTACTCGAAAAGGGAGTCGATGAAAAAGCAATTCATTTCGAACTGTTTTCTTCCAAAGATCAAGGGGAACTTACCCAACCGCACGATGGTCAAACACAGATTACCGTGACCGTTGACGATGAAACCGAAACTTTTGTAATGCCTCAAGATAAGAGTGTTTTAGAAGCTGTTCTGGAAAAGGACCTAGACGCTCCTTATAGTTGCAGAGGTGGAATTTGTAGTTCCTGCATGGCAAAACTCAAGGAAGGAAAAGTGGAAATGCGAAAAAACCTCATCCTCACCGATAGTGAACTGGAAGAAGGCTACATTCTTACCTGTCAATCGCATCCCACTACACCCATTATCGTAGTGGATTATGACGATATCTAAGACAAGACACGTTCTACTTTTTGTACAATAGTGTTAGGTTCAATGCTGCGCATTACATTTTCATAGCCCTCCGGAAATTTGTTTCCGTAAATGGACGTGGGGATTAGGGGGTACTGTTTTCTATCGGAAACGATCTGATGTTCCATAGGTTGCCCAAAGGGTACAAAACCGGCATACGGATGGGTGACGCCCCAAAGCGTAATCACCGGAATACCATAGTTGGCGGCCAAATGCCCATTGCCACTATCCATGGATACCATTACGTCTAAATTGGAAATAAGTGCTAACTCTTCTTCAAAAGAAAGCTTTCCAGCCACGTTTATCGTGTCCTTATAGCCAATTTCCCATGAGCTCAAAATCGTTTCTTCCTGTTTACCACCACCAAAAAGAAGAAGGGTATACTTGCCAGAGGCTGTCAAATTTTTCAACACGTTCTTCATAGATTCTAGAGGGTACATCTTACTTTTAAAGGCAGCAAAAGGGGCTATTCCCACTAGTTTTTTAGGTGTTTTCCCTACCAAAGTGAGCAGTTTCGGTGTTAAAGGTTTTCTGCTTAAAAGCTCTACTTTGGATAGATTTAAAGGATATCCCAATTTCTCAAATACGTCTGCGTAACGTTCCTGCATGGCTTTTAAAGGTTCTATTTCCTGACCGTGTGCATGGGTAATTGCTTTTTTTTCCGCTCTCCCTTTGTCTAAGGTTTCTGAAGGAATTCCCGAAAACCTTAACAAGCCCGTAATAACTTTAGACCGGATCACATTGTGTAAATCGGCCACCGCGTCTATTGGGAGGGTTTTAATTTCTTTTGCTAGTTTCAAAAGTCCCAAGAATCCTTTGTGAACTCCTTTTACGTCGGCTTCCAAAAAGGAAACATTGGGTAACTCTTGAAACAACGGTTTAAAAAACTTTCGGGAAACTACGGTGATTTTAACCTCGGGGTTGTTTTGGCAAAAGCATTGCAGCACAGGAACCGTCATGGCGACGTCTCCCATGGCTGAAAGACGAATTACCAATATGTGTTTGGGCGGTTTCAATTATTTCTGACTTCGAAGCACGGGGTTGAGCTCATCGTCATTGTACATCTTCATTTGTTTGTACACTTTCATATATTTTCTTCCGTGGGCAATATCGTCCAACAATTGCTGAATGGCGGTACTCAAATCTACTCGTTGTTCCAATAAAACATCCAATTTTTTTTGACAGGCTTTCCGATGATCTTCAGAGGCATTTTCGCGAGTTGCCTCTTCCTTCATGTGATACACTTTTAAGGCTAAAATGGATAATCGATCCACTCCCCACGCTGGACTTTCAGTATTAATCGTAGCGTTAGGCTGTACCTTAACCTCTTTGTATTTTTCCAAAAAATAACTGTCAATGTACTCTACCATATCGGTACGGTCTTGGTTAGAGGCATCTATCTTTCTTTTTAAATCTAACGCTGCCACAGGATCAATGTTGGGATCTCTAATAATATCCTCGTAATGCCATTGAACGGTATCGATCCAACATTTGCGATATAAGAGATGCTCCAACAATTGCGTTTCTTTATCATACGGATTGGCAAAAGGCTGATAGGGATCATCGACCACGTGATACGTAGCAATTACTTCCTGAAATATTTTATTGGCTTTTTCGGTAAACATATCTTTTCTTTTCTGGTAGTTATTTTAGTTTTGTGGCTCACGAAAACTTGTAAGATCACTTATTTTGAAACGGCAATTAGGCCGCAATATTTTAAATAGGACCAAAGTGCATCGTTGTGTTTCTTCTACAGGCAAAGGTATTATAATTTTACCGTAGTATATAGCAAATGATAAAGCGACATAAAATCTCTCCTAATAAACCAAATAAACTAGTTTTCCAAATAATTGGGGTCATATAAAAAGTAAAGTTACTGGAAGTATTAAAAACAACCACGCCAATAGCTCTTTAAACCATATATCCTGTTTTTTTTCCAAAAAAGTTCCAACTTGTATGGCCGTGGGGGCAATGACATATAAAAGTTCTGCTCCCGTTTTTTGAGGTGAAAAAGCGGCTAATACTAGCGACACCCATACAGCATGAACAATCAACATATAATTGCCCCGGTTCTTTTTGGGTACTTCGGAAAGGTTTGAAATTCTGGTAAAGCCGGTCCAAATAACGATGGAAACTATTAAAGTGATAAAGATGAGGTATTGGATGTTTCCGTAGACTGAAAAATCCAAGGAAATTTTTTTAGGGTAGTGAAAGAACCAGGTAAAAGAATCCTCCTTTAAATAAAAGAATGCAGTGGCCAGTAAGAATACCCCTAAAGCTGCAATAAATGGAATGAAATAGTATCTTAGCTTCGAATTGTTTACTTTAAATAGCGCTATATACAAAACTCCAAAAAGAAGCAGGCTCCAAAAATAGAAATAGGAAGCCAAAAAAATCCAAAGCGAGGCATCAAGGATTTTTCTTTCCATGTTCTTTGATGAAGTAAAACTAAAAATACGTCGGAAGGCTAATAATTGAAGCACCAACGCCCCGGTAATTGTGACATTGGTGGCAATAGGCAACATACCTACCATACAGGAGAACAGAAAGATGGCAAAGGTATTGGAATGATTTAAATGATTCTTCCGAACAAAAAAATCAAGTAATAATAAAGAAAAAACCAAAAGCCCTGCTACTACAAAAAGTTGTAAGATGGATAGCCCTTGAGAAAAGCTGTTTTCTGTTAGAATTCCATGTAAAACACAAAAAAGCACCAAAAAAATACTTAACAGCAAATAATTGATCGGACTAGATTTGCCAAAAAAGCTTGTAAGCATCATGCTTTATTTCTATTTTTGTGACTTAAATATACTACTATGTCTTGGAAAGGCTTTTTTGAAGGAATACAATCTATCGCAGAAACCCTATTATTAGACCCTCTAGACGGTCTTCGCTCATTTGAGTTATCATCGTGGTGGGGCGCAAACATAATGAGTTGGATTTTTATCGCTATTGGTTTTGTAGCTTTCTTCTATTGGATGAAACAACTTGCTATTTTCAATGCCAATGGGGAAGAAGACCGCAGCCAAACCTCACATTCCTTTCTAGGTAAAAGCTAAAGATCGAACCCTATATCGGTTCTATAATACATCTTATCGAAAGATAGTTTTTCTATCTCTTGGTAAGATTTTTTTAGGGCCTTTCTGAAATCTTTATCCAAAGAGGTTACTGCTATTACGCGTCCACCATTGGTGACCACCTTTTCCTCTTTTAAGGTTGTTCCTGCATGAAACACGATGGAATCTTCAACCTTTTCGATTCCAGAAATTTCTTTTCCTTTTTCGTAGGCTTCAGGATAACCCCCTGAAACTACCATAACCGTAGTTGCGGCTCTTTCGTCAATTTCCAAAGATATCTTTGAAAGATTTTGCGTTGCCGTAGCTTCCAACAAACTTACTAAGTCGGTTTGAATTCGAGGTAACACCACTTCCGTTTCGGGATCTCCCATACGTACATTGTATTCAATTACATAAGGATTGTCGTCTACCTTTATAAGTCCTATAAACACAAAGCCCTTGTAATCTATATTTTCTTCCATTAGCCCATTTACCGTAGGCTTTACAATACGCTCTTCAATTTTTTGCATGAACTCGCGATTGGCAAAAGGAACGGGGGAAATCGCTCCCATCCCTCCAGTATTCAACCCTTGATCGCCTTCACCTATGCGCTTATAATCTTTCGCGGTAGGAAGGATTTTATAATCTTTCCCATCGGTTAGTACAAAAACACTTAATTCTATACCGTCTAGAAACTCTTCGATTACTACTTTACTACTAGCTTCCCCAAATTTTGAATGCGCCAACATATTTTCAAGCTCCTGTTTGGCTTCATCAAGATTGTTTAGAATCAAAACCCCTTTTCCCGCAGCCAACCCATCGGCTTTGAGTACATATGGAGGTTTCAAGGTTTCCAAAAACTGCTTTCCGGCTTCCAAACTTTTTGAAGTAAAACTTTCGTACGCTGCGGTGGGAATGTTGTGTTGCGACATAAATTCCTTGGCGCGTTCCTTACTTCCTTCCAGTAAAGCGCCTCGCTTGGAAGGCCCAACCACCTTTACTTGTTTTAAGTCGGCATCCTCCTTAAAAAAATCATATACCCCTTGTACTAATGGGTCTTCTGGGCCTATAACCACCATTTCTATGGCATGCTCCAACACCGCTTTTTTAATAGCATCGAAGTCGGTTACACTTAGCGGAAGGTTCGTCGCAATCGATGCCGTACCAGCATTTCCTGGGGCTACAAAAAGTTGAGAGCAACGCTCACTGGCTGCAATTTTATAGGCGAAAGTATGTTCACGGCCTCCAGAGCCCAATACCAAAATATTCATAAGGTTGTATTTTGTTTCGACTTCAAAAATAAATGTTTGTAAATTGAACCCCTAATATTTTTAGATTGAATTTATTTGAACTTTCATTGCGCTGGAACGGATTTCCCATCGAGGAAGCCAAAAAGCAATTGGAAGTTATTCAAGCTATTCCCGAAGCCGATTATTTTCAATATGTTTCTGAAAAGAGAAACGCAATGGTACAGTTTCATTTAGAAAATAATCCGTTTTACCAGACCTTTACTGAAGGAAAAAAACTAGCTGCCTGGGAAGAAGTCCCTGTGATGCAGAAAAAAGATCTTCAGAAACCCTTACAAGAACGATTATCGCGAGGTTTTACTTCAAAAAAGGTATACGTTAACAAAACCTCGGGCTCTAGTGGCCACCCCTTTATTTTTGCCAAAGACAAGTTTTCTCACGCCCTTACTTGGGCCGAGATTTTCAACCGATTTGGATGGTATGGCTTGGACTTTCACCATTCGCTTCAGGCGCGCTTCTATGGCATTCCGTTAGACCCCATTGGCTATCAAAAAGAGCGATTGAAGGATCGGCTAGGCAGTCGTTACCGATTTCCTATTTTCGACCTTTCGGACGAGAAAATGGAACAATTCCTGAAAGTTTTCAGAAAAAAACCTTTCGATTACATCAACGGCTATACCAGCTCTATTGTATTGTTTGCAAAATTCCTTCAGAAAAAAGGGCTCGTACTAAAAACCGTTTGCCCTACCCTGAAATACTGCATCGTGACCAGCGAAATGCTGTATGAAAGTGATAAAGCGCTTTTGGAAAAAACCTTTGGCGTTCCTGTGGTAAATGAATATGGCGCCAGTGAACTGGACCTCATCGCTTTCACCAATAAAGCGGGAGAGTTTGTGGTAAATAGTGAAACCTTGTTTGTGGAAATCCTGGACAAAAACAACCGCCCTGTAGCCCATGGGAATTCTGGTAGAGTCGTCATCACTTCGTTGTATAACAAAGCACATCCCATGATTCGTTACGATATTGGGGACACCGGAATCCTTTCCCCGAAAAGCACCCATAAAAAACCTATTCTACAGGAATTAATTGGAAGAACCAATGATGTCGCGACACTCCCCAGTGGTAAAACCGTACCCGGACTTACTTTCTATTATGTTACAAAAAGTGTGATTGAAGACGATGGGAATGTCAAGGAATTTGTTATGGAACAACACGCTTTAAACCATTTCAAGATTTGGTATACTTCGGAAAGGGCACTTACGGAAACCGAAATTGAAACCATTAAAAAAGCCCTTACGGCCTATTTGGAAGACGGATTGATGCTGGATTTTGAACGTGTTGAAGTTCTCGACCGAAGCCGTCGGGGAAAACTGAAGCAGTTTGTCTCTAAACTATAGTTTCTTTATGTACTTGGGACGTACTAGGAAGTACTCCCAAAAAAACCGAAGTAAACATACTACCGACTTGCCCCAAGAATACTTTAAATAGTTTCTATAAAACTGAAAGTTGTACTTCACCAGTTTTACTTTACTGGAGCTCATGGAACCTTTCCGCACACGGTAAAATGCTAAATCCTCTTGAATCCCCACCGCAACTTGACCGCTCTTTTTTATGGCTTCCAACCATACCGCCCAGTCCTGTCGCTTCCGGATGTTGGGCGAAAAAATCTTTCCCAAGGATCTTGCGTGATAGATTCCGGTGAGGTTACCAATGTAGTTATTGGTATGCTGTTTTTGATAGGAAAGACTTGGCAAAGCCACCACTCTTTTTTTTAAGGGATTTCCTGCCTCATCTATATGAACGTAACTTGAAAAACAAACTGAAGTACGCTGCTTCTCCATTAAGGCAATTTGTTTTGCAAGTTTTTCAGGATGCCAGAGGTCATCGCTATCCAAAAAAGCGATATAATCGCCTTGCGCAGTTTCCGTGGCTTTATTTCTGCAAAAAGCGGCTCCTTTATTTTCTGAAAGCTGAATAACCTTAATGCGAGCGTCCTTATCTGCAAGATTTTGTGCGATTTCCACGGAAGTGTCTGTGGAAGCATCATCCACAATAATCTGTTCCCAATGTGTATACGTTTGTTGTAAGACACTTTGAATACATTCTGAAAGAAAGGCAGCGGAGTTATACGAAGGAGTAATAACAGAAACCAATGGCGTTTCTGTATAATTAATATGCTTTTTCTTCTCCTCGTAGGGCATTATAGATGGTTTGAAAAACTATTTTGATATCTAGCAATAGCGACCAGTTTTCAAGGTAAAAGATATCGTACTTTACCCGATTGATGATGTGATTGTCGTCTTCCACTTCCCCTCGAAAACCACTTACCTGTGCCAAGCCGGTTATTCCAGGTTTTATGAAGTGCCGCACCATAAATTTATCAATTTTTTCGGCATACATGTGGGTATGGCTTACCATGTGCGGTCTTGGGCCTACCACCGACATTTCCCCTTTTAACACATTGATAAACTGTGGAAGCTCGTCAATACTGGTTTTACGGATAATTCTTCCCACACGGGTCACCCTTGGATCATTTTTACGAATTTGATGCAAATGTGCTTCGGGATTGGGGCGCATGGAACGAAACTTATAGCAGTAAAATTCTTTATAATCCAGCCCGTTGCGCTTCTGTTTAAAGAACACAGGGCCTTTGGATTCCAATTTAATAAGAATCGCCAATATAGGAGTAAGCCAAGAAAGTACGCCTACGATAATAAAAATGGACATCACCACATCGAAACTACGCTTGATGAACTTATTGAATGGTTCGTCTATTGGTATTTTCCGAAGGGATAAAATGGGTAAATAACCGTAATAGGTAAAATCCAATCGTTTGCTATAAATATCCTTATTATCGGGTAAGAATTTTAATATTTTCAGATTATTATCGGCATAATCAATTAATTGATTGAGCTGTGAATTATTAAGATTCGCTACGGAAGAATAAATCTCATCGATATTATTCTTCTCGATATAATCGATGCAATGGTTAAGGTTTTTTTCTGTTTTTAAATCGAAGGTTTTATGAAGTACGTAACCGTATTCGGGATTTTCCACAAAAAATTTCCGAAGCTGATCCGTTTTTTGGTTCAAGCCAATAATGACGACCCTTCTCAAGTTTCCTTTTAGTAAAACCCGGTATTTTTTCAGAAGGTAAAAAATGGCCAGCTTGGTCACCGTAATGATGAGAATGACCCAAAGGGTATACTTAAATATTTCCCAAGGTCGCTTTTCCAAGTCGCTAAAAAACCCAAAAAAAGCAAATACCAAAAGCACAAATAAGATCCCTTGTTTTAAAATGAGGGTAAAGATATTGGTGACTTTGGTAAACCGGTAAATTTCGTAGAAATCGGAACGAAGGGCGACAATAATCCAGGAAATAGAAATATAGACGATATAATTTATGAACGTGAGGGTATCCAAAAAAAAGGAAAAAGCCAACAAGTTCACTATCATCAAATCGATGATATAGGAAATGGGCCTTAAAAACCCCGAATATCGCCCTCTTTTAAAAATCATAGTTAGCGCCTGTTATGGGCTGAAAAATCCTTGTGCTCACTTCGATATAATTCTTCCTTAGTGAGGCCTTTAAAATATTCAAATGTTTTTTTCATTCCCTCCTGGCGGGATACTTTAGGCTCCCATCCCAATATTTCCTTAGCTAAGGAAATATCGGGCTGTCGTTGTAATGGATCGTCTTTGGGAAGGGATTTAAAAATAATTTTCTGTTCGGTATCGGTTAGTTTGATAATTTCTTCTGCAAAATCCAATATGGTAATTTCGTCAGGGTTCCCAATATTGACCGGCAAAGAATAGTCGCTCATTAACAAGCGAAACAACCCCTCAACTTGATCCTCAACGTAACAGAAGGAACGGGTTTGGGATCCATCCCCAAATACGGTTAAATCTTCCCCACGAAGGGCTTGCCCCATGAAGGCTGGAATTACACGTCCGTCATTTAAACGCATTCTAGGACCATAGGTGTTAAATATGCGGGCAATTCGGGTTTCCAGACCATGAAAACGATGATACGCCATGGTGATGGATTCCTGAAAACGCTTGGCTTCGTCGTAAACCCCTCGTGGCCCAATGGTATTTACATTACCATAGTAGTCTTCACTTTGAGGGTGCACTAAAGGATCTCCATACACTTCAGAAGTAGAAGCAATAAGAATTCTGGCTTTTTTTTCTTTAGCTAGCCCTAATAAGTTATGCGTTCCCAAAGAGCCCACTTTCAATGTCTGTATCGGTATTTTTAAATAATCGATTGGGCTTGCAGGCGAAGCAAAATGAAGAATATAATCTACTTTTCCGGGAACATGCACAAATTTGGTAACATCGTGATGGTAAAAATGGAATTCCTTTTTCTCAAAAAGGTGTTCAATATTTTTTAAATCCCCTGTAATAAGATTGTCCATCGCAATGACTTCGAATCCTTCGGCAATAAACCGATCACATAAATGAGATCCTAGAAAGCCTGCGGCTCCCGTAATTAATACCCGATTCTTTTTTGACTCTCCCATTAGCAAACCGCTTTTCTCCCTATAGATGTATACGTAAAGCCTTCCGTTTTCATATCTTCAATAGCATAGAGGTTTCTTCCATCAAAAATAACAGGGCTATTCATTAATTCTTTCAGTTTTCCAAAATTCGGGGAACGAAAAATACTCCATTCGGTACAAATCACAAGAGCATCGGCACCTTCTAGGGGTTCGTACATATGGGAAGCATACTGCAACTGGTCGCCAAACTGTTTTTGAATGTTTTCCATTGCCTCAGGGTCGAATACGGAAAGTTCTGCACCCGCTGCCAATAAAGCTTTCATCACATCTATGGAAGGGGCTTCCCGGATATCATCGGTTTCGGGTTTAAAAGCCAATCCCCAAATAGCTATTTTCTTTCCTTTAAGATCTCCATTAAAGTGCGCTATAATTTTTGGTACTTGAATGGTTTTCTGGTTCTTATTGATTTCAATAACCGAATCCAATATCTTAAAATCATAGGCTTCATCTTTTCCCGCTTTTTGCAAAGCCTTGACATCTTTTGGGAAGCAGGAACCTCCGTAACCAATTCCTGGGAAGAGGAAGCGTTTGCCAATGCGGGAATCGGTTCCCATTCCTTTACGAACCATATCTACATCGGCACCTACCAATTCACAATAATTGGCTATTTCATTCATAAAGGTAATCTTAGTCGCCAAGAAGGAATTGGCGGCGTATTTGGTTAATTCGGCCGACTTTTCATCCATGACGATCACCGGATTTCCAGATCGCACAAACGGACTGTACAGTTTCTGCATGCGTGCCGTAGCTTTATCGCTGCTGGAGCCAATAACAATTCTTTCGGGTTTCAAGAAATCATCGACCGCAAATCCCTCTCGAAGGAACTCGGGATTGGAAACCACATCAAAATCGCAAGAAGCATTTTTGGCAATCACTTCCCTTACTCTTTCGGCCGTTCCCACTGGCACGGTACTTTTATCCACAATGACTTTATATTCCTTGATTTTCTCTCCAATTTCTTCTGCTACTGAAAGCACGTAGGAAAGATCTGCCGAGCCATCTTCCCCTTCTGGAGTAGGAAGTGCCAAAAACACTATTTCACCATGGTCTAGGCCTTCATCTAGGGAAGTAGTAAATTTTAAGCGATTCGCTTTGATATTTCTTTCAAAAAGAACATCAAGGTGAGGTTCATAGATAGGCACAATTCCTTGACGCATTTTTTCCACTTTGGCTTCATCGATATCCACACAAACTACTTCGTTTCCGGTTTCGGCTAAACAAGTTCCCGTAACCAATCCTACATATCCAGTTCCTATTACAGCTATTTTCATTTCTCCTTTTTAGGGCTTTAAAAGTTGCGCAAAAATACAATTTGCTAGGGGATTTCCCCTTTAATTACTTCTTTTTCGTTTTCACTATGCTTATTAATAAGCAATGTTAATAATATAAAACCTACATAGTAAGCTCCTATTTGCCTGTGAAATACATTTTCTACCATGGCAAAGCAAAAAAGACTTAACAGCAAAGCTGTAGGAAAAAAATGCTTTCTGTTTTCAAAAAACAAACTTCCCAAACTTATCATTAACAGTAAAAATACAAGAATCCCACCGCCTAGATAAGTGTCTAAAAACTGGTTGTGGACATTGTATTTTTGTTTTAGGAACCACTTACTTTTAACTGGGTTTGCGATATTGTTCTCGTAACAATCCATCATTTTTTGATTCGTTCCAACGAAACCCATGCCCGTTAAGGAAACACCTGTCCCTGAAACATTTTTCCATGCACAATCCCAAATAACCGTTCTTGGCTCATAGGCCATGGTGTTGGCAATAAGCCCTTGGTTTTTTTGGGCGTCTTGGGCATAAAATATTTTTTTTCGAAGGTCTTGATTCACGACGAAAACCAATACCGCTATTAAAAAAATGCCCCCTACTGCAAATAAGAGTTGAGACCCTCTTTTTTTGGAGTAAAAAAGGCTTAAAATAAAAATGAGCAGCAAGGTGATGATGGCAATTCTTGAAACAATAAAAAGAATAAATAATACATTCAAGGTGATATTGGCCAGATAATATCGATTGTCGGGATGGTATTCCTTTCGAAGGAGCTGATAAGAGGCCAAAATACTTATTACCGATAGGAAACCTAGATATATTCTGTCTACTAAAATGGCTTCCACAATGGTGGCCGATTCTAAAAAACCGAAAGTATACCCCTGATTTAAAAGGAGGAATAACTTTACCAGCGAAAACAAAATAGCCGCAATGGAAGAAAAAATAATGGCTTTGTACAGCTTCTTGAAATTTTCAATGGGCAAATAAAGAATTACCAAAGCTAAGGCTAGGGCAATTTTTTTAAGTATGGCCATATCCTCCATAATGTTTCCTGAAATTGCTTCTGCAAGTAGCAGTGCCCCAAAAAAGCAAAGCCATAAAATACTTGATCTAGAAGTAAGCTTCCGAAGGTGTTTTTTCTGAATTATAAAGGGAAACACCACTGCCAAAACAACCAAAAGTATGTTTGGAAGCGCCCGAAAATACATATCGAATGGAATCGTAAAAAAGAGCAGTAAAAAAACAAAAGGATATATGGATGCCAGTAGTACTCTCAAGAGGTGTTTTTATGGAAGGAAAGATAAAAAAATTTATGCACTTTAACAGCAGTCCAATACCATCAATTTTCGGTTTCCCTTACAAGTTGTTCCTTCAGTAAAACCAAAAGTCCAAACAACGTAAAAAAGTGAAAAATACCCCGTTGCCTCCATAGATAGGATTCCGTTAAAAATACGGAGGCCATGATGATGAAAAAAGCCAAGAAAAGAAGCTCTTTGGTCTTTATATAACCTGTAAAAGGTACCAAAAGCAACAGTACCGTAAAAACGAAGCTTATAATGCCTACCTCAGCAAAGGCCTGAAGGTATTGGTTGTGAAAATTGTAATTGTAAAACCCTTTGTAAAGGTCATGCTCTTTATGTTTTGCTTCAATTTTATCTTGGGAAGCATTGATCCCATATCCTTTCCAGAAAATAGAATCTTCCTGTAACATTTCCCAAAAAATTCTCGCTTGAAAGATGCGCAACGTAGTTCCTGTCCAATAATATACCGGGCCAAACTTCTCGCAGTTTAATACTTCGGAAATGTTTGAATCGTTTATTTCTACTGAAAACCGGTTTTTTATGGGGTTATTGGTGAACCACAAGAGTAATACCGCTAAAAGCCCTATAATTCCTGAAGCAATTAGTTTTTTTCTGCTGAAGTATCTAATGGCTCCTAAAAGTAAAATGAACACTGTAATTGCGATGATTATCTTTGAGGCGAGCATCAAAAGAAAAAGTCCCAATACAAAAATGGCGAGTATATTTTTTTTATTCCTTTGCGTTTTGAACACTAAAAATACCAACGCAAAAGAAACCCAAACAGAGACATAGATTGCATTTAAGCTGAATGGGGAAACCAACTCATGATAGAAAAATACTTCGGGAGAATTCCCGCTCAAAAACCGAAAAAGGGCCATAATTATAAAAACCAAGCCATACCCTGCCATCCCAAGACTACTCGCATAAAAAACTTTTAACAACGAAGCCTTCTTCAGTTTTGGCATCGCTATAAACGCTATTGGCAGCAAAACAAATCCCAACTGCCGTTCCAATCCTCTAAGGGATTGTTTAAAATTAACAGACCATATTAAAGAAAGTACGATCACTGCGTAGAAAAGAATGGGAATCCACCATTGGTTATTCCACTCCATTTTATGAAATCTTAGCGAGTAAAGAGAAACGGCTAACCAAAGAACTAAAGCTGCCGTTCCAAAAGCGTAGGGCAACGGCAAGGTTAATAGCACCGTTGTTAATAAAACCAGAAATGTACTTTCCTTCTGAACAAGTTCGTTAATGTGACGCATAGCATCTTTCCATAAGATTTACATAAGCTTCATTGATAATATCCCAATCATAAAGCCTTTCAATTTTTTGAAGGTTTGCTTCCAAATAGTGCTTCCATTGCGATTTATCGGCTACCTCTTCCAATGTTCTTGACACTTCCTCACTCGTTGAAAAATAAAAAGCTTCTGTATTTAAAATCGCTTTATTGAATTCATTATTGTGTGCTACAATTAAGGCGTTGCTGGCCATGGCTTCCAATAATGAAGGATTGGTCCCTCCTACGGTATGCCCGTGAAAATATAGTTTTGAAAAATACCGAAGGTTGTTCAAGTGCTCTAAATTATAGATACCCCCTACAAATCGTATGTTTTTGTTTTTCGCAAACTTTTTCTTTAGATAGGCCCCAAAAGGATTGACATCGTGCTTCCCCACTACCAAAAAAGGCGTGTTGGTTTTTGAAGCAGCCACCCCATCCAAAATAGTTTCAATGCTGTTTTCGGGCTCCATCCTTGCAATGAGCATGTGGTACGCATAAGGTTCCACTTGGTATTGGTTTAAAATCGCTTCGGAAGGGTTCTTAAACAAGGTTGCCCCATAGGCAATATAAGTAGACTCCTTTTGGTAGGTTTTCATCAAATAATCCTGAATCCCTATGGAGTCTGAAATTAAATAATCACTGCTTTTTACAGCCAGTTTTTCAGCATACTTTAAAAACTTCCGGACAGCTTTGCTGTATTTAGACCGTTTCCACTCAAGACCGTCCATATTAGTAATGATGATGGCCTTTTTAGGAAGGAGCTTGTACCAAACCGAATTACTGGTGTAGCCCAATTGCAACAGGATATCGAAGTTTCTTTTTTGGGCATCTTTAATACAATAATAATCATAGACAAATTGCCCTACGGTTCCCACTCGGTCTTCTGGATCCTTACAGTGAATTAACTGAACACCTTGATACATTTGTTCTTGATACGGGTGATTGTTGGAGCAATAGACAAATACCTCGTGTCCCTTTTCTTTTAAATACACCGAAAAAACTTCAGCAAACTGTTCAAATCCTCCATGGTAATTGGGGATACCCCTCGTGCCTAAAATGCCTATTTTCATAAAGCTATCGTTTCGTTTTGATGGTAGTATTTCTTCAGAAATAGAAAAGATCCCAAGAAAAAAGTGACTACATCGCCATGATTATATATCCCGGTAATGGTAAGTGTGGTAAAAAAGAAAAATATGGACACTCCAGATATTAAATTATACGTAAAAAGTAACTTGTTATTTTGTGTTCGTTTGTAGGCGAGCAGATAGAGGGATAAAAGAAAAATAAGGTACAGAAACAGTCCTACAAAACCTGACTTAAAAACGATATAGGCAAATCCATTATGGATGATAGGTATGTGCTGAATCCCTCCAACATTCAATGGAGCCTCAAACCCTAAATCGACCAAGGACCCCATCCCCTTTCCAAAAACGTAGCCATAATTGTAGGGAGCTTCGTCCAACTGGCTAAAGGCTCTATTGGCTTCGTAGCCACGCCAATGGTCCCAAAGTTTGGCATCATCATCGTTGATATCCACATCGGTAGTGAAAATTTCGGAAGGGGCATTTTGAAGTTTATAGAAAAACCCTTCTACCCCAGTACTGGTACGGTCTAGCTTTAAATTCATTAGCACGGAAAAGAAAGCGATCCCAGCAATTAAAAACACTGAAATATAAATAATTCCCTTTCTGGTGAGCTTGGTATAGCCATTAATACTTAAGTACAATACCACAAAACCCAGTAACATGGTTCTTGAAAAATACAAGACAAAGGAAGCGTATAAGAGCAAGCGAAGTAGAAGATGAAACTTTATCTTAAACTGGAATGGTTTTAAATCTTTCCGAAGGTGTAATAAAACCATGGCAAATAATTCTACATAATTGGCTTTACCTCCTACATATCGCGTAGCCTGTACCGAAAAATTAAATCCTTTTTCCAAAAAATACATAAAGACTTCGTACATATGGTAGGCCGCAAAGAACGCTCCTAAATACAGGATGACCTTAAAAATAAACTCCTTATCCCTAATTTTGCCTGTAAGGTAAAACCCTAACCAAATAAACAGTATGGGCTTGATGAGGTACACAAAATCCTTGATCACATCGTAAATTTCCCGCTTGTAAAAAAAGGTGCTAATTCCTGCAATTATGAAAACCCCGACTAGTGGGGTGAGGGTGTTGATAAACGTATTGGAATACTTAAATTTTACATCAAACAAAAAAAACAGGGAAATCGCCAAACATACCGATATGGTGACCTCAATAGAAGCAATGGCCACCGTCACCAATAAGATGAAGAGCAAAAATGCCTTATAGAATATGTCTTTTTTTATAATCAATTAAACTACTTCTTTAAAACTTTTTGATAGGCCTTTAACGTTGCTTCAGCTGTTTTCTGCCAAGTATATTTCTCTTTAATTCTACGTTGAAGCGACTCCTTAAAAGGTGCCTCATATGCTTTATGGATGGCTTTCAAAATGGACTGTGGGTCGTTGGGGTCACAGTACCAGGCATCGTTCCCGAAATATTCTTTTTGATCGCCTTTATCGGTCACCACGATATTACATCCCATGTATGAAGCCTCCAAAGATACCAAGCCCGTGGTTTCGAACCAACTGGGTAACGCATGCACTTTGGCCATGGCATAAACTTTTGCCAAATTCTTTTGCTCCACAAAGGGAACAAAAGTAACATTGCTTTTTGCTAAATCCATACACTTTTTGAAATAAGCTTCCGAATTGGACGCTGGTTTGCCTATGATAAAAAGTTGATAGGAGGTTCCATTTAAGGCCTTGATAAGGTTCCATTGATTTTTTACAGGAGTAATCTGCCCCACACAAATTACAGCATCTTTGTATTGGCTTAAGGCATCATTTTCTTCAGAAGTAGGTTTAAAAACCTCCACATCAATCGCATTGGGAATTACCTTATAGTCTTTTTGAATTCCATACGTTTGGCTTAACCGTTGGTACTCGCTTTCAGAATTGGGCAACAATAACGCCGCTCCTTTTAAGACCCTTATCAACGATTTCTTTTGACCCCGAAATACATAAGAGGTCGCCGTGAGTTTGTCTTGACCTTTCATGATTCTCGCCATGGTTTTTACATACTCCAACTGGTCTGTGGTGCAGACGCTGCTTAAGAATCTTCGTAGTTTGCTGGGATGGTTTTTTTCGGTTTCTGAATAATCTATGAAAATGGTCGAGAGTACATAAGGTAACTGTGCTTTCTTAATAACCCCTAATAAATCTGCCGGTCTTGAAATGTTGAACAAATGAAGTAAGTCGTATTGTGAATAGTCAATATCTTCTGCCACGGTCTTCATATCGACAGAGACTCCTTCCAACCGATTCAAATACTCGGCGGTTTTCTGTACTTGTATGCTATCACCCCCAGGGTGCGTAAACAAGTTGGCCCGACTTATCATTACTACTCTCACGATTGATCTACTTTTTTACTCCCAATGACTTAAATCTTTGTGGATGTGTTTTTCCGTAGCTTTTACGGAAGGCAACAGCAGTTTTTTTAACCGAGCCCGCTCTTCCAGCAAATCTGGTTTACTCTTGGAAGCGTCAAACAAAATCTTTCCCATAAAACCCTTCAATCCCTCTGGAGTTCGCTTTAAAATTGCCTGAAGCGCTTTGGATTGCTTCAGTTTTCCCACAAAGGCAAATCGAGGCTGTTTATATTGGTTGTGTGCTTTTTCCGCCTTCGGAACAAAGCTTTTCTCCACTCCTAAAAATGAAAAAATCCTTTCAAGCTCCTGTTGGGTGTGTTGAAATAAATCCTCGCTAAGTACGATCAAGAGGTGTTCCTTCGGAAAAACTTCATAATAAGCCCTTAACTGATCGGCATATGCACTTACGGAAACATATTGTTGGTAATAGGCTGGAAATTCCTCTGGAGAATCCAATACTTTTGCTAACGGCACCGAAATATAACCTTGGGTATAATCCATCAAATAATGAGATAGGGAACGCTCCCAAGGGTTGCGTAAAACCACAATTATTTTCGCCTCCGGATTAAATTGCTTTATTTTTTTTGCACTATCAGAATGGTATAAGTAGGAGCTGCTAAAATCCCCTATAGCTTTAAAACCCTCTGCTTCAGCATATAAGTTTTTATAATCCCCTTCGTTGGTAATAAACTGGGTTTTATAATAGGTTTTGGTTACTTCGGGCATCGAAAAATAATGGGGTTCCTTGACCTCGGGGACAAAAATCTCAGGATGCTGCTCTAAATAATTAAACAAGGAAGTGGTTCCTCCTTTGGGAGTTCCAACAATAAAAAAATTGGGGGGGGCATACATCATTTTGTGCTTTTAGAGTGTCACCACTTTTTTAAATTTGTTCTTTAGGGCAGGAACTACTCCCGAAATATACGCCTCTAAAATTTGAGTCCCTTCCCAAGTGCCCAACACCTGAATCCTGGGCAATGCCCATAAATGGTTTTTATGCTTCGGAAATATATTTCCTATTCGGGTAGTGGTCGCCGTTGTAAAGGCTTCAGACTTTCCAAGCCATTCTACTTCGCGTTTATTTACTTCTTTGGAGGTTCCGAAGGGATAGGCAAAATGGCGGACTTCTTTCCCTATTTTTTCTGAAATTTCCTTTTTGGACTCCAAAGTCTCATGATAAAAATCTTCTTTGGAAAGCGTATTCAGCGTAACATGGTTCAACGTATGGGCTCCAAGGGTCACCAAGGGATCTTTCGAAAGTTCTTTAATTTCCGTCCAACTAAGGCTTTCGGTCTTCACATACTGTTGCAGGTCTTTTCCGTAGGCTTGTGCCAACGCATCAATCACTTTATTTTGTTTTTCGGGAGACAAGCCAATAAACAGTTCCCTCAATTCGTGAAAAGCGGCTTCCTTTTGAGAAAAGGATGATAAGGAATAGGTTTGTTTTCGATTTGCTATTTCTACGGAAATTTCTTCCTGTTCCATCACAAGGTCTTCCAACAAATACCACCAAAGCTTTGCAGAATGATTCGGAAAGCAATTGGTGATGTAAACCGTCATGGGAACTTGATGTTTTTTAAAAATAGGATAGGCTAGGGTAAGGTTGTCTTTGTAGCCATCGTCAAAGGTAAAAATCACAAATTTTTTAGCATCCTTTGAAGCATGATTCAGCCGTTTGGGCAAGTCCTCCAAGGAAATAATGTCATAGCCCTTCTTTTTAAAGTAGAGGATGAGTTCTTCTAAATACGAAATACTGACTTCATTGGCATCATTCAACGGAATTCTAATTTTGTTGGGATCTTTTGAAGCGACCACTTTGTGCATGAACAGAATACTACCTAGTCCGCCATAAAACGGTTTGAACATGGCGGGAAGGGGTGTTTTTGATATCGTCTTTATTATGTTCTGTTTCGTATCGCTCATGCGTGCTTTTTAATGCGTTCCTTAATCGCAATGTCCCTTCCGAAGCATTCCTTCAAAAAATCGATTTGCCCAAAGTAAATGGCTTTTCTTTTTGTATGCTGTCCTGTTAAAAACGCTTTTAGGAACTTGGCAAGGGTACTTAAAAAAATAAGTGGTGTTCGCAAAGGAAAATACTTTCGGTAAAAGCGCATTCCGTTTAAAAGGTACAAATATTCCCTGGTAAAACTGGTATTGGCCGCAGAGCCCACTTTATCGTAAATTTTGGAATGGGTGTTCACTTGAAATTGATACCCCTTCTTTTTGGCGTGATAACAAAAGTCGGTTTCCTCCCAATACAAAAAATAGTGTTCTGGAAGCAATCCCACCTCTTCAAAAGTATTTAAATGGGTAAACAGGGAAGCCCCTGCGATAGCATCTGCCCTTTTAAAATTTTCCAAATCTTTTATATCGACCACCCCATGCTGCCACCTTTTTACCCGAAATCCTCCACAATACATCACGGTATCCCGCTGGTGGTAATAATAGATTACATTGCCCAAAAGTTGCTTCTCCTTTCCTTGCTGAAGGCGAACCAGATCTTCCATTACTTCAGGTTCCAGTGCCACATCCGGATTTAAAAGCCATACCAAACTATCGGTTTGCTTTTTCAGAAGGTGCCTAAGGGCTACGTTATTTCCTGCTGCAAAACCTTCATTGCAGTCATTTTCAATGAGGATTACCTTAGTAAGGTCAGGAATTTCAGCAGACTTGTCCAAGTCTTTTTTTGGGATTCCTACCCAAGACACGCCCGCTTTTTCAAATAGGTCTTTAAGGGCCTGTATCGAATGAGGGGTCGAAGCATTATCTACAATCCACCATTGAAAGTGGGTATAGGTGGAATTCAGAAGAAAACCCAGGCATTCATCGATATCCTCTTCGGAATTATAGTGAACAGTAATAATGTTAACGCGTGGCTGCATCTTGTTTGTTAAAAATTAAGAGGCCCCGTATTTCCATGAGGAGAGGTCTTTCTGAAGCTTTTGCTCCAAAGCGGAGACTTCTTCCCGAAAATAGGTATCATACACTTGTCGCTTCAGCTCTGTTGAAAGGGGTTTTGAAGCAGCTGGTTTTTTGTTCATGTTCGCAAGCCCCACCATGATCTTATCTTTTAAAGCCTTACTGGGAATGAGTTTCCCAATTGCTTTTTTCAATTTATTGGGTTTGTATACAAAATCGCGAACCAGTTTGCTGTTGGGTTCGGAAGCCACATTGCTCTTTGTGGAATAATCAAATTCGAATGCTGGTAAGCCTACAAATTCTATGGTGCTTTTTACAATCGCTTCCGGATTTTGAATCAGTTCCTCAAACAAAAAAACCTTCACGTTTTCCTTTCCGAAGGTATTTTCAAACCGTTCTATTTGCGAGATATATTTTCCGCGGGAAATATAACTGAAGTTAATATGATCAAAAGCGGTATTTAGCCTTGTTGCCTCTTTTTCCAACGCAGAAATAAAATCCAAAGATTCCAATCCGCGGCTTTGCGTCATTTTATAATGGGAATAGGCTCTTTCTACGGGATTTCTAAGGATAAAAATAATTTTTATAGTCCCTAGATTTTCAGAAATGCGTTCGGCGCATACCGGAAAATAACTGTATTCCGGATTTATTTCTGCCAGCATGCCCTCTTCGGAAGGGTGAAAGTGGAAGGAAAAGTAAAAGTCCAATCCCTTTCGGTACTTCTCATCATCCCTAAAAAAATGCGTTTCCTTGTATTTGGGTAAATGAAGGGCTGGGTGTTGATTCATGAGGTCATGAAAGGTTGAGGTTCCTGCTTTTTGAACCCCTACACACATAAATGTAAACCGTTCTTTCATCGTTCTCTTATAATTTTAGCGGGAACACCCCCCACAATTGTGTTTTTGGGCACATCCTTTGTAACCACGGCATTGGCTGCAATAATAGCCCCTTCTTCTATAGTGACTCCTTTGGTTATGACCACTCCGTGACCAATCCAGACATTGTCTTTTATGACTACTGGCCGGGTACGATAGCCTTGCTGATTCATAGGAAGCGAAATGTCGTCAAAAAGATGATCGGTATCCCGAATGGACACCGCATTGGCAATCATTACATTTTTTCCTATTTGGATGCTTTCATTTACTCCTATAACGCAATAGGAGCTTATATACGAGTTTTCTCCCAAAGAAAAGGTTCCCGTGCCCTGGATGATGCAATCATGCTTTAAATGAGTGTTTTGATGCAAAACTACTTTAAGGGTTCGCTTTTTTCCGCGGAAGGGGCTAAGAGACACCCTTTTGTCTATTTTAACCTTTCCGTGAACCTCTAAGATCCCAGCATACCGAATCCTTTGAAGCAAGGTAATCACTCGGTCTTTTATTTTTCGGTAGGCATTAAACATTATTTCCACGGTTTAAAAAAGGCATAAAATCCAAATTCTTTCTTAATACGGTATAAGCAAAGCGTGTTTAAAACCACATTGGAAACCAAGCTGGCATAAGCGGCTCCAACAAACCCCATTTGCTTTATGAGTATAAAATTAAGCACAATGTTGACAACAACACTTACAATCGTATATTTTTTAAGGGCCTCTTGATGCTGCGTCATGTTCAACACTTGCCCTACACTTCCGGAGAGCGCATTAAATAAGAGTCCGACAGCAATAATTACCAATGCCGTTTTCCCTTCAGAAAAGCCTGCTCCAAATAATTCCAATAGGGGTTCCCTAAAAACAATCAATACCAAAACAATAGGAGCCGTTAAGTAGGTAATGAGCTTGGTAGCATGTTGAACTTCAGCTTGAACAGCTTTCAACTTATTGGCACTGTATAACTGAGAGATTTTAGGAGCTAATATGGTGTTTACTGCATTGATAACGATAAGCGCCAAAATAGCCAATTTGTATGCGGCATTATAGATGCCTACTTCTTGCTTTGAAACCATGGCGCCCAACATAAAGACATCGGTCCAATTGGAGAGAAACATAAAGGCGGCGCTAAACATCATGGGGTACGATGCTCTTAACAACATCCCTTTAGAATAAGGCGCTTCTGTTTTTAAATGTTTGAAAGGAAAGATAAAAAGCAACGGCACTACCAAAAGTCCAAAGCCCAATATGTAGGACAAGAAAATTCCACTTTCTGAAAAAGTAGTTTCTTGAAATACCCACATCAGAATTAAAAAAATAAAAGGCGGTAAAAAGTATTTGAACAGTCCGTAGCGTAAAAACTGATGTTTTCCGCGTAAAAACTCTGAAAAATAATTGTGAAAAATAAGAGTGACAAAAAATATAGCCAAGTAGTTAAAATAGGGCAATAGTCCTTCATCCTTAAAGACCATAACCGCCAACGGTTTTTTAAACACCCAAAACAGTACCGCTCCAAAAATGGCGGAGAGCAATAATACCCACAGGGAATTCGCCAAATAGTTATTGAGGGGTTTTCCTTCAGAAAAAAACCGTAGATCGGCCGTAAGCTTGACCCCCAAAGTTTCTATTCCCAATGAAAAGATAACCACCGAAAACTGCAGCAGTGTTTGCGCTAAGGAAAACCTACCGTAAACCTCTGCTCCATAATAATTGCTTATAAAAAGAATGGCTAAATAGGAAATCACCATTCCCGCAATACGGAACATAAACACCACTCCTGCCTTTTTTAGAAGTTGATGTGTGGCTTTTTTAAACAAGGTTATTCAAATTTAGGTGTCAAAATTATTCACGGAAAGCTTTTTGCTAGGCATGAGACAACCGTTATATGAAGTTTCAATAACTACTCCTCTTCGGCAATTCTCTTTAGGGAAAAGTAGAAAGTTCTAAGAAGCGCTAGTAAAAAGAAAACAAATAAGAACAGTACCGGGTAGAACACCATTTTGTTGCTAGTAATTCCTAGGTTTCTATACAGCTGTGGTTTATTCACATTGACTACCACGTCTTTGGAAAAAACCAAATCCCTTCTTAATCCTTCCATTTCCTTTTGAAGGGTCATCTTAGACTCGAAAATATCGGCAATATCAAAGTTGTCTACCACATACAATTGGGTAGAAGAAGTGCCAGGGCGATTGTCGTCAACTTTGTATTTTTCAAGAACTTCATTGATTTGCGCAATGGTTTCTTCGTTGGATTCAATTCGATCTTCAATACTTTCTACTGAAACCGCTTTGATTTCCTGCAACACTTCATTGCTATTAATAAAATTGATCAATGCAGTTAAGGTGGCTTCGGTTGCGTTGCCTGAAACTACCACATTCAAAAAGTGGTATTTGTATTCGCTTCTGAAAGTTTCCGGCAGCTGTGAGAATTCATCATCATCTTCAAATTCGTAATCGATATTCCGAAGCAAAATATCCAATCTACGATCGTTTTCATCGTATTTTTCAAGGATATCCCGAAAGTTTATAATGGGTTTTAATTCCAGTGCTTTTACCTTATTGAGCTCCTTATCTTCCACTACAAGTGTTCCGTCCTTAATGTTTTCATTAAGGTTTTCCACAAGACTGTACACATAATTTACAGAGTCGAAATTGATACGTAAAAGGACCTTCGCTTTTTGGGAAGGACTGGTATTGGATTGTACGTAATAACCGTAGCCAACCCCTGCGAGTATTAAAACAAGAATAATGATCCAGTTTCTTCGGATAAAGCCTAAGGCATCAAAAAGTGCCCTAGCGACTCTTTTAAAGAATTGGTTGATTTTTTTTATAAAAAATAATAAGTCTATCTCTTCTTGTTCTTTCGTTGCCATAGGCTACAAATTAGGAATTAAGGCTTATCGCCATTACGTTTTTCAAGCTTTCTTTCCAGTTTATTTGCTGAATGCCAAAAGCTTGGTTTATTTTATGGTTGTTTAAAACGCTATACAAGGGTCTCTCGGCAAAAGTAGGATATTTATTTATTTTTTCAACTTTTACCTTTTCTGAAAATTCGGAAGTAGCCACAATCTGCTTGGCAAAATCATACCACGTAATTTCACCTCCATTGCTAAAATGATAAATACCATAAGCGGTTTCCCCTGAAGCGATGATCTGTAAGAGTGCCCTTGCTAAATCATTGGCATTGGTAGGACAGCCCACCTGTTCCGTGGTGATGGTTAGGGCATCCTTCGTTTCACAAAAACGTAAAATCGATTTTAGAAAATTGTGGCCGTACTGCGAGTACACCCAAGAGGTACGAACAATAAAATAGCGTTCCATCAAGGCTTGAATGTATTGCTCTCCTTTTAGCTTTGAGGCGCCGTATACATTGATGGGCCCTGTTGGGTCACTCTCTTCATAGGGGGTTCTTTTTGTACCGTCGAAAACATAATCTGTTGAGACATGCAGCAACACGATATTTTTTCGCTCACAGATGAGGGCCAAATTCTTTACGGCTTCAGCATTGGCCAAAAAAGCATTTTCCTTATCATTCTCCGCCCCATCCACATTTGTGTAAGCGGCAGCATTAATACAATAATCAAACTCCTGTGAGTTGAAAAAAGAAGTTACCTCCTCAAAATGGTTAATATCCAACGCTTCCCTGCTTACAAATGTCATTTTAAAATTAGGATATGCTGCTTCGGCATCCCGAAGGCATTTTCCCAATTGACCATTGGCGCCTGTAACCAGTATTTTTTTCATGAAGTAGCTTCCTTAAATGAGGGCAGTTCCAAGTCTTTTTCTGAAACGATTAAATCTTCTTCGGGAAGATGCCAATCCAAGGCTAAGGTTGCGTCGTTGTAGATAATTCCGCTTTCGGAAGCTTTGTCGTAAAAGTTATCGCATTTATAGCAAAAAATAGAGGCTTCAGAAAGGGTAACAAAACCATGAGCAAACCCCCGTGGGACAAAAAGTTGATACCCATTATCGCCGGTTAATTCGATGGCAAAGGATTTTCCAAAACTGGGAGAGTCCTTACGCACATCGACTACGATATCGATGACCCTTCCGTAAGCGACCCGTACCAATTTGGCTTGGGCCATTTCACCCGTTTGAAAGTGAAGCCCCCGGAGTACGCCCTTGCTGGATTTTGATTGGTTGTCCTGAACAAATGTGATGTCCCGTCCTGTAACCTCCTTAAAGGTCTTTTCATTGAAGGTTTCAGAGAATACCCCGCGCTTATCCTTAAAAATAGCTGGCTTTAGGTAAAAGCAGTCTACTAAAGGAGATTGTACAAGTTCCATATTAATCTAGGCTTAATAAGTGTTTTCCGTAGCCACTCTTCAACAACGGTTCTGCTAAAGCTATTAATTCTGCTTTGGAAATATATCCCATCTCATACGCGGCTTCTTCAATGGCTCCAATTTTTAAGCCCTGTCTTTCTTCAATGACTTCTACAAATTGTGCGGCTTGCATTAAGGAAGCAAAAGTTCCTGTATCGAGCCAAGCAGTTCCTTTATCCAATTTACTCACACTAAGCTTCCCCTTTTTTAAATACACGTTATTGACATCGGTAATTTCCAATTCCCCACGGGCACTTGGTTCTATGTTTTCAGCTATTTCAACAACAGAATTATCGTAAAAATAAATTCCGGGTACCGCATAATTGCTTTTTGGGCTTTTGGGTTTTTCTTCGATAGAAAGGGCTTTCCCTTCCTTATCAAACTCTACCACACCGTACCTTTCGGGATCGTGTACATGATAGGCATAAATGATACCACCATCGGGATCATTGTTCGCTTGAAGCAATTCCTTCAGTCCTGAGCCATAAAAAATATTGTCGCCCAAAATTAAGGCCACTTTATCATCCCCAATAAAATCTTTTCCAATAATAAAGGCTTCCGCCAATCCGTTGGGATTTTCCTGAACGGCATATTGAAAGTCGCATCCATATTTACTTCCGTCGCCCAACAACTTTTCAAATAAAGGCAAGTCTTCCAGGGTTGAAATAATAAGGATTTCGCGTATTCCTGAATACATTAAGGTGGAAAGCGGATAGTAAATCATGGGCTTGTCATACACCGGCATTAACTGTTTGCTTACCGCTAGGGTTAATGGGTGTAGTCTTGTTCCTGAGCCTCCTGCTAATATAATTCCTTTCATAATCTATCTGAGTTTTCTAAATACCAAGCTACGGTTTTGTGAATTCCTGTTTCAAAAGTTTCTGCTGCCTTCCAGCCTAATTCATTCTCAAGCTTGGAAGCATCGATTGCATATCTAAAATCGTGTCCTGGACGATCGGTCACAAAAGTAATTTGCTCTTTATACGATTTTTCCTGCGGTTTTAAGTCGTCCAAGAGGTCACATATGGTGTGAGCGATGTACAGGTTTTTACGTTCGTTTCGTCCTCCAATGTTATAGGTTTCCCCCAATCGGCCTTTGTCCAAGGCTAATTTTATTCCGGTACAATGATCCCTTACATACAGCCAATCCCTGATGTTTTGTCCGTCCCCATAAATTGGGATAGGCGCTCCAGAGATAGCTTTTCTAATGATTGTTGGGATCAATTTTTCTTTATGCTGATTAGGTCCATAATTGTTAGAGCAATTGGTGGTCACTACAGGCAACGCATAGGTATGGAAATAACTTCTCACGATAAAATCGGAAGATGCTTTAGATGCGCTGTAAGGACTATTAGGCGCATAAGATGTGGTTTCCGTGAAAAGCCCTGTCTCGCCAAGAGTTCCGTATACCTCATCGGTGGATACATGTAAAAATCGAGCCTCTTTAAAGCCCTCTTTTAACTGGTTGGGCCCATCCATCCACAATTTATAAGCAGCCTGAAGCAGCTGAAACGTGCCGACAATATTCGTTTCAATAAAAGCGGAAGGACCCGTAATGGAGTTATCCACATGAGATTCTGCCGCAAAATGAACCACTTGTTGAAATTGATGTTTCTGAAATAGCTGTTCCAATAAACCCGCATCACAAATATCCCCTTCCACAAATTGGTACTTGGCACTTTTTGAAGCATTTTCAAGGTTTTTAAGGTCTCCTGCATAGGTAAGCTTATCCAAAACCACCACTTCATCATCGAAGTTTTCCAAGATATAATCTACATAATTAGAGCCTATAAATCCCGCTCCTCCGGTTACTAATACTTTCTTTTTGTTCAAAACTTTATGGTTTAAGTATTTGTTCTAAAATCTTTTCTGTAATTAAATAAGTAGGCCTTACCCCTGTCGTTCCAAGACCACCTGAGGCTAAAGTACTTCCTGTCTCCAAAGGGTTGTCTGAGGCATAATACGCATAACGCACCTCTACACTGGCGCTAATGCTCCCACGTATTTTGGAAGCCGATTGGATTGCTTTTTGGTAATGCGCACCTTCCATTTCCAACCCGATCACATTCCAGGTCGAATCATGGAAAAACTTCAAAATATCCTTATTCTGAAGGGAAGTTCCCAAAACACTTATCATCGCCCCTTTGTAGGTATTTACACCTTCCGGGAAATGACTTCGCTTCAATTTGTTTTTAAAGGGATAATTATCTGCCGTTCCTTCAAAAATATGGGAAGAAGGAATCATGATATCGCCTTTTCCGCCTTCTAAAATCCCCGCTTTACCCATGATAGAGATGGATTTTACATTCAAATAATGTGTATTACCATTTTCTTTAAATGGCTTCAGCAATTCGTCCATGGTTTCATAAGCTTGTTCCCCAAACGCATAATCCATTACCAAAATAATGGGTTTTTCCACTTCTTCGGGAACCAATGGCAAGGCTTCAATGTCAAAAAGTTGAATATCGATATTGGTGCCACTCTCATCGGCAAGATAAACCATTCCTTCTTGCTGAGCCTTCTTAACTACCTTGTCTCGTAGTTTTCCGTTTTGCGACTGACTCAAAGCCTCATAAATTTGAAGCGTGCTCTTTCCTTTTTTATCTGCACTACTTAAGGCTTTTTCAGCATACAAGGTGTTCATCACACTGTGCATATTGGCACTAATAATATGCAAGGGCCTTTCCAGCCAACCCCGCTTGTGTAGCTCTTTTTTTATTCGGATGGCCCAACGCTCTCCATGAATATGGTGTCCTAATCGTTCGCGCAGCACGGGACTGAAAGTAATGAGCCTTTTTTCTTGTGTCAAGACTTCTTTAATGGCTCCTTTTCCCAAATAATAAATTATTTTAAGGAACCGATGTTCGTCTTCCTTACAGGAAAATTGTGGGTAAATATCACTTACCTCTTCAAAAGTTCTTCCTAAGAAATTAGCCGTATGGGTCAACGCAATTTCTTTGTCTTTTTGGGTTAAGTTTTTTTTATGAAGTACGGCCTCTTCCAGTTTCTCCCAATCCCGAATTAATTCGCCCTCATCATTGATAAGGACCTGCTTCATGATTTTATGGGATTCAATATAAAGAAAAGTGAGATGTGTAAGGATGTCATAGATTTCACTTCTTCCACGGGTAATCTCAATATTCATTTGCTCCTCGTCTATACGGTAGCAATTTCTTCTTCGCTTTAATGGGATGATGGGTTTGAAATGAGACTTTTTATACCCTTCATCGCTGGTAAGATTGATGAAGGTACATTCTTCAATTCCGTAGGGAAGCCTGTCGATTACATACAAGAGCCCCTGTAACTCAATTTTTTCTTCAGCAATAGAACCATATATTTCAGGTCTTAAGATAAGGAGCGATTCCCGTAAGGATTCGCCGCTTATCCCCATCGGTTTATAAAAACCACGATTAAAAAGGTGCCGCATGGTAATGTACAAACGCTCTATTGCCCCAGAACTTTCCTGTGCCCTCGTTCTTTTATGTGGCTGAAGTCTCTCCATTTCGATGCAAAGATAGTATTATTTTATCCTTGTAATTTTATGAGGTGGTTAGCAATTTTTCGATCGTTGGATAATCTAGGAACTTTGTTCTGGCCACCCAATTTGCCCAAGGATTTCATATGCTTTTTAAAGCTATCTACTTGTAATGGGGTTATCTTAAGTGGCTGCAGTACTTTCCCTTCAATTAGATCGAAATAATAGCTGTTTTGTTTCTGAAGGGATTGGTCCATAAATAAAGCTATTGCTTCCATGTTTTTAGGCGTATTTTCAAACTCGACCAACCATTCATGATACGGGAGCTGCCCATCTTTGGTTTCTGTTTGCGGCGCCACGGTAAACTCTGTAATGGAAAAGCCAAATTCTTGCATGGCCTCTTGCATGGCTTGTTCTACTTCCTTTCCAATAACATGTTCTCCAAATGCCGATATAAAATGCTTAATCCTTCCGGTAACGATCAATTTGTAAGGTTGCACCGATGTGAACATTACCGTATCCCCCAAGTTATATGCCCATAGCCCCGCATTGGAAGAGATAATCATGACATAATTTACCCCCACTTTCACCTCGCCAATAGTAAGTCTTTTTGGGTTTTCACTGAAAAAATCTTCGGAACGTACAAATTCATAGAACATCCCAGAATTTAACAAGAGTAACAGCCCCTTGTCTTTTTGCTCATTCTGAAAAGCAAAAAACCCTTCCGAAGCTGGAAAAAGTTCGATACTATCCACAGATCTACCTATGAGGTTTTCAAACTTTTTTCGGTAGGGTTCAAAATTGACCCCACCATAAATAAACAGTTCGAAGTTTTCGAAAAGCTCGCCTACCTTTTTACCCGTTTGTTTCTGAAGCCGCTCAAAATACATTTGCACCCAGGAGGGAATACCGCTAATAATGGTCATGTTTTCCCCTTTGGTTTCTTCCACAATGGCCTCTACTTTCGTTTCCCAATCTTCAATACAATTGGTTTCCCAAGAAGGCATCCTATTTTTCTGAAGGTACTTAGGCACATAATGTGCTACAATTCCAGACAACCTGCCTAATTTAACACCGTTCTTTTCAGAAAGTATAGGGCTTCCCTGTAGAAAGATCATTTTGCCATCTACCACTTTGGTATTTCCCGTTTCATGTAAATAACATAAAATAGCATTTCTAGCGGCACGAATATGGTACGGTAAGGAATCTTTTGTAAGTGGAATATACTTTGCCCCAGAAGTAGTGCCAGAGGTTTTTGCAAAATATAAAGGCCTTCCGGGCCATAGTATATTTTCTTTTCCTTCGACCATCGTATCGACATAAGGTTTCAATTCTTCATAGTCTCTTATGGGTACCTTCTGGGTAAAATCCTTATGGGTTTTTATTTCTGAAAAATTGTGATCCTCTCCAAATTGGGTGTTTTTGGCTTTGGAAATAAGGTCCTCAAAAACTTTCTGTTGGGTTTCCACTGGGTTTGAAGACCAGCTTTTAATTTGGTTGACAATGATTTTAGCAAACAGCTTTGCTCCAAAAGACTTTACTGACATACTTAGTTAAAATCGATAAAATTTTGAGGATTTATAGGATATCCGTCACTCCATAGTTCGAAATGAAGATGCGGGCCCGTGGTAAACTCTCCCGAATTTCCAGAAGCGGCAATGACCTCACCCGCTTTAATTAAATCGCCCTGCGATTTTGTGAGGGAGGCATTGTGTTTATACACAGAAATCAAGTTAAAGGGATGTTTCACAATAATTACATATCCTGTTTCTGCGGTCCATTCGGCAAAAATGACCGTTCCATCGGCTACTGCCTTTACAGGGCTATTCTGAACCGTTACGATATCTACCCCATAATGCTTTTCTTCAGGATTATAGGCTTCGGAAATCGTTCCATTTACGGGTGGAAATAATACAAAATTAACCGCTGGATTGTCTGTTAACGGATTGTATTTATCTTCTTGCTGTACTTTTTCCCGCAATAAGGAATCTTCTTTAGACGGTAAAAACTGTCCTTCATTAATTTCTCGCTGTACCACTTCCAAAATAGAGTCTTTATTTAAGTTTTCTGCCTTAACGTCTCCAGTAAGTACTTTTTTAATCGACTCAAGATACTGCTCATTTACCAAAATTCTTTGTTGTAAAGAATCCGTTTCATAGGTAAGCTCTGTGGCTCTTTTCTTTAACGTGGTAGAGGAATAGCCTGGAATGTATTCCCGAAGCGGTGTAAATGCAATAAGTAGTGTCGTGGAAGCAATCAATAAAATGGCAAAAATGGTACTAAATACAAACACATTAAGCCTGCTTAACTTGAAGGAGAACCGCTCTTCAAAGGTTTCCTCGTTTAACACCACCAAACGGTATTTGTGAAGAAGCTTCTTCTTTATTTTTTTTCCTCTTTTTTCTTTTTGCTGCATTCTGAAGGTGAAATTCTATTGCAAATGTACGCTCTTTATGCTAAAGTTGCTTTTACAACGTTATATGTTCATATTTCTTGTTACCTTTGTATCATAAATTTCTAAGAAAATGGAAGCATTAGTATTACCCCTTGCGATAGGACCTTGGCAGATAGCACTGATTGTGGTGGTTGTGTTGTTACTTTTTGGTGGAAAGAAAATACCAGAACTAATGCGCGGCCTAGGAAGTGGTATCAAAGAATTTAAGGATGCCTCAAAAGACGAAAAAAACGATCAAATAGAAGAGAAAAAGTAATTTTCTTAACTGTATAAAGTAAAAAAACCCGAAGCAATGCTTCGGGTTTTTTTACTTTATTGGATTTTTGCAGATTTTATGATCGATTCCAATTCAAATTGAAGGTCCCGCTTTTCCATTGAGGGCGCATAGGTAAATCCTTCCATAATAAGATAACGATTGTTTGCTTCGTCTTTAATAGCGTAATTCACAAAAGGCCCTGCCATAAAAGCATCCTTTACTTCCCAAGTACCTTTGGTTTCATAAGCAAATTTCCCGTCAACCTGAGTCGTAAAAAGATAGGGCGCATAAGCTTCCTCTGTGACAAATAACCCATCGTCCTCTACGGGCAAATACCCAGAACCTATGGTATCCCGCATCATCACAATGTCCCCTATAATAGTAGAATCCCTTCCTATTACATTCATAGGGACTTCATAAATTAAAATGTTGGTGCTTCCATTCGACTTTAAATCTTTCCGAAGCCAATAAAAGTCGTCACAGGCAGAAGCGACCCGATACGCAGATGGAATCTTAAGGGACACCCCAAAACGTTCTTGCAACGAATCAAGTTTAAGGAGGGATATATTGGTACGACGTTGCCGCTCTTTAATTTCTGAAGCTTTAAAAACTTCAATAATGTTTTGGTAGTTGGCTTCAATTAAATCGATGATTTTTTCTTCAGATGTTCCTGTAATATAGGCCCCTATTTGAGGTTTTGCGTAGGAGTTTTTCTTGAGTTTTACCGTGTCTTTCTCGCCAAGATCAACATAGAGAAACGTTCGGTAAGTTCTTGCAAAATCGGTAAAGTTTTCGGGTTGCATTTGGTTGATGGAAAAAATCGGTTCCTGTTGCGGGAGTCCGTCGGCCGGAGCCGCAAAATGCTGTCGAATCTTTTCCCCTACCGAATCATTCCAAAGTTGATTACTAATCACTATTTGAAGCCCATTGATAGCGCCAACCGATTCCTTTAAAAAAGAAGTGTCCCTTTTTTCTGAACTATTATTACATGAAAAAATAAGAATGCTTACAAAAAGCAGTGGGTAGATAAGCCGTTGCATGAGTTGTTATTTTTTTGAAAATCAGCTTTTTGAGATTTTAAGCTTCATTCCAGGTTTAAGATTACTACTGCTAATATCGTTCCACTTTTTTAAATCTTCAATAGAAATGTTGGGAAATTTTCGGGAAATACTCCATAATGTATCTCCTTTTTGGACGGTATAGGTTTTTTCATTTGTATTTGAGGCTACCTTTGTTGTTTCCTTGGCGGGTTTTGAAACCGTTTTTCTCGGATAAATGGTAAGTCGCTGTCCTATACGAAGGTTATTGCTTCGTAAACCATTCCAGCGCTTTATTTGGCTCACCCCAACGCCATATTTTTGGGCAATTTTCCCTAAATAATCCCCACTTCGAACCCGATACCTAATTTTATCTGATTGCTCAATAAATTCAGGAAGCGGTTTTTCCCTCTCATTAAATTCCTTTTCAGCTAAACCGTAAATAGCCTCTTCGTTACTCACAAATTTCCCAATAGCATCAATGGGCAACCGCAACACATAATTTTCATCTTTTACAACAGGGATGATTCCCAATTTATAGGAAGGGTTTAGGAATTCTACTTCGGCAACCTCCAGGTTTGTTACTTTGGCAACTTGCTCCAAAGTAATCATTTTCTTTACTTTGAGAGTATCGGTCGCAATATAGGGGAATTTTGGCCCCGCACTTTTAAATCCGTGTTCCTCCGCAAATTCAAAAATATACATGGTCGCCAAAAAAGCAGGAACATAACCCGCGGTTTCTCGAGGTAAATTATGGCGAATGTTCCAATAATTTGTGTGTCCACCCGACCGTCGGATGGCTTTAGATACATTTCCTGGGCCACTATTGTAGGCTGCTAGGGCAAGGTCCCAATCCCCTAAACTCTTATGAAGGCTTTTTAAGTATTTACAAGCCGCTTCCGTGGCCATTAAGGGGTCATTGCGCTCATCAACATAACTACTCACTTCCAAACCAAATATTTTCCCGGTTTGAAACATGAATTGCCACAAACCTTGTGCGCCAACACGAGATGTAGCCTTAGGGTCAAGGGCCGATTCCACAATAGCCAGATACTTCATTTCCATAGGAAGCCCTTGTCTAGCCAGCTCTTCCTCAAACATGGGAAAGTAATAATCGCTTAAAGCCATTAATTGCGCCATGGTACGGCGACGATTTTTTAAATAGCCCTTAATAACGCTTTCTAAAGAGGGATTGTATTCCACGTGAAACGGCGTACGCGCATCCAACTCTTTCAATCTTTCTTTAAGCAATTCGGTAGAAAGTTCTTCGTATGCTACAGGTTCAAAATCCATTTCGACCACCGAACCATAAATCTCTTCAAAAAGCTCATTGTTATAGAGTTGGTGTAACCACAGGGAATCCATTTTTCGTGCCTTCTGAAGGTCTTCCAAAGCATAGATAATCGTATCTTTTACTTGGGCAGACATGATTGTGGTAGGAAGTTCGCTGTCCACGCTGGTCACTGCAATAGTGTCGACCACCTGCATTCTTTTGGCCGGAAGCGATAAGGTGTCGTTTTTTTTATTTGCGGAAGTTTCTTCCTGTGCCCAGGAAAATCCACAAAACAAGAAGGCTGTTGCCCATAAAACCTTTTGAAACATAGGTTGCTAACGAAGATTTGGGTTAAAAATTTTGCTAAAAATAAGCAATTGCAACAAAATCTCTAAATCTTCTTCATTTACTCCATAATTGCTGCTATCCCAGGGAGCGTTTTCCCCTCTAGCATTTCGAGCATGGCACCGCCTCCAGTAGAAACGTAGCTCACTTTATCTCCAAAATCGAATTGCTTCACAGCAGCCACGCTATCCCCTCCCCCTACTAAAGAAAAGGCGCCATTGGTAGTGGCTTCAGCAATCGCTTCACAAACAGCAATGGTCCCTTTAGCGAAGTTGGGCATTTCAAAAACGCCTACAGGACCATTAAATAAAATGGTTTTAGATCCTTTAATAACTTCCGCAAAATTTTCACGGGTTTTTGGGCCCGCATCCACACCCATCCATCCCTCGGGGATTTCACCAATAGGTACCGTTTGTGTATTTGCAGCATTGTTAAAATCATCGGCAGCAATGGTGTCTACCGGTAAATGAACTTCTACATTTTTAGCTTTCGCCTTTTTAAGAATCTCTAAGGCCAATTCCTGTTTATCATCTTCCACTAACGAGTTTCCAATGCTTCCGCCCTTCGCTTTTACAAAGGTAAAGGCCATTCCGCCACCAATAATCAAGTGGTCTACTTTATCTAAAATATTTTCAATGATAGTGATTTTTGAAGATACCTTCGCCCCTCCAATGATGGCTGTTACGGGAGATTCACTATCGCTCAATACCTTATTGACATTTTCAATTTCAGAAGCCAACAAGTATCCAAAACATTTATTTTCTGGAAAAAACTGAGCGATAACCGCTGTGGAAGCATGGGCTCTGTGGGCAGTTCCGAAGGCATCGTTTACATAAACATCGCCCCACTGGGAAAGCTTTTCAGCAAAATCTTTTTCTCCTTTTTGTTCCTCTGGGTAATACCGAAGATTTTCCAAGAGAAGAATTTCACCCGATTTAAGGTTGGCAATAGCTTCTTCTACCAAATCGCCAACACAATCCTTTACAAATTTAACATGAACGCCTAAAATATTGCTTGCTGCATCGACCACATGCCTTAATGAAAACTCCTCTTCGCTATTCTTGGGTCTCCCTAAATGTGACATTAAGATACAGCTTCCGCCATCTTCCAAAATTTTAATAATGGTAGGTTTCGCAGCTTCAATACGCGTGGTATCGGTTACTTCAAAATCAGAGTTTAAAGGAACGTTGAAATCCACACGGATTAAAGCTTTTTTATTTTGAAAATTAAATTGGTCTAAGGTTTTCATGAATTCTATTTTTAAGAAACAAATATAAGTTTTTATACCATGAATGGCTTTTAAAAAAAATGTAGATTTGCCTATGGACTTTTCTGAAGTTATTGGCTTAGATCATTTAAAATCGCACTTACAAACCACTGTAGAAAAAGGACGTATAGCCCATGCACAGCTTTTTGTAGGATCCAATGGTTGTGGGTTACTCCCCTTGGCAATGGCTTATGCCAAGGAACTATTGTGTTTTTATCATGAAAAAGGAAGTCCTGCCTATGAGCAATGTGCCAAAAAAGTAGCACATTTAACCCATCCCGACCTACACTTTGTGTATCCCATCAACACAAACGATGTGGTAAAAAAGAATGCAGTATCTAGTTCATTTTCAGAAGAATGGAGGAATTTTGTGCAAAAACATCCGTATGGTTCCCTCTTTCAGTGGTTTCAAACGTTGGGAATAGAAAATAAGCAAGGAAATATCAATGTGCGCGAAGCTGAGGAAATGTCCAAGAAATTAGCTTTGAAATCCTATGAAGGTGGTTATAAAGTGATGGTGATTTGGATGGCCGAAAAGATGAATACGGAGTGTGCCAACAAAATTCTGAAAATGGTAGAAGAACCTCCCCAAAAGACGGTTCTTTTATTGTTAACAGAAAATGAGGGGCAAATTATAAATACCATCTACTCCCGCTGCCAAAGACTTCAAATCCCGCTTCTTTCGGAAGCATCCATTGCAGAAGCACTTCAGCATAAACTCCAGATTCCCGAAAATGAAGCCATCAAAATTAGTCGGCAATCGCAAGGCGATTTCAATAAAGCCCTTCAAATTTTTGAAAAAAATAGTGAAGAAACCCTTTTTGAAGAGTGGTTTATTTTATGGGTTCGAACGGCATTTAAAGCCAAGGGAAATAAAAAAGCCATTCAGGAATTATTACAATGGAGTGATTTAATGGCGGCAAAAGGACGCGAAACCCAAAAGAATTTTCTTCAATATTGTGTGGAGCTTTTCCGTCAAGCATTGCTAAAAAACTACAAAGCAGACTCGCTATTGTATTTTGAAGCACTAGATCCTAAATTCAGCTTGGAAAAATTTGCCCCTTTCGTACATCAAAATAACATTTTTGACATAACACAATCTCTAGAAGATGCTGCTTATCACATAGAGCGAAACGGAAATGCTAAAATTATTTTTACCGATCTTTCCATTAATCTTACCCGTTATATCCATAAAAAAGAAAAGGTATAATTACACTCTATTTTTTATAATTTTTATATAACTAAAAACTATTATTAGTTGCCTGTTTTAAAGCCTTTTGAGAAGGTTTTTGTTTGTTTCCGCTCTATGGACAGGATGTATCGTGTAAAATCCTTTAAAAGGCTTATATGCAGGTTTTATTGCTTTTTATAGCAATAAATAAGGGAAGAATACTCCTTTGTGCTTCGTGCTTTTAAATTTGAAAGCAAACCAATCCAAAACGCCCTTAAGGAAAACGATTTTCCTGTTTTGTATTTTTCTGAAAGTAGGCTCACATAGAAAGAATCAAACATCATGGGCTTGATTTTTACCAAATGCATTTGCTTAGAAAAAAGTGTAGACATGCTTTTTTTTGAAAAATGCCATAAATGCCTCGGCACATCATAAGCTGCCCAATATGCCCCATAATATTTTGCGTCGAAAGAATTAAAATTTGGCACGGCAATTATGAGCGTTCCGCCTTCTTTTACCAGTCGTTCCATTTTTGAAATGGAATTGTGCAAATCTGGAAGGTGCTCCAACACGTGCCACAAAGTAACGACGTCAAACTGTTGGTCGATGAAATTATCTAAATTTTCTTCTAGGGGAATTCCTTTTCTTTCAGAAAGAGTTCTTGCTTGTTCATTCACTTCGACTCCACGAACAACCCAACCCTTATTTTGAGCTGCTTTCAAAAAATCACCTGTTCCTGCTCCAATATCCAATAAAGTTCCTTTTTTCTTTTGAAAAGAAGATAATAGAGAGAGCTTACTTTTTATAGAATAATTTTTCACCCATTGGTATAAGAAATTAAAAAGGCCCTTTTTAGAATCGGTATGCGAAATGTATTCGTCGCTTTGATAGTATTTAGACAAGGCTGCTGCTTCAGGTAGTGGTGTAGTGAGGAGCATAGAGTGCGTTTCGTCCCAGACCAAAGCAAAAGACTCTCCCGTAACAAGAAAATCCTTGGTTTCAATATGTACTTTAGGTTTTATCAAATCAACTATGTTCCACGTGAAACAATTAAGGGATTACCTCCCCATATAAACTAACAATACAGAAATATCGTTGGGAGAAACGCCACTTATTCTTGAGGCTTGACTTACACTTGTGGGTTTTATTTTTGAAAGTTTTTCCCGAGCTTCATACGACAAGGATTTCAATTTGGTGTAATCAAAATTTTCAGGTATTTGAATTCCTTCCAAGCGATGAAGCTTATCGGCATTGTTCTTTTCTTTCTCAATATAACCCGAATATTTTACCTGAATTTCCGTTTGCTCCAAAACTTCAGTATCCAAATTGTTTTCCTGAACATAAGCCTCTACAGTGTCAATTTTTCTCATAGCCTGCATGTCGATCTTCGGCCTAGAAAAAAACTTAAACATTTTGTCGCTTTGTGTTACTAAAGCAGAATGATTGGCTTCCAAAATAGGGTTCATGATCTCTGGAGCAACACTGGTATCTTTAAAGAATTGGATAAAAGCATCACTCTTAGCATACTTATCTTCCATCTTTTTCATACGGGTTTCAGAAGCCAAACCAATTTCAAAAGATCTAGGTGTTAACCTGAAATCGGCATTGTCCTGTCTTAACAACGTACGGTATTCTGCTCTAGAGGTGAACATTCGGTAGGGCTCTTTTGTTCCCTTCGTAATTAGGTCGTCAATTAGCACTCCAATATAGGCTTCATCCCTTTTCAGGATAAAAGGTTCCTTTTCATGTACTTTTAAGTGAGCATTGATACCTGCCATCATTCCCTGTGAAGCAGCTTCCTCGTATCCAGTTGTGCCATTAATTTGCCCTGCAAAATACAAACCAGAGACTAATTTAGTTTCTAAGGTATGACGTAATTGCGTGGGAGGAAAATAATCATATTCAATAGCATATCCAGGTCTAAAAAACTTTACATGCTCAAAACCCGCACAGGCCCTTAAAGCTTTAAATTGAACTTCTTCTGGAAGAGAAGTGGAAAAACCATTGATATAATATTCAACGGTATTCCATCCTTCTGGTTCTACAAAAAGTTGGTGACGGTCCTTATCGGCAAAGCGGTTAATTTTGTCTTCAATGGAAGGGCAATAGCGCGGGCCAATACTTTGAATCGATCCGTTAAACATAGGGGAACGATCAAAACCTTCTTTTAGTAAATCGTGTACCAGAAGACTGGTATGACTCATATGGCAGGGACGTTGCTCTTTCAAGGGCTGGGTAACATCGGAATAGGAAAATTTTTGAGGATCATCATCCCCGGGTTGTAGAATCATTTTAGAAAAATCCAAAGACCTTCCATCCACCCTGGGAGGGGTTCCAGTTTTCATTCGACCCGCATCAAAACCAATATCGATCAAATCTTTCGTAATTCCTATGGCCGCTTTTTCTCCTGCTCGACCTCCGCCCAATTGTTTTTCTCCAATATGAATTAATCCATTTAGAAAAGTACCATTGGTTAACACAACACTTTTAGCTCGAATGGTAATCCCCAATGAAGTTTTTACACCACATATTTTTTCATTTTCAACAACAATACCCGTGACCATTTCCTGATAAAAATCCAAATTGGGGGTTTGCTCCAACATATAACGCCAGGTCTCTGCAAATCGCATACGATCACTTTGCACGCGAGGACTCCACATGGCAGGACCCTTAGATTTGTTAAGCATTTTAAATTGGATAGCTGTTTTATCTGAAACGATACCACTGTAACCGCCCATAGCATCAATTTCACGCACAATCTGCCCCTTAGCAATTCCACCCATAGCGGGATTACAGGACATTTGGGCAATATTTTGAAGGTTCATGGTAATCAATAGGGTAGAAGAGCCTAAATTAGCTGCCGCTGCAGCAGCTTCAGAACCTGCATGCCCAGCACCTACTACAATGACGTCATATTCTTTCTCAAACATATTGTAATTGTTCCACGTGGAACATTTTAAATTATAAATGGCGGCAAATATAAGTTAATTACTTGAAAATCAAAAAGTTAAAATTATAATTTTCTGAATATCAAGCAGATAGATAAGCTATTTTCTTTAGGTAAAAGTTTTCTTTTTCCCTCATAAGCTGTGTCTCTTCAAGTGATTTATCCTTATACCCACACAAATGAAGCACTCCGTGAATGAGTACACGAAATAACTCCTCTTTAAAACTTACTTGAAATTGTTTGGCGTTTTCAGCAACTCTCTCTGTAGAAATATAGATTTCACCATGTACCTGCTTCCCTAGATTGTAATCGAAAGTGATAATATCTGTATAGGTATCATGGGCTAGGAACTCCACATTGATAGAATGTAAATAAGCATCATCAGAAAAAACAAAAGTAAGCTCCCCTAGCTCCATTCCTTCACATTGAAGCGTATCCCCTATCCAGGTAGTCAGTTCCTTTTGGTGTGTTAATTGAAAATCGTTTTCAGAAAAAAATTCAATCATCCTGAGTATTAAAGTATTTTTGAACCGCTCTTTTATATTGGGAATGCAAAGGTAAGGCGTCCCTGTTTAAAATTTCTTCTTGATTGAAATACTTTTTGATATCTTCGGGTTGCAAGCGCAAATCATTCGTATAATCGTTTCTATTGGTGCGCGATTCCCTTCGGCTCTCCTTACCCTGCTCAAAATCGGCTTCGTCTAATTTTAAAAGTTCATATTGTAAATTGAGCATTCTTTCCAAAGTGCGCTGATTGAAGCCCTTGTCTAGTAACTGTTGCTCAATACCCTCCATCTCTTTAATGATTTGCCCTCCTTTTCCATCCAAACCTTCTTTACTCAAACGATCTTGCAATTGATTCCTTAATTCTTGCTGTTGTTTGTAAATTTCATAAAGCTTACCGTTTAAATCTTCCGAAGTACCCTGCCCATTTTCTCCTTCGTTTCCTGTACCTTCTCCGTTAGAACCTTTCCCCGATTGACCATTTTGACCTTCGCCACCAGAACTTCCTTCGCCTGATGAAGAACCCTCTCCTTGGCCTTGGCCTTCACCGCTTTGTTGACCTTGATTGCCTTTTCCTTCCCCAGGCTGCATCCCCTCTTGCATTTCTTTAGAAAGGCTTTCCTGCTTTTGAATAATATCAGGAAGTTGGAACCCTTTCCCTTGACCCTGGCCCTGTCCTTGGCCTTGTCCTTGGCCCTGCCCCTGTCCTGGCATACTCATGGCCATGGATTGCATATTTCCCAGCAAATCACTTAGTAAAATGGCTAGCTCGTTTGCACCCGTTACGGTATACTGCTGACTCGCCAATCCGTTACGGAAATTATTTTCTGCAAGAGTTTCAAGGGACTTATCGATATTAAAAGAAACATTGGTAAGCGCCTCGTTAATCTTGTCGCTTATCATAGGTTGACGCAGTGATAAAGCAAAAAGGCTATCATCAATATGCTGAAAATTTTGCTTGAGATCATTTTGAGAGTTCAGTTTCTTTCCGAAAGCCGCACTACCATAGTCAATCTGCTTAAAATCTTCCATTAAATCTTCTTGTTCAAAAGAAAAAACTACCAAATTATCCAATACTTGACGTAGCATTTCGATATCCTCGTTGATGGTTTCCATCTGCCCTGCCATCATTTGGGATTGCATCTGTTGGCTCATCTGCTTCATCTTTTCTCCGGCTTTTTTCTGATTTTCCTGAGCACCTTGGGAGTTTTGATTTTGGAGTTTATCGGTGGCTTTTTGTTGTTCTTCCTGAACTTCTTTTTCACCCGATTTATCTTGCGGTAAATCCATGGGTTCCTTTAATTCCTGATTTTCCTTTTGAAGCTCCTCCATTTGCTTTTGATACTCCTCAAACTTTTGGTTGAGCGTCTCTTGCTTTTCTTTGGTATTTTCTTCTTTGGAAGCTTTCGACAATTGCTCTTGTTCTTCTCCTAGTTTGAATAATTCCTCGGCGAGCTTTTCGGCTTTCTTTGTAACATAATAGCGTTTGGTCAATTCCACTAGTTGTTCCAGATTCTTCTCCTGGTTTTTATTTTGCTTAGCTAATTGCTCGAGTTTTTCGGAAAGGTCTTCTTTGTTAATTTTCTCCTGAAGTCTTTCTAGTTCCTCTAAAAGTTTTTCATTTTCCTCCAAGCGTTTTTCATTTTCTTCCAAACGTTCTTCCAACTGTTCCTTAAAAGGGTCTTCCTCTTCATTTTCGGGTTGAAACTTTTCCAAATCCTCTTTCATTTCCTTGGAAAAATTTTTCATCATTTCTTCCTGTTGCTTTTGACGTTTTAAGAATTGGTCGAGTTTCTTTTTATCACTCCAATTAAGTTGTTCTTTCTCCTTTTGGGTTTTGTTGATTTCGTCCAAGAGTTTCTCTTGGTCTTTCATATTTTCCAATGTTTTAGAAAGATCCTTGATGTTTTCCTCTTGTTTATTTAACTGCTCATTTTCCCGCTCATCCTGAGTAAGCTTTCTGAAAGTATACAATGCAGACTTAGAGGATTTAAACCGATGAATGGCATCGTTGTCAAAAACTTCAAAATAGTATTCGTAAGCCACTCCATCTTCCAAGGGTAGGTTTCCTGGGAATGTATACACAAACTGATCAAAATTGGAGCTGTTAACAGGAAGGCTTTGCGTTTGTTTTAAAGCCTCCTCTCCCACAGGATAATACACTAATTGTAATTTGGACAATCCGTAATCGTCTGAAACTTCCCCCAAAAAATAATAGGTTTGCAATTCGGTGGTGTCTTGTTTGGATTTTACTGAAATGGTAGGATAAGCATCTTTAACAACACCTAAAGTAAAGGCAAGATTTTCGTAATCCTTTAGGTCTTTGTTTGAGGTAGTAATGCTATAGTCGGTTCTTTGATAAATCCCTTTCTGAAATTGAAAATGCGAAACTTCCTTTCCAAATACATAGCTGGTATCTACCGTTTTCAATTGAACTGTCTCCGTGTTTTTAGTAGTGACCTTCCAAGTAACTTGAGTCCCTTCCGGAAGGGTTGCATTTCCCGTACTTTTAAGGGTTTCGTCTTTCTTTCCTGTATAGGAAGGGTAGTTTAAAAACATTTCAAAGCCTAATAGTGACGGGGTTTTTACAACATCAACACGATAGGGTTGGGAAGTCACCTTATTGGCCGAAAATTGAAAATCGAAACTTTCCGAAGGTCGATCAAAAGTATACTCAAAGAGCCCAGGGGCAATCTGATTTAAATAGTAGGTTTCATTGTTAAAACTTACCGAGGCGTTTTCAGGAACAACCGCTCCGTCTGTACGTACTTTAACCGTAAAGCTTTTATTTTCTATAGCCGTAAGATCATCGTTCAGCAAAACAAAATTGAAAGGTGCTGGGGGTTCGTAGGCAGTATCATAATTTACAACCCTTTCATAGCTGGAGGAAAATAGCTCTTTGTCCCAAAATACGTTTACCAAAACTATGATGGCAATAGGAATAAGGGCATATTTTACGTATTTCAAATTTTTCTTGAATTGTACGGCACTCAAAAAAGGGATGGGTTGTAGCTCTTGTGCCTTTTGATCTATACTTGCCGCTAAAAGCTCAGATTGACGCTGATTCTGATTTAGCTGTATCACATTTAATAGCTTGTCATTTACTTGCGGAAAGTGGCTGCCAATAATCTTTGAAGCATCTTCGTAACCAATACCCTGTTGTAATTTAAAAAGCTTAGCCAATGGAAAAGCAATAAAACGAATAAAAAGTGCTAACTCTACGATGACAAACGCCCAAAAAAGTATCGTCCTTGCTAGGGGTTGCAACCAAAAAAAGTATTCAACCAGGAGAGTTACAATGAAGTATAGTAACCCAATGGCAAAAAAGAGGAGGGCCCCCTTTATGAGTTCATTCGTGTAATATTTGCGAATAAACTGTTCTAACTTGGTCTGTATGATGCTAAAAGTGCTCAAATAGGTGTCGTTTTAGGCTCTAAAATAAGACAAAAATTATGCCTGAAGCGCTGGTTCAAAAAAGAATTCTTGTTAAAACGCTTTTTCACCATTCATATTCTTTTCAAAATCAAACAATTTTTACCTTTGCAAACAAATCGTTGCTATGTCACAAAAAGTAAGAGTTCGTTTTGCACCCAGTCCCACAGGACCACTTCATATTGGAGGGGTTCGCACTGCTTTGTATAATTATTTATTCGCCAAAGCACACGGTGGGGATTTCCTGTTACGTATCGAGGATACCGACCAAACCCGCTATGTGGAAGGCGCAGAGGGCTATATTGTGGAAGCGCTCCATTGGCTTAGCATTCCTTTTGATGAAGGACCTGGCAAAGAAGGCTCGGTAGGGCCCTACAAACAAAGCGAACGGAAGCATTTGTATCGGCAATACGCAGATCGGTTGGTGACAGAAGGAAAGGCCTATTATGCTTTCGACACTTCGGAAGACTTAAACGAGCACCGAAAGAATCATGAAGCTCAAGGAAAAACCTTTATTTACAATTGGCATAACCGACTCAAGCTTGAAAATTCCCTTTCCCTTAGTCCTGAAGCAGTAGAAGAAAAGCTAAGCAATGGCGAGGAGTATGTTATCCGATTTAAATCCCCCGAAGGCGAAACCCTTTTACTAAAAGATATCATACGCGGAGACATTGAAATAGATACCAATACATTGGATGATAAGGTTTTGTTCAAAAGCGATGGAATGCCCACCTACCATTTGGCAAATATCGTAGACGACCATCTTATGGAAATCACCCATGTGATTAGAGGGGAAGAGTGGTTACCTTCCCTGGCGCTGCACCAACAACTCTATGATGCGTTTGGTTGGCAAGCTCCAGCATTTGCACACTTACCGCTTATATTAAAACCTTCCGGAAAAGGAAAACTAAGTAAGCGCGATGGGGAGATGGGAGGATTTCCGGTATTTCCGCTTCAATGGAATGGAGAAAACGAAACCTATGCTGGGTACCGTGAAGAAGGGTATTTGCCCGAAGCGGTTGTTAATATGTTAGCCTTTTTGGGTTGGAATCCTGGAACCGAAGAAGAATTCTTTTCCTTGGAAGCCCTTACGGAAGTATTTTCTTTGGAAAGGGTTCATAAAGCGGGGGCAAAGTTTGATCCTAAAAAAACCAAATGGTTTCAGCATCACTACCTTCAGGAAATGGACGAACGCTTATTAACGGGTCGTTTTCAGGCGCTGCTTCAGCAAAAAGGGGTTTCAGGTACCTTAGACACCCAAAAAATTGTATCCCTCCTGAAAGAGCGTGCTACGTTTGTGGAAGACCTTTGGGAGCAAGGAAGTTTCTTTTACGAAGCGCCCCAATCTTATGATGAAAAAGCGGCACAAAAAGCATTTAAATCCGATACAAAAGAAATTCTTCAACAAGTAAAGAACTTAACGGAAAGGACCGATACTTTTACTTCAGAAGCACTTTCAGAAACCATTAAAGGGTGGATTACGCAACAGGAAATGGGCTTCGGAAAGGTCATGATGCCCTTACGGCTGGCTTTAGTAGGCGAAATGAAAGGACCCGATGTATTTGATATTATGGCATTACTTGGAAAAAAAGAATCCCTTCAAAGAATTGAACGGACCATTCAGCATTTGTCTTAAAAGAAAGTATACGCACCTAGCACGATGGTACTGGTAGTTCCTTTAAATTCTCCCTCTGGATTTTGGGATGTTAGCGCTTCCGTATCATTAAATCGGTTGAACAAATTGGTCACTCCATATTGGTATTGAGCGTTTAACCGGACGTTTTCCAGTCCGGCAGTTACTCCACCCGCCAAATGAAAGTGTACCCTCGAAATATTTTCAATGTCGGAAGCTTTCAAGGTACTGTAGCCATCTAAGATGAAATTCTCGAAGCGTTCGCTATCCAAGTTCATTTTGCCATTGACGTTCAAGATTGGACCAAAATCTACAGTTAAATGGTGCCGAATGATATTATACCCTGCCAACAGTTTTATTTGAGCACTTTGTAACGTGTAATTGATGTATTGTTCATCAAAATTGTTGGTAGGATTGGTCAAATCCCTTCCAAAAATGCCAACTTCATTTTGTTGGAAACTCACGCCGTATTCCAAATCCCAATTGTTGTACACATCCCCACGGGTTACAAAACCCACTGTTAACCCCGAACCTTGTTGTGTATTAAAGTTATCGGTGTCGATATCGAATAACGTCAACCCTCCATAGAGGCCTAATAAATTGTATTCTTGATAATTTCTTTGGGAGAAAGAGCTTTGGGTTGCTATCAATAAAACTGTAACAAAAAGGAAGGATTTAAGACTCATAAAGTGCGTAAAATTTAAGGCATAAAAGTAGCCTTATTTTCGTATCTTCAAAAAGTTAATTTCTAAAAACAAAAACTATGGGTTATATCTTGTTAGTGCCAATTTTAATTTTTGCCTTTTTCATTTTACTGATGTTTATTTTCATTGTAAAACAACAAACCGCAGCAGTAGTAGAACGTTTAGGAAAGTTTCATAGTATCCGAAATTCTGGATTACAATTTAAGATTCCCGTGATAGATCGAATAGCCGGTCGCATCAATCTGAAAATCCAACAATTGGATGTGATTGTAGAAACGAAAACCAAAGATGATGTATTTGTACGTTTAAAGATTTCAGTACAATTTCAAGTCATCAAAGACAAAGTGTACGATGCTTTCTATAAATTGGAGAGTCCGCATGATCAAATTACCTCTTATGTATTTGATGTAGTTCGTGCTGAAGTCCCTAAAATGAAGCTGGATGACGTTTTTGAAAGAAAAGATGATATCGCCATCGCGGTTAAATCGGAATTGAATGATGCCATGATCGATTATGGGTATGACATTATTAAAACCCTCGTCACCGATATCGATCCCGATGTACAGGTAAAAGCCGCGATGAACCGTATCAATGCTGCTGAAAGGGAAAAAGTAGCGGCCGAATATGAAGCGGAAGCAGAGCGTATTAAAATTGTGGCAAAAGCCCGTGCAGAAGCCGAAAGCAAGCGTTTACAGGGTCAAGGTATTGCCGATCAAAGAAGGGAAATTGCCCGTGGTTTGGAAGAGTCGGTTGAAGTTTTGAACAACGTAGGGATCAATTCGCAAGAAGCTTCAGCACTAATTGTGGTAACGCAACACTACGACACCCTTCAGTCTATTGGGGAAGAAACCAATACCAACCTCATCCTGTTGCCAAATTCGCCACAAGCGGGGAGCGATATGCTTAATAACATGATTGCTTCTTTTGTTGCGAGTAACCAAATAGGGGAAGAAATGAAGAAACAGAACAAAGCGGCTGGACTAACGCCTCCTAAAAAGAAGCGCACCCCTCCACCACCGCCAAGTGAGGATAACGATGTGAACTTTTAAAAGTAAAAACCTCCCCATGGGGAGGTTTTTTTATGATGTATTAGGAAAGTTTTGCCCAGGAATCCCTTAGCGGAACCGTTCGGTTAAAAACAACTTTTCCTTCGGAGGAATCACGGTCTACGATAAAATAGCCCAATCGTTGAAACTGAAAGAAATCCCCTTCCTTGGCTTTGGCCAAACTGGGTTCTGCATAACCGGTAATGACTTCCAAGGATTCGGGATTAATAAATTCCATGAAATCCTTGTCTTTATGAGTGTCTGGTGAAGCTTCCGTAAACAAGCGGTCGTACATGCGTACTTCCACAGGAACCGATTCCTTAACGGTTACCCAGTGCAGCGTTCCTTTTACTTTACGCTGTGAAGCTTCCGTTCCGCTTCCACTTTTACTTTCAGGGTCGTAGGTACAATGGATTTCGGTGATATTCCCATCAGCATCTTTTACCACGCTTTCCCCCTTTATGATATATGCATTTTTTAAACGTACTTCCTTTCCGAGGGTCAATCGGAAGAACTTTCTATTTGCCTCTTCCTTAAAATCTTCCTGTTCTATGAACAATTCTCTTGAAAAAGGGACTTCCCGGCTTCCGGCACTTTCATCTTCAGGATTATTTTCGGCTTCCAACCATTCGGTGGTCCCTTCAGGATAATTGGTAATCACTAATTTAATAGGGTTGAGAACTGCCATAACCCTTGGTGCTTTCTGATTAAGATCTTCCCGTACACAAAATTCCAAATGGGATACATCAATCAAATTCTCTCTTTTTCCCACTCCAATACTATCGGCAAAATTACGGATGGAATCTGGCGTATAGCCCCTTCTTCGCAAACCAGAAATGGTAGGCATTCGTGGATCGTCCCATCCGGTAACCACCCCTTCTTGTACCAATTTCATTAGTTTTCGCTTACTCACCACAGTATGACTTAAATTCCTACGGGCAAATTCGCGCTGTTTAGGGCGTAATTTGGAACTATCGTACACTTGGTCCAAAAACCAGTCGTAAAGCTCTCTATGGGGCAGGAATTCGAGCGTACAGAACGAATGGGAAACTTGTTCTATGTAATCACTCTCGCCATGTGCCCAATCGTACATGGGATAAATGTGCCAATCATTGTTGGTGCGGTGATGACTTTTATGAAGTACCCTATACATCACGGGATCCCGCATGAGCATATTGGGTGATGCCATGTCTATCTTGGCGCGAAGCACGTGCATGCCTTCCGTAACATCCCCATTTTTCATCTTTTCAAACAGTTCGAGATTTTCTTCCACGGGACGATTTCTGAAAGGGCTTTCCGTACCTGGAGTATTGGGTGTTCCTTTCTGTTCGGCAATGGCTTCTGAAGTTTGCGAATCGACATAGGCCTTTCCGTCTTTAATTAGCTGAACCGCCCAGTCGTACAATTGTTGGAAATAATCGGAAGCATAACACTCGTTTGCCCATTTAAAGCCCAACCAAGAGATGTCCCTTTTAATGGCATCCACAAATTCCTGTTCTTCCTTGGCGGGGTTGGTATCGTCAAACCTTAAGTTGACAGGCGCGTTGTAGCGTAAGCCCAAACCGAAGTTTAAACAAATCGCCGAGGCGTGACCAATGTGCAGATAGCCATTAGGTTCTGGAGGAAACCGAAAGCGTAAATCCTCTTTGGAATAATTGGCTTTTAAATCATCTTCTATAATGTGCTCAATAAAATTGAGGCTTCGTTCTTCGCTCATATCGCAAATTTAAGTAGCAAAGATACCAAAACGCTGTAAAAAAGTATCTTTGTAAAAAGTTTTTACATGAGTATTATCAAACTTAAAAACATTCGCTTGTTTGCCCACCATGGTTGCTTAACGGAAGAAGAAAAAATAGGAAGTGATTATTTGGTGAATCTTTCGGTGAAAGCCAATTTAGTAAAGGCTGCGGAAAGTGATACGTTACAGGACACGGTGGATTATGTGCACCTCAACAAAATTGTAAAAGAGCAAATGGCTATACGCTCTAAACTATTGGAACATGTAGGCCAACGCATCATTGATACTATTTTTGAGGAGTTGCCTTTGGTTTCTGAAGCGAGTGTAACGGTGGCAAAAGTAAATCCTCCTATTGGCGGTGATGTGGCTGAAGTAAGTGTTACGATGAAATCGAAAAGGTAAATATCTTTTGAAAACTTAACGAATAGTCTTTTGTTTAATGGTATTCTTTTTATATTTGCCAACTAAATAAACATGGCGTCTTGGCCGAGTGGCTAGGCAGAGCTCTGCAAAAGCTTGTACAGCGGTTCGAATCCGCTAGACGCCTCCAAAAAACCTTCACTTCGTGGAGGTTTTTTTATTGGGACATATCTTCAATCCTATCGGAAGCGCTAGGAATACGATCCAACCCTTTTTTTACTTCGTTAGGGAACAAGCCTTGTACAATTAAAGCGGCCCCAAAAGCAATTATCAAGATGCTTACCCACTTTTTCGTTTTAAAAATAAATCGGGGGGTCATTTTGCTTTTGAGTCGTTTGGCTAAAGAAATCTTGATTAAGTCGGTTAGAAAAAAAGTGATTAGAACCGTAGATAGAAATAGGAATACCCCATTTTCAGAATTGGTTAATGCATTGGCTAGAATGATGGTGGCGATCCATCCTGCAAGGACCCCAAAGTTGACAAAATTCAGTAAAAATCCTTTCAGAAAGAGTCCGCCAAGATTCTTTTTCACTTTTACAGCATAATGTTCCCGGGCAATTTTGATGAAGGATTTTGCCGTTCGTATGTAAGAAATAATTCCGTAGGCCACTAAAATAACCCCGCCAAACAAGAGTACCCCAGGTTCATCTTTAATACGTTCCAAGATGCGACTGGTACTAAAATAAGCGACGAGGATAAAAACAATATCGGCAAAAATAGCTCCCAAATCGAAGAAAACCCCAGCTCGAAACCCTTTGGTGATACTAGTTTCGATTAACGTAAAGAATACAGGGCCTATCGCAAATGCGAGTAGAAAACCATACAAGGCTGCATATAACAAACCGTCAAACATGCCTTAAAATTACAAATTAGTTTAGGCATGTGTTATTTTTTCTTCAAATATTACTGCATTCTTTTAATACGTCCCCCGGCAAATTTCTTTTCGTTGATGGTTTCAGGATTTCCATAGATATAAACATCCCCTCCTGCAGTAACCTTGGCATCTACTTTTTTGGACGCATAAATATCGGCTTCCCCAGCTGCGGTAATCCCAATGGTGGTTTCCTCGGTTTGCAGTTCCTTTCCCTCGAAAATTCCACCGGTATTTAAAGCGATTTCCTGCATTTTTGAGAGTCCTCTGGCTTCAATAATTCCTCCTGTTACTGCTTTCACTTTGGTATACGCTACATCCAATCCCACTTTAATTCGTCCTCCTTCTTGCGCCCTAAGTTCAATTTTATTTTGGGAAATCATTGCATTGCCCACGATATAAGCTCCTTCATTTGCATCGATAATAGCAACATTTTTAAAATAAACTTCAATATAGGTGTCGTCACCTTGAAAAACTTTATCAGATTCCATACGAAGTTTCAATTTGCCATCTTTATTCACCACGACCACATCTCCTGTATCATCGCCTTTTATAACTACTTTATTTTCATTAGACTGGATTAAATTGACCTCAATAAGATCGTACACTTTTAGTTCGTGGAAATCACCCACCTCTTTGGTAATGCTTTGTTGTGAAAGTAAGGTATGGGTTATTGTAAGGATAAAAAGGAAAGTAAGGATATTTTTCATCTGTTCGTGATTTTTGATTTCCTTAAAGAGCAGGAAAATGTTCAATTGTTACAGTTATTAATGAAGTACTTGAAAAAAATCCTTCAGTCCGCTTAAAATACTTTGAACCGCATAAGACGCTAAAATAAGTCCCATAATTTTACTGATCACCGTAATTCCATACTCCCCAATTCGTTTCTGAACAGTATTGGCTATTAATAGCATCAACATGGTTAAGATAATTACCACAAGCACCAAGGAAGTGGTAAGCGCTTGTTGCTGTAGCGTATAGATATGATTATCGGTTAATAATACTACCGCCATAATCGCTCCAGGGGAAGCAATAGATGGAATGGCCACCGGAAAAATAGTCACATGCTTGTAATCCTTGATATGCTCTTTTTCATACTGTGGTTTCCCTTCCCCGAAAATCATGGTCAATGCAAATAGAAAAAGGATAACCCCTCCTGAAATTTGAAACGCATCCAAAGAAACACTCATTCCTTCCAGGATAAGTTGTCCTACCAAGATAAAAAACAAAAGAATAAAGAATGCCACAATAGAAGCTCGAATGGCAATTTTCTTTTTATGTTTTAAATCGAAGTTTTTAGTAGCTTCCAAATACACCGGAACCGAACCAAAAGGGTCGATTACTGCTATGAGTAAAAACAAGGTATTGAGAATATCGGGAAGCATAAAATTATTCTACTTTAATGCCTTGGGTGGTAAATGAAAGCCCTTGTTGCCCATACGTTGAAATCATTACAGCTTCAAAGAAAGGCGCATGGGTATTGGGTTTTATTTTCCAATCGAACAGGAAATTGGCACCCGTTCCTCCTTCTTCATCGTGTTGATCAATGACAATTTCAACGGTTTCCAAAGGAGCAATGTAGATGGGCTTGTTAAAATAACTCCTAATTAGCTCGCCATGGGTATTGTAATAGGCGGCTTTTGAAATAAAAATAGTATCCTTTTTGTTGACATTCCGGAGGCTGATTGTAGCCGTAAGGTCAATAGTAGCATGTTCTGTTTCACTATAGATTTCAGAATACACAGAAAGATAAGAAGCACCGCTAATCAAGGAATCGGATACTTGTTTTTTTAAAGTCCTTTTCTCCCAGTTTACGGGATTGATAGAACTCAATTCTTTCGGTTGTTCACAGGCAAGAAGGAACATACTAAAAAAGATGAAATACCATATATTTTTCATAGCACCAGAGATTCCTTGAAAAATAAGAAATTTACTCGACATCCTTGCGATGTCCCAACATGGTAAAATCGAGATGTTTTTTTACCAAATCGGCATTCTTTACCTTCACATAAACCTCGTCCCCTAAACGATAGACATTATGGGTTCGGTTTCCAATCACAGCAAATTCTTCCTTGTCGAATACATAATGATCGTCATTTAAATCTCCCAAACGAACCATTCCTTCACATTTATTGGATATAATTTCTACATAGATACCCCACTCGGTGACCCCAGATATCACCCCTAGGAAATCTTGATCCTTGTGGTCCATCATGTACTTTACCTGCATGTATTTTACACTATCCCTTTCGGCATTGGCAGCTAGATTTTCCATGTCACTGGAATGCGCACATTGTTCTTCGTATTTGTCTTCCGCAGCACTCTTCCCCCCATCTAAATACCATTGTAAAAGTCGGTGTACCATGACATCGGGGTAACGGCGAATGGGTGAGGTAAAGTGAGTGTAATAATCGAAAGCAAGCCCATAGTGACCAATATTATTGGTGGTATAAACAGCTTTGCTCATACTTCGTATGGCTAGTGTATCGACAAGATTTTGTTCTTTTTTGCCTACCACATCGCTCAATAATTTATTCAAGGATTGGGCGGTACTCTTCCGGTCACGGGTGTTCAATTTATAACCAAAACGTTTGATGATATTTTCCAACGCGGCGATCTTTTCATCATCTGGCTCGTCGTGTACTCGATAGACAAAGGTTTTCTTCGGATTTTGCTTTCCTATAAATTCGGCAACACTACGGTTGGCCAACAACATAAATTCCTCAATTAATTTATTAGCTTCCTTACTTTCCTTGAAGTAAACCCCTTCGGGTTCGTTATGTTCATCCAGGATAAATTTTACTTCTACTTTATCAAAAGAAATAGCGCCATGCCGCATTCGTTTGGTCCGTAAAATCTTTGCCAACCGATCTAATTCCAAGACAGCTTCAGCAATTTCGGCCGGTGCTTCGTAGGCTTTTCCAGTAAGGGAAATTTTAGCAGGAATGGTCGCTTCACCCGTTTCAATAATTTGCTGCGCCTCTTCATACGCAAAACGAGCATCGCTATAAGTAACGGTACGTCCAAACCATTGATCGACAATTTCCGCTTTTTCATTCATTTCAAACACTGCAGAAAAGGTGTATTTTTCTTCATGCGGACGAAGGGAGCATGCATTATTACTTAATATTTCAGGTAACATAGGAACTACCCTATCCACTAAATACACAGAAGTGGCACGTTCGTAGGCTTCTTCATCCAAAATCGTCCCTGGTTTTACATAATGCGACACATCGGCAATATGGATTCCTATTTCGTAATTTCCATTTTCCAATTTCTGAAACGAAAGTGCATCGTCAAAATCCTTGGCATCTTTAGGATCTATGGTAAACGTGAGAATATCCCGCATATCCCTACGTTTTTTAATTTCTGAAGCTTGTATGGAGGTATCCAAGTTATTGGCATAGGCTTCCACTTCGTGAGGAAACTCGTATGGGAGTCCGTATTGCGCTAAGATGGAATGAATTTCGGTATGGTGTTCCCCTGCTTTCCCCAATACTTTAATAACACTCCCAACGGGGGATTCACTATGGGCTTCCCAGCCTTCCATTTTCACCAAAACCTTATCTCCGGTTTGGGCTTTATTGATTTTGCTCTTCGGAACAAAAATATCGGTATACATGCTATATCCGGGACATTCTACAAAAGCGAATTTCTCTGAAACCTGAATGGTCCCTACAAAATCGGTACGTTTCCGTTGTAGTATTTTTGTGACTTCCCCTTCTTCCTTTCCACCTCTTTTCCGTTTAAAAACATATACCTCTACCACATCACCATTCAAGGCTTTGTTAAGGTTTTTGGGTTTAATCACAATATCCTCTTCCCTACCTTCTACTATCACATAGCCCTTACCACGGGAAGTAATATCCATTATACCCGTAACATAATTTTGGGACGGGGTTAGAATATATTTTCCTCTTTCAATTTCCTGAATGGCCCCTTCTCCTTGTAATTTCTTTAAACTTTTTACAATTTGATTTCGGCTACTAGGATCGTCTTGACCTAATTTAGCTGCAATTTGTTTGTAGTTAAAAGCTTTGGAATGCTCCTTCCGAAGGATGGATAAAATATGTTGGGTAAAATTTTCTTGTTTATTTTTCTTTCCTCTTTTTCTCCTTTTCGACATATAAATTCTTTAAGTTGTGTAAAAGTACATTTAATAACGCAATGATATTCCACATTTTAAGAAGAATTAGTAATTTAGTAATACTATGGAGGGATATCATACCATTGCCATTTTCACCTATCCAAGCGAATATGCCGTACTAAGGCTATTGTTGGAACAGCAAGAAGTTCGCCATGTTTTTTTAAATGAAACCATGATTGGTGTACTTCCTTTCCACTCCAACGCTATTGGCGGAATACGTTTAAAGGTACACCCAGAGGATATTCCCCTAGCAGAAAAGATCATCGATCACCTAAACAATTCAGCAGATCTTCGCATCGTCTAATCTTCTTTTAAGTTTTCAACAGTTATATAATCATCTTTTTCTTTTTTTAATTTTTTTAAAATATAAATGATGATAATGATAGCTTGTTCATAGATGGAATAACTTTTCTGAAATAAATTAGGTTTTTGATTTATGATTCTTTTCCCATAGTTTGTTAACATAATTTTAATAATTCAACTCCTTGAAAAATAATCATTTTATGCATTTAATTGACAGTTGTCAACAAACGAATTCAACAGTTTATTTTTAATTGTTTTTTTTGAAATGAATGTTGTTAACTTCAAATTTATTGAAGAAAAAAGCACAACAATTAACGAAGAAAAATATTGGTCATTTCAAGTAAATTCCCATATTGAAAATTCCTTTTTACCAAGCAAGTATTTTTTTGGAATTTCTATGAACAAATATGAACATAGTTGTTAACTTAATTATCAGCTAAAGGTTAAGAAAACATAAAGTATTGATTTTTAATACAATTCTATTTTTCATGGTTCCTAATCGATAGAAAGGTTATCTTTGCATAAAATTAGACTTCATGAAAATAGCTATAGGAAACGATCACGCCGGTACCGACTACAAAAATACTATTGTAAAACACCTAGAAGATGCTGGACACGAGGTAACCAATTTTGGAACCAATACTAACGATAGTGTCGATTATCCAGATTTTGTACATCCTGTTGCTGAAGCCGTTTCAAAAGGGGAAGTCACTTTTGGAATCTTGATCTGCGGAAGTGGCAATGGCGTGTCCATGACCGCTAACAAACATCAAAAAGTTCGTGCTGCATTATGTTGGACCAAGGAAATAACCCAGTTAGCCAGGGAACACAACGATGCAAACATTTTAAGTATCCCTGCTCGTTTTACCAGCGAACCTCAAGCGGTTGCCATGGTAGATGTTTTCTTATCCACTGCTTTTGAAGGGGGACGCCATCAAAATAGAGTGGATAAAATAGCTTGTTCATAACATAACAACTCTTAGTTATGTCGCACTCCCATCACCATCACCATCATGATTCCAGCGGGAGAAATTTGTTTATTTCCATAATACTGAACATTGTTATCACTGTTTCACAAGTTATAGGAGGAATCCTGTCGGGAAGTTTGTCATTATTATCCGACGCGCTCCATAATTTTAGTGATGTGATGAGTTTGATTATAAGCTACATTGCGAATCGTTATTCCAAGAAAAAAGCTTCATTCGATAAAACCTTTGGGTATAAACGTGCCGAAATTATTGCAGCATTTGTCAATGCTGCTTCTTTAATGATTGTGGCTGTTTACTTAATTTATGAAGCGATCCTCCGTTTTGTCGATCCACAGGAAATAGAAAGTGGATTGGTCATCTGGTTGGCCCTGTTGGGAATCGTGGCCAATGGTTTTAGTGTGTTATTGCTTCAGAAGGCTTCCAAGGAAAACATGAACATGCGCTCTGCCTACCTGCATCTATTTACCGATATGGCCGCTTCCGTAGCGGTATTGATTGGCGGATTGTTGATGAAGTATTTTGATTGGTTTTGGGTAGATAGTGTACTTACTTTATTAATAGCCGTGTATTTGTTGGTGATGGGGTACGATCTACTGAAAGATTCCTTTCGGGTACTCATGCTTTTTAGCCCAGAGGATATCAATCTGGAAGAATTACGGGAAGCGATTTCTGCTTTTCCGGAAATAAAGAACGTGCACCACATGCATATTTGGCAATTAAATGAAAAAGAAAACCACCTGGAAGCCCACATCGATTTTTATGAAGATATCACCTTATCCCAGTTTGATCAAATTCTGGATAAAGTTGAGGAGGTTTTGTTTAAGGACTTCGGAATCAATCACGTGAATATTCAGCCGGAATATCAAAAAGATGATGCGAAGGACATCATAGTACAGGATTAAGATGGAAATTTCAATAAAAACATTTTCAGAATTCACACTGGAAGAGTTGTATCAAATTTTACAACTGCGTTCTGAAGTTTTTGTGGTAGAACAAGATTGTGTGTATCAGGATATAGATGGGAAAGACCAAGAGGCTCTTCATATCATGGGTTCGTTAAAAGGAAAAATTATAGCCTATACCCGATGTTTTCCTCCCGGGATTTATTTTGAAGAAGCCGCTATAGGCCGAGTGGTTGTTGCTTCAGATCAGCGTGGGCATCGATATGGTTTTGATATTATGAAGGCTTCCGTAAAGGCGATCGAACAAAATTTTCATACTACTTGCATCAAATTATCCGCACAAACCTACCTTACCTCTTTTTATGAATCCTTGGGTTTCCAAACCATAGGGGAGGGTTATTTAGAAGATGGTATTCCTCATATCGCTATGATTAAAAAATAGGGGTATAATATTTAAAAAGAATATATTTTTTGATGTTTACCCCTAAAATTTTAGGGGTGTGTTCTTATTTTTTTATTTTTGTTTCAATCAATATTAAAAAAATATAGGGTATGGGAAAGCGTATTAATTTTATAGTTCTTACCATTTTAGTATTTGTATGCCTTTTTATGGGTGTCGAATATCAATATATTGAAGGAGCTCACGAAATAGATAAAGGAGATACTGCTTGGATGATTGTGGCTAGTGCTTTTGTATTGTTGATGACACCAGGGTTGGCTTTTTTTTACGGTGGAATGGTGACTAAGAAAAGCATCATCTCTACCATGTTGCAAAGTTTTGTGGCCTTGGGGGTGATTAGTGTACTTTGGGTCATGATTGGGTTTAGTTTGGCTTTTGGAGAAAGTTACTACGGAATTATTGGTAACCCCTTCACTTACTTTGCCTTTAATAATGTAACGGTTTCCCCAAATCCCGAATTTTCCGAGACCATTCCTTTTCTACTCTTTGCCCTTTTTCAATTAAAATTTGCCATAATTACACCTGCTCTTATTACCGGAAGTTTTGCCGAAAGAATTCGTTTTAGAAGCTATATTCTATTTATGGTGTTATTTTCCATCTTTATATATTCGCCATTAGCACACATGACGTGGCATCCTGACGGATTATTGAGAAATTGGGGCGTTTTGGATTTTGCCGGAGGCACTGTTGTTCACATGTCGGCAGGAATTGCTGCATTAGCTGGAGCCATTTATTTAGGAAAAAGAAAAGAGGAAATAGAACGGCCTGCCAACATCCCTTATGTAATCCTTGGAACCGGGCTTTTGTGGTTTGGTTGGTTTGGATTCAATGCCGGTTCAGCTTTAGGTGCTAATGGGGATGCAGTGATTGCTTTTGCCAACACCAATTTGGCTTCGGCGGCCAGTATGATTACTTGGATTTTTCTGGATCGTTTTCAGAATCGTAAAATGTCTTCGTTAGGAGCTTGTATCGGGGCTATTGTTGGATTGGTTGCCATTACACCTGCGGCTGGTTTTGTGACTATTGGACAAAGTATTTTTATTGGTTTTGTAGCTGCTATTGTAAGCAACTTCGCTATTCGATTGAACAAGAAAACAGAAATAGACGATACCCTGGATGTTTTCCCAAGTCATGGGGTTGGGGGTATCGTGGGTATGATTTTAACTGGGGTACTTGCTAAAGACGTGGGGCTTATATATGGGGAGACCAACACGTTTTTGTATCACATGTTGGCCTTGGTTATTGTAGCCGTATTTACCTTTATAGGAAGCTATTTGTTATATAAAATAACAGACCTTCTATTATCTATGCGGGTCCGTGAAGACCAAGAATATAGAGGTCTGGATGCTTCCCAGCACGGGGAAAATGTGGAGTCTTAATTAAGTTTGATTAAATCTTTTTCTAAGTTAAGATCCTTCAGCATGTCGTGGGTAAATTTGTAATGTCCGCGACGGGTCACAATTTTGAATCGGTGATTTTTCATTCGGGTCAATACATCCAAAAAGCGCCATTTCGATTTCAACAAACTAGGCTTTTCACTTTTAAGGCTTACCTCAAAATAATGTTTAATTCCCGCTCTTTCAGCAACCACATCGGGTGTAATGCTTTCTTCGCTTCCCTTTTTATTATAAGATTTTGGGGTTTCGTAACCTTCTAAATCGGCTTTAATATTTTCAAAACCTCTTTTTTCTAAATACTGAACGGTGTCTTGCAGTATTTCTTCGTTTTCTTTTTTATCTACTTGTACCATAACCTACATGGTACGAAAAAAAAGGCAAAAAAGCAATTAAAGTTATGTTAATAACTGAAATTCAGCAAGTTAATCTTTACTTTTCACCGTTTTATTAAAAGGAATTCCTAATTGAATGGAAAGATTTTCGTCATCGGTATGATCGGCAATATCGACTCCGTAAATAATTTTATCGGTATCATCATACACATAAGTACCAAAAATACGATCCCAAATGGATAGCATATTTCCATAATTACTATCGGTCCATGGCAATTGATGATGATGATGAAATTTGTGCATATTTGGGGTCACAATAAAATAGCTTAGGGATTTATCCAGCCATAAAGGAAGATTAATATTGGCATGTGTCCAATACGTGAAAAGCACACTTAAAATGCGATAAAAAAGATAGAAAGAAATAGGCATGCCCATAATTACCACTGCCCCAAGAGCAAAAAATTCTCGCATAAGAAAATCCAAGGGATGGTGTCTGGTTCCTGTAGTAACGTCTACATTTTTATCGCTATGGTGTACAATGTGAAGGCGCCACATCCAACGCACTTTATGTAAAAAATAGTGCACACCATACTGTGCAATTAAATCTAAAACCAATAAAGAAAGCAGCAATTTTACCCATATAGGGGCTTCAAATAGGGTAAGGACTCCAAAATTACTATCCCTTAACCATAGAAAAACGACTGCGATCAGTAATCCGAAAACCACATTGATAATCATGACAAAGCCTAACAAAGATAAGTTGACCTTGGCGTGTTTCCATTTTTTATAAGGAAGCTGAAATTTTCCGTAATAGCCTTCCAAAATCCAGAATAGAGCGATACAAAAAACCACCCACCCCAATTTTTGCCATACGGGCATCGTTTCAAAAAAGTAGAGAAAACGGTCCATTATTTTAGGATTCTCTTATATTTATTTGCATCATTCAATACCGAAACAGCCTACAAAATCTCAGGATTATGGTTTACTTGGTAGTCGTACAATCCTTCTTTATAAAAATATCGCTTCAAAATTTCATCGGTTAATAAAGACTTAATTTCCACTTTTTTGGACACTAGATCACTTTGCTTAGCCTGTTCAATTGAAGCCATCAATTGCTCATAACTTTTTTGAATATCCTTTTCCAATTGGTCGTCTTCGGCCCTTCTAAAAGCTTTGGCAAATTCCTTTTCAGTCTCCGTTTCGTAAGTAAAACCTTTGTCTTTCAAGAATTTCAGAAAATTTTGGAAATCGGTTTCCGTAACCTCAAAACCTTCCCAATTGTCCATAGAATGGTTGTAATAATATTGCGTGGCAAAATCGAAGATGGCATTATCTTTTAAAAGTGCCGTGGTTACGGGGCTGAAATTTGCCGATTCCAGTTTTATATCGGGTAAAATGCCACCGCCATCGTACACCGTTCTCCCTCCTTTGGTTTTAAAGGAATTGTAGTTTTTAGGATCCAATCGCACAGGATCCCCATTTTCGTCTCGATTCCAGTAATCCAGAGCCTGGATGCACCTTCCACTAGGTGTATAATATCGGGAAATCGTAACTTTTAGTTGGGTCCCGTAGGTTAACTTTTTGGGGCGCTGAACCAAGCCTTTTCCGAAACTTCTCGCCCCAACAACCACGGCACGGTCTAAATCCTGTAAGCCGCCCGAAACAATTTCACTGGCCGAGGCACTTCTTCCGTTTACTAAAATGGCCAAGGGAATTTCCGTATCTATAGGCTCATTGCGGGTTTTGTAGGTTTTATTGTATTTTTCAATGACCGATTTGGTAGTCACCACGGTTTCCCCTTTAGGCACGAACAAATTCACAATGTTAATAGCTTCGTTTAACAAACCGCCTGGGTTTCCTCGTAAATCCAAGACAATTTTTTTAGCCCCTTGCGATTTTAAATCTTCTAAGGCAGCTTTAGTTTCAAGGGTGGTTTTTTGATTGAATTTCTGAAGGACGATATATCCTACATCGCCATGAATCAATTTATAATAAGGAACCGCATGTACTTCTACTGTTTCCCTTTGAAGGGTCGTTGTTTGCGTTTTTCCTTGTCGTATAAAAGTTAATTGCACCGAACTGCCTGAAGCTCCTTTCAACAACTCCCCAGCATCATCTTCAAAATCGGAAACGGTAATATCCCCAATTTTAATAATTTCGTCACCTGCCTTTAGCCCTGCTTTATCGGCTGGATAATCCTTAAAAGGTTCTACGATAATAATTTTGTCTTTAAGCGTCTTAACCGATGCTCCAATGCCTGTATAAGTTCCAGAGTTTTTGATACGTGCGTCTTCTACTTCCTGTTCGTTCCAATAGACCGTGTAAGGATCTAAATCTTCTAGCATACCCGTAATGGCCTTGTCCATTAAAGTGGCCGGAGTGACCTCGTCTACATAGTTCATATTTAACTCTTTGTAGAGCGTTGTGAAGATTTCAATTTGCTTGGCAATTTCAAAAAAATCGTTTTTAAAACTTGCCGAAGTAACTAGGATTCCTAATGCAAGGATAGGAAGAAGAATTCTTTTTTTCAATTTCATAATAAGTGCGTTACGATTAAGAAGCCTTTTTCCGACTTCGTTTGATGTATCTTCTCACCAACAAGATAACAATTAATGCCACTAAAAACAAAGGCCATAAATAGAGGATTCCTAAGAAGAATACCGAGATTCCGTCCCATCCACCCTTAAGGGCATTCACCATTTTTTGTCCGTAAGAGAGGGTAATACCCGTTTCAGCAGTTTGCTTATAGAACTCTATGTTAACGGTACTAAGCGATACCTTATTTTGTAAATAATTGAGACGGCCTTGCTTGGCTTCAATTTCCTCACGAATAATAGAAAGCTCTCGTTCTATTTCCAGCATCTCCTTCACGGTGTTGGCTTTTTTCAGAAGTTCCAAATAGTTTTTTTCCAGCTCCCTTTTTGCCTTTAGTCGCGCTTCCAGATCTACAAACTCCTCGGTGACATCACGACGGGAAATATCTTTTTGATCGAAATAGGAAACCCCTTCAGAAACCCCGTCAATAAAAGCTTGAAAGTTTTTGGTAGGGATCCTTACAACTATATTTCGGTATAACTGATTGTAACTTTTCCCTGAATTATCGCTTTGAATAAAACCTTGGTACCTTTGAGCCAGACTTAAAATGTGTTGGTGGGTTTCTTCCGGTTTTTGGGACTCAAAACGGAGCTGGGCGGTTTTAATGATTTTGGATTCCCGCTCTTCTGAAGTAATGTTCGAATCCTCATCAGCACCGGCAATGGTTTTTTCCACCAAAGGCGCTTCTTCATATTCATAATCGGCAGCAATGATTTCTTCTTTCATCATATCAGAATTGTTTGAAGAACCACCAGAACAGGCTAGGATAAGCCCGAAAAAGAATAGACTAAAAATTTTCATAATCACAGTTTTTTAAGCAGTGCCTTGATGGAGGAGTCAAGTTGGGCGTACTGCGGTTTCTCTTTACTAATATAGATAAAAACCATAGCAAGATTCTTGCCGTTTTTCTGCGGAACCTCTTTTTTTTGAAGCCTATAGGCTTCCCGCATCTGTCTTTTAATCCGGTTTCGGGTCGCCGCAAGCTTAAAGTTTCTTTTCGGAACGGAAAAGGCAGCTTGGTGCGTTTTCAATGTTTCCTGGGGAATAAAAACCACTTTTACTGGAAATTTTTTTCGCGATTCGCCTTCGGCGAAAATTTGCTCAATCAACTTCCGGCTTTTTAATTTTTCTTCTTTTGGAAAGCGTAATCCCATAGGGGTAAAGATATAAAAAGAAAAGCCCCTTTGAGTAGGTTCAAAAGGGCTTTCATCAAACTTTTTCGAAATAGGTTATTCTTCTATTCCGTAGGTATTGTTTTCCATATGGATATCGGCCATTAATTGAGAGGCGTCAATCATCATGTTTTCTACTTTTTTTCCCTTCGGAAGGGTTAATGTATACACGGGATTGGCCCATGTCCAATCGGGTAATACAGTTCTTTTCAGAGCAGGATAGGGGTTCTGCTTTTCTCCGCGCATCATTTGTAGCGGGATGTAAAATGATTCCTGGCTCCCATCTTCATAAGTGACGTACAAATCGATAGGCATCGGCATAAGGCCAATTCGTTCCAGAGTAACCTGGGTACCCGCTTCTTCTTCGGAAACGTCTTTAATTCCATAATCGATGGTATTGGTAGTTTGTGTCCAATCCTGTAAATACCAGTCCAGTTCCATTCCTGAAACTTTTTCGGCTACCCGTATAAAATCGTTAGGGGTTGGGTGCTTAAAGGCCCATTCTTTAAAATACCGCCGAAGGGTTTCATCCAAATTTTCTTTCCCAATAACATAGCCCAGCTGAGACAAAAACACCGCCCCCTTACTGTATGCTGAAATTCCGTAGCTTCGATTGGTATTGTATCGATCGGCATGGGTAGTTTGCGGTTGCTCTTGACCACTTAACGCCAGAAAGCGATACCCACGATACGACCCTGAGACTGGATTGGGGTTGTCTCCTTCCATGACTTCATTTTCGGCCCAACTAGAAATATAGGTAGTAAATCCTTCATCCATCCACTCATGTAGGCTTTCGTTGGTAGCCAATAAAAACTGAAACCAAGTATGCGCCATTTCGTGTGCCGTTACCCCAACCAGACTTCCGAATTTTCTTTTTCCGGTAATTAAGGTGCTCATCGCATATTCCATTCCGCCATCACCTCCTTGAATCACCGAATATTGCTTGTAGGGATACGGACCAATATGTTCATTGAAATACGCCATTAAAGCCGCTGTTTTGGGCTGAAGGTTTTTCCAATTTTCCTTGATTTCCGGATCATTCTTGTAGTAAAAATTTAAAGTAACCCCGTTGGGGCCATCATAGGTATCGTGAATGTATTCTGGATCGGCCGCCCATGTAAAATCATGTACATTGGGGGCTAAGAAATGCCATGTTTTCTTTTTTCTTTTTTCTGAAGGGGTTCCTTGTAAATAACCTGTTCCTCCAACTACATAATCCTTATCTATGGTGAGGGTCACATCAAAATCACCCCAGACCCCATGAAATTCACGAGCAATGTAGGGATCGGCGTGCCAGCCTTGAAAATCATACTCGGCCAATTTTGGGTACCATTGGGTCATGGAAAGCGCCACGCCTTCTTCGTTGTTTCTTCCACTTCTTCTAATTTGAAGGGGTACTTGTGCGTCCCATTCCATATAAAATGAAGTACTCATTCCTGGTAGAATGGGTTTGTTTAAATCCACCACAAGGACCGTTCCCTCTACTTTATAATTCACCTCGGTTCCCTCTTGCATTAATTGGGTTGGCTTTATAAATCCTATTTCTGAAGGGGAAAGTTTGGAAATTCGATCGCCCACCCTACCATCAGGATCGCTAATGGTCAACGAGCGAACATCCATTTCACTACCCGGTTGAAAGGCATTGAAATACAAATGATAAAAAACCCGTTGCAAGGTATCGGGTGAATTATTGGTATATTTCAATTCTTGGGTTCCTTTGTACTGCCAATTGGAAACGTCCATGTCGATATTCATTTTGTAATCGACTTTTTGTTGCCAGTAACAAGAGGTATTATTCTGGGCCGTAGCCGATAAAGTAATCAGCAAGGCCAAGAAGCTTTTAAGGATTAGTTTCATTTTCTAGCCATTTTATCTGCCATAATTAAGGCATTATAAAGGTTTGCCATCTTTCCAGAGGTAGAAATATTGGAGAATTTATCTTGGTTGGAAGGATCTCCCCCTAAGATGACATTTGCATTGGAAGACAAACCACTATCCATTAAAATTTGTTTTACTTGTTTCGCTGAAAGGCTTGGAAAGTAGGAACGAATCATCGCAGCGACCCCAGCGACTTCGGGAGAAGCCATAGAAGTTCCTTGAAGGTATTCGTAGGTGTTTAAGGGTGTGGTGGCCCAAATTTTTACACCAGGAGCGAATAAGTCCACACTGCTTTTTCCGTAGTTACTGAAAGTAGCCACCATTTCACTTCCGTATTTGTAGTTTAAGGCACCAATCGTGATGAATGTGTCACTAATTTCGGTAGGATTGTCTACCGTTTGGTCGTTTGGATATACTTGTACTTCGTCTAAGTTGATCCCTTCATTTCCGGCCGCATTTACGATAAGCACGTCGTTATCGGCCGCATATTTAATAGCATCCCAAACCCATTCTGGATGGGTAGAATAGTACTTTCCGAAGCTGGTATTCAATACTTTTGCACCATTATCGACCGCATACCGAATGGCCAAGGCAATATCCTTATCGTACTCATCACCATCGGGTACGGCACGAACAACCATGATCTCTACGTTATTGGCCACACCATTCATTCCAATTCCATTGTCTCTTTTGGCTGCAATAATTCCAGATACATGGGTTCCGTGCTTTGCATCCTCTTTCTTCGGGTCTGGGCCGTCAACATCTCCATTACCGTAAAATTTGGTAGAAAAATCGTCTGGGTCGTCCCCTAGATTTTTTTCACGGAAATTGGTTTCCATATCGAAATGGGAAGTTAGTCTACCCTCAAAGTACTCTACACCCCCTTTTAATTGATCGATCACTTCAGGGACCGAATCGCCATAATTCAACATTTGCGATACCATGGCAATTTGTTGTTGTTCTGTTGCAGAAGGATTTTGGATACTGGATAGGTCTTCCGCCGTGTAGTTTTCTTTCCCTAGCTTTTTCGAAATAGCGGTATGGGCAGGTTCTAATTGAGAAAGAATTTGTTCATATCGCGCTTTATTTCCTTGTGCTTCCCCGTATTCTTTTTCAAACTCTGCTTTCGCTTTTTGATACAATTTAAATTCCTCTCGATTGGCGGCACTCACGGAAGCTTCCGTTTTACCTTCATATTTAGGAGCCAATTTTTTCATGATACGAACATACTCCATATTTTCAGCTACGATATCTCCAAGAAAATTCCACCCGTGAACATCGTCTACATACCCATTGTTGTCGTCATCTTTCCCATTTCCAGGAATTTCATCCTTGTTTACCCATATCACCTCCTTGAGGTCTTCATGTTCAATATCTACGCCACTATCGATAACCCCAACAATAACGGTTTCTCCTTTTCTGCCTTGTAGTATTTCGGCATAAGCTCTGTCCACACTCATTCCGGGTATGGTATCCTGCAATAAATCGGTAGCGCTCCAAGATTTGGTTTGTGCTTCGGTAAGCGGAGCTGCTTTAAGGGGCAGCGTATCTATGTTTTCAATGGGAGTGGAAACAATAGCAGGTAAGCCTCCTCCACAGGAACTAAGAATTAGTGCTGAAGCAGAAGCTAAAACAGAAAGTTTTAAAATTTTCATACGTAAAAAAGATTAATTAAAGATTTCGTTAAACGTAAAACTTTGGTCCAGGCGAACGCCTTTTTCGGTATGTTTTACAGTAATTATTTGGTTGTGTGCGTCGTGTTCTAAAAAAAGATAGTAGCCTTTGTCGGCAGCGGTGTTCAAAAACCGTTCCTTTTCATCTAGGGTTAGCAACGGTCTAGTATCGTATCCCATAACGTAGGGCAGCGGTAAATGTCCTGCAGTAGGTAATAAATCGGCCATAAAAACCAAGGTTTTCCCTTTATATTGTATATGCGGTATCATTTGTTTCTCGGTGTGGCCATTGGCAAAGAAAATTCCAAAATCCAATTCGTTGGCTTCGGCAAAGTCTTTTTCGGGATGCTTCACAAAATGCAACTGTCCACTTTCCTGCATGGGCAGGATATTTTCCTTCAGAAAAGAGGCTTTTTCCCTTCGATTAGGTTCTGTGGCCCATTTCCAGTGTTTCGGATTGCTCCAAAACTTGGCATTTTTAAAGGCAGGTTCGTACCCGGTTCGGTCTTTATTCCATTGAATGCTTCCTCCACAATGGTCAAAATGCAAATGGGTAAGAAAAACATCGGTAATATCGTCGCGATGAAAACCAGCTTTTTTCAAAGAATCATCTAGGTTGTCATCGCCCCATTGATAGTAATAACCAAAGAACTTTTCACTTTGCTTATTTCCCATTCCATTATCGATAAGAGTCAACCGATCCCCGTTTTCAATAAGGAGGCAACGGGCGGCCATATCAATCATATTGTTGTTGTCTGCCGGATTGGTTCGGGACCATAAGGTTTTGGGGACGACCCCAAACATTGCCCCACCATCTAATTTAAAATTTCCGGTCTCGATAGGGTATAATTTCATAGGAAGCGCAAATTAGTAAAACTGAAACATTTAAAAGATGGGTGTACCCACTAATTTTTATGTTTTTAACAAAATGTTAAATATTATTGCGGAGATTTATTCGAAAATCCAAAATTTACACGGATTTTTTGAAGAATCTTATTTTGGTGAGTGTAATTTGAAAAATGTTTTGGTGGAAATCTTAGTTAACCCTATTTTTAGAAAAATTAAAACCAACTAAATGGTCGAACTGGCTGGAATAATTATCTTAGGAATCTTAGCACAATGGTTTGCATGGAAATTTAAAATTCCTGCCATTCTTCCCCTAATTCTCATAGGGCTTTTTGTAGGTCCTATCGCTACCCTAATTTCTGAAAACGGTCACCCATGGATTCAGCCAATATGGGATGGAGATCGAGGACTTTTCCCAGGGGAAAACCTGTTTTATTTTGTTTCCCTAGCTATTGGGATTATTTTATTTGAAGGAGGGCTTACCCTTAAAAGGGGGGAAGTTTCTAAAGTAGGCCCGGTAATAGGAAAACTCATCAGTTTTGGAGCAGCCATTACATTTTTTGGTGGTGGAGTTGCGGCACACTATATTTTCGGACTTAATTGGCGTATTTCCTTTTTATTTGCATCTTTAATCATAGTGACTGGCCCTACGGTAATTTCCCCTATTTTAAGAAACATTCCATTAAAAAAAGATGTTTCTGCAGTATTGAAATGGGAAGGTATCTTAATCGACCCCATTGGAGCCTTAGTGGCGGTATTGATTTTTGAGTTTATCAGTATTGGAGGGGATGCAGGTTATTCCAAGCAGGCTCTTTTAGAGTTTGGAAAAATTGTCCTCATCGGATTTTCCTTCGGAATTTCTGGAGGATACGCCCTCTATTTTGCCATCAAAAAACGTTTAATTCCGCATTATTTATTGAATGTAGTAGCACTTTCTGTGGTGCTCTTAATCTTTGTGCTCAGCGATATTTTTGCGAAAGAATCGGGATTACTTTCGGTAGTGGTTATGGGAATGTTTTTGGGGAACAGCGACTTACCAAATCTAAAAGAACTCCTCTATTTTAAAGAGTCTTTAAGTGTTTTACTTATTTCGATACTATTTATTCTGCTAGCCGCAAACATCAGTATTGATGAACTGTTGCTTATTTATAATTGGAATACCGCCATCTTAATTGCCGTGATTATTTTTTTACTACGGCCTTTATCGGTTTTTTCAAGTACCATCAATTCTTCCTTGAAGACCAATGAAAAACTTTTTATTAGTTGGGTAGGGCCCCGAGGGATCGTAGCTGCGGGTATTGCCTCCCTTTTTGGAACCAAACTGGTGAATATGGGAATGGAGGGTGCCGAATACATCACGCCGTTGGTTTTTGCAGTGGTACTGATTACGGTACTTTTGAATGCCACTACGGCTCGGTTTTTTGCTTCTGTGGTAGGGGTATTCCTAAAAAAATCGGAAGGCATTCTTATCGTAGGGGCCTCCAAGGTATCCCGACTTATAGCCAGTTACCTTCAAAGGAACAAGCGCCATGTGGTTTTGGTGGATTCCAACCAAGCAAATGTGGCACAAGCCCAGGAATTGGACTTGGAGGCGTTTACTGCCAATATTTATTCGGAAGATTTAGCCTCGAACATCGAGCTTAGTGATGTTGGGTATTTATTGGCTTTAACGGGAAGTCAAGAAGTGAACCGGCAAGCTATCAATAGGCTGGGAGGTGTTTTTGGGGAAACGGGAACCTTCCGTTTAATGTCTTCCGAAGAAAAAGAATTGGGCTTGGAGGATGATGCCCAAGAGCTTTTTTCCAAAACCCATGATTTTGTAATGATGGAAGAAGTTGCGAGAACCTACCCATCAATTCAAGAGGTGCCGGTGGGATCTAAAAAGCAATTCTTGAAATTGCTTTCCATTATTGAAAAAGATCACAATACGGTAGCATTGTTTTTGAAACTGCCAGATGGATATTTGGAAATTATTCACGACCCCAATGAAATGGAAGTAGTGGAGGATTCGCAATTAGTGTATCTTGGTAAACCCTTGGACGTCGAAGAGTTAAATAACGCTACCAAAGACCGGAAAAACACCCCCTAAAATAATAGGAACAAGTTTCCGTTATTTCTGAAAGCCATACCCATGAAGAAAAGTAGGATTGTTGCATGTCTAGTATTTATCAGTTTTTTTTCTTGTAAAGAGGACGATACGGTAACCTGTACCACTTGTAGTGCACCTGAAACCTTAGATTTTAATGTATGCCGTGAAAGTAATGGGAATGCTTCCGTAAATGGTGAAGATACGGGAACCGATTATGAAATTTACTTAGAGGGCCTACAAGCTGCAGGGGCAAGCTGTGGCGGAAACTAGTCGTTCAGTTTCAACACTGCCATAAAAGCTTCCTGTGGAATTTCTACATTCCCTACCGCTCGCATTCGTTTTTTACCCTTCTTTTGCTTTTCCAATAGTTTACGCTTCCGGGAAATATCACCACCATAACATTTGGCGGTAACATCCTTTCGCAATGCTTTTACGGTTTCGCGCGCAATAATTTTTGCGCCAATGGCCGCCTGAATAGGAATGTCGAATTGCTGTCTTGGAATTAATTCACGAAGTTTTTCACACATCTTCTTTCCAATATCGTAGGCGTTATCTTGGTGCAATAGTGCGGAAAGTGCATCCACCGTATTTCCGTTCAGCAAGACATCTACTTTTACCAATTTGGAAGCACGCATGCCAATAGGGGAATAATCGAAAGATGCATAGCCTTTGGAAACGGTTTTCAACCGATCGTAAAAATCAAATACGATTTCTGCTAAGGGCATGTCAAAATTCAATTCCACCCGATCTTGGGTAAGATACGTCTGATTGGTGATTTGCCCCCTTTTTTCAATACAAAGCGACATTACGGGCCCTACAAAATCGGCTTTGGTAATGATACTTGCTTTAATATAAGGTTCCTCTACTCGATTTAAGGTAGAAGGCTCTGGTAAATCGCTTGGGTTATTGACTAATATTTCAGTATCAGGTTCTTTATTGGTATATGCATGATAGGATACGTTAGGAACCGTGGTAATAACGGTCATATCGAACTCACGTTCCAATCGCTCCTGAATAATCTCCAAGTGAAGCATGCCTAAGAATCCGCATCGGAATCCAAATCCTAAAGCCGCCGAACTTTCTGGCTGAAAGACGAGTGAAGCATCATTTAATTGCAGTTTTTCCATGGAAGCCCGAAGTTCTTCATAGTCTTCCGTATCCACGGGGTAAATTCCCGCAAAAACCATCGGTTTTACATCCTCAAAACCTTCAATCATGTTTTGGGTAGGCGTTTTCGCATCGGTAATGGTATCCCCTACTTTCACCTCGCGGGCGTCTTTTATCCCGGTAATCAAATAGCCTACATCCCCTGTTTTAATTACTTGCTTGGGAAGTTGTTTCAGTTTTAAAGTTCCTACTTCATCTGCAAAATAAGACTTTCCGGTGGCCATAAACTTGATGTTTTGACCTTTGGTAATTTCTCCATTCAGCACCCTAAAATAGGTTTCCACTCCTCGGAAGGGATTGTACACCGAGTCGAATATCAATGCCTGTAAAGGCTCCTCAGGGTTTCCTTTAGGCGCAGGAATACGCTCGATAATGGCAGAAAGGATTTCTTCAATTCCTATTCCGGTTTTAGCACTGGCAGGGATTACCTCTTCTGCATCACAACCCAACAAGTCCACAATATCATCGGTCACCTCCTCTGGATTGGCAGAGGGAAGATCCACTTTGTTCAATACCGGAATAATCTCCAAATCGTTTTCCAAGGCCAAATAAAGGTTGGAAATGGTCTGCGCCTGAATGCTTTGTGCTGCGTCTACTACCAAAAGCGCTCCTTCACATGCGGCGATCGAACGGGACACTTCGTAAGAGAAATCTACGTGTCCAGGAGTATCGATGAGGTTCAAGATGTACGTTTCGCCTTCATAAACATATTCCATTTGTATGGCGTGACTTTTAATGGTAATACCGCGTTCCCGTTCCAAATCCATACTATCTAAAAGCTGATCTTGCTTTTCACGAGCGGTTACAGAGCCTGTGGCATCCAATAATCGATCGGCCAAGGTGCTTTTTCCGTGGTCAATATGGGCGATAATGCAAAAGTTGCGAATGTTCTTCATAAAATCTAGCGTATCAAGCAGTTTGCAAATATAGAGCAAAAAACCAGCTTTTAATAGTTTTTAAAAGGTTTCAAAATATTATAACTAATTTTGCAGTCATGGCAAAAATTGGAGATATTGATGTAGGAGATTTTCCTTTGTTGCTTGCCCCTATGGAGGATGTGAGCGACCCGCCCTTTCGTGCCTTGTGTAAAGAGCAAGGTGCCGATGTGGTATATACCGAATTTATTTCCTGCGAAGGTTTGATAAGGGATGCTGCCAAGAGTGTTCAGAAACTGGATATTTATGAAAAAGAACGCCCGGTGGGCATCCAGATTTTTGGCGCCGTCCTCGATTCGATGTTGCAAAGTGTGGAAATTGTAGAAGCGAGTGGCCCGGATATTATCGATATTAATTTTGGGTGTCCTGTTAAAAAAGTAGTTTCCAAAGGTGCGGGGGCCGGAATTTTAAAAGATATCGATTTAATGGTTTCCCTAACGGAAGCCATGGTAAAACATACAAAGCTTCCGGTTACGGTTAAAACCCGACTGGGGTGGGATCATGATTCCATAAAAATTGTGGAAGTAGCTGAAAGGTTACAGGATGTTGGTTGTAAAGCTATCTCCATCCACGGAAGAACCCGAGCGCAGATGTATAAAGGCGATGCCGATTGGGCCCCTATAGCCAAAGTTAAAAACAATCCTAGAATGCACATACCCGTATTTGGAAATGGAGATGTAAATACTCCTGAACGAGCTGTGGAGATGCGGGATAAATTTGGCTTGGACGGAGCCATGATTGGGCGCGCCAGTATAGGGTATCCGTGGTTTTTTAAGGAAGTAAAGCACTATTTTAAAACAGGGGAACATTTACCACCCCCTACCTTAAAGGAACGGGTAGAGGCTGCTAAAAGGCATCTACAAATGGCCATTGACTGGAAAGGGGAAAAATTAGGGGTGTTTGAAACCCGGCGTCATTATACCAATTATTTTAAGGGCATTCCGCATTTTAAGGAATATCGAACAAAGATGGTCACCAGTGATGATTCTGAAACGGTTTTTGCGACTTTTGAAGAAGTTTTGGCAGAATTTGGTGACTTTCAGTTTGCTTAAGACAAAAGCTTTTCAGAAACTCTCATGGAGGCTACCTTTGAGGCAATCCCGCCCAAAAATAAAATGGTAGCCAACACTATGAAGACATTCAGCAATTTAAACTTTACGGGATAAGGAAGATTTCCTATGGGAACAAATCCATATTGCATTTGAAGCAAGACTAAAATGATGCCAAGTACCAGCCCAATGAGGGTTCCTATAAGGGTCATTAAAAATCCGTTGTAAAAAAAGATTTTCCGCACTTCTTTTATGGTAAGTCCCATAAAATAAAGGGTTTTAATATTCCCCCTTTTTTCTAGGATAATCATGATAATGGTCCCCGCGAGGTTAAAAATGGCAATGGCGGCAATCAAACTCACGAACAAATAAGTAAACAGGTTTTCCGAGTTCAACATTTTATATAAGGCATCGTTTTGCTGCATTCTATTTTTGGCCACAATGGTATCAGGAATAATGGTTTCTAGCTCAGAAACAACAGTAGCTTCTTGGGTGTTGGGGGCCAATTTAAACTCTAAATAGCTTACGGAAGTACTGTCCACACTTAACAAATTGCGCGCTGTCTCTAAGTCTGAAAATACATACTTCGCATTCAATTCTTCATTGATTTGGTAGATTCCCGAGGCTACGACTTTCTCTGTGGCAAATGCTGAAGAAGGGTCAATCATATTTATTTGTCCTTTGCCGGGTTTAGGGGCATAAAGCTCGATAAGGTTCGTATAATCCCTTGCACCTACCGATAATTTTGCGGAAATGCCAAACCCAATCACGACTTCTCCCAAGTTGGGTTTCAACCATTCACCTAGAAATAATAAACTATCAGAAGGAGTAATTTTATAAAAATTTTCATCTACTCCTTTAAGGTAAGCAATATGGTTTTTGTCATTATACCGAACAAAGATCCGATCTTCTACAATTTCGGAAACTGCTACGACACCCTCTATATTTTCAATTTCCTGCAGCTGTTTGGGGGATAACGCGAATGTTTTTCCAATGGCAGGAGCCACTTTTAGGTCACTATCAAAAACATTGGTATACGCTAAGGCAAAGTCTTTTAAACCAGCAAAACCAGACAAAACCACAAAGAGGGCCATAGACCCTAAAATAACCGCTCCCACCGCTATTCGCGAAATAATATTCACTGCATTTTTATGGCTTTTGGAAAATAAATAGCGCTTTGCAATGTAGAGGGAGTGATTCACAAACTATTGTTTTTTCCTTTTATCTAGCAGGCTAGGATCTTTAATGGGGTTTTGGGAACCTTTAAAGGCATCTTCAATTTTTTCAATATAATCTAGTGTGTCATCATTATAAAAGCTGAGGTCGGGCATTTTCCGAAGTTGGTGCTTGGTTAGTTGGGCGATTTCATGCTTTATTTTAGGCTTTAGCTCATTCAATTCGCCAACAATTTTTGTAGCTTTTTCTGAAGGGAAAACACTTACATACACTTTTGCCACGGAAAGATCTACCGTAACCGCTACTTTCGATACCGAAACGATAATTCCGGTTTGCCCACTTGCCTTCAGTAATTTTTGTAGAACTGAAGCAAGATCTTTTTGAAGCACCCCTGAAATTTTTTTCTGTCTATTACTTTCTTCCATACTGCAAAAATATAACAAATAGCGCTGAAAGCCGTTAATTTCTTATTTTTGAAGTGCTAAAAATGAGTTAATGGATAAAATTGAACACCTTGGTATTGCAGTAAAAGACTTGAAATCGGCCAATACTGTTTATGAAAAGTTATTAGGAGTCGCACCTTATAAGATGGAAGAAGTGGCTTCTGAAGGAGTCATGACCTCCTTTTTTAAATGTGGGGAGAGCAAAATAGAGCTTTTGGAAGCTACCAAGCCAGAGAGTGCTATTGCCAAATTCATAGAAAAAAAGGGCGAGGGAATCCATCACATCGCTTTTTCCGTAACTAATATTAAAGCCGAAGTTACTCGTTTAAAAAAAGAAGGATTTACTGTTTTAAATGAAGAGCCCAAGAAAGGGGCCGACAATAAGTGGGTGGTTTTTTTACATCCAAAATCCACACGAGGGGTTCTAGTAGAACTTTGCCAAGAGCGAAACAATGAATAAATGTTTTGCAGTATAACATAAAGTGTTTTACATTTGCAGCTTATTTTGGGTCCCATAGCTCAGCTGGTTAGAGCACCTGACTCATAATCAGGGGGTCCTTGGTTCGAGCCCAAGTGGGACCACATTTGTAAGACCAAAAGACAATTTTTCAATTAAATTTTGGTTAATAATTTGTTGATAATAAGCTTTTTTGTTTGTTGTTTAAAAAAAATTATTACTTTAGACGCCACATATGCGACCCCAAATCGTAACAAAAATAACCGCACTACTGTTCTTCTTGAGCAGTTCCCTTATGCTTGGGCAGAGTCCTTCTGCTTCTTCAAGCCCACCTCCTCCACCCCAAAGAACTCCCATAGAGCTTCCTATTGACTCCAGTATTTATTTACTTGTTATTGTGGGCGTTATATTCGGTTTGTACTATATTTTAAAGCTTAAAAAAAGCTACAAATAGTTCTCCGAAAGTCTTTTCAAATACTTCCCAATCATATCAAATTCTAGGTTTACCCTACTTCCTTTTTGTAGCTTTTTAAAGTTCGTATTTTCAAAGGTATAAGGTATAATAGCGACGCTAAACCCTCCTTTTTTGGAATTTACCACGGTTAAACTTACCCCATTTACGGTAATGGAACCTTTTTCAATGGTTACATTTCCCAGTGCAGGATCATATTCAAAAGAAAATAACCAACTGCCTTCCGTTTCTGAAACCTGTTTGCAGATCGCCGTTTGATCTACATGGCCTTGTACCATATGACCGTCCAGTCGGTCACCCAACTTCATGGCCCTTTCAAGATTTACAGCATCTCCTACTTGGAAGTCTCCCAAATTGGTTTTTTGAAGTGTTTCTTTGATAGCAGTTACGGTAAATAGGTCTTCCTCTATCGCTACCACAGTAAGGCAAACACCATTGTGAGCCACACTTTGGTCGATACGCAATTCGTTTGTAAAATCACTTTTTAAGGTGATATGGAGGTTGTCTTGTTCCTTTTGTAGGGAAATTATTTCGCCAATCGTTTCAACTATTCCTGTAAACATGCGTTCAATTAATTACTTTTGTAGTACAAAAATAATACGGCAAGATTGTTTATGGGTAAAAAAGAAAAAATAATTGTTGGGATTTCCATAGGAGATTTGAATGGTATAGGTAGCGAAGTAGTGTTAAAAACCTTTGAAGATGCCCGAATGTTGGATTTTTGTACCCCGATCCTATTTGCTTCAGTAAAACTTATGTCGTTTTACAAAAAACAATACGGGTTGGAGATCAACTTTCATGGAATCGATAAACCTGAAGATGCCTTGCACAAAAAGATTAATGTGCTAAACGTATGGAAGGAAAATGTGGAAGTACACTTCGGAAAAGAAGATCCTGACGCTGGGGCCTACGCAATCAAATCGTTAAAAGCTGCCGTAGCGGCACTTAAAACTGAAAAAATAGATGTTTTGGTAACGGCACCCATCCATAAAAGCAATGTACAGTCTGTGACTTTCAACTTCCCAGGGCATACCGATTATTTGGCTAAAGAACTAAAAGGGGACAGTTTGATGCTAATGATTTCCGACGAATTAAAAGTTGGACTTTTAACAGACCATGTTCCTGTGAAGGAGGTTTCCAACAATATTACACCAGAAGTCATACAGAAAAAAATAAATACAATTTACCAAACCTTAATACAGGATTTTGGGGTCATCAAACCCAAGATAGCTGTTCTTGGCATTAATCCTCACACGGGAGATAATGGGGTAATAGGGAAAGAAGATGACGAAGTGCTTCGGCCTACATTGGAAGACATAAGGAAAACGGGAAAACTAGTTTACGGTCCTTATTCTGCAGATAGTTTTTTTGGTTCAGGGAACTATAAAAACTTCGATGCCATTATTGCCTCTTATCATGACCAAGGACTGGTTCCTTTTAAAACCTTGGCTTTTGGGAAAGGGGTCAATTATACAGCAGGGTTAAACAGAATTCGCACTTCCCCAGACCATGGAACAGCCTTTGAAGTAGCTGGGCAAAACAAAGCCAATGAAGAATCTTTTAAGGAGGCTGTTTTTGCGGCATTGAGTATTTATAAGAAAAGGGAAGAATATCAAAAATATGCAAGCAATCCCTTGAAGAAAAATTCAAAGAAAAGAGAATCAAAAAAGAAATAAAATTTAAGATAGGCAGTATAAAATAATTTTCTATCTTTGCCACCGCCTTTTTCGGAAGGCATAATGTATAATATTGGTGTGATTATGAAGGAAATGAAAGAATATACAATCCCATTTACGGGGTTGAAGCTAGGAGAACACCATTTCGATTTTGAAATAACCAATACGTTCTTTGCCTATTTTGAGTATGATGAGTTTAACGACGCTCAAGTAAAACTGGATGTTTTATTAAATAAAAAAACCACTTTGCTGGAGTTCACCTTAAATTTTTCAGGTACTGTAAATGTAAATTGTGATGTTACTAATGAGCCCTACGACCAACAAATAAATGGTGACTACCATTTTGTGGTTAAGTTTGGAGAAGTTTATAACGATGAAAATGAAGACATTTTAATTCTTCCTCATGGCGCCCATGAAGTAAATATTCAGCAATATATTTATGAATCTATTGTGCTGGCTGTTCCTGCAAAGCGGGTACATCCTGGTGTAGAAGATGGATCGTTGAAATCTGAAATACTCGATAAATTGGAAGAACTTACCCCAGACGGGAGCGAAGACTCAGAAAATTCTGAAACCGATCCTAGATGGGACAATTTAAAAAAACTATTAACGGACAAATAATATTGAGCCATGGCACATCCTAAGAGAAAAATCTCAAAAACAAGAAGAGATAAAAGAAGAACCCATTACAAAGCTTCTGTACCTCAAATTGCTACAGACCCAACCACTGGAGAGGCACATTTGTTCCACAGAGCACATTGGCATGAAGGAAAATTATATTACAAAGGTCAAGTTGTAATTGATTCAGCAGAAGAAGTTGAAGCTTAAACCTTAAGTAAAAAGTTATCAGAAACTCTCACGCCCACAAGGAAGTGAGAGTTTTTTGTTATGCTAAAATTTAGCAAAAACAATATCTTTTAAGAGCCTTTTTGATTAAATTTTAGTACTTTTCCAATCAATTTGAAGGTTTTTGGATCTTCACTTAAGAATTTTAAATTCATCTCCTTATGACAAAAATTACAGCTGCCATTACCGCTGTAGGAGGATACGTGCCAGAGTATGTGCTTACCAACAAAATTCTGGAAACGATGGTAGATACCACCGATGAATGGATTACTACCAGAACCGGAATTAAAGAGCGTAGGATTTTAAAGGATCACGATAAAGGAACATCATATTTGGCCATTCAAGCTGCTGAAAACCTTATCCAGAAACATGACGTGAATCCAGAAGAAATCGATTTGGTGATTATGGCAACTGCCACACCCGATATGCCCGTGGCTTCCACAGGCGTTTACGTAGCCAGTAAAATTGGTGCTGTAAACGCTTTTTCTTTTGATTTGGTGGCGGCTTGTTCCAGTTTTCTATACGGAATGTCTACCGCTGCCCGATACATTGAATCCGGGAAGTATAAAAAGGTACTACTTTTAGGGGCCGATAAAATGTCTTCAATTATTGATTATAAAGACCGTACTACCTGTATTATTTTTGGAGACGGAGGAGGTGCTGTGCTCTTCGAACCCAATGAAGAAGGCTTAGGGCTGAAAGATGAATTCCTTCGATCTGATGGAATTGGCAGAAACCATTTAAAAATCGATGCAGGTGGATCACTGCTTCCTGCTTCTCATGAAACAGTGGAGAATAAGCAACACTATGTGTTTCAGGATGGAAAAACCGTGTTCAAATTTGCGGTTTCCAACATGGCCGATGTCTGTGCTAAGGTGATGGATAGAAATAACCTCGTGGGCGACGATGTGCAATGGCTCGTTCCACACCAAGCCAATAAGCGAATTATAGATGCTGCGGCCAATAGAATGGGACTTCCCGAGGAGAAAGTAATGATGAATATTCATAAATACGGTAATACAACTTCTGCTACGTTGCCTTTATGCCTCGTAGATTACGAAAATCAACTTAAAAAAGGGGACAACCTTGTATTCGCTGCTTTTGGCGGCGGATTTACATGGGGGGCAGTGTATTTAAAGTGGGCATATAATTCATAAAAAACGACCAATTAAAGACGATAACAATATGGACTTAAAGGACATTCAAAATCTAATCAAGTTTGTAGCCAAATCTGGCGCTAGTGAAGTAAAACTAGAAACTGAAGATGTAAAAATTACTATTAGAACGGGTTCCGAAAAAGATAAATCCGAAACTACTTACATTCAACAACTGCCACCCATGGCAGCTTCCAATCCACAAATGGTGACACAACAGGCTCCAGTGGAAACGCAGCAAGCAGCTCCAGCAAAAGAAGCTACTCCGGCTGCAGCAAATGAGGATTCTAAATACCTCACTGTGAAATCCCCAATTATTGGAACTTTCTACCGAAAACCTTCCCCAGACAAACCTCCTTTTAAAGAAGTAGGGGATAGTGTGGCTACAGGAGATGTGCTTTGCGTAATTGAAGCTATGAAACTATTCAATGAAATTGAAAGTGAGGTTTCTGGTAAAATTGTTAAAGTATTGGTAGAAGATTCTTCTCCAGTAGAGTTTGATCAACCGTTATTTTTAATCGATCCTTCTTAATTTGTCAAATCAAAAAGCAGGATCTTTTGGGTATCCCAAAAGAAAAGCTTGAAAATTTGTAACGTATGTTCAAAAAAATATTAATAGCGAACAGAGGTGAGATTGCCCTTCGGGTAATAAGAACCTGTAAAGAGATGGGCATTAAAACGGTAGCCGTTTATTCTACTGCCGATGCAGAAAGTCTTCATGTTCGATTTGCAGACGAAGCGGTTTGTATTGGTCCGGCCCCTAGTAGCGAGAGTTATTTGAAAATGTCGAATATCATAGCGGCAGCCGAAATTACCAATGCCGATGCCATTCATCCAGGATACGGATTTCTTTCAGAAAATGCGAAGTTTTCAAAAATTTGTGAAGAACACGGAATTAAATTTATTGGTGCTTCCGCAGAAATGATCGAAAAAATGGGAGATAAAGCTACGGCTAAAGCTACCATGAAGGCCGCAGGCGTTCCTTGTGTTCCGGGAAGCGAAGGCGTTATTCCCGATTTTGAAACTTGTAAAAAAGTAGCTAAGGAAACAGGGTATCCTGTCATGCTGAAAGCGAGCGCTGGAGGCGGAGGAAAGGGTATGCGTGCCGTTTGGAAAGAGGAAGACTTGGAAGATGCGTGGGAGTCTGCCAGAAAAGAAAGTAAAGCAGCTTTTGGGAATGACGATATGTATATGGAAAAGCTCATTGAAGAGCCCCGCCATATTGAAATTCAGATTGTAGGGGATAATACCGGAAAAGCGTGTCACTTAAGTGAAAGAGACTGTTCTATTCAGCGGCGTCACCAAAAATTAACAGAGGAAACCCCGAGTCCCTTCATGACCAAAAAACTTCGTGAAGATATGGGGAAAGCTGCCGTGAAAGCAGCAGAATATATTAACTATGAAGGCGCTGGTACCATTGAATTTTTGGTGGATAAACACCGAAACTTCTATTTTATGGAGATGAACACCCGGATTCAAGTGGAGCATCCCATCACCGAACAAGTGGTGGATCATGACTTGATTCGTGAGCAAATACTAGTGGCCGCAGGCGTTCCAATTTCAGGAAAGAATTACCTGCCTCAGCTACATTCAATCGAGTGCAGAATCAATGCAGAGGATCCTTATAACGGATTTAGACCCTCTCCGGGAAGGATAACCACTTTACATGCTCCCGGAGGCCACGGAGTGCGTTTAGACACACATGTATATGCAGGCTATATTATCCCTCCTAATTATGATTCGATGATTGCCAAGCTTATTACCACAGCACAAACGCGTGATGAAGCGATCAATAAAATGAAGCGGGCGCTGGATGAATTCGTAATAGAAGGAATTAAAACGACCATTCCTTTTCATAGGCAGTTAATGGACGAACCCGATTATGTGGCTGGGAATTACACCACGGCTTTTATGAATGATTTCAAAATGAACGACCCTTCAGACAACGAAGACGACGCATAGAAATATCATTGTTACAAGTACCATAGGTGCCAATATCCAAAAAATACTAACTTTGGAATTGGCACTTTTTTTTATGAGCGTATGAATCAATTATCGTATTGGGAACAGCAAACTTGGCTCTCGGAGGTCGATTTTGCCATTATTGGCAGTGGAATCGTGGGCCTAAGCTGTGCACTTTCTTTAAGAGAGAATCATCCAAATGCTAAAATTGTAGTGCTTGAAAAAGGAACCCTTCCTAGTGGCGCTAGTACCAAAAATGCCGGGTTTGCTTGTTTTGGAAGTGTTTCGGAAATACGGGACGATTTAAAAAGCCATTCAGAAGCAGAAGTAATCCAATTACTTAAAAACCGTTTTGAAGGCCTTCGATGGCTTCGGAATACATTAGGGGATAAAAATATTGATTATCAAGAGTGGGGCGGTTATGAGGTTTTTGCTGAAAATGATACCGAATTATTTGAAGAATGTGTTTCAAATCTTGAGTATGTCAATAATTTGATTAAAGAAGCACTTTTTACTAAAAATGACCCTTTTTCTATAAAAAACGACCCATTTTCATTCAAAAACATCCAAAAACAACTCATTTTTAATCAATTTGAAGGTCAGATTGATACCGGAAAAATGATGCAGGCCTTGCTTCAAAAATGTCAAAAAAAAGGCGTTTTTATACTAAATTCAGTCAAAATTGACTCGTTTTCGGCTAAAAACGACCAAATTTTACTCAATTTTGCTAATTTTCTGCAATTTTCAGCAAAAAAATTATTTATTGCCACAAATGGCTTCGCAAAAGAGTTGTTGCCGGAAATAAATTTACAACCGGCCCGGGCGCAAGTACTTATTACAAAACCCATTCAAAACTTACCTATTAAAGGAACTTTTCATTTGGATAGAGGGTATTACTATTTTCGAAATATTCACGATAGAATTTTACTTGGAGGAGGACGAAACCTAGATTTTGAAGGGGAAACGACCACACAATTAGAAACTACCGAGGTCATTCAGAAAGAACTTCATCGAATTCTTTCCGAAATGATCTTACCGAACACCTCATTTGAAATTGAACACCAATGGAGCGGAATTATGGGGGTAGGAAATCAAAAGAAGCCCATTATTAAAAAAGTTTCCGAAAATGTATACTGTGCCGTCCGTTTGGGTGGAATGGGGGTAGCTCTTGGCGGATTTGTGGGTACCTCCTTGGCCAATTGCGTAAATTCATAACATGCTTAGACGAATTTTTAGGTTTTTTTTCAAAACGCTACTCTGGTTTTTTGTGATCAGCATACTTTGGGTATTGCTTTATAAGTGGGTACCCGTTGCCTATACCCCACTCATGGCCATTCGTTATTTTGAATCGGATAAAACCATCACTACAAAGCATGACTGGGTGCCTTTGAGCGAAATTTCAAAAGAGCTACAATTAGCGGTAATCTGTGCCGAAGATCAGAATTTTATAAACCATCACGGATTTGATTACAAGGCTATTCAAAAGGCCTATGAAAGCAATCAAAAAGGGAAAAAGTTAAAAGGCGGAAGTACCATATCGCAACAAACCGCTAAAAACGTGTTTTTATGGCCTGAAAGAAGTTGGTTTCGTAAGGGATTGGAAACTTATTTTACTTTTTTAATTGAATTGTTTTGGAGTAAAGAGCGAATCATGGAAGTCTATCTCAATAGTATCGAAATGGGCAATGGTGTCTACGGGGCAGAGGCCGCTTCAGAATATTGGTTCCATAAAAAGGCGAAACACTTGCATAGAACTGAAGCTGCTGCCTTGGCGGTAATACTTCCTAATCCAAGAAAATATAGTGCATCCAAAAGAACACCTTACCTTGAAAAAAGAACCCAATGGGTGATACAACAAATGCGTAATTATGGTACATTTACGTTAAAAGAACCCAATGACAAACGTGCAGGAAATTAAGCAGGCTTTACTGCAAACTTGTTTTGAAAAAGTAGAAACGCGGTTTCAAAAAATAAAGCAAACCATTGCCGATATAGATGAGTCTTTGGAAGAAGAAACCAAAAGTAGTGCTGGCGACAAACATGAAACAGGTAGGGCTATGTTGCAGATTGATCGGGAAAATGCGACCAAGCAAATGTATGAAGTGCAGGCGATAAAAGAATTATTGAAAAAGGTAGATATTACAACGGTTTCAGATTACGTGCGTTTGGGGAGTTTGGTAAAAACCTCACAAGCAACCTATTTCATGAGCCTCTCTATTGGTGCAGTAATGCTAGATGAAGAAAATTATTTATGTGTGGCTTTAAACTCTCCCATAGGAGAACTTTTAAAAGGGAAAAAGAAAGGGGAGGAGCTTACTTTCAATCAAAAAGAGCAAACCATTTTAAGAATTAGTTAGGCTTAAGTACACTTGAGCGTGATTTTTTAAGGAAGAATCGTTATAGAAAAATATCCTTGTTGAGGAACTTAATTGGCCTTCTATCAAATAGTGTGTTCCTTTGTAATAATTGTTTTTAACAGTGACTTTTAGCGGCGTTTTCTCTTCAGAAAGTGCTAATTGATGTGGAAGTAAGGTTAATTCCTTAGAACCGAATATTCCCTTCGGAATAATAGAAACTTCCCCAAAAAAGCCTGCTTGGTAGGTGTTTTCCAATTTTGAAAAAATAGCCTGAGGGGTATCGAGCCGCTCCATTTTTCCCTCTTTTAGAAGTAGGATCCTATCTGAAAATGATAAGGCTTCCTCGGTATCATGGGTCGCAGTGATACAGGTAATGTTCTCTTCTTTCAGATAATTAAAAAGCTTTCTTCGTAATACATTCTTTTTAAAAGTATCGATATGACTAAAAGGCTCATCTAGCAAAAGCACTTTTGGCTTTTGAGCCAAGGCTTTTGCAATAGCAACACGCTGTTTTTGTCCACCACTAAGGGTTTTCGTCATTTTATGAGCATGAGACTTTAATGATACTATTTCTAAAAGTTCATTGATGCGTTTCTCGTCGTTTTTAAGGTTGACCCTAGGTAAATGGGTTGCCATGTTCTCTGCTACGGAAATAAAGGGCATGATATTTAATTCCTGTGACACTAATTTCATGAAATCTTCCCCAGGAATTAGATTAAAATTGGGTCCCAATAATTCTTTTTCATTGTAGAAAATTGTACCGTTTTCCAAATGGAGCAATCCATACACAAGGTGAAGTAACGTAGTTTTTCCGCAGCCACTCTCCCCCAAGATAGAAAGATGTTCCCCCTGTTCCAGCACCACCGAAATATCCTTAAGAATTTCTTTTTGATCGTAAGAAAAAGATGAAATGGAAACGTTTAGCATACCTCACAAAAAAGCTGTCGAACTTTAGGGGGACGACAGCTTTATCAAATTTTTTAGATGGTTATTCTTTTACTCCTTTATTTACGGTTTCGGGAAGTACTTTATACCCCATGTTGTAAAGGGTAAAACCAAAAATATCGGCATATTGTTCAATAGTTTTACTCACAGGGGTCCCAGCACCATGTCCAGCATCGGTTTCGATTCGAATAAGCACGGGATTGTTACCTGTTTGTTTTTCTTGTAATTCGGCCGCAAACTTAAAGCTATGGGCTGGAACCACCCGATCGTCATGATCACCGGTTGTGATTAAAGTAGCGGGGTAAGAAACCCCTTCTTTTACGTTATGAACGGGAGAGTATCCTTTTAGATATTCAAACATTTCTTGATTGTCCTCAGCCGTTCCATAGTCATACGCCCATCCAGCACCTGCAGTAAAGGTATGGTAGCGCAACATATCCAAAACCCCTACGGCAGGAAGGGCCACCTGCATTAAATCGGGGCGTTGCGTCATGACAGCGCCTACTAAAAGCCCACCATTTGAACCACCTCGAACGGCTAAATATTCTTTGGACGTATAGTTGTTTTCAATAAGGTATTCCGCAGCAGCGATAAAATCGTCAAAAACATTTTGCTTTTGCATTTTGGTTCCTGCTTTGTGCCATTCTTTTCCATATTCACCCCCTCCTCGTAGGTTGGGTACCGCATAAATTCCTCCTTGCTCCATCCAAACGGCATTGGTGATACTGAAACTAGGGGTAAGGCTGATGTTGAAACCGCCATAACCATAGAGAATGGTTGGGTTTTTTCCATCCAATTTTATTCCTTTTTTATGGGTAATTATCATAGGAACTTTGGTTCCATCCTTAGAAGTATAGAAAACTTGTTTGCTTTCATAATTTTCAGGTTGGAAATCGATTTCAGGTTTTCTGTACAATTCAGACTCCCCTGTTTCCATATTGTATCTGTAAATACTACCAGGAGTGGTGTAGTTGGTAAAGGAATAATACAATTCGGTTTCCTCTTTTTTAGCACCGAATCCGCCTGCACTTCCTACTCCAGGCAATTCAATTTCACGTACCAGATTTCCATCAAAATCGTATTGAAATACTTTGGAGATGGCATCGATCATGTAATTGGCAAAAATATAGTTTCCTCCAGAAGAAGGGTTAAGTACATTTTCGGTTTCAGGAATCACATCTTGCCATTGATCGGGAGTGGGATTACTAGCATCAACTTTTACCACCTTTTTATTGGGTGCATTTAGATTGGTGTTTAAGAATAAGGTGCTTCCTTCATTTTCCATGACGTAGGTGTCACTATCGGTATGGTCCAATATCGTGATAAAATCACTTTTTGGAGCATCTAAATCCTTGATAAATAGCTTATTTCCAGACGTAGAAATACTTGCACTTACCACTAGGTATTTATCATCTTCAGTTACATAGCCACTTACATAGCGATGTTTTTCGGCAGCTGTACCTCCAAAGACCAATTGATCTTCTTTTTGAGAAGTACCCAAAGTGTGATAATAGAGTTTGTGCTGATCGGTTTTTGCAGAAAGTTCACTTCCTTTAGGCTTGTCGTAGCTAGAGTAATAAAACCCTTCATTGCCTTTCCATGACAGGCCACTAAATTTCACATCCATCAAAGTATCTTCCACAATTTCCTTGGTTTCGGCGTCCATGACCAGTACTTTTCGCCAATCACTTCCTCCTTCAGAAATACTATAAGCAGCTATTTTACCATTTTTGGAAAAACTTAAGCCACCCAAGGAAATGGTCCCATCGTCCTTAAATTTATTTGGGTCAATAAAAATCTCTGCGGTGGAAGGATCCTCTCCTGTTTTATAGCGGTAAATTACATATTGGTTTTGAAGTCCGTCGTTTTTATAAAAATAAGTGTACTCGCCTTCTTTGAAAGGAGGACCTACTTTTTCATAATTCCATAGATTGGAAAGACGCTCTTTTAATTCATTGCGATACGGAATGGTATCTAGGTAGTTAAAAGTAACTTTATTCTCGGCTTTTACCCAGGCCTCGGTTTCGGCACTTCTATCGTCTTCGAGCCATCGATAAGGGTCTTTTACATCGGTTCCGAAATAGGTGTCTACCGTGTCCACCTTTTTCGTTGTAGGATAGTTCACAATAATAGGATCTTTTTTTACATATACTTTACAGCTCGTAAAAATTAGGGCTGCTAACAAAAAAACAGAATACTTCATTAAAGAATGATTTAGAAACCATAAAAATAGTAAAAGTTAGGCTTTTAGCCATTTAAAAAAGTAGAAACCCTAATATTGAAATAAAGGTCTATAAGCGTTCCAATATTTATATATTAAAATTCCATTAATGAGTACAATAATAATAGCAGGGATAATTCCTGGCATGTCTAGGAATAAGTGGAAAAGGAAAATATTGATGGAAATTGGGGCGAGCAGTAATAGGGCAAAAGCAACCCATTTTCGGAATAAAAGCAGTAAACCAATCCCGACTTCCAAAGCCCCAACAATAGGAAGCACATAGCCAGTAGCAGAAAGGGAGGTCATAAAATTGGCTGCACTTTCGGGCAACTGCGGAAGAGGGAGAAAACTAAATTCAATGAACTTGTTCAAACCAAATAAGATTAAAACAAGGGCCAAGAGAAAGCAAAGGATTTTAGTAAACGTTGAATTCATGGTTGGTGATTTTGAGTTTACTTAAAGATACTAAAAAAACCGTCAGTTTACGAAACTAACGGTTTTTGAATCAAAAGGTTAAGAAATGATCTAGTTCTTAATGAATTTTTGTGTTTTAGCAATAGTGCCATCATACACTTTTAAAACATAATTTCCACTTGCCAATGAACCTACATTAATGGTTGGCTCTTTAAGCTTTCCTGAAGTAACCATTTTTCCTTGAATGTCAAAAATGGAATAAAAAGGGTTTGAAAAATCTTTCAGGGTAGAAATCTGTAAATTTTCTGAAACAGGGTTAGGGTAAATGAATAGATTGTCCAATCCATTATCGGTAACTCCTAAAATGGTAGATCCTTCTGCTACGTTAATTACTTGATTTACTGCCACATCTTCAAGGGTGTCTACCAATCCTGAAGGCCAGGTAATGGTAATGGTGGCAATTTCGGTATCCTGTCCAAGACCGAAATGCGTATTAAGCGTACTCATGTAACGGAAGCCCTCACCGCTCCTAACATCACGAATCTGGGTTCCGAGGTCTGAAGTAATGGTTACGCGAGCTCCAATTCCATTCAGGTTACTGTCTACCCCCACAGTATTGATGGTAATCCAGTTGTTGTCATTCCCATCATTATAATAGATGGTTCCTCCTGTAAAGGAATCTATAAAACCATCATTGTTGAGGTCTCCAAACGAACCGTTATTACTAGGAATAACATTGGATACTACGGTGAAAGTTAAATCTCCATTGTTTAAAAGAATGTTTCCATTGGAAGCGATATCTGCATACCCATCATTATTAAAGTCGTAAGCACAGTTTTCAATACCTGTTGCGGTTAGGACATTAATCCCCGTTGTATTGGTAATTTCAGTAAAAGTTCCATCTCCATTATTGATTTTCAATTTATGGGGATCGCCATTGTTGCTACTTCCCCCAAAGACATCCATGTCCCCATCGTTATCAAAATCTGCCCAAGCCGAGGACCAAGTCTGCATTTGATCTTCCAATCCTGCTGCAGCCCCTACTTCAGTAAAGTTTCCAGAACCGTCATTATTGTGAAGTTCATCTTCACTTCGTTCATTGAGCACTCCACTTACATTACACTTTGCGTTGAACATGTCCATATCGCCATCATTATCGTAATCAATCCATACCGATCCGTAATGACCACCCGTAGGATAGTCCCCAATACCTCCTTGATTAAAAGTAAAGTTTCCGCTTCCGTCATTGATAAAATATACATTAGGCTCTACGTCATGACATACAAAAGCATCTAAGTGGCCGTCATTATTAATGTCTACAAAGTTGGATCGTTGCGAGAAAACATATTCGGTAAAGGTAACTTCAGAGTAAGCGGTACCATCATTATTGGCGCGCATAAAAGTTACTCCGTTCCCTCCACCATAGAGTAAATCGGTATACCCATTACCATCATAATCTGCTGCAGCGAGACTCCAAGAAGGAGTATTGTCGGCAATATTGGTGGTAATATTGGTTTCAACGAAGCTTCCATCGGGTTGTTGGTAAAAAATCTGAATATTTGTGGAGGTTATAGAGACAATATCGTCTAAAAAATCTCCATTCATATCTACTACGGCTCTATCGGAACCTGTGGTATTGTTAGCTTGTGGTGTAAATGACACTTGGGCATATCCTGAAACGAAAGCCAAAAGAGTAATTATTAATAGGTATCTATTTTTCATAATTTAATAATAAAAGTTAGTCGCAAGTTATGGTTAAAGAATTGATCCATTCTTCTAATAAGGTTACAAATTCATCGTGGGCTATGGTTCTTCCGGTCATAGGCATTCTATACTCCTCTTGAGTGGTTGCCACTCGGAAAAATAGGATAGAATTATCGGCTTCTCCAGGAACAATTAAAGTAGTATCATCGTATCCTGGAATAGGCATATCTGGAATGGAGCATACCCCCATATTTTCAAGATCTGAACTTTCCCGGAAAGCAAGTCGGATAGAACGCGCCCCACAATGACCTCCATCGACATGGCAATGCGCACAGTTAATATCCATATAAGAGCGTACCCTAAGCTCGATAGCTTCGGAAGTATCTTCCCAATCGATGACCGTTTCAATATTTGGAGGTAGATTACTCATTAAATAGCCTTCTTCGATCCATCTTTGTAACTGATTGAAAGAAGTAAGCCCGTCTTGGTAATTTCCATTCAAGTTTTGGGGTTTAGGGCCTATCGGAATAATTTGGTCCGAATTTTTATGACAAATAAAGCACTCTGCGGTAGAAGGAATTCGGTAATTAATACTTCTGGTTTCTCCATTTTGGACCCATTCAATAGGAACATTTGCTCCATTTCCCGAAGTATTCAAAATGGCTTCTTGTTGGGCTTCGTCCCAAATATAATCTGCAAATTCCCAAGTCCCTCCACGTTTAATAAGCAAACGGGTTTCAATTATTTGAGTTGTATTTGAAGGCAAGACATTATCGTAGTAGAAAGTTTTAACAAGGATCGCTCCGTCAGGAAAGTTAAGCAGGTCACCATCTCCAACATATTCTGCGGAAACCCCCTTGGGCATCCAAACAAATCTTTTTTTATGGGCATAATCTGTAAAAAGAGTACTTATGGGTTCATAAGGAAGTACTCCAGGAACAGGCTCCTGATTTGCTAAGGAAGCATAAAAGAAATTATAATCCGACAACTTTTCATAAGGCAACGCTCCTAAATCGATATTGAGGGGTTTATATATTTTTATAGAAACTTCCGCACTATCACAACTCATTCCTTCTTCGTCGCAAATGGTATATTGAAAAGTGTCTGTTTCCGAATAATTTGCGTTAGGAACATATTCAATAACATCATCCAAAATAGTATTGGGAGTATTATTGGGGTCCAATAATTGAACGGCACCAGTACCAAGGCCTTCGATTTGGACGGTAGCATTTTCTGGAATATTTTGATCGTTATCAAAAATAGGAATCGTAAGCGTTTCATCTTGAAAAACCTCCGAAACATCTGCCTCTGCAATAATGTTTATGGGGGTGTAAGCATCGGCGTCATCAGACTTACAAGATTGTAATAAAGAAACCAGAGAAATCCCTAAGATTCCAAATGTTAATAATTTAATTTTCATGGAACGTATTCTTAATCTTTTTTTAAAAACGTCCTAAATGTAAGAAAAACTTTTATGCAATGGTATTTTAACCCCTTGTTTATAGGAAAGTTATTGAAATAGGGGCTTAAAGGCACTCCAGTTTCTATAAATTAAATATCCATTCACTAAAGCAACCAGTAACGCTGGCCCTATATTGGGAAGATTTACAAAAAGATGAAAAGCGACTAGATTTATAGAAATGGGCACTAGGATTATTAAGGCAAATGGAGTCCATTTATGAAGCACCAATAACAATCCGGAGACTACTTCTGTAAGACCTACTAAATTCATAATATATCCTTTTCCAGAGGGTTCGCTCCAAGAATAGCGTAGCGCTTCAAATAAGTATTCCGCTTCAGGGTAACCCGTAAAATCAAAATCTTTTAAAAACCAAAAAAATTTATTGAATCCGAATAACAACAAAAGGACGCCTAAGCCAATACGAAGAATTGTGTGAAAAGTGTTCATTGTGAGTGGTTTGATAAGTGATGCGTGGTTAGACGCAGCTTAAAAAACATACTTACAAAAAGCCGCCAATTACGAAATTAAATTTTGGGCTAGCAAATATTCTGCTATTTGAATGGCATTGGTCGCAGCTCCTTTTCTTAAGTTATCACTTACAATCCACATATTTAGTGTATTGGGCTGCGTTTCGTCCCTTCGGATTCTTCCCACAAACACCTCATCTTTTTGATGTGCATACATAGGCATGGGATAAGTATTGGTGCTGGGATTGTCCTGTACAATAATTCCTGGAGTTTCATGTAAAATGCGGCGCACTTCTGAAAGGTCAAAATCGTTTTGAAACGCAACGTTTACCGCTTCGCTATGGCCTCCTGCCGTAGGAATACGAACGGCGGTGGCAGTAACCGAAAAGGTTCGGTCGTTCAATATTTTCTGAGGTTCCCGGGCCAGTTTCATTTCTTCTTTGGTGTACCCATTTTCTTCAAATACATCGCAATGCGGTAACGCATTTTTATGAATGGGATAAGGGTAAGCCATTTCAGCTTTTACTCCTGCAATTTCATTTTCCAGTTGCTTTACGGCTTTAACGCCCGTTCCTGAAACCGATTGGTAGGTGGAGACAACCACTCTCTTCATGGTGAACTTTTTATGAAGAGGTGCCAAGGCCATTACTAATTGAATTGTCGAACAGTTGGGGTTCGCAATGATCTTGTCTTCCTTTGTTAATTCGGAAGCATTGATTTCGGGAACAATCAGTTTTTTGGAAGGGTCCATTCGCCAAGCGGAAGAATTGTCAATTACCGTGGTGCCCACTTCAGCAAACTTGGGAGCCCACTCCAATGAGGTTCCTCCCCCTGCTGAAAAAATAGCGATCTGCGGTTTTTTTGCAATGGCAGACTCTATGGAGGAAATGGTGAATTCTTTTCCTTGAAAGGAAATTTTTTTCCCAACCGATTTTTCTGAAGCGACTGGAATCAATTCGGTTACAGGAAATTTTCGTTCAGCCAAAAGCTGAAGCATCACTTCGCCCACCATCCCGGTGGCTCCTACCACGGCTATTTTCATAGGTTGAAATTTTAGACCTCAAAAATAAGGCATCAGCAGTTAATAATTCCCAATTAAAAGCAAAAAAAGACCCCTCTTTTTAGAGAGGGGTTTAAGGTTTATAATGCAGTGTAGCGGCCGCTACGCGTATTATTTTTTAAGGGCATCCCTAATTTCCTTCAATAAATCCAATTCCGATGGGCCTGGATCTGGAGCAGGGGCTTCTTCTTTTTTCTTCTTCGTTTTATTCACTCCTTTTACCACCATAAACATCACAAAAGCTACAATAATGAAATCGATAACATTGGTTAAAAAGGTTCCATATTCCAACCAAACTTCCCCTACCATTTCTCCGGCATCATTCATAGTTCCTTCTTTTAATTGATATCTTAAGTCTTTGAAGTCTGAATTAAAGATCAATCCTATTAAAGGAGATACAATACCTCCAGTAAATGAGGAAACTACTTTGTTGAAAGCAGCACCCATTACAAAACCTACAGCAATGTCGACCAAATTGCCTTTCATTGCAAATTCTTTGAATTCCTTGAGCATGATGTGATTAGTTTTAGAGTTAATAAGAGACTAATTTACACAAAAATTTGAACTAAAATTCTTTTCCAAATGAGAACCGCCCTATTTTCGGCAAATCACTCTTTTTACCCGTTGAGAGATGGAGGTAATCAATTCGTAGGAAATGGTTTTGGCGCTCGAAGCGAGGTCTTCTGCCGTATGGGTTTCTCCAAAAACAATCACTTCATCCCCTTCTTCACAAGGAATTTCAGTTACATCGACCATGATCATATCCATACAGACAATCCCTAAAATAGGCGCCTTTTTCCCGTGAATGGTCACCCAGCCTTTTCCGTGGCCATAAATTCGGCCAATACCGTCGGCGTGCCCTAATGGTAAGGTGGCTGTACGGGTAAATTTTTCCGCAACAAACCCTCTGTTATAGCCTAAAGATTCTCCTTTTTGTAATTCATGAATCTGGGAAATAATGGTTTTTAAAGCAGCGATGGGTTTTAAGGCGGAATGATACTTTGCCTCATTGCCAAAACCATAAAGACCAATACCACTTCGAACCATGTCAAAGTGCGCTTGTGGATAATTGAGAATCCCGGAAGTGTTCACCGTGTGCTTGAGTGGCTGGTAGCCTAATGTTTCTGAAAGGGAAGCTGCCCAATTTTCAAAGCGTTCAATTTGTTTCAAAGTGAAGTCCTTTTCTGAAGGATCCTCCGTGGCCGCTAAATGGGAAAAAAGAGAGGCCACTCGAACACTTCTGGTTTTTTTCAGAAGGGAAACAAGATCTTCCATTTCTTTTTCTGAAAAACCCAATCTATTCAGCCCTGAATTGAATTTAAGATGAATAGGATAGTTTTTTTGCTGATGCTTTTCCGCAAAGGCGATAAAATCCTTTAAAATCTTTACCGAGTAAAGGTTAGGCTCCAAACAAGACTCCAAAATAGTTTCAAAATTTGCCTCAAGGGAATGCAAGACCAAAATAGGGACGCTGACTCCTGCTTCGCGAAGTAGCTTTCCTTCATAAGCATAGGCCACTGCAAAATAGTCTACTCCCAAACTTTCCAGTTCCTTGGCGACCATTTGGGAATCACTTCCGTAGGCAAATGCTTTCACCACGGCCATGAATTTTGTTGCCGAGGGAATTTTAGATTTTAAAAACCGAAAGTTCGCATCAAGTGCATTTAAGTCTATTTCCAGTATGGTTTCTGTAGCTTTTGAAGACGACTGCGACATACTACGCTTGTTTTTTTCCAGGAAGTTGCTCGGGATCTCGGACCTCCATTTTTCTTACCTTTTCACGAAGCATGGCTTTATAAAAAGCGGCACGGCTTAGGGGTTCGTACTCTTCAGTTTCTCCTAGTAAGACCAAATCATCATTTTGGGATTTCCGATAACTGTAATTTGCCAAATTACCCGTTCGGGTACAAACGGCATGTACCTTGGTCACGTATTCTGCTGTAGCCATCAACGCCGGCATGGGGCCGAATGGATTTCCTTTAAAGTCCATATCCAGACCGGCTACAATTACCCGCATCCCTTGATTGGCCAGATCGTTACAAACCTTGACAATTTCGTCATCGAAAAACTGTGCCTCGTCAATACCAATCACATCGCAGCCATCGGCCAAAATGGGAATGTTGGCGGCAGCAGGAACAGGGGTAGAGCGTATTTCGTTGCTATCATGGGAAATCACCTTATCCTCATCGTAGCGAACATCTATGGCGGGTTTAAAAATCTCCACCTTTTGGCGGGCAAACTGGGCACGTTTCAGCCTTCGTATCAATTCTTCGGTTTTTCCCGAAAACATAGAACCACAAATCACCTCAATCCACCCAAACTGCTCTTTTTGATTTACTGTATTTTCGAGAAACATAATTCGATTTTAGAATAAAAAAGATTTCTTTGACGTTTCCATATAGGATGCGTAAATTTAACAAAACAAAAAATAGCATTGCAGAATAATTGGAAAAGTTATGAAGAAGAAACTTGAGGAAAGATTACGGGAATTAGCGCAACGAATTGCTTCGGAAGAGAGTTCATTGACTACTGCTGCATTGAAAAATTCTGCAAGGGAGTTGTATGAAAACCTATTGGTGTTGGAATATTTGGAAAGACAAGTTTCCGCAGAACAAGAGGAATCGGTAGACTCTAAAACCTATCGGGAGCAAAACTGGTTTGACGATCCGCAGCCTGTCCCACAACCCGAAAATAAGGAGGAACTCATTGAGCCTGCCATTGAAAAAATAAAGGATATTGTAGCCCAGATGCCCGAGGAAGCACAAAATGTAGATGAATTACTGAAACGTGTCCTTCCCGAGAAAAAACTTCAGAAAAACGACCTGGAAGAGTTTGCCTCACACTATAAGGAAATGCCCGTTTTTGAACGAAAGGAAGCGGTGAAACCCCCAAGTGCTCCTATGGCTTCAAAAGAAGAGCCCGCGCCGAAACCGAAACCTATTGCGACGCCTTCTTCAGAAAAACCCAAATCCATTAACGACAGTGTGAACCAAGGCTTTACCATTGGGTTAAACGACCGATTGGCTTTTACAAAACATCTTTTCGACGGCAATGCCGATGATTTTACGCGGGTCATTTCGCAGATTAACACCTTATCCACTTTTGAGGAAGCTCAGGATTTTATCAATGGAAAGGTTAAGCCCGATTACAATTATTGGTTGGAAAAAGAGGAGGTTGCAGATCGGTTTTTGACTTTAGTGGAGAAAAAATTCAATTAAAGATGTATGGCAAAGCTCTATTTGGTTCCCACGCCCATCGGAAATCTTAAGGACATGACCTTTCGTGCGGTGAAAGTGCTTCAGGAAGTGGACCTTATCCTTGCAGAAGACACCCGTACCAGTGGGAAACTGCTGAAGCATTTTGAGATTACCACGCCCATGCAATCGCACCACATGCACAACGAACATAAAACTGTAGCGGGCATCGTAGCGAAAATTGAATCAGGACAGGAAATTGCCCTAATAAGTGACGCCGGAACCCCCGCCATAAGTGACCCCGGTTTTTTACTCACCCGTGCCTGTGTGGAGGCTGGGGTAGAGGTGGAGTGCCTTCCCGGAGCCACGGCCTTTGTTCCAGCGCTGGTGAACAGCGGACTGCCCAATGACCGTTTTGTTTTTGAAGGATTTTTACCCGTAAAAAAAGGTCGCCAAACCCGAATGCAGCAATTGGCCGAAGAAACCCGAACCATGGTTTTTTATGAATCGCCGCACAAGCTTTTAAAAACCTTGTCGCATTTCTTGGAATATTTTGGTGAAGAAAGACAAATTTCGGTATCCCGGGAGCTTTCTAAATTGCATGAAGAGACAGTAAGGGGAACAGTCTCGGAAGTATTTCAGCATTTTGAAAAAAAACCTCCCAAAGGGGAGATCGTCATTATAGTTTCAGGGAAATAATTAACCGTGCTTCCCCTTTTCCCAACCGTGTTTTCCTAAATATTTTTCGCCACTTTCCACCGCTCCTGGCTCAATGGAAGTCCCCATACTATCGTTCCAGCGGTTGAGGTAGCCGAACAATGAAATGACCCCTAGCATTTCCACAATTTCGCCTTCGTCCCAATGTTCGTAGAGCCTTTTCTTGAGGGTTTCGTCCACCCGATTGGGCACTTGGGAGGCTTTTAGGGAAAAATCCAAAGCCGCTCTTTCAGCTTCACTAAAAGCGGGATGGGTGGCATATTCCCAGATATGGTCCAACTTTTCCTGCTCCGCGCCATAGCGTTCTGCCGCACGAATGGCGTGGGCTTGGCAATACCTGCAACCCGTTGCATTGCTACTTACCCAAGCAATCATTCTTTTTAAAGCGGAAGTGACCCGCCCTTCATTGGCCATGACAGCTTTGTTTAAATTAATAAAGGCTTTACTTATGGCTGGCCGCCGTTGCATGGTAAGGACACTATTAGGGCAGAAGCCAAGGGTTTCGTTAAAAAATTCGGCCAATTGTTGTGTTTCGGGATCGTGTTCTGGAGAAAGCGGTGGGACTAAGGGCATATTATGTTTTAAGTAGTTTAAAGGTATTTGAGCCAAACTTCATAAAGTATATGCCTGCTTCAAAATGACTTAGGTCAATACTAGGGTTCTGGCCGGTTAAAAACCCTTCTTTTATTTTTTTTCCTGAAACATCAAATACTTGATAAGGCGTCCTTTCAAAAGGGATATTGGAATAAACTGTAAATATAGAGGAAGAGGGATTTGGACTCATATATGCGCTCTGGGATGCTACCTCGTTAACTTCCAAGGGGTCGTTATTATAGCGCTGTAAGACGATATTAATTTCGGGGCCATTATACCATATATCGGTTCCCACGAGAAGTAGTTTGCCACTTTGCAATAGTTTGCCTACCACAGAGCCCAGCTCCAAATAATTATATTGAAATTGAAAAGAACTATCTGAAGCACCGTTCGAAAAAAATCGGCCATAGTTAGGAGTGATGCCCCCTTCCCAATCGGAAAAGTTGGAATGGCAAAGAAATCTTTGATTTTCCTGTATCATTCCTTGCGTAAAATCTTCTATGAAACCATTATCCCCAAAATTTTCTATCAAAACTCCTTGAGGGTCGAGCTTTATGGTTTTTCTATATAAGGTTTCCGAAGAATTATCGTAATAACTTCCTCCAATCAAAAAACTTCCATTTTCAAATATCGAAAAGTGAGTATTGTATTCTTCTTCAATAGGATTGATTATAGCACCATTTTCACCAAAGGCACCATCAATAACCCCATTGGATAAAAACCGAATGATCTTTTTGAAAGGGTTTGAATTTTGGGTGTATGTTATCCCAAAATAAATGTAGGTGCCAAAACTAATTAAATTACCTGCCGAAGGGTTCGAAACATCACCTAGGGTATAGCTAGCCAATCCATTATCCCCAAAACTCGTGTCTAGGGTTCCGTTAGCATCAAACTTTTTTAAAAGTAGTTGTTTTTCCGCACCAGAATTATCCAATCCTAGGGTAAGCAAATAGGGATCTTCCATACTTACTGAAAAACCGCTATGGATTTCATTCGAAAAAGGCTGTAAAGTACCGCTATTTCCAAAAGTGATGTCTATAGCACCATTATTTAAAAACCTGGAAAGGAACAAAATATTATTCTCTGTTCGGCTTATTAAAAATTTTCCATCAGCCAGCGCATGTATTTTAAGGTTATAGGTGTCAAAATATGCATAAGGCAATACCAATAATCCATCATTGGCAAAAGAAGAATCGATGGCGCCCGTTTCCGTAAAGGCGATGACCCGTATTAGGTTTTCAGAAGGAAGGTTCGTTTTAAAAATGACTAGAATTTGTCCTGTTTCCGTTTCAACAAAATCTTCTACAAAATGGTTGTCACCAGAAAGCTCATGAACCCATACGCCATTATTTCCAAAAGAGAGGTCAGGGCTTCCGTCTTGAGAAAATGAAATCGTGGAAAGTACTCCCAAAAGAAAAAATAAAATAGCTCTCATAACAGTAATTTTTTGGGGAGTTATAGACAAGATACAAAAAAATCCCTTATTGGAAAACGGCCGAAAGCTCGTTGGCTTCCGACCGTTTAAAAAACAGCGGTTAGCTAGTTCGCTTATCGACAGAAAAGCACCCGATCCCAAATACCCGGATGTTGCATTTCCCCATCGGTGAGGTGTAACGCTGCATTGAGGCGAATTTCATAAGCACAGGGCTTTAAAGCATTAAAATCCCCTAAATAACTGGAAGTCCCAAAAGCTTCTTCCCCTGGAGTCGTGAATACAATAGGCTGAAAGTAATTGGTAGCACCTTGACCTGTAAAATCAATGGACACCTTCCCTAAATTAGGGTTGGCGGCAGTATATTTTACATGAATCGCATTGCCAATTTTGTTACAACCCCCTCCAATCAATTCTTGAAGGTCAACACTGGCAATCCCCAATTCTTTGGAACTACTGGGCAGCCAAGAGCCTCCCTGGGGTACATTTTCATATTGGGTATTAAAAATAGCAATAGGCCTTGAGAAACCCGATACTACTTTGGTCGCGTCATTTCCTTGCTCCCGTTTCCACATGCGTAGGGCAAAGTAACGATTTTGCTCTAACGGGGCAGAGGAGGTTCCTTGAGTCAATCCCGATTTATCCACCGTTCCACTGGCAAGTTTGCTGCTTATCAGTTTAATGAGGGAACCGTTAAAATGAATGTCAAATATACCCGTTTCCTGAGGTACTTGAACCCAGTTTCCGTTAAACAACACCTTTTTTTCATTTCCGAAGGGCGTCACCGAATCGGTACCGCCAATCGCATAAGAAACGTACTTAATCTCCGGAAAGAGGGAAAGTATCCGTGTCCCTATTTCATTCTTAGCCATATCACTTTCCTGTACCTCGACCCAACTGGAAGCGGGAATGGAAGAGACTGCTACGGTAGGATTGCTCACTTCGGCATATTCAAATTTATACTCTACGGGCTGGCCATTCAGCTTTTTGGAAAGCGAACCCCTTAAATCCAAGGTATTGTAAAAGGCCTGGTCATTCCAGCCAGCTTCCGATTTTCCGGTTGTTTTTCCAGTCGCGGGATCGATATTTAGTACCGGATGGTATTTTCGTGCATAGCCTATTTGATAAAATGCAGCGGGAGGGTCTTGCGTGACCTCGGGCGCTTCTTTTAGGCATAAGAAAACACAAAAACAGTTTCCAATATTTTTACGGCTGGTTTTTTGGGCTTCGGAAGAAGCCTCTTCAAAGAAAATACTTCCGCCAGCAGCAAATTTAAAGTACACATCGGGGCCATTATCAAAACTAAAAATAGGGGTAGTTTCTACATTAATAAAAGGGGAAAGGAAGGTCTTTTTAAAATCGATAGAACGATAGTAAATACAGAAACGTCCATTTTCATCGGTCACGGAACTTCCTAGGCGATCATCGGTGATAATGTCATCGTCCATGGCAATAACTTCGATACCCGATATTGGGGCTTGCGACTCACAATTTAAAACGGTACCACAGATTACCCAAATATCCAACCGCTTGAGAATGTAACACCAAATTCTTCTTAGTAGGGTGTAGTTCCACCCTGCCACAAGACCTAGGTCACTTTCCCTCCATTTGGGCTGAATAATGTCCAGAAGCACTTCAAAAGGCTTAAATCCGTTAGGCAATGAAACGCTTTCCTGCCCGTATTCCGGAATTTCCTCATAATAAGCCACCATAGCTATGGGTTCCCCATTATATTTTTGCTTTTTACCATTAATCGTGATCGAATAAGCACCATTTGCATCGGTGGTGGTTTCTGCAAGGAGCGTGCTTTTGCGGGATTTAATATCCTTTTCTTCATATACTTTACTTACTTCCTTGCTTTGGGCCGAAGTGAATGCAGCTAACGCATTTTCTTTTTCCTCCAGCGCATAGACCCTAATTTTGGTATGGGCTAAGGGTTTTCTTTGGTTGTCGCAAATTGAAGCATACAATTTGCCGTTGATTACATAATTCATAAGAGTTCTATTTTGAGTTTGTTTAGGGGAGCAATGTACGGCAACAAATGATTCAGAAACAGAGTTAAATAACTGAAAATTAAATAGTTGATTTTATTTTTTTGAAGGGGAAATGCTTACAAGCTATAAGGAAAAACAAAACCCAGAAAAGGGAAACCCCTCTTTTTTAAAAAGAAAAACCCTCTTCATTCAACCAAGGAATTTGTATCTTTACGTTTTACCTTCCCACTAATATTTCTGAAATTTTATGCGTTGGACCCTTTTACCGAAACCGGAAAAAGAAAAAGTTGCCCACATTTCCAAACAATTGGGGGTTTCTGAAACAATTGGAATGCTTTTGGTGCAACGGGGCATCGAAACTTTCGAGGAAGCCAAAAAATTCTTTCGACCAAGTTTGGAAGAGTTGCACGATCCTTTTTTGATGAAGGATATGGATATAGCAGTTTCCCGGATTGAAAAAGCTATTGAAAATCAGGAAAACATTTTGGTGTTTGGCGATTATGATGTAGATGGAACGACGGCCGTGGCCTTGGTTTCTTCCTATCTCTTGTCGTATTATCCAAATGTAGTCACGTATATCCCAGATCGTTATGAGGAAGGGTACGGGGTTTCCTATCAAGGAATTGACTTTGCAGAAGATAATGGTTTCCATTTGATTATTGCTTTGGACTGCGGAATTAAAGCCTTGGATAAAGTGACTTATGCCTCAAAAAAAGGGATTGATTTTATTATCTGTGACCACCACCGTCCCGGTAATGAAATTCCGAAGGCAGTGGCCGTTTTAGATCCCAAGCGGGAAGATTGTAGCTATCCCTACAAAGAGCTCTGTGGTTGTGGCGTAGGGTTTAAATTGCTTCAGGCCTTGGCTAAGAATCGAGGGCAGGACATGAGCGACTTAGTCTTGTATTTGGATTTAGTTGCTACGGCTATTGGAGCTGATATTGTGCCTATCACAGGGGAAAATAGAATTTTGGCCTATCATGGTCTAAAAGTGATCAATAGCCACCCCAGAACCGGGTTTCAAGCCATTCTGAAGCAGGTCAAAAAAGAAAAACTTACCATTACCGATGTGGTGTTTATCATTGCACCACGCATCAATGCTGCAGGGCGAATGAAACATGGAAATCATGCGGTCGCCTTATTAACTGAAACCGATATGCAAAAGGCCCTACTGTTTGCTTCGGAAATTGAATTGTATAATACGGAACGGAAGGAAGCCGATCAATCCATAACAGAAGAAGCCCTACAACAAATTATTGAGAAAGGGGAAGAGGACAGAAGCACAACCGTAGTGTATAAAGATTCCTGGCATAAAGGGGTGATTGGTATTGTGGCTTCCCGTCTTACCGAAACGTATTACCGTCCTACGTTGGTTTTTACTAAAAACGGAGAGAAGTTAGCTGCTTCCGCGCGCTCGGTAAGCGGTTTTGATGTTTACAATGCGCTGGAAGGTTGTTCCGAATACATCGAACAGTTTGGAGGGCATAAATATGCGGCAGGTCTTACATTGCTGGAGAAGGATTTTGAAAACTTCAAAAATGCTTTTGAAAAGGTGGTTTCAGAAACCATCGATCCAAAATTACTTACTCCCGAACTAAAAATTGATGCGGAAATCGATTTCAAGGATATTACCCCAAAATTCTATCGTATCTTGAAACAGTTTGCGCCTTTTGGCCCAGGAAACATGACTCCTGTTTTTATGACCCAAAATATAAAAGATGTAGGCTTCGGAAAATCTGTAGGGGCCGATAAAACGCATTTGCGATTGGTAGTGAAACAAGGAAACTCCCCACAATTTACGGGAATTGGTTTCGGCATGGCTGAAAAAGAATCGATAGCCTGCAACGGTAGTCCATTCAAAATGGCCTATGTTATTGATGAAAACGAATGGCAAGGAAATGTAAGCCTTCAGCTGCGCATAAAGGATCTTAAGGCGTAAACTCCTTGAGCTCAAAAGTGGCCCCGTCAAAAACGCCGTAGGTATAGTGATGGATCCAATCGCCTAGGTTGAAATAGGTAGCATTTTCCCCTACTTCAATTTTCATGGGAAGGTGACGGTGCCCAAAAACAAAATAGTCGTAGTGTTTTTCTTCGAGCTTTCTTTTGGCATAAATTGCCAACCACTCTTGGTCTTCCCCTAAAAATTTTCGGTCCTCATCCCCAGATATGAGTTTATTCTTTACAGAAAGGTATTGTGCCAATTTCATGCCCCAATCGGGATGCAACCATCGGTAGAGCCATTTGGAAAAAGGGTTGATAAACACTTTTTTCATTCGTTTATAACCTTTATCACCTGGCCCTTTTCCATCTCCATGACCAATTAGGAAAGTCTTGTCATTGAACTGAAACTCTTTGACATCCCGATACACTGGGATATTGAGCTCTTTTTCAAAATAATCCCGCATCCAGAGGTCGTGATTGCCTACAAAAAAATGAATAGGAATGCCACGGTCACTAAGCTCTGCCAGTTTTCCCAACACTCGTACAAACCCTTTTGGGACTACGGTTTTATATTCAAACCAAAAATCGAATAGATCCCCCAACAAAAAGATAGCAGCGGCATCTTCCTTGATTTTGTCCAACCAGGCGACAAACTTTTTTTCCCGCGGGAAACTTGCTTCGGGGGTGGGCGCCCCTAAGTGGTTGTCGCTAGAGAAGTATATTTTTTTACCGGCGGGTAGTTGCATGGTTCAAAGATAGCTAAAAAGAGACTGCTATAAATTTTCGGAAGCAAACCATTGTGCATAACTGCTTTCGGTTTCCTGAAGTTTTAATGAGTGCAGTGCAATATTTTGCGGTAATCGGGCCTTGATTTTTTCAGCAAAATCGATCACCATCATCTCACTGGTAGGTTGGTAATCGACCAGTAGTACATTATGGCCCCTACTTTCCAACTCCTTGGCCAACTCAACGTGAGGAGTGTTTTTGTTAAAGACAGTAGCATGATCAAATACATCTACAATTTCTTCTTTGACAATTTTTTTGAGATCCCCAAAATCTATGACCATACCAAATTTTACGTGGTTGGAATCTGCAATAGGGCTTCCAATAACCGTTACGGAAAGTTTGTAACTATGCCCGTGGACATTGCGGCATTTCCCATCGTATCCATAGAGGGCATGACCGGTTTCAAAAGAGAACATTTTGGTAATACGTATTTGACTCATAGGCGCAAAGATAGGGTATTTTCAATTCAAATTTTTTTGGAACAACCAAAGACTTTATCCACTATATTTGCGCACTTTTTTTTGAAACTGTATATGAGCCAAGAGCTTTTTGAACAATTGGAATTTCAGGAAAATCCTTTGTTCGAAACCATTATCGACGATCTATTGGAGCAACAATATTCCATTGTGGATGCATTTTTTACGGCTTCGGAAACAACCCAGCTTCGGGAGCACTTGTTGGCAAAGTTTGAAGCAGAACGATTTAAGAAATCGGCTATTGGAAACCGTACCAACGAGGAAATCGATAAAAAAGTGCGTGGGGATTACATTCTTTGGATCGACGAATCCCGAGCCGATAGGGTAGAACAGCTGTTTTTTCAGAAAATCAATGCCTTGGTCGATTACTTAAACCGGACCTGTTTTTTGGGAATCCTTCAGAAGGAATTTCATTATACGGTATATCCTGAAGGGACTTTTTACAAACGGCACTTGGATACCTTTCAGAATGACGACCGAAGAAAACTTTCGGTTGTGTGTTACTTAAATGAAGACCCGTGGCCTTCCGAAAATGGCGGGCAATTGCGCATGTATGTACCTGATGAAGAAAAAGACATCCTTCCACTTTCGGGTCGTATCGTTATTTTTGAAAGTCAGGTGTTGGAACACGAAGTGATGGAGGTAAAGGCTTCCGAAAGACTAAGCATTACGGGGTGGTTAAAGACTCGATAAATCATTGCGAACCTACCAACGGCACATATTTATTCCTAAATTTAATCAGTAAAGCAATCCCTCTGTAGCCAATCCAACAAAGAATGGCCAACCAGATGCCCCATAGTCCCCATTGTAGGTATTTGGCAAGATACAGCACAGGGATAAACCCAATGAAAGTAGCGCCCAATAACACATTCCGAAGAAAAGCCATTTCCCCCAACCCTTTAAAAATAGCATCCAAGGTGAAGGCAAGTGCGTTGAGCGGCTGACTAATAATTACCATAAAGAACATTCCGTAGAAGACCTGCAAAACAGCTGTATCCTTATTAAACAAAACCCCCAAAGGTTTATAAAGCAACAATAACGCGATCATTAAAATAGCCGTGATGCCTAGGTTGTAAAAGGTCACTTTCTTCGTAAGCTTAAAAAGACTTTTGTAATCCTTCGCTCCCAAAAGTTTTCCTCCCAGAATGTTTCCAGCGGCACCATACCCATCGATAAAGAAGGCACTAAACAACCAAATATTAATAGCAATGGCGTGAGCTGCAATAAATTCCTTTCCCAATGCCGTAGCCTCTCTTACAGCCAAAAGTAGGGCAAGGTTTAAAGCTATGGATCGAATAAAAAGGTTTGCACTCATGGAGACCAATCGGTTGATTTCAGGATGTAGTGGGAACCGAAGCTTTAGGGACACGTTGGTTTTTACCATGAGCAGGGTAAACGCGAGAATAGCCATGATTACTTGGGCGGTAAGGCTTGCCCAGGCCGCTCCTTTGATACCCATAGCTGGAATATAACCTTCCATGCCGTAGACCAAAAGGAAATCCAAACCAATATTCACTAAAGTGCCAACTATGGCAATGATCATAGGCCAAAAAGTATTTTGAAGCCCCCTAAAAAGTCCAAATACAGCAAAAGTGAACAAGGTGAATGGAAAGCCCCAAACCCGAATATCGTAATATTCAATGCTGAAGCGAAGGATGGTACCTTCGGCGTTGAGAAGCCTAAAAATTTCTTCCACAAAAAAGTAGGTCCCAAACAATACTATAATACTCAATAAGATATTAAAATAAATGGCTTGCGCGGGGAAACTCTGTAAATCCTTTAGTTTTCCAGCGCCTAAGTTTTGTGAAACAATGGTAGAGATGGCCGATCGGGTTTGTGCCAAGATCCAAATGAGCATCGAGAGAAAAGATCCCACGACCCCAACCGCTGCGAGCGATTCGGTCCCAAATTCGGGAATATTCCCTACCACAGCCGCATCGGTACTGGAAAGAACCGGCTCGGCAATACCTGCAATGATAGCAGGAATGGCCAATTGCTGAATTCTTTTAAAGGAAATATGGTTTTGTGGTTTTTTCAAGAGGCAAAATTACATATTCCCAAAGGAAAGACAGAAACCGCCGTGATAATATATTCTTAAAAGCGTAAAGAATTGGTTATCTTTCCTAATTCAAAAATGAAGAGATAGGAATGCTTCAAAAGATCTTCTTACCGATTTTAATTTTTACAGCACAGTTTGTAGTGGCACAAGACTGTCCCGATCTTTTGAACCCGTTGAATGGAGCGACCAATGTTCCTGTGGAGACTTCGATAAGCTGGGAAGCGGTGGCAGGTGTAAATGGGTATATCATTTCATTAGGAACAACCCCAGGAGGTGTTGACATTGTAGAAGAAGTACAAATAGGGAACGATCCCAACTTTACGCCACCCTTGGGGTTGCCGGAAGCCACTCAAATTTATGTCACTATTACCTTATTTCTTTTTGATCAAGATAATATTGTTTGTCCGTCCCAATCGTTCACCACCGAAAATGTGACTATTCCGCCCAATTGTACTTCACTCATTAACCCCACCAATGGTGAGACCAATGTAAACACGGGGGTGAATTTAAATTGGGTATATGCACCCAAAGCCACAGGCTATAGACTTACCCTAGGAACCAGCCCTGGTGCTGGGGATATTTTAGACAATTTTGATGTGGGCAATGTACTATTTTATAATCCTCCCTTAGACTTTCCCCCAGACACCCTTATTTATGTGCTTATCTCCCCTTATAATGAAAATGGGATTGCTTTAAATTGTCCTGAAGAAAGTTTTACGACCGCTTCTTTGGGAGACCCCCCGGGCTGTACCTCGTTAATTTCTCCTGAAGATGGGGCTTTTAATGTGCCGCTTTCTCCATTGATTGAATGGTATCCTGCAGAAAATGCCGATGGCTATAGACTTTACATAGGAAAAACACCATACATTAACGATATTCTCGATGGAGCGACCTTTACCGAAACTTCTACCTATGTTTTAAATTTTGAACCCAATAACACCTATTTTGTTCGAATTGTCCCTTTTAATGAAGCGGGAGAAGCGCAAGGCTGTCCCCAAGAGTCTTTTTCGACAATTTTGGGATGTGGTCCCTATTTTGATCCAGATACCGGAGAATTAATTACCCATTATCCAGAAAGCAGCTTCCCCGATAGTGTAGGAATTTGTGAAAATCAAATACCTACAACCGTCACCTCTCCCGATATAGCAGATGGATATCGATGGTACCATTTGCTGCCTACAGGTACGGAAGACCTTATTTCTGAAGAAAGTTCGGTGGCTATTTCTGAAGAAGGCACCTATCGCTATGAAATCTATGATATCGTGACCCAAAACGGATATTCCATAGAATGCTCCTTTACAAAGGAATTTATCGTAACCACTTCTTCAGCACCTGTTATTGAGCAGGTGTTTATTGAAAAGTTTGGCGATTTGTTTACGGTGACCCTAGAGGTTTCAGGAAATGGGAACTACGAATATTCGATTGACGGGGAAAACTTTAGCGATAACAATTTCTTTTTGAATTTACCCCAAGGCGATTACACTCTAACTGTAAGAGATAAAAATGGGTGTGGTGAAACATTTAAGGACATCCGTCTGCGCCCTACGCCCCCGGGATTTCCTCCATACTTTTCACCCAATGGAGATGGGGTGAATGATTATTGGCAATACATCCCTCCAAAGATCAATCCGCTGCCAATCTCTGTTATTTATATTTATGATCGCTATGGAAAATACCTAGCCCGGGTGGGAAGGGTAAGCAAAGGTTGGGATGGGAAATTTGGGAATAGGGACATGCCGGCCGACGGCTATTGGTATAAAGCAGTGACCATTGATGGTAAGGAATATACGGGGCATTTTACTTTAGTACGATAACACCAATTCATAACAGTAAAAAGGGAATTCACTTTGCTTCGGAAAGTAAATGTTTCCAAGACGTTGGTATCCTCTTGCCTCATAGAATTTTTGATTCCGAAGGTTTTTACTGAACGTATCTAAACGTACCGAAGCGGCTCGCTGTTGTATGGCAAACTGTTCTGCAAAATCCATCAGCTTTTGGGCATAGCCTTGGTGCTGAAACGTTGGATGTATGGCCAATCGATGGATGTAAAGGTTGTTTTGGTCTTTCGTAAGCCATAAAATATCCTCGTATTCTTCATCTTTTAAGGTAGAGAGCGTGATACAGCCTTGTACCGTGTTCCCTATGAGTAAAACATACAATTCGCCTCTTTTCAAATCTGTTTCAAAAACCTTAGAATGTGGGTAGTGTTCATTCCATTGAAAAATTCCTTCCGACATCATTTTCTGGGCACAAGCTTTTGTAATGGACATAATTTCCTGAATTTCCGATTCGTGTGCTTTCCGTATCATAAATAAAGAGTAATTTTGCAATAATTTAAAAGTAAGGAAACTTATGAAAAATATTTTGGTGCCTGTAAATGCCTTTTCTAGCGGAGTGACTAATTTACGATATGCGGTAAACTTAGCTTCTATTAGTGGAGCAAAAGTATACTTGGTAAATACTTATAAGGAATTTTCACGTGTAGGAGGTTTAACAAAAGTAAATCAGTTAATTGTCGAGGATAGTGAAGAACTATTGGATAAGGTAGTAGCTGAAGTTGACACCAAAGGTGTTGAGGTGACCTCTATTTCGCTAAAAGGGGATCCTTTTGAAGGGATTAAAAGAGTTTCGGAACAATTAGGGGTAGATCTATTGATTCTTTCTCCGCAGAGTATAGAAATTGTTGATGAAGTTTATCTAGGAAAGATTACCGGGAAGATTGTAAAACAAACCGATATTCCAATTCTTATTGTTCCGAAGGATTATATCTTCCGAAAGATAGAAGTTATTTTATTGGCCTTTAAGAACGGACGTATTAGTCATCCAGAGGTTTTGGAGCCCTTGCAACAATTGGCACAAGTGTTTAGTGCTAAAATAAACCTTCTTCAAGTAAAGACACCCGATATGGCTCATGAGGATCATTCGGTAGATCCCGCACTTATGTCCCTAAAAAACATATTTAAGGAAACAGAGAACGCTACTGTTTTTCAAGGAATTTTAGAACACTTCCAATCGAACAATCCCGATTTATTATGTGTGTTTAGAAGAAAACGTGGGTTTTTTCAAAAACTTTGGGAAAAGAACGCCATTCTGAAGAAAGATTTTCATACCACAAAACCTTTATTAGTGTTAAAAGGTCAGGATTAATTTTTTTTGATTATTTTCGCACTCTATCCTGGGGATGTAGCTCAGCTGGCTAGAGCGCTTGACTGGCAGTCAAGAGGTCGTGGGTTCGAGTCCCATCTTCTCCACCAAGTATAGAAAGGCTTCAAAGAGTTTCGGCTTTTGAGAGCCTTTTTTATTTATTCGAATATTTTGATTTAGGGAACCTCAATTCATAAATATTCACTTTCAATTTATAAATAGAAACCAGCACCGTTTGAAACTTCCAAAAAGACATCGCATCTTTACCCTATCAATTAAAACCGTCCCGTTATTATTAACTGAGATTAATTGGGGAGTTAAAAAAGGGTAATATCTGGGGCGGTTTGTTTTTTGAGTTTTACAGAATCTTTTCTATAAAGGCTTTTGAAGGATTACAAATTTCCTCGATAATTTGAACGAGCTTTACTTCAAAAGTTTTCAATATTTCTTCTGTGATAACAGCTTCCTTTTTTCGGGCACGGGCGCTTTCTTTGATTCCAAAATTCATAAAGCCGTTTTTAAGATTTTTGAAGGAGATGATCCCAGCTTCCATTCCTAGGGTACCATTCTCTTTATAAAGCATATAAGCATATAACATCACTTGAAAAGCTTTTGCGTATTTATAGTCTTCTAAAAGAGGATCCCAATCCACCAAATCCAGTTCGTTTTGTTTTACACTTCCCGTTTTATAATCTATAATCCGCAATTGCCCATTGTAACGATCAATTCGATCTACAGTTCCTTTTAAAACCACTGGGAACGATAGGGAGGTTTGAGAAAAAGGAACTTCCAGACTTTTTTCCAAGGCAATAATTTCAATTCGATTTCCCGTTTCTAACGCTTTTAGGTCCCAAAGCATTAAATGTTCTACATATTTTTTGGCTACTTCAAAGATGATCAAGTTTTTCCCTTTGGTATAATCCCCCAATTTATAATACTCTTTAAATTTTAAATCCACCACTTCAGGAATTTTCTTTAGGCCTTCTTTTAACAGGTCTTTCGAAAGCGCTCTTTTCAGAAAAGGATGGTAAATTTCTTCCAGGGTTTCATGTACAATGGTACCCAAAGTATTATAGGCTACGGTTTCTTCTACCTCTTCCAGTTCTTTAATTCGAAGAACCCTATCGTAATAAAAGTCTATAGGGTTTCTAATATAGCTGGTTAATGCAGAAGGGGAGAATCCTTTTTTAGCAATCTCCTGTAAGCGCTTTAGTAATGCTTCATTTTTGGGAACGGTTTTTAAGGGTTTTTCTTCCATCGAAATATTCTGGGAAAGACTGATGTGTTCCAAATGGTGATTCGGATGTTTTTGAATTTCCAATTGCAATAAAAACCGACTCATTTCCCCAGAGTTTAAACCATTTGAAGCTGTATTAAAACTGAAGTAGGCTTTTTGGGTGCGTTGTAGCAATCTAAAAAAATGGAAAGCATACACGGCATCCTTTTCGGTATGCATAGGAAGCTGAAACTGTTTTTTTAGATCATAGGTAATATAGGAAGCATTGCTTTTGCCCGAAGGAAGGGTGCCTTCATTCACGGAAAGCATGATTAAATGCTCAAAGTCCAGTACACGGGTCTCCAACACGCCCATTATTTGTAAACCTTGATAGGCATCGCCTTCAAAATCTAAGGTTTCTGTGACAATCAATTCCTCTAAAAGACTTTTAAGCGTACTCATTTTTTGAAAGCCGTTCTCTAGCATGATTTTGTCAATCTCGTTGAAGAGGGCAGCTACTTTTAAAGCAATTTGTTTTTCAAAAGGATGAAGGGCTTTGGATTGTTGTACTAAATTCAGTAGGGAGCGTATCGCATGGAGTGCTTCGGCAGTATTTCCCTCCCAGCTTTTGAAGCAATATGCTATAACTTTAGGATTTGCTCCGGAAGGAATTTCCAAAAGTTCCTCAAAGGATATATAAGTTTTATTGTTTTCTGAAATGTACTGCAGTAAAGCGGCACTCTCTGGCACCAAAAACTGGAGGCTCGCATTATTCAATATCTTCTGGACTGTTTTATAATAGAGCGTTCCAGTGGGTTTTAACTGAAACTGAATTAAATCCTGAATTAAGGTAACCAGGGAAGCCTTTTGTATAGGGTATCCCATAGTTACATTTACACGGTTCACATTTTTCGGAAGGGAATACAGTAGGGGGATTAAGAGGTTTTCCTCCGCCAACACGATAGCAGTTTTTTGAAGGGTTTCTTCGGAGAAGGATTTCAATAAATTTCCTACGTACTTTACTTGTTCTAGATCGCTTTGCGTGTTGATATAGGTAAAATCCTTAGCTTCTGAATATTTTGAAGAAAGTGTTGGAAGCCCATTTTGTTGGTAGTATTTCCAATCTTTCATATACCTTCTAAAAAAAAGGGAGACACTATGTTGCGGGTCTGCCACAAAATAGGGATCCATATCCCAGAACACTTCTGCCAGCCCGTTTTCCAGTAACTCTTGGATAATGGTCTGTTCTGCCGTATTTAAAGCATTAAAACCTATAAAGAGATGAGGTGTACTGCCCGTATGAGCTATATAATGTTCAATGTCCTCTGCGGCCTTTCGATAGACCATGCCTTGATATCCATACTGCTTGGAGGAGAGAACTTCATTTAATTCGCTATAGAAATTATATAAGGAACCCCAGAATTTTAAATAGTTTTTTACCAAGTCTGAAGGCTGATCTTTTACGCCCCACTTTTCCAGTACTTTTATACTGGATAAATAATCAAAAAATGATTGCTCTGGAACAAGGTATCGGTCTATTTCACTAAAGTCATTGAGTAAGGTATTTGCCCAGGAAAGATATTCTTCAAAATTTTCATCATGTTGTTGTACATATACTTTATAGCTTTCAATAAGGAGAGCGGTAGGGGCCATAATTTGCAGCCCGGAAATTTCTTCAATAAACTCTTCAATACTAATGATTTTTGGTGCAAAAAAGCTTTTTTCTGAATGTTCGGAAAGGATCCTTTTCAAGAAACCTCCTGCTCTTTTACTGGGAAGGATAATGGTACAATCAGACAGATTGTATTTTGATTGAAGAAGTTTTTTAACGGTCTCCTGAAGAAATGATTCCATTCTTAAAAATAAAAAAACGCCTCTGAAGAGAGGCGTTTTTCAAAAGATATTTTAATTCTTTGAAATTACTTTTTCAAAGAAATTTCTACACGTCTGTTTTGTTGTCTACCTGCAGCAGTGTTGTTTGTTGCGATAGGTCTAGTTTCACCGTATCCAATAGAAGATAAGCGGCTAGCATCCATTCCTATAGTAGTCAAGTAATTCTTTACAGAAGCTGCTCTCTCATCAGAAAGTCTTTGGTTAAGTGAATCACTACCTCTGCTATCTGTGTGACCTTCAATTACGAAAGAAGTATTTGGATATTCTTTCATGATATCAACGATGTTTTGAAGTACTGCGTAAGACTCTTCACGGATAGATGCTTTAGCAGTATCGAACAAGATGGTCTTAGAATACTCGTTTAATTGGTTGATAACTTCGATAGTTACTTCTGGACAACCATTGTTAGCAACAGTTCCAGGAACATCTGGACACTGATCGTCTTTATCTAAAACACCATCGTTGTCACGATCTTGGTAAGGACAACCGTTGTTAGCTTTTGGTCCAGCTTCGTTAGGACATCCATCTTCTGCGTCAGTGATACCATCACCATCTGCATCTGGACAACCATTCATTGCAGCGATGCCAGGTACTGTAGGACATGCATCTTGTGGGTCTGCAATTCCGTCGCCGTCTGTATCAGGACATCCGTTGAATTCTGGTACACCAGGAGTGTTTGGACAGGCGTCATTTCTATCTTCAATTCCGTCGCCGTCAGAATCTGGACAACCGTTGAATTCAGGAAGACCAGGAGTCTCTGGACATTCGTCTTCGTTGTCGTAGATTCCATCTCCGTCTGTATCTTTTCCACCGAATTTGAAACCGATACCTGCTGAGTGTTGGAAGTGTCTTACACCGTAGTCTTCTTGGAAAGCATGCTTGTAAGTAGATTGGAAACCTAAAGAAAGGTTTTTACCTAACCAAAATTTGATTCCTACTAAAGCGTTACCAGTTCCAAAACCAATATCATCTACCCAAGTATAACCACCACCAATACCAAGAGATGGATCAATAAATCCATTTCCGAAAAGGCTTCTTAAGCTATATTTAATCTCTCCATCTGCTCCGTAGTAAGTAAGGTCATTTACTCTAGCATCACCAAACTTATCAATTTTATTGATAGTTCCAGTCGCACCAAAAGTAAAGTTGCTTCCTAAATATCTAGCTACGTGAATTCTTGATACAGAAGGTAAGATATTCCAATGGTCGTTTGCGTTAAAGAACTCGTCAAAAAGTTCACTTTGGTTACTTACAACGTTAGATACGCCGTGAATACCTCTACCATCGTCAGTAGTACCTACAGGAAAGAAATCAACAGCATTGACACCTGCCTCTATGTACCAGGGATTGTTTTCGTCTTGCGCATTTGCTACTCCAATAACGCAAAGTAATAAAGCAGCAGCGAAAATACTTTTAAGATGTTTCATATTCGATTGTTTAATTTTTTAAGTGTTAATAGAGCAAAAGTAAGTTGTTAAATTTTATTAACAAAAGCAAATCTATTAAAAATTTTATAAATCTGACTTTAAAATACTATAAAATATGTTGTGTATGCTTAGATGCCCAACTTGTTTTTAACTTTTGTAAATGCTTGAATGGCACGATCTAAATGTTCTCTGGAATGGGCGGCAGAAAGTTGTACGCGAATCCTTGCTTTTCCCTTGGGAACTACAGGATAAAAGAAACCAATCACATAGATTCCTTCTTCCAAAAGCATATCGGCCATGGTTTGTGCAAGCTGGGCATCGTAGAGCATTACTGGGACAATAGCGGAATCTCCATCAATGATATCGAACCCTGCCGCTTTCATTCCTTTTTTAAAATACTCGGTATTATCGGCTAATTTATCCCGTAATTGGGTGTCGTTCTCCAACATATCGAACACCTTAATGGAAGCGCCTACAATAGCAGGAGCCAAGGAATTGGAAAATAAATAAGGACGCGATCTTTGCCGAAGCATTTCAATAATTTCCTTCTTTCCAGTGGTGTAGCCCCCCATAGCCCCTCCAAGGGCTTTTCCAAGGGTTCCAGTAATGATGTCAATTCTTCCCATGACCCCTTTCTCTTCTAGAGTACCCCTACCGGTATCGCCAATAAATCCAGCAGCATGACATTCGTCAATCATAACTAAGGCATCATATTTTTCGGCGAGATCACAAATTTTGTCTAAAGGCGCGACCAAACCATCCATGGAGAATACGCCATCGGTAACAATAATTTTAAATCGGGAGTTGTTTTTATTAGCTTCAATGAGCTGCTTTTCCAAATCTTCCATGTTGCTATTCTCATAGCGGTACCGTGCGGCTTTACAGAGGCGTACCCCATCAATAATGGAAGCGTGGTTTAATGAGTCTGAAATAATGGCATCTTCGGGCCCTAGCAAGGGTTCAAAAACACCTCCATTGGCATCAAAGGCTGCAGCGTATAAAATCGTGTCTTCCGTTTGATAAAAATGGGCAATTTTTTCTTCCAATTCTTTATGGATGTCCTGGGTTCCACAAATAAACCGTACCGAAGACATTCCAAAGCCATGGGTATCCAAGGTGTCTTTTGCCGCTTGGATAACATCGGGGTGGGAGGATAGTCCTAAATAATTATTTGCGCAAAAATTAATGACCTCCTCTCCCGTCGAAATTTTAATCACCGCATCTTGTGGAGAGGTAATGATACGCTCTTTTTTATAGAGCCCATTGTCTTTAATTTCTTGAAGTTCTTTTTGTAAATGTTCCTTTATTTTTCCGTACATAGTCTCAGGTAATTTTAAGGTCAAATTTAGGCTTTATTTATGACAATTCCATCTGGATTAAGGTAAACTATAAGCTGCTCTTTTATGGAAAAGCCCATTTCAGAAAGCACCGTAGCATATCGATTTAATTGAAGTATATGGTGGGCTTCTTGTACCCCGGTTTTATAATCTACAATAGTAATGGAATTATTGCTGTGAATATTGATCCTATCTGGACGAAGCACCCCTTCCTTCGAAATGATATCCCTTTCGTTCAGCACCTTGTCTTCTCCCGAAAACAAAGGGCTTAACAAGGGATGGTCCATCATTTCCAAGAGCATCTTTTGGAGTGCCTCCCACTGGGATGCCTCATAGTTTGGATGTTGCTCTTTAAAATCCCCTAAAATCTTTTCCATATCTGAAAAAACCTCAATCTTGGAAAGAAGATCGTGCAATTCGTTTCCAAATTGAATGGATTCTTGAAGGTGGTCCAATCCCATACTTTCAAAACTACGGGCAAATTTCACGACATTCTGAGATAACAATGAGTTGAAATAAGGAAAGGATACCTCTTCAGTATGCGTGGGTTTAGGATCGATGGATGTAGGTTTTTCGCCAAAGGAATACTTCAGGATCGTTTCTTGCCAAATACCCTTCTGCTGTAAATAAAGCTTCAAATAGTCGCTATAGGTAGTAGGACTTTTTTTATCTTTTTCCTTCTTACTTACTACATACAAGGCTTCTTTTGCACGGGTAAAGGCCACATACATTAAATTTAGGTTGTCCAGTTCCAAAGTGTTTCTCCTTTCCTGAAACATTTCAGCGCCTGTAGCACCATAATTTTCTACTTCCTTATTAAAATTTATCAGTAACTCCTCAAACCCTTCTTCATGATAAGGGAACCAGGCCTTGGCATCTTGTTCGCGATAAAGGGCAACTTCGGCAAAGGGGAACACCACTACTGGAAATTCCAGTCCTTTCGATTTGTGAATGGTCATGATCGATACGGCATCGACCGAATTATTCACGGCAAGGCTTGCCTTGTCTTGCTGCAGCTCCCAATAGTCTAAGAAATCCCATTTACTACTCATAGGTTTTTTAGAAAACTGAAATACCAAATCCATAAATTGGGTGAGAAATGCATCATTGTCAAAAAAATGCAGCTGGTGAATAAAATATTCAAAAGTCCCAAACAAAGTAAGGGTGTTCAAATCTTGAAATTGTAGTTCAATTTGGTATTTCCGAAGGCTTTCCGATAAGAACTCCAAAGGTTTTCCAACCTGCTCACGAAAGAAGTCGTGTTTGTCTTCGGAAATGGCTAAATAATCGTACAGAAAGTCCAGCACTTGTAATTTTACTTCTTCATCTTTAGGGGTTAAGTGTAATTTCAGAAGGTTCACCAGACAGTTTACCTTGGAAGCGCTTTTTAGTAGTAAGGTCTCTTCTGAAATGACCGAAATATGATGTTCCGAAAGGAGCTCGCTAATAGCAATCCCTTCCTTCTTTTTTCGGGTCAAGACACAAATATCTTTTTGTTTGTATCCTTGCTGTAACAACTCCTGTATAATTTCCAAGCTTTTTTGGGTGTAGGCTTCCACACTTTCTTCTTTGTTTTCCGCTTCAATAAAATCTAATTCTACATATCCTTCACACGATTTAAAAGGCTTCTGGGTATTGCCCTTTTCATACAGTTCCCGATGCAGGGGGTTTCCGAAGAAAGAAGCCGCAAAACGGAAAAACTCATTATTGAATTGCACTAGGGTTTCACAACTGCGATAATTTGTTTCTAAGTGGACTACTTCCTTGGCCACGGAAGGAAACGGGTTTTTGTCTGTGAACAAAGAAATGAACTGTTCTGGAAGCCCCCCCCGCCAACGGTAAATAGATTGTTTGGCATCCCCTACGATCATTAAACTATTTGTGCCGGGGGATGCTTCACTCTGAGACAATGAATTATCGATAAGGGGAATCATGTTTTGCCATTGCAATAGGGAAGTATCCTGAAACTCATCCATGAAAAAATGATGGTACCGTTCGCCCAATCTTTCATAAATAAAGGGAGCCGGCTGATCTTTAATTTCTTTATAGATTAAATTATTGAATTCACTAATGGGAAGCACATTTTGTGCTTCTTTAATTACGGCCAGTTCTTGGTCTACCATATGAACCGTGGCAAGCGGCACGAGATTTTTCAAGATGTTTTGGTATAAATAACTGCTAAAAACCCTTTCCTTAATGGCTTCATAGGCTTCTTTAAGGGAAATGGTAAGGGTGTCAATAATAGCTGCTTCAGCCGAAGTAACCCTTGCCGGGTATAATTTTCTTTCCGCTATTTTTTGATACCATGAAGGATCGTCGTTTATGGTGAGGTTGCCTTCTGCTATTCTTTGGAAAAAGTCAAAAAGGGATCCCCTTACAAAGTGAGACCGATCTAGCTGGTGACTCTCCAAGAGTGAACATACTTCCTGTCCAAGTTTTTGTGCTTCCTTTTCCCTTTGCCGAATGGCATGCAACAATTTTTCTTTCAATTTTTCAAAATCGGATAAAGGCTTTCCACGAAGCTTCTCCAATTCTAAGGCATCATTTTCCTGTGTAAGGAGTTGGGCCACTTTGTTTAAATCGAATGTAATATCCCAAGATTTGTCTTCTTCCGTTTTTTGAAGGGCAAATTGCAAAAGCCAAGGGGTAATAGTAGGATCTTCCCCTGCTTTTTCAACCAATTGGTCTACCGCTTCGGAAAGGAGCAAGGGAACATCCAAACTTACTTCAAAGTTATGGGTCAATTGCAGGTCCCGTGAAAAAGTACGCAGTAATCTATGGTTAAAATGGTCTATGGTTTCCACACTTAAAAGGGCGTAGTTATTTAAAAGGTAGGTAAGGGTCAAAGTGGCCTTTTGCTGTATTTCTGAAACCGAAAGGGATGTTTCATTTAAAATCTGTTGAAGCATGTCGTCTTTGGTGTCTTCTTGCGCTTGGGAAAGGAGCACCAACTCTTTTAGAATCCTCGATTTCATTTCCGCTACTGCCTTATTGGTAAAAGTAATGGCCAAAAGATGTTTGAAATAATCAGGATAGGGGCCAACAAGCATCTTTATAAGAAATGATTTGACCAAGGTAAAGGTCTTACCACTACCTGCAGAAGCATTGTAAACCACGAAAGGAGATGAATTGTCCAAAAAAGAAGATTTAAACCGTAAAGTTTAAAGATACTATTAAGATTTTCTATGGCTTAATAAAAAAGTTATAAATTTTATAACATTCTTTGCTGAAGATTATATGTAAATTTGGGTAATTAATTGATTTAATAACTACTAAAACAAACAATATGTCATTTACGTTACCATCATTACCTTATGCTAAAGATGCATTAGAGCCCCATATAGATGCGAAAACCATGGAAATTCACCATGGAAAACACCATGCTGGATATACCAGTAAATTAAACGATGCTATCGAAGGAACCCCCATGGAAGGAAAATCTATTGAAGATATCCTTGATAATTTGGACATGAACAATAAAGCGGTTCGAAATAATGGCGGCGGATTTTACAATCACAGCTTATTTTGGAGTGTGATGTCTCCAAATGGAGGAGGAACTCCTTCAGGAGCATTGGCCGATGCCATCAATGATACTTTTGGAAGCTTCGATTCGTTTAAAGATACGTTCGCTAATGCTGCTAAAACACAATTTGGATCTGGATGGGCTTGGTTGTGTGTTCACAAAGGGGGGAAATTGGATGTATGTGGAACCCCCAATCAGGATAATCCTTTAATGCCTGGAGTGGGCTGTGGAGGAACGCCTATCTTAGGAATTGATGTTTGGGAGCACGCTTATTATTTAAACTACCAAAACAGAAGACCCGATTACGTGGAAGCTTTTTTCAATGTAATTAACTGGGATGAAGTTTCTTCAAGATACGAAGCAAATAAATAATAAATACAAAACTTAATTAGAACCCGCTTGAAACAAGCGGGTTTTTTTATGGGATTTTTGAAAGCTTTGGAATACTAGCGCCATCCTTTTTACAATACGGGAGTTGAAAAGCTGGCAAACTGCGTAAGAGGAATTGGAAAACGCCTTGCTCACAAGGTTCGCATTCCTTCTTGTGATTTGGGAAGTTGAAAAAACGGTTTATTGAGTCAGAACAAATAGGAAATGCGTCATACAGGATGTTCGTCCTTCTTTTTCGATGTCGGTAAATGAAAGGCTAGCAAACTACGTTAGGGAAGTGGAAAACGCCTCCCTCACAGGGTTCGTCTTCCCATCATGGTTTTTGGTAAAGAGGCTATCAAACTGCGTAAGAGGAATTGGAAAACGCCTTGCTCACGGGGTTCGTCGTCCCATTATGGTTTTTGGTAAAGAGGCTATCAAACTGCGTTAAGGTGAGTGGAAAACGCCTTGCTCACGGGGTTCGTCGTCCCATTATGGTTTTTGGTAAATGAAAGGCTGGCAAACTACGTAAGGGGAAGTGGAAAACGCCTCGCTCACGGGGT
>PALG01000032.1 GCA_002707025.1 Flavobacteriaceae bacterium | reverse complement strand
TGGCATTTTGGGTGACCGCTTTGGCATTGTTCAGTTTCTGGTAGAAAATGGCCGTGCCGGATACGATGGAAATCAGCAGTACCCCGATGATGGCCCATAGATAATTGCGTTTCGACTTTTCTAAATCTTCTGAAGTGGAAAGCACGGTCTTGGTGAGTTTCAATTCCCTGATACTGGCAGAGTCCAAGGCCTGTTTGTACTTGTACTCGTACTCCAGTTGTGTCATCTTTTCGATGCTTTCTTTGTTGAAAAGACTGTCGTTTAGTTTTTTGTATTCTTGATGGGTTTCAAAAGCTTTTTTGTACTGCCCGGTTTTATCGTAAACCTTCGACAATAATTCTAAGGCATTCCTTTGAACTGCCAACAGCCCTAGGTCCTTTGCGATATCCAGTCCCAAATGTGCATATTTCCGTGTGGCGGGGTAATTATTTTCTTTAAAGTAAACTTCCGCTAGCCCAAAATAAGTTTTACTTAATTGTTCTTTGTCGTCCGTCTCAAGGCAAATCTCGATGGTTTCCAAAAAGAACTGCTTGGCTTCTGAAAGTTTTGAGAGCTTCAGATGTACATTTCCTAACTTATTCAAACAAATTGCAATTTGCACTTTATCGTTAATGGATTGGCTTAACGCTAAGGCTTCTTCAAATTGTTCTTTTGCCTCTTGAGGTTTATTCAACTGAAGGTTAATGTTTCCTAAATTAGCCTTATTCGTAGCGATAAGTCCTTTATTGCCAATTTGGGTTGCAAGCTTTAAGGATTTTTCATGTTGCAGTTTTGCTTTTTCAAAGTTTTCGGTTTGCACATACGTTCTTCCCAGACTATTCAAGGTAATCGCAATGGCTAAGGTATCTTTTGCTTCCTCTTTGTAATATAGCGATTGATTAAAATGATCGATGGCTTGGGGGTAGTTTCCAACAGATTCGTAAATGTTCCCCAAACTGTTCAATGCATAAGGAACCCCAAAAGGATGGTTTACTTCTTTACTTAATTTAATGACCCTGTCGTAGTTACCTATGGCATTTTCATATTTTCCGGTTTCTGCATAAATATTTCCGGTGTTCAATAAACCGGCAATCAAATTATGAGTGTCCTCAATGGAATCATAAAATTTAATCGACTTGTTAAAATAATATAAAGCTTCCTTGTGTTCTCCTTGTTTGTAGAAATTTATACCCAATCCATTGTTTATGGAAGCAACTCCTTTGCGGTCCTCTATAGATTCAAATAAGGTTAATGCTTCTTTAAAATAGGTATTACTTTCCTTAAAATTAGATTTTCGGGATGCCAATATCCCTCGCATGTAATTGATTCCGGCAAGCCCTTTGTTGAACGATAAGTTAGTGCTTATGGTTTCTGCTTCCTCTAAGTAGGTATTGGTTAAGGCTTCGTCCTTATAAAACGTTGTAAAGGCAAGATCATAGAGTATGCCTACCCTTATAGTGTCTTTTGTTGGGTGCCCTTTCAATTCAAGGATAAGACTGTCTATTTCAGAATTTTGGGAATAGACAACGGGTGCAGTTAGAATGAAAATAAAAATAAAAACTACCTTTAATGAACTCATAGTGAATACGTCAGTAGGGCTTTAGTAATTTCCAAAAATAGCATTTTAAGCTTCAAAATAGATTTTAAATTAAAAAAACAGGGCAGCTCAATTTTTCAAAACCAAAAAACGTCCTATTTTTGCCTATGCAAAACAACGTCCTCATCTTAGATTTTGGTTCGCAGTATACCCAACTCATTGCTAGAAGGGTTCGGGAATTGAATATTTACTGCGAAATCCATCCGTATCACAACGTACCAGAAGATTTATCCACCTTTAAAGCCGTCATCCTTTCCGGAAGCCCATTTTCGGTACGTGCTGAAGATGCTCCACACCCAGACCTTTCCCGAATTAAAGGAAAACTTCCCCTTTTAGGAGTTTGTTATGGAGCGCAGTATTTGGCTCATTTTAATGGTGGAAGCGTGGAGCCTTCCAATATCCGGGAATACGGAAGGGCAAAACTGAATACCATTCTGGATAGCTCTAATTTGTTTATCGGAATTCCTGAAGGTACGCAAGTGTGGATGAGTCATAGTGATACTATTGCCAAATTACCCAAGAAAGCCATTCGGTTGGCCAGTACCGATGACGTTGCCAATGCAGCCTACCAGATTGAAGGAGAGGAAACCTATGCCATTCAGTTTCACCCAGAAGTTTACCATAGTACCCATGGAAAGCAGTTGCTGGAAAATTTCTTGATTGAAATTGCTGGCGTAAAACCTACTTGGACGCCTGCTGCCTTTGTAGATACAACCGTTCAGGAATTAAAGGATAAATTAGGAAATGACAAAGTGGTACTGGGCCTTAGCGGCGGGGGAGATTCTACAGTAGCTGCAGTGTTGCTCAATAAAGCCATTGGGGATAATTTGTACTGTATCTTTGTGAATAATGGTTTGCTTCGGAAGAATGAATTCCAAAGTGTGCTGGACCAATACCAACACATGGGGCTCAACGTTAAAGGGGTCGATGCTTCGGCACGCTTCTTGAAAGCCCTAAAGGGAATTAGTGATCCGGAAGCCAAACGAAAAGCCATTGGAAATGCTTTTATTGAAGTATTTGACGATGAAGCGCATTTGGTAACGGATGTAGATTGGTTGGCGCAAGGGACTATCTATCCCGATGTGATTGAAAGTGTTTCGGTGAATGGACCTTCCGTTACCATTAAATCACATCACAATGTGGGCGGGTTACCCGATTTTATGAAATTAAAAGTAGTAGAGCCCTTGAGAATGCTCTTTAAAGACGAAGTGCGTAGGGTGGGCGCCGAAATGGGCATTGATCCAGAATTATTGGGTAGACACCCCTTCCCAGGACCAGGACTGGCTATTCGAATTTTAGGGGATATTACCGAAGAAAAGGTAAAAATCCTTCAGGAAGTAGATGCTGTTTTTATCGACGGATTAAAGAAATGGGATTTATACGACCATGTGTGGCAGGCAGGGGCAATTTTATTGCCAGTACAAAGTGTGGGAGTCATGGGGGATGAAAGAACCTACGAGAAGGTAGTGGCCTTACGCGCTGTGGAAAGTACCGATGGTATGACTGCCGATTGGGTCAATTTACCGTATGAGTTCCTTCAGGAAACCTCTAACTATATAATAAACCGAGTAAAAGGCGTTAATAGAGTAGTATACGATATAAGTTCGAAACCGCCTGCCACCATTGAGTGGGAATAATATTGCTAGACCATAACAAAAACAAACATCTTTAAAGTGAAGTATTTAATTGTCCTATTTTCTTTTTTCTTGTGTTCCTGTGTAGGCTATGCTGAAATACCTTCACAAGAGACGTATCGAAGCCATACGGTTGAAAAAGGGGAGACCGTTTATAGCATCGCACAACAGTACGGTGTGACCGAAGAAGCTATTTACCGGTTAAATCCAGATGCCAAAAATGGAATTTCTACCAGTAGTGTGCTTATTCTCCCCGCTCCCGGAAATGAACTCGTGGTAAAAGAGTTTAAGAAACACAAGGTGAAACGAAAAGAAACGCTATATAGTATCTCGCAACAGTATGGTGTTTCAGTAGATGATATCAAAAAGTATAACAAGCATCTCTATGCTTCGGAATTAAAAAAAGGAGAAAAAATACAGATTCCCGTATTTGAAAAGAAGAGCATCCTTACCGATATTAAAATCGAACCGATTATCGATATCATTGAGGAAAAACCTAAAACGAGAATCCACGAAGTTCAGCCCAAAGAAACGTTTTACGGGATCGCTCGAAAATATGGAACTACGATAGCCGAACTTAAAAAATTAAATCCAGATTTAGAAGGGGAATTAAAAATAGGCACGAAACTCACCATTCCCGATACCGAACAGGTCACAGATTCGGCTACGATTGAAGAAGATCGATTCGACTTTTATGAAGTGCAGCCCAAGGAAGGGTTTTACAGGCTTAAGGTGAAATTGGGGTTGACGGAAGAACAAATTATTGCTCTGAATCCTTATGCAAAAGACGGACTCAAAGAGGGGATGATTTTAAAAATTCCGAAAGAGGCTTCTGAAAGTGCGGCCCTGAACACCAATAAAATTGATCTAGAAGATCATATTGTAAATACCACTACAAAAAAGGTAGCTTTACTTCTGCCTTTTATGTTGAAAAATGTAGAGGGGGATAGCATCGGTTCGCAAGAAGAATTATTGAAAAGAAACCGTACCCTTCGAATTGCCCTCGATTTTTACAGTGGAGTGCTTATGGCTACAGAATTCGCTAAAGATAAAGGGATTTCAACTGTGTTAAATGTATTTGATACCGAAGGAAACTCCAAAAAGGTAAGTAGCATTCTTTCAGAAAATGATTTTTCAAAAATGGATGCGGTTATTGGCCCGTTGCTTAGTAAAAATGTTTCACAAGCAGCCGATATTTTAAAAGGAAACGACATACCTGTTTTTTCTCCATTGAGTAATCGAAATATCAAACTCACTTCCAATTTGTTTCAAACCCTCCCCAATAATGAGTTACTGAAAAAGGGTATGATTCGTTACCTGAAGGACAATTGCACCGGTAAAAATGTTATTCTTATTTCCGATAGAAACCATCCTGCAAAAGCAGCCATTATGGAAGCAATTCCTGCGGTAAAAGTTTTATACCCAAGAGAGAAAGGGTTTTTGTATGTGACCGATATTCAAGGAAAAATGGAGGCAGAACGGGAGAACTGGGTTATTTTAGAATCCAATGACCCCGTTATTGTGAGTAACGTGGTTGGGATTTTGAATGGTATGCCCGAGCATGTTAAAGTTCGGTTGTTTACTACAGATAAGAATGATAATTTTGAGTACGATGATGTGTCCAATATGCATTTGGCACATTTGCAATTTACGTTTCCTTCGGTAAGTAAAACGTACGATCTGGATGAAAAAAATGCCTTTTTAGTAAGTTACAAGAATCAATATGGGGTATATCCCAACCGTTATGCCGCTAGGGGCTTCGATTTAGCTTATGACGTCCTATTGCGTTTGGCTTCTGCAGAAACATTATTTGATGCAGTAGATAAAGATGCGGAAACCGAATATGTGGAAAATCGTTTTCGGTATGATAAAAAAATGTTTTCTGGATATACCAATCAGGCGTTTTATATCTTGAAATACAATGAAGACCTTCAATTTGATGTTGTAAAATAACTATGGCCACTTCAAAAGTAATTTACACAGGAAACCTCCGTACCCAAAATGAGCACCTAAAGTCGGGAAGTATTTACATAACCGATGCCCCACTAGATAATCAAGGAAAAGGGGAGGCTTTTTCCCCTACCGATACGGTAGCTACAGGTTTGGCCAATTGTATGCTTACCACCATGGGTATAAAAGCACAGGATTTAGGAGTGGATTTAACAGGGGCAACGGCTAATGTTACGAAAATTATGGCCTCGAATCCCAGAAGAATTTCCAAAATAGAAATTCAAATGGCGTTACCTATTGAGGTATCTGAAAAACATCAAGTAATCCTAGAAAACACTGCTAAGACTTGCCCTGTGGAATATAGTTTACACCCAGATATTGAAAGAGTGGTGACTTTTACTTGGGGGTAATTATACTATTTTATGTCTCCAACCGAAAGGATCTTCTTTAAGATTGTATTGAATGTTGAACATTTCCTGCTTTAAGGAAACGGCATAGCTGTCTTCAACCTCGGGTAAATCGTAAAATTGATCTTTATAACTAAAGCCACTAACTTGGCTAATAACTGCAGCAGTTCCCGATCCAAAAATTTCCTTTAAGGCACCGTTGGTATGGGCTTCAATAATCTCGTCTACGGATATTTTACGGACTTCAACAGAAATACCTCTGTGTTCGGCCAATTGAATCAAACTTTTACGAGTTACTCCGTCCAATATACGTTCGTTTGTAGGTGCCGTAATTAGGGTATCATTAATTCGGAAGAAGACATTCATGGTTCCTGCTTCTTCTAAATACTTATGCTCTACCGAATCGGTCCAAATTACTTGTTGGTACCCTTCATCTTTCGCTAAATTGGTAGGGTAAAACTGGGCAGCATAATTACCCGCTGCTTTAGCAAATCCAACGCCACCATCAACAGCACGACTATACTTTTCTGCAATCTTTACTTTTAACTTTCCAGAATAATAAGCGTTTACAGGACAGAGAATGATCATAAATTTATACGCTGTAGAGGGAGAGGCAGAAACACAATTTTCTGTAGCAATAACAAAAGGTCTAATGTATAAAGCACTACCACTTTTGTTGGGGACCCAATCCTTATCTAAGGCGATTAATTTCTCTAAGGCTTCCATAAATAAATCTTCAGGAAACTCGGGAATGGCCAAACGTTTGGAAGACTTGTTGATGCGTTTCGCATTTTGTTCAGGGCGAAAAACAAATACCGCCCCATTAGAGTCCTTATAAGCCTTCATCCCTTCAAAAACAGCTTGTCCATAATGGAATACCTTGGCCGAAGGATACATGGTCAAGGGGCCATAAGGCTTTATCGTAGGATTGTGCCAAGCGCCCTCCTTAAAATCACATTCGAACATATGATCGGTAAAAACCGTTCCAAACACAAGGTTATCAAAATCTACTTGCTGGATTTTAGACTGGCTGCATTTTTCTATTTTAAGGGAATATTCTGTGGTAAGGCTCATGAAATCTGTATTAGGCAGTAAAATTAGCTAAAAAAATGACCATTTAAAACCTAAAAAATTAATAAAATTGCAGTAAATTAATAGTTCATACCAAAAACAAACATACCCATGAAAAAAATTGTATACGTATTGGCACTTGCTGCCGCAATCGTAAGTTGTAAAAATTCTGAAGAGAAAACCGATGAGGTTACGGAGGAAGTAGTAGTAGAAGAAGTGCAAAATGACCCAAAATATCTAAGTTTTGGAGAAAAAATATCTGACGCAGATGTGATTAGTAAATCACAAATGTTGGAAAAATATGAAACTATGGAATTGGGCGACACCATCGATGTGAAATTTACTTCCAAGGTGAATAGTGTTTGCCAGTCCAAAGGTTGTTGGATGCGTTTGGAAGTAGGTGATAAAGAGAGTTTTGTAAAGTTCAAAGATTACGGATTCTTTATGCCTAAAGATATTGCAGGGCAGGAAGTGATTGTAGAAGGAAAGGCCTTTGTTGAAGAAACTTCTGTGGAGGATTTACAGCATTTTGCTAAAGATGCCGGTAAATCGCAAGAAGAGATTGATGCCATTACCGAGCCGCAACTTACGTATGCCTTTATTTCTTCAGGAGTGCTTATTCCTGAAAAAGAGCAAGAATAATTTTGAAAAGGGAATTTTTCACCACGGGGGATGGATCGGTTACGATTCATCTTCCCGAGTGGAATGAACAATACCATTCAAAACATGGCGCCATCAATGAAGCCGTGCACGTGTTTATTGAAAGTGGGCTTCAGTATTTTCTTCAGCAACGTTCCATAAAAAACATCTCTATCTTAGAAATAGGTTTCGGTACGGGTTTAAATGCATTGCTTACCCAAATTTTTTCCGAAGAAAAGCAATTAAGCGTCCACTACACTGGCGTAGAGGCCTATCCCGTAGCACTATGTGAAGCAAGTAAGCTTAACTATCCCAAATTACTGAACACTCCTGAGGCAAAATTCCTGAAACTGCATGAAGCCATATGGCATAAGCCTGCATCCCTTTCTGAAAATTTCTACCTGACTAAAAGAGAACAGTTTTTTTCTGAAATAGAAGATAAGGAGTGCTTTCATTTAATCTATTTTGATGCCTTTGGGGCTAGGGTACAACCAGAACTTTGGACAGAAACGATTTTCTCAAAAATGTATCGAGCCTTGAAAAAGAATGGTGTGTTGGTCACCTATTCGGCGAAAGGAAGTGTTCGTAGGGCTTTACAGTCGGTAGGGTTTAACGTAGAAAGACTGCCTGGTCCCCCTGGGAAAAGAGAAATGTTAAGGGCCATTAAGGGTGATTGATTTTAACATTTTGGAATCCTTAAGCTTCCGTTAAAGAGGATAATTTTCATAATTATAAATTGTAATTTTAAGTAAAATTGCTACACATGAGAATATTAATAGCGGGAGCGACAGGTTTAATAGGAAAACAGCTTGTGGCAGAATGTTTAAAGGAGCGGATAGCAGTAAATTATCTCACCACCAGTAAAAAGAAAATTGAGTCCCAGGAAAATTATCAAGGTTTTTACTGGAACCCTTCCAAGGGAGAAATTGACACCAATGCTTTTGAAGGGGTAATTACCATAATAAATTTGGCAGGGGCTTCCGTATCGAAACGATGGACACCCAGTCATAAAAGAGCGATTTTAAATAGCCGCTCTGATACCGCAAAACTTTTGTTTAATACCCTTCAGGAGATTGATCACACTGTTTCACAATACATCTCTGCCAGTGGGATTAGTATTTACCCAAGTTCCTTAAATGAATTGTATACGGAAGATTCTCCTAAGAGTGCAAAAACTTTTTTGGGGAAAGTGGTGAAAGTCTGGGAGGCTTCTGCAGACGCTTTCGAAGAATTGGGAATTAAAGTGACTAAAGTGCGTACAGGAATTGTTCTTGCTAGAGAAGAAGGAGCCCTACCCAAATTGGTTCAGCCTATAAAAAAAGGTTTTGGCGCACCTTTAGGATCTGGAGAGCAATGGCAGTCCTGGATCCATCTGAAGGATATTGCATGTATCTACATGTTTTTACTAAAAAATGATTATGTAGGAGTATTTAATGCGGTTTCCCCTAATCCGGCAACCAATAAAAAGATGACCCAAATAATTGCACAAATTTACGAGAAGGACCTTTGGCTACCCAATGTGCCAAAATTTGTTCTTCAGCTTGTATTAGGCAGCATGTCCCAAATTGTTTTGGAGAGCCAGTTGGTAAGCGCCGAAAAAATTCAGGAAGCTGGTTTTGAATTTCAGTATGTAAACTTAGAAAACGCCTTAAACGATTTATTGTAACACAATTTTCCTTTTTCCTTAAAATAGTCGGGGCGGCCTTTTGGCCGCCCCGAAAAAATTTATAAAGTGCAATTATTTATTGTTTGTTTGCCACAACCGTTACGGTAAGCTCAATATCATCATTGATGAACTTGTCTCCAAGATTGTCAAATACAGATTTAGAACCGTAGTTTACATCCCATTTTGTTCTATCGATAGCAAAAGTTTCACTGGTGATTTTAACCATGTTTCCTTCTGAAGTAATAGTAGCAGGGAAACTAATATTATTGGTTTTTTCCTTAATCGTTAAGTTTCCTTCCACCATCGTTTTTCCTTCTTTTTCAGAAACACCGGTAAGTTCAAAAGTAGCAGTAGGATATTTGTTTACATTGAAAAAATCTCCTTCTTTTCCTTCCACAGTCCCTTTAAGGTGTGCTTCCAGATTTTGTTTCATGTCTCCTTCTAGGTCGGTACTAACCAAAGAATTCATGTCGATTACAAATTTTCCGGCTTCCACCATTCCATCTTTCACCATCACAGTTCCTTCAGAAATGTTGACTGTTCCCATATGGGTTCCGGTAGGTTTTTCTCCTTTCCAATTTACTACAGAGTTATCTGTAGAAACGGAATAATCTTCAGCAACAGGAGCAGCTTCGGCAACTTCTTGAGCTTCGGTAGTTTCAGCTTGCTTAGCTCCATCTTTACAAGACACAACGCCAGCAGCAACTAATGTAATAAGGGCAAAATTTAAAAAATGCTTTTTCATAGTATATTTACGTTTTGGTTTAAGCCACAAAAATAATCTTCCCGTGCTTTTTTACTCTTAAATTTGTATTAAATATTTTGGTGACATTTTGACATTTTTACTGAAATGGCAGTACTTTTGCAAACTTGAAATTAAAATTTAAGTTTAGCGATCTATGAGCAAGAAAAATAAAGAGAAAGTTGCTGTGGTGGAAGAAGAACAAGATAAAAAAGAAATTTCTTCAGAGAGCAAAAATGATACAAATGAAGTAAAAGACCCTGTCGAAACCTTAAAGCAAGAGGTGGAAACCGAAAAAGACCGGTACCTTCGCCTGTTTGCTGAATTTGAAAATTATAAAAAGCGTACGGGAAGAGAGCGGTTGGAGCTTTTTAAAACAGCTAGCCAAGATGTTATGGTGTCTTTATTACCGGTGCTCGATGATTTTGAGCGTGCCCTTAAGGAAATTGAAAAAAGTGAGGATGAAAACCTCTACAAAGGGGTGTTGTTGATCAACAACAAACTAAAGGATATTCTCACCAATAAGGGGCTGGAAGTAGTCGAGACCAAAGCAGGGGACACTTTCGATGGTGAAATTCATGAAGCAGTGACCCAAATTCCCGCTCCTTCCGATGAGCTCAAGGGAAAAATTGTGGATGTGATTGAAAAGGGCTATAAATTAGGGGAACGGATAATTCGATATCCAAAAGTTGTAACTGGAAAATAAGATGAAGGAAGATTATTACGATATACTTGGAATTTCAAAAAATGCAACGGCAGCCGAAATTAAAAAGGCTTACCGAAAAAAAGCAATTGAATACCACCCAGATAAAAATCCTGGGGATCCCAAAGCTGAAGAAATGTTTAAGAAATCGGCCGAAGCTTATGAGGTGCTAAGCGACCCCGATAAAAAGGCCCGTTATGATCAATATGGTCATCAAGCTTTTGAAGGCGGTGGCTTTGGTGGCGGCGGCATGAACATGGACGATATTTTCAGTCAGTTTGGTGACATCTTCGGAGGGGGCTTTGGAGGCTTCAGTGGTTTCGGAGGCTTCGGTGGTGGTGGTCAGCACCGGGTGAAAGGGAGCAATCTTCGTATACGTGTAAAACTAACTTTGGAAGAGATCGCCAATGGAGTAGAAAAAAAGATAAAAGTAAAACGGAAAAAGCAAGCACCTGGAACCACCTATAAAACTTGTACTACCTGTAATGGTCGGGGACAGGTTACCAAAATTCAGAATACCATTTTAGGTAGGATGCAAACCTCTGCCACTTGTGGAACATGTCGCGGAGCGGGACAGATTATCGATCAAAAGCCAGCCAATGCGGATGCCGATGGAATGCTACAAGCTGAAGAAACAGTGTCTATCAAAATTCCTGCAGGAGTAGTTGATGGGATGCAGTTAAAGGTAACTGGTAAAGGGAACGAAGCCCCCGGAAATGGTGTTGCGGGAGATTTGCTCGTAGCTATTGAAGAATTACCGCATAGTAGTCTTCAACGAGAAGGGGATAACCTTCATTACGACCTTTATATTAGTTTTTCGGAAGCGGCTTTGGGAACTTCAAAAGAGATTGACACCGTATCTGGAAAAGTTCGAATTAAAATTGATTCGGGAACACAGAGCGGAAAGATTCTACGGCTAAGAAGTAAAGGGATACCAAGCATTAACGGCTATGGTGCCGGTGATCTGCTGGTTCATATCAATGTATGGACCCCAAAAAACCTTACTAAAGAACAGCGGGACTTCTTTGAAAAGATGAAAGATGACGAACATTTTGTACCCAAACCCGAGAAAGAGGACAAATCGTTTTTTGAGAAAGTAAAAGATATGTTTTCTTAAAAATTAGTTAATTTTTAATTTTTTTGCATATATTTGAAATATCGCTTATCTCAATAGCGATAATTTTTCTTTTTCATAGCAATTTTTTTCCCACCCTAACACCTCAGTTAGGGTGGGTTTTGTTTTTTTAATGAGGGTGTTTTTTTAAAATTCTCTTAATTTCTTTACCGCTTTTAAAGGAAATCCTAACTTTACCTAATAATATCACTTTATGGAAAACCTTTTAGTTGCCGAAAACGTTTCCAAATCTTTTGGAAGTTTTAAAGCACTTGACGATATATCACTTTCAGTTCCCCAAGGGTCAATATTTGGATTGTTAGGGCCTAATGGCGCTGGAAAAACTACATTTATACGTATCATAAATCAAATTACCATGCCAGACACTGGCACGGTTCATTTGGATGGAGAGCTGCTTCAGCCTCATCATATTGAATATATTGGTTATTTGCCTGAAGAAAGGGGATTGTACAAATCTATGAAGGTTGGGGAACAGGCTGTTTATTTAGCGCAGCTAAAAGGCTTGTCGAAAGCAGAGGCAAAAAAAAGACTAAAGGTTTGGTTCGAACGTTTGGAAATTGGAGACTGGTGGAACAAAAAAATCCAAGAATTATCCAAGGGGATGGCACAGAAGATTCAATTTGTGGTTACGGTTTTGCATGAACCAAAACTGTTGATTTTTGATGAACCTTTCAGTGGATTCGACCCAATTAATGCGAATCTCATTAAAGATGAAATATTAACATTGAGGGATGATGGAGCTACCGTTATTTTTTCCACACATCGAATGGAATCGGTAGAAGAAATGTGTGACCATATGGCATTAATTCATAAGTCCCGTAAGTTATTGGACGGAAAGCTTATTGATATCAAACGTCAATATAAATCGAACACTTTTGAAGTTGGCATGATGGTCGATGATAAGGACAAAGTTTCGAAACTATTGCAAGATAAATTTGAAACCTTTCCAGCGACTTTTAAAACAATTAATGATGAGCTTCAGTATAAAGTAAAGATTCCTGAGTCTGAAACTCCCAATGAGTTGGTTTTCTACTTGTCAAACTTAGGCCAGTTAACCCACTTTGTAGAAGTGGTTCCCACGGCTAACGATATTTTTATTCAAACGGTAAAAAACCACTATTAATTCCTTCAATATGAATCATTTATCTTTAATCATAAAACGGGAGTATTTAAACAAAGTGAAGAATAAATCCTTCATTATTATGACTTTTTTAAGCCCGTTACTAATGGTCGGAATCTTTAGTTTGGTGGCTTACCTTTCTCAACTGAATAACGATAAAGTGCGCAACATCTCCGTGTTGGACGAAAGTGGTTTGTTCCACAGTCAATTTGAAAATAAGGATCAGCTTAAGTTTGAGATTTTAGAAAATGTTTCTTTGGAAGAAGCTAAAAAAATCACCGAAAAATCTAATAAATACGGGCTCTTGTACATTCCGGAAACGGCCAGTATAGAGGATCTTTCCAAGCGTATTGTTTTTTATTCTGAAGACTCTCCCTCCCTTTTTGTGATGGATAATATTGAAGATGCCATACAGGCAAAGGCTAATAGCTTAAAATTAACGGAAGCTGGTTTGGATGCTGCTCTTGTAAAAAGTTTAAAAGTGGATATTGATACGCAATTGGAAACTTTTGGAGGGCAGGAAACTTCAAAATTGGGTTCTGGATTAAAGCTTATTTTTGGAGGTGCTGCGGGATATTTACTATTCATGTTCATCATTATTTATGGAAATATGATTATGAGAAGCGTGATTGAAGAAAAAACCAGTAGAATTATTGAAGTGATTATTTCTTCCGTGAAACCCATTAAGCTATTACTAGGGAAAATTTTTGGTACTTCCTTAGCAGGTATTTCCCAGTTTTTGGTGTGGGTCATTTTGTTAATGGTTCTTTCGGTTGCGGTCTCGGCAATTTTTGGGGTCGACTTTTCTCAAGTCCAATCTCCGCAGCAAGAAATCATTCAGCAAGCTCAAAACAGTCCCGATGGGATGGAAGGAATATTTGTTGATGTGATGCGGGAATTAAATACACTGCCTATTGCCAATTTAATCATCATGTTTATCTTATTTTTTGTGGGAGGCTATTTGCTTTATGCATCACTTTATGCAGCTATTGGTGCTGCTGTGGATAGCGAAACCGATACCCAACAGTTCATGTTGCCCATATTGCTGCCCCTTATCTTGGCCGTTTATGTTGGCTTTTTTACGGTTATTGAAGATCCCCATGGAACCGTCTCACAGGTATTTTCATTCATTCCGTTTACCTCTCCTGTAGTAATGTTGATGCGTATTCCTTTTGGAGTACCTTTATGGCAGCAATTGGTTTCTGTAGGAATCTTATTTGCTACTTTCATGGGAACTGTATGGTTTGCAGCAAAAATATATAGAGTAGGGATTTTAATGTATGGAAAAAAACCCAGTTATAAAGAACTGATAAAGTGGCTTAAATATTAAAAATGCAAGAAGAGGTAAAAGATAAAATAACAGAAGTAGTGAAGGAGGACATTTGGGGAAGAATCAAAGATGTCCTTAACTATGGCTTTCATTTTGGGGAAGGTGACAAGGCGATTGATATTACTTTGGGATTATTGATTCTTGTAATAGTTTCTTTCTTAGCAACGAGTTACATTTTAAAGGGGATCCGGAAACTATACACCCGAAGGATGAGCGAGGTAGATACCCAGAAGTTCATCAGCGTGTTTAAGTTTATCAAATACATCGCATACATCATTGTAGTGTTTGCGGTACTGAGTTTGGCAGGGGTAAATGTCACCCCGGTTTTGGCTGCTTCTGCTGCTTTATTGGTCGGGTTGGGATTGGCACTTCAGGATCTATTTAAAGATGTTATAGGAGGGGTGTTTATTATTGTGGATAAATCGCTTCTGGTGGGCGACGTTATTGAAATCAATGGAAAAGTAGGAAGGGTTATCGATATCAAATTAAGGACAACCCGTGCGATTACCCGGGATGATAAAATTTTTATTGTCCCAAATCATAAATTTATTAGTGATACGATCTATAATTATACCCAAAACCATAAAACTACCCGTGAATATGTTAAGGTTGGTGTTGCCTACGGAAGTGATACACAGTTGGTAAAAGATTTAATGCTGAAAAGTGTTACCGAAGATAACCGTATTTTAAAGCGGCCAAAACCCTTTGTGCTCTTTGAAGACTTTGGGGACTCAGCATTGGTTTTTAGTGTGTATTTTTTTATTTCCGATAGCTTTATCGATCCCGGGATTAAAAGCGATATCCGATTTAAGATTGATAAGTTGTTCCGGGAACATAAAGTCACAATTCCTTTTCCACAACGGGATGTTCACCTCTTTACCCAAAACGTTGAATCAATTTCCTCCAGCAACAAAACCGAAATTGATAACGAAAAAGAAAAAGAATGAGACATGTATTTTTAGGTTGTTTATTTGGGATCTTGGTAAGTGTAACAGCTACCTCCCAAACAACCGACTTGGCAAGAATCGAATATTTACATATTCCTTTCTCAAAATCCGATAATTCCATCAACCGATTTAGGGTATTGGGGCAATTGCCCATTCCACTTACTAAAGATAAAGAAAAGAGAAAGTTTTTGGTAATTGGTGCCGAGTACCGATATATTGACTTAAACATCGAAGAACCGGTACCATTCGACCCCTCCCTAGTGTCTTCTGTACAGCGAATTGAAGGCTCCATAGGGTATGTTACTGAAATGGGGAATAATTGGTTGTTTGGAGCCGAAATGGGTGCAAGGATAAATTCAACGCTTCAGGATAGCCCTTCTGGCGACGACTTTATTTATGAGGGTTCCGTTTATTTCATCAAAGATGTGGATGCCGAGAATAGTCCTAGTAATAAAGAATACCGACTTATTTTGGGACTTACCTATTCTACAACTCCTGGTCGAAATTATCCATTACCCTTAATTAATTACCATCGCAAATTTCGCGAGAATATGACGTATACCATCGGAGTGCCTAAGTCCAACATCCGATATTATATGAACGCTTCAAAGAAGGATGCCATTCAGGCTTTTGCCACTTTAGATAATTTCTTCGGAAATATTCAACAAAATATTCAAATACCCGATACCGATGTCGTGGCCGAAAATATATCCATGACCAACGTACTGGCCGGAATAGGGTATGAACATTTTTTTACCAAGCATTTGTTGTATTATGCGTACTTTGCACATACCCTTTATTCTGAATTTCGTTTAAGGGATAACAACAGGGAAACCGCATACATTATTGAAAACGATAATAGTTTGTATTTTAGATCCGGTGTAAAATTTAAATTCTAACCATGCCCAAAATTCTAATTATTGAAGATGAAGCCGCCATACGGCGCGTTTTGGTAAAAATCCTTACGGAAGAAAGTGATACCTATAAAGTAGAAGAGGCCGAAGATGGTCTTGCGGGGGTGGAGCTTATTAAAAAAGAGGATTACGATTTAATTCTTTGTGATATCAAAATGCCGAAAATGGACGGAGTTGAAGTCCTGGAAGCGGTTAAAAAAATAAAACCCGATATCCCTATTGTCATGATTTCAGGTCATGGTGATTTAGATACGGCTGTAAATACCATGCGCTTAGGGGCTTTCGATTATATTTCCAAACCGCCCGACTTAAATCGGTTACTCAATACCGTTCGTATTGCTTTGGACCGAAAGGAGCTTGTGGTGGAAAATACCCGATTGAAGAAGAAAGTTAGCAAACAGTACGAAATGATTGGGGAGTCTGAGGGTATGGTTCAGATTAAAGAAATGATTGAAAAGGTAGCTCCTACAGAAGCTAGGGTGCTTATTACGGGGCCTAACGGTACAGGAAAGGAGTTGGTTGCCCATTGGCTTCATGAAAAAAGTGATCGAGCCAAAGGTCCTTTAATTGAAGTGAATTGTGCAGCGATTCCCAGTGAATTAATAGAAAGCGAGTTGTTTGGTCATGTAAAAGGAGCGTTTACATCAGCCAATAAAGATCGAGCCGGTAAATTTGAAGCTGCCAATGGCGGAACTATTTTTTTGGACGAAGTAGGGGATATGAGCCTTTCGGCACAGGCGAAAGTACTACGGGCCCTTCAGGAAAATAAAGTACAGCGAGTGGGAAGTGATAAGGATATTAAAGTTGATGTTCGTGTAATCGCTGCAACCAATAAAGACCTAAAAAAGGAAATTGAAGACGGAAATTTCAGGGAGGATTTGTACCACCGTTTGGCAGTTATCTTGATTAAAGTTCCTGCTTTAAATGAAAGAAGGGAGGACATTCCTCTGCTGGTCGCTCATTTTTCAGAGAAAATTGCAGGGGAACATGGAACCGCCACTAAAGATTTTTCAAAAAAGGCGATTGCCCAATTACAGGAATACGATTGGACTGGAAATATTAGGGAATTGCGTAATGTGGTGGAGCGATTAATAATTTTAGGGGGAAAGGAAGTAAGTGAGGAAGATGTAAAACTTTTTGCCAGTAAATAAGTCAAATTAAAACCATGAAAGATATCCAGATTGAAGATTTTTTGCTAAACAAGCCTATTAAAATTGAAGACTTAAAAACAGAAGAGGATTTTGGGGAGTCTGAAGAAGACTTAAAAAAGGAACTACGGAAAGTACGTAGAAAACTTGGAGAGCTTCAGGATACCCTATACGCCCATGGCAAATATGCTGTATTGGTTTGTTTGCAAGGAATGGATACCGCGGGAAAGGATAGTTTAATTCGGGAAGTATTTAAAGATTTTAATGCTCGCGGTGTGGTGGTGCATAGTTTTAAGGTGCCTACCGAATTAGAGCGAAAGCATGATTATCTTTGGAGGCATTACATCGCTTTGCCGGCAAGGGGTAAGTTTGGGGTTTTTAATAGAACCCATTACGAAAATGTACTGGTAACAAGAGTACATCCAGAGTACATTTTAGGGGAATATTTACCAACTATTAATACGGTAAAGGATGTTGATGAAAAATTCTGGGAAAAACGTTTCGAGCAAATCAATGCTTTTGAAAAAACCATTGCTGAAAATGGTACAATTGTTTTTAAGTTTTTTCTGAATGTCTCTAAGGAAGAACAGAAAAACCGACTCTTGCGACGTTTGGAAAAAGCCAATAAACATTGGAAATTTTCCCCAGGGGATCTCGATGAAAGAAAGCTTTGGGATCAATACCAAGCATGTTACGAGGATGCTATTAATAAGACTTCCAAGCCGCATGCACCTTGGTTCAACATTCCTGCCGACAGTAAACCTGCCGCCCGTTTGATCGTGGCATCTATTTTGCTGAATGTGCTAAAGCAATATAAGGATATTAAGGAACCAGAGTTGGAACCCGAGATCAAAGAAAAAATTCACGAATACAAACATCAGTTGGAAAATGAGTCATAATACTTTAACCAAAATATTTTTTTCTATCGTATTCATTTCTGTAAGTGCGTCACCATTATTTTCGCAGAAAGTCAATACAGAAGACTCCTTAATGCTTCGGAAGATCTTTGACACAGCCTTGTTGGAAGGAAAAAGTTACGATTGGCTGGAATACCTTTCCAATGATATTGGAGGACGTCTTTCCGGCTCTTTGGAGGCCGAAAGAGCCGTTGAGTACACCAAAAAAGAATTGGAAAAATTAGGTTTGGATAAGGTTTGGCTTCAACCCGTGATGGTGCCTAAATGGACCCGGGGAATTCCGGAATATGCGTATATAGAAACGGCCCCAGGAATCACTTCCATAGCCAATATTTGTGCTTTAGGAGGGTCAGTTCCCACTCCCGATGGCGGCATTAAAGCAGAAGTGATCGAAGTAAAAGGCATCGACGAACTGGAAGCTTTGGGAACGGAAAAAATTAAAGGAAAGATAGTTTTCTATAATCGTCCCATGCAAGCCAATCTTATTTCTACTTTCAGTGCTTATGGAGGGTGCGTAGATCAACGGTACCAAGGGGCTATGGAGGCTGCAAAATATGGAGCGGTAGGGGTCATTGTTCGTTCCATGAATTTACGAAAAGACGATTACCCCCATACAGGAAGTATGACGTACGGGGATACTCCTGCCAATATGCGAATACCTGCATGTGCCATTAGTACCAATGGAGCCGATTATTTGAGTAGTGCCCTAAAATTGATGCCTAGTTTAAAATTTTATTTTAAACAGAAATGTAAAGTTTTTCCCGATGTGCAATCTTATAATGTGATAGGGGAAATTACAGGAACCCAATTTCCTAATCAGTATATCGTGGTTGGGGGACACTTGGATTCTTGGGATCTGGGTGATGGGTCTCATGATGATGGTGCGGGTTGTGTACAATCCATGGAAGTACTTCGGTTATTCAAAAAAATGAACTATCAACCCAAACACAGTATTCGGGTAGTACTGTTTATGAACGAAGAAAATGGTTTGCGTGGCGGAAGGGAATACGCACAACAAGCGCAACTTAAAAATGAAACCCATGTATTCGCCCTAGAAAGCGATGCGGGTGGATTTACCCCAAGAGGCTTTTCCTTTGACATTGATGATGCTACATTTACCCAAGTAAAAAGTTGGGCGCCTTTATTTAAACCTTATTTAATTCACTATTTCGAAAAGGGGGGAAGTGGTGCCGATATTGGCCCTTTAAAGAACGACCAAATGGTATTGGCGGGTTTACGCCCAGACTCTCAAAGATATTTTGACCATCATCATGCGGCTAACGATACTTTTGATGCTGTTAATAAGCGGGAATTGGAATTGGGAGGAGCTGCAATGGCGAGTTTAATTTATCTTTTTGATAGATACGGGACAAAGAAGGAATTCACTACGATAAAAAAATAGTCTTTTTAAAAAGCACCGTGATTATTTGTAAAGCCTTGTTATATCAAGGCTTTTTTATTTTTTAAGAGGTTAATATTCTTCGGAAGGAATAGTAAATGATTATCGGGCATTACCTAAAAGCTGAATTTTTGGCAAACTAATTGTATCTTTAAGTAAGTGATTATAATACTAACCTATGTTTAAAAATTGTTCCATCATAAAATCTTTGTGCGTTATTTTGCTACTTTTGGGAAATTTTCCCGAAGCAACTTTACGTGCTCAGAACGCTGATGCGGAACAATCTTTTTTTCCAGGGAAGTTTAGTAAAGACTCTTTAGTACATTTTAAAAAGGAAGCCATTTTGGCTGCAGATCAGCGTAATGTAGTTAAAGCTGCGTATTTTGTTGAAGAGTACATAAGGTACTCGGCAGAACTTAGCTTTTTGGAAACTAGCAATTTCAAACCATTACAGCATACTCCCGAATTTAAAAAACTTCGAAAGAAATATGCCTTCAACTTTAATTGGCTGCACTTCTTTTATTTGTTTTCTGCGTTGTCGGGATTTTTCATCGGACTCATGATTTTTCTTAAAAAAGGGAATGATAAGATTTCGGCAGTCCTCATTAGCTTGTTTGTATTGATGCACTCCATTTTTATCTTTCATATTTTCCTGCACAATACCAATTTGAAATATCAAGTTCCGCATATTTTGAATATGTCCACTATTTTTTCCTTTTTGTATGGTCCCTTGCTTTATTTTTACTTTAAGAGAGTCGCTTTGAAATATGAATTTAATAAGTGGGACTTATTGCACTTGTTGCCTACTTTAGTAATCGTCGTCATGATGATGCCTATTTACCTTCTTCCAGCTAGTGAGAAGTTAAATGTTATGCTGCATGTAAGCAATCAGGCAGATTTTCCTCCTTTGTTTTGGGGGGTGGTGTCAAAAACACTTTCCTTGGCTATTTATGGATTTCTGATTTATAAAATTTTCCTTAAGCTTAAGAAAGAACGTTCTTATTCTCCAGATACTGTAAAATGGTTGCATGTTTTAGTGGTTTTGGCAGGAACGTATGTAGTTTCCTATATTATTTATGGACTCACCATTAGTGATGTCATTCTAAGATTTGATTTCCTGTACCATCTTCAAATTATCGCTATGGCTTCTATGGTGCTCTATATTGGTTATGCTTCTTTTCAACAACCTTTGTTGTTTTCATCTTCCTTCGGAAGAAAAAAAGACAAGTACACCAAATCGGGACTCACGCCTAGTTATTCCGTAGAACTAAAAGAACAATTATCGGATTTGTTGGAAAATGAAAAAATTTATCTGAAAAATGATGTGAGCTTGGATGTAATCGCTGAACGATTGAATACGACGCGCCATAATGCTTCACAAGTAATCAACGAACATTTTGGACTCAATTTTTTTGACCTGATCAATAAATATAGAATTCAGGATGCCGTGGAAATTTTACAAAATGATACCTCACGTACCATTATTGATGTGGCTTATCAAGTGGGATTCAATAATAAGGTGACGTTTAATAAATCCTTCAAACGGTTTCTATCACAAACACCTACTCAATATTTAGGGTCTCTTTAAAAATTTTGAGAAGGTGCCCAAAATGAATTTTTATGTCCTTGGGCTTTGCTAACTTTGCGCTTTCAACTTAAAAGCCGTGCTTCAGCAATATACCAAAGAGTTTCGATACAACATTAAATTGGCAACCCCTGTCATACTTGGGATGCTAGGACATACCTTGGTGGCTTTTGTCGATAATGTCATGGTGGGGCAATTGGGTACGGCCGAATTGGCAGCAGTTTCCCTAGGGAATAGCTTTATGTTTATTGCCATGTCGCTGGGAATAGGTTTTTCAACCGCCATTACTCCATTGGTTGCAGAGGCCGATGGTGAGGAAAATGTGTTGAAAGGGAAGTCTTCGTTTAAACACGGACTCTTTTTATGCACGGTCCTGGGTCTTGCTTTGTTTTTTATGGTCTTTTTTGCAAAACCATTAATGCATATCATGAACCAACCGCCCGAAGTGGTTGAATTGGCCATGCCTTATCTAACGTTGGTCGCTGCTTCTTTGGTTCCCTTAATTATTTTTCAAGCCTTTAAGCAATGTAGCGATGGTCTCTCCATGACCAAATATCCTATGTATGCGACCATTTTGGCAAATGTGGTCAATGTGGTCCTAAACTATATTTTCATCTTCGGAAAGTTTGGAGCGCCACAACTAGGGGTAGTGGGTGCAGCCATTGGTACCTTGGCTTCAAGAGTCGTCATGCTATTTTACTTGTGGTATTTGATGTCCAGGCACTATAAGTCGCGGGAATATGTCACACATATTAAGTTGTTTAAGCTTACGGGTTCCATGCTTAAAAAATTACTGAATATCGGTTTTCCATCTGCATTGCAAATGTTTTTTGAAGTGGCCATTTTTACGGCTGCTATTTGGCTTTCAGGGATTTTAGGTAAAAACCCCCAAGCAGCCAACCAAATTGCCTTAAACCTATCTTCCATGACCTTTATGGTGGCTATGGGCTTTAGCGTGGCAGCCATGATTCGAGTGGGGAACCAAAAAGGAATGAAACGCTTTCGCGAATTACGGCGCATTGCGTATTCTATTTTTTTCTTAACCACCCTTTTAGCAACATTTTTTGCCTTGGTATTTTTCTTGTTTAGAACCGAATTACCCAAACTCTATTTAGAATTTGACGATCCTACCGACATAGCCGATACGCTGGAAGTATGGACCATCGCTTCCAAGCTCATGTTTATTGCAGCGATCTTTCAAATTAGCGATGCCTTGCAAGTAGTAGCTTTAGGAACGTTGCGTGGCATGCAGGATGTGAAAATACCCACCTTTATTACCTTCGTGGCTTATTGGCTTATAGGCTTTCCAGTCTCTTATTATCTAGGAATGCACACCGAATATGGCAGCTCGGGAATCTGGATAGGGCTTTTGGCAGGACTTACCGCTTCTGGAATCATGCTGTTTGTTCGTTTTGAAATACTGTCGAACCGGCTTATTACCGACTAGTCTTCAATTTCTTGATTCAACAAGACCAAAATTTCATTGATTTCCTCTAATAAGGGTTGATAATGAGCGGTTTCGGTAAGGGAACCTGTTAAAATAAATAATAGAAGTTCGTTTTCAAACTTCATCGATTCTAACAAAGCCAGGTTACTGCCCACCCGAGAGCTCTTTTTAAGTCCCATTTCTGAAGTAACCCCCGTTTCATCCAGTCCCGTTCGAATACTACCTTCTTCCCGTAAGACATTCAGTAGCCGTTCGCGCTGCTCCTGAAGCCCTCTTTCTTGATATTTAATACTTTGTATAAACGACTCCCATGAGGTTAAAGACTTTCGAAGGTCTGGATTGGAAATTACTTTTAACCCTCCTGTATTAATCAGTTCATTTAACAGGGAATTATTGGGGTTATAGGAAATTTCATTGGTGAGGGACTGAAAAATCAAAACGGAAAGTTCCTTTTCGGTAGGGCGCGTTTCCGCATCTATAAAAGCGGCAATTTTTTTGGAGTTTTCATAGTTCTGCTGATTGACCTCTATTAATTTTTCCAGTTTTATTTTACTCAAAACAAACTCCTGGCGCAATCCCAAAAGGTAAAACTGTTCTTGGTCGCGTTCTTGTTCCCGGATGTTCCAATTGTTAATGCCCAAGGCAATTAAGATACCAATGACAATCAAAATAATTTCACCCAATGCGTACAAAAGATAATGCCGCACTTTTTTTTCAAGAATCATTTTTTTCCGAAGTTTTCGAAATAGCCGAAACATAGTTGGTAAGGTTGGTTAGCGAAGTAAATTTAAAAAAAGTATTCGATTTTATTTAGAGTATGGATTCCCAAACTGAAGAGCTTTATACTTGATATTTCTCTATCTTTGCGAAACTAATTCAGAATACTATGGAACTTCCGAAATTCATTTTAGGCGATAACACCGATTTCCCCAATGCGATTTTTGTGATTCATACTGACTTCCCCCGTTTTGTCATCAACTTGGAGAATGATGAGGTAGAATGGTTGGAAGAATTTGATCAGCACGATGAAAAAGAGATTGAAGCCGAAGCCGAAAATTACATTCGGGAGGCAACCGAATTCTACGATCGGGAAATAGCACGCTACGACGAGGATGCTTGAGGAATTACTGAAATACGACACCGAACTCTTTCTCTACCTTAATAATTTGGGGAGTGAATCATGGGACGGACTCTGGCTGTTCATTACCGAAAAATATGCTTCCATACCGTTGTATGTTTTGTTGTTGTTTTTGGTTTGGAAAAAACTACACTGGAAGGGCACGTTCATCCTTTTGGTTTGTGTAGCATTGATGATTACGGCCACCGATCAGCTGGCCAATTTATTCAAATATGTATTGTTTCAAAGGCCTAGGCCCTGTAGGGTCGAAGCGATTCAGGACCAGATGCGTTTCATTGCCGATGTGTGTGGTCGTTATGGGTATTTCTCTGCCCATGCCGCCAGTAGTATGGCAGTGGCCGTTTTTTTAGGATGTTCCTTCCGAAGCACCTATCGCTATTTACCATTTCTATTACTTTTTTGGGCTGTGATTGTGGCGTATAGCCGAATTTACCTAGGCGTACACTATCCATTGGATATCATTACCGGAATGTTTTTTGGCGCCCTTATCGGAAGCGTCTTCTATAAAGTCCAACAGTGGGCCCAAAGAAAGTTTATTGCTTCGTGAGCAAGTACAGATCCCTCCAAAGCCGAGGACGGTGCGAGCGTTCTCCGGGAGCTTTGGGGTTCATGTCGTAGCGGATAATTTTTTCTACGGAATACCCCTTAAAGCGGTTCTTTAATTTTCCTTGTTGGTCTTCCGAAACCAAGAGTCCGAAGCGGGTTTCCTTCGGATAATTTATTTCATTCCCTTCTGAAATTTCACGAATTGGTTTTCCGTAGGCCCAAATCAATTCTGGGGTAAATCCGCCCAACTCATACACTGGCAACTCGGTTTTGGCTTGCCAATCGTTTAGTTGTTTCAAACTTTTGTATTCCGGATTTACGGTTAACGCTTTGGCTAAGGGCATTCCAAACAGGATAATCGCTACAATAAAGGCAATATTGGCATAAAAAGCCTTCGGAATGTCTTTTCGATAAAGACTTCGGAAGAGATACAAACCAATTCCAAATAAGGCAACCGAGAGTAACCCATACCATACCCATTGACCGCTTAATTGCTCCTTCAGAAACAAATAGCCTCCCACGGGAAATGCCACGCCTATGATTGCTATTAATCCGAAGTGAAGATACACCGGGAAGGTCTCCTTTTTTGCGGTAAGGGTTTTAAAGCTTCGGAAGAGGTACTCTAGGTAAAAAGCAGTGTTTAAGGCCAACGGAATGAGTACGGGAAGCAAATACCTCGATTTCTTTTCAGGGATAAGGGAAAGCAATACCACAGAAAGCATTGTCCACCAAAAGGTAAATCGATAGCCTTTTTTGTCAAAAACCCTATTTTTTAAGTAAGGATAGAGTAATCCCATAAAAGCAGGAAGCGTCCAGACCCCGCTTTGGGTAAAGAAACTCCAATAATAGTAAAAAGGGCGGGTGTTGTAGCCGGTCCAATTGGATGTTTCCTTTTGGGTGATTTCTGCAACCGATTGAGTGTCGAACGTATAGGTATACCAAAACCACCATCCCGAAAGAACCACTGCTACCCCTAGAAAAAGGAATAAAGGAAGCAGTCTCTTTTTAAAGTTTTGATAGCGATAGACGATTCCGTAGGCTATGAGGAAGGGCAGTAGTAGTGCATATAATGAAACGGGCCCTTTGCTCATAAAGGAGGCACCAAAGAATACGGCTGCGATAAGGGCGTTTTGAAGTTTCTGACTTTCCGAAGAAAAAAACCGGAATAAAAAAAAGATACAGCCCATCATAAAGGCATGGGTAAAAATATCCCATTGTCCATTCCGTCCTGCAAAAATGATGTAAAAGGAAGTTGCAAGAATGAGTCCGCTAAGTAAACTGTAACGTTTGTCAAAGGTAAATGTATGGGCCATTTTATAGGAAAAAAGTACGGTGAGCAAACCCATGATGGCAGCAGGCAATCGTAACCCAAACAAACTCTTTAACCCAAAAACCATTGCCGAAAAAGCAGTTAACCAAGTAGGAAGTGGCGGTTTTTGATATCGAGGCTCTCCATTGATCGTGGTGAAAATCCAATTTCCATCCTGAATCATTTCCCGGGCCGTGATAAAATTCCGGGCTTCCATGATGTTCACGAAAATGGCATCGAGATGGACAAAAAAGATCCCAAGGCAAACTAGGGTCACAACCCACAACGGATGTTTATTGAGCCACTTCATTCTTTCCTATAAAAATATTTCGTACATAAATAATAAGTCCGGAGCCATGTCCAATTAGTAGAACGGGATCTTTCCTATAAATAGCATATACAATAATCAAGGCAGCTCCCAGCGCACTTAATCGCCAAAAACCAAGAGGTAAATGCGATACTTTCTTTCTTTCAGAATAAATCCATTGGTAAATAAACCGAAAGGTAAACAACAGTTGGGCGATGATCCCTAGCCACAAAAGCCAAGTGGGAATCGCTTCGTTATTAAATAATTCATAGATATCATACTCCCCATTGTTATAACCGTAAATAACGATCAAAACCGGGAAAATCAATAAAAACCCTCGAAACCAAATGGGGCTCTTTTGCCATTGGCCTTGAAGGTGTAGGTTCCGGATATAGATAAAATAGGTAAGCGATTGCCCTAACATGATGGCAAAATCGTCCCGTAAATACCCATACACAAAAAGGAGGAAAGAAGCCAAGAGGCTTAATTTCCAGAATAGGGAAGGGGTAATGATGCGTTTGTTTTTTTCAGAAAGGATCCATTGTAATACCAGCCTCCCCGAAAAGAGAATTTGGGCTAGAAATCCGATGGAATAAATAAGCCAAGTGCTCATCCTTTGTCTTTCACTTCGTAGTTAATGTACTTCTTCTTCATCCAAAGGTAGGCAAAGCAATCCATTAAAGGTCCCAGCAAGCGGTTCCACAAACCAAATTTGGCGGTTCCAGCCATTCTTGGAAAGTGTTGCACGGGAACTTGAAGTATCTTTCCATTTTGCAATAAAATCATGGCTGGTAAAAAGCGGTGCAACCCTTTAAACATAGGGATTCGTTTGGCATAGTCGCTTTTAATCACTTTTAAGGGACAGCCGGTGTCGTCCATTCCATCGTGGGTAAACGCCCTTCGAATGCCATTGGCGATTTTTGAAGACATATTTTTTACGAACGAATCCTTTCGATCGGCACGAACACCCGTCACCAAATCGTACTCGCCAATGTGTTTCAATAGTAAATTGAAATCTTCCGGGGCCGTTTGCAGATCACTGTCGATATATCCTAACAACGGACTCTCCACATGGTCGAAACCTGCTTTAATGGCGGCACTCAATCCGCGGTTTTCTTTAAAGGAGATATAATGGAAAGCCTGATTTCTTCGGCAAATTTCCTCAATGAGTTGTTGACTACTGTCTTTGGACCCATCATTCACAAAGAGAATGGCTGTTTTCTTAGAGGCGATTTTGGTGTAGGCCAATAATTCTTTTTCGACCCGTTCCAGATTCTCCTCCTCATTATACACGGGAACAATGATGGTAAATTCGTACATAAACTACAAATACTTTGTCTGCAAAAGTATTTCTTTTTTATGGAATAAAACAGAAACGCAAAAAAGGTGTTATTTTGCAGTATAATTCACATCTATGAAAGTTCTTATTACCGGTGCTGCCGGATTTATTGGTTCCCATACAGCTGAAAGGCTGCATTCCTTGGGGCACGAAGTACAGGCTATTGATAATTTTTCTCCGTATTACGATATCAAACTGAAGCAGCTCAATGCCAAAGACCTTTCCGAAAAAGGCATTGCCGTTCAAAAAATAGATTTGCGAAACGATGATTTGTCGCAAGCCATTCAGGAGGGGATTGATTACATCTTTCACTTTGCAGCACAACCGGGTATTTCGCAGACCAGTAGTTTTGAAGACTATTTTTCGAATAATTTCTTCGGAACGCAACGCTTATTGGACCTTTTTGAAACCTTTGAAAAAAAACCCTTCTTTGTGAATATCGCCACTTCCTCTATTTATGGGTTGAATGCCATCATGACCGAAGAAGAAGCCCCAAAACCTGCTTCTTGGTACGGAGTGACCAAACTAGCTGCCGAACAGCTGGTCTTAGCCTATAGCCGAAGAGGATTACTGAAAGGTACTTCCTTACGTTTGTATTCGGTCTACGGCCCCAGGGAACGCCCCGATAAATTGTACACCCGTTTGATCGATTGCGGATTGAATAACAAACCTTTTCCCTTGTATGAAGGAAGCGATAAACACTTGCGTAGTTTTACCTATGTTCAGGATATTGTAGATGGCATTGTGAGTGTGATAGGGAAGGAGTCGGTTTGCAATGGGGAGATTTTTAACTTAGGGACGGAAGAAGAAAATACCACCGCCACGGGAATCGCTACCGTAGAAGCCATTTTAGGTAAGAAAATTACCATTGAAAAGCAGCCGCCCCGACCTGGCGACCAATCGCGAACCTGCGCCAATATCGATAAAGCACGAAAATTGTTGAATTATAACCCGCAGACGTCTTTAAAAACGGGCCTGGAAGCACAGGTAGCGTGGTTTCGCAACAATTTTATGAATTAATCGCTTCGAAGGTAATTGTATTTTTTTAGGTCTTCTTCTGAAAACACTGCTGTAAGGGAACCTTCTTTCAGTACATAATTTTGGCTGGAAACCTCAAAAACATCGTGGTAATAATGATCGGTAATGATCATCCCCTTGAAAAGTTTGATTTCTTCTAGAAGCCCTTTTATTTCCTCCTTGTACAAGGGTTCTACCATACTGAAGGGTTCGTCCAGCAATAAAAAAGGGTGTTCCATGTGGCTTAAAAGGAGTAATTCCAAATATTTCCGTTGCCCAATGGAAAGCTCGCCAATACGTTGTTTTTCGAATTTCGCAATCCCTTTTCGGTAAAAAAGAAGTTCCTGTAATTTTCCGTCGGGAAAAATCATGGGGATAAGGTTGCGTACAGTGATGCGCTTCGGAAGAAAGGAATCCTGTGGCAAATACCCTATTTTTTTCAAGGGGACGATCTGCTTCTGAAGGATGCGATTTCCATCAATGTCCAAGGAAAAACCAGTGTTTTTTAAAACTCCAAAGAGAATTTTCAGTAAAGTGGATTTCCCTGAACCATTCCTTCCGAAGAGTCCTATTACATCCCCTGTTTGAAGACAAATGGAAACGTTGTTCAACACTTTTTTTGAACCAAACTGCTGCGTGATATGTTGTGCCTTTAAACAATTCAAATGCTAAAGAGGATAAGCGGAATCACCATAAGACTCAGGTTTACAAGCCCTACCATGACCCATAATCGTAATTTGGTGAATCCAAGGTTTTGATACAAATAATATTCATCCTTTTGGAAAAATCCGAAGGCCAAAAACCCAATGCTATTTCCTAAGGTAGCAAATAGCAGCACCGCCCAAAAAGCAGAAAAAATAAAGCCTATAACGATGGCAAAACATAAATTATAGAAGGTCACATGCCCGTAATATGTAGCTAAAGCCTTATAGTTCATATTGCTTTAAAATAGTTTCGGCGGCTTCAAAGGGGGTGGTTTTATTTTCAGAAAGCAATTGTTGTTGCACTTGCAGTTCGGCCTTTATTTTAGGATCGCTGTAAAATTGTGATTTCAATCGGCTTTCAATGGTTTGCAATAACCAATATTGGTTTTGTTCCTTTCTTTTTTTCTGAAAGTATCCGTTGTCTTTGGTTTGTGATACATAGGTTTCCAATAACTCCCATACTTCAACAATCCCTTCTTGCTGAAGCGCCGAGCAGGTAAGGGTTTTGGGAGTCCATTCACTTTCTTTTTGTGGGTAGAGGTGTAGGGCGCGGTTAAACTCAGTTTTGGCAAGTCTGGCCGCTTTCACATTTTCCCCATCGGCTTTATTGATCACAATGGCATCGGCCATTTCCATGATGCCTCTTTTAATGCCTTGTAATTCGTCACCTGCTCCGGCCAATTTCAGCAATAAAAAGAAGTCGGTCATACTATGCACCGCAATCTCGCTTTGTCCTACGCCTACGGTTTCAATAATGAGGGTGTCAAATCCGGCAGCTTCACAAAGAATGATGGCTTCCCGGGTTTTTCGAGCGACCCCTCCCAAGGAATCCCCGCTGGCAGAGGGACGGATAAAGGCATTTGGGTTTTTTACTAATTCTTCCATTCGGGTTTTATCACCTAAAATGCTTCCTTTACTCAAACTGCTGGTAGGATCTACAGCTAGCACTGCTACTTTTTTTCCTTGTTGGGTAAGTAGGGTTCCGAAACTTTCAATAAAGGTACTTTTGCCTACTCCGGGCACTCCTGTAATACCTATTCGAAAGGACTTATTAGCGTGGGGAAGGCATTTCTCAATCAGTTCTTTGGCTTGCGACTGGTGTTTGGGAGCCGTGCTTTCAATAAGGGTGATACCCCGACTAAGGGCAGCATGATGGCCTTTTAAAATGGATTCAGCTAAATTGGCAATATCAAGACGTATTTTTCTCTGCTGCTGAATTTTTTTCGCAGCGTGCCAATTGGTGGTTGCAGGAGCATTTACCCCTTGCTTTTCGTTAAGCGCCGAACTATGTTTCTTCTTTTTCGTCACGATGGGAAGATAGAAAAAAGTTGGCAGTTTACAACGACAGTTTACAGTTCTGTTAAAACCCCTTGTTACTGCTTTTACGAATTTAATTTAAAAAAACTATCCCTATTTTTGAAACACTTGGAAATAAGGGTCGTCTTTTAACCGAACAGCAACCAAAAAAACCATCAAAGTTTGTCTCATTCGTTACTGGTAGAGCAGTGTAAAGAACACAACCGAAAGGCACAGATGGCGTTATACCGCCAATATTGTGACGGGATGTTCATTGTTGCCAGCCGATATCTAAAAGACACTGCAGCAGCAGAAGATGCCCTGCAGGAAGCGTTTATTAAAGCGTTTCAAAAAATACACCAGTTCAAAGGGGACGTCACCTTTGGGGCTTGGTTAAAGCGTATCGTCATCAATACTTGCTTGGATACCCTAAAAACCAAAAAAATGGATCGGGTAGAGGTGAATGAAGAAACGCTAAGCATTGTGGAGGAAGACTCTTGGAGCGTGCCAGATGAAACAACGGTTACCGAAGTAATTCAGGCGATTGAGGATTTAAAAGATCCGTACGGAATAGTAACTCGGTTGTATTTACTGGAAGGTTACGATCATCAAGAGATAGCTGAAGTATTAGGGATTACCGAAAATGCTTCCAGAACCTACCTTCATCGGGCTAAAAAAAGATTACAAGAACAATTAAAACATTTGCAAGATGGCACAGGATATTAAGAACCTATTGAAAGACTACCAACCTAAGAGCCCAAAGCTTTCTAAAGGTCATGAGGCCCGTTTTGAAGCCCTTTTGGATAAGGAGCTTCCAAAGGAAAAACAATCGAAAGTAAGTTTCTTCTGGCTTAAAATAGCGGCTTCCGTGGTCATCTTTTTTGGATTGGGCTATGCTGGGTTTCAGTATTTTTATGAAAAACCCATAGATACTACTGGAGAGGATATTGTGAATGTTTCCGAAGAAAAAAATAATACCCCCGAGACACCCGTACTTACTATTGGCGACTTGTCTCCAGATTTGAAAAAAGTAGAAGATTTTTATGTCACGGGAATCAACATGCAATTGGCTTCCCTTGAAAAAACACCCGAAAACAAAGAGTTGGTGGACGGGTACCTTTTACGTTTGGAAGAGCTGGATAAGGCTTATTTAAGTTTAAATAAGGAACTAAATGAAGTAGGGCCTACCGAGGCGACCATCAACGCACTGATCGATAATTTGCAACTACGTTTGGAATTGCTGTTCAAACTAAAAAACAAATTAAAAGAACTTAAAAACTTAGACAATGAAAACTATAACAATTTACAGGCATAGCCTTTTTTTGTGGGCGTTGCTTTTAACAGCGTTTGTTTCTGCACAGGATCGTTATAAGGAAAGCTTTAATGCTTCCAAAGACATGACCGTATCGGTAAATACGTCGTATGCCAATGTGATTTTTGAAACTTGGAACAAAGATAAAGTAGAGGTAGAGGCTTTTGTGGATGGCGAAGGCCTTAGCAAAGAAGAAAAAGCCGAAATTTTCAAGAATTGGAAGTTGGATGTCTTGGGCAATAGCAAAAAAGTAGTGATTACTTCCAATGCTTCCCATTTTGGAGAAGGCATGGCCGCTTTTGGAGGGATGGAGGCTTTGAAGTCTTTAGAATCCTTAAAATCCCTAAAAGCTTTGAATAGACTAGGAGACGAAGCTTTTTGGGTTGAAATGCCTAATTTCGACTTCGATTTTAATTTCAAAGTACCCAAGGTGCCAGAATTCAAGGAAATCCCTGAATGGCCTTTTAGCAAAAATCGTCCTAGTATTAAACACAAAGAAGGTTTTTTGAATTTTCATATCGATAATGGTTCCCATTTTTTTGATCAAGAGGCGTATCAAAAAGACAAATCGGCTTACGTAGCTAAACTGAATAAAAAATACGGAACCAATGTGAAAGTAAAAGAAGTGGATCAATGGTTGGCCGATGTGGAACGATGGACTGCCGATTTCGAAAAAGTCATGGAACGTTGGGGCGAAGACTTCGGAATGAAATTCAGTGAGAAATTTGGACCCGATTTTGAAGTGAAAATGGAAAAATGGGGAGAAGAGTTTGGTAAAAAGATGGAAGTATGGGGCGATGAGTTTGGAGAGAAGTTTGCCAAGGATATGGAAAAATGGGGCGAAGAATTTGGGAAAGGAATGGAAGAGTGGGCCAAACAATTTGAAGAAAATGAAGATAATTTCTCTAAGGAAGTGATTACCGATGAACATGGAAACAAAAAAATCATTCTTCAAAGTAAGAAAGATGTACATTTTTCAGGGAAAGCCAATAAGACCATTATCGTGAGAATGCCAAAAGGCACCAAAACTGAAGTGAATGTAAAGTATGGCGAATTGAAAATGGCCAATGCATACAATGTAAAAGCCACTTTAAATTATGCTACTTTAACAGCCAATAGTATTGATGGGGGGAGCACCCTCATCAATGCTTCTTATGCGCCCGTATATGTGAATACCTGGAATGAAGGCTCTTTAAAGGTAAATTACGTAGAAGATTGTCGGTTAAACACAGTTGCGTCTATTAATCTTCAGGCAAACTCCAGCGATGTGACCATCAATGAACTTTTGCAAAACGCCATGCTCTCAGGTTCCTTCGGGAATTTATTTGTTTCTGAAATTTCACCAAATTTCCAATCGGTGGATATTGTCTTGGAAAATACCGATGCTGCCATAAGTTTACCTAAAACGGCCTTCGGATTTTATTTTAACGGAAAGAAATCGCAATTGAAGGCTCCTAAATCCCTTCAGCTTACCGAAACCAAAAGTTTTGATCGCAAACTTTTAAAAGGCTATCATCAATCTTCTTCCTCCAAAAAAAACATTACCATCAATGCCAATTACAGCAATGTGAGCTTTCAATAAAAAAAGTCATTTCAGTAAGAGAACCGAAATGACTTTCACTAATAACCAAAAAAGCGGAAGCTTTAAGCGTCTGAATTCAACTTTTTGGTAAAGAAAAACCCTAGGAATAGTCCAAGCCCCGCGAGAAATAGGATGCTTCCAGGCATGGCAATATCATCGTCCATTCCTAATACATCCGAGAATAACCCTCCTACAAAAATCCCCAATCCAATTCCCATTAAAAGAAAGGCAATGTTAATGACAATCACCTTCCAGATAGGAGTGGCTTTTTGATTGTTGGCAAAGAAAATAGAAGCATTTTCCCCTTTTTCAATAAGTGCCAAACGTTCTTTGTTCCGTGCCGAAATGAATAGATAAAAAATTCCGAAGATCACTCCGAAAAAAATTGGTGCAATAATTACTTCTGATCCCATAATGTGTTTTTTAATGATTGATTACTGTTCGTTTTTCCATAGGACGTAGCTTTTTAAATTTGGGTTACAACTTTTCTGAAAAAAAACCTGAAGCGGCTGTAACCTTAATTCATTAACTTACGTCTTACCTTAAAATGACCCACGAAACCGACCATCATTACATACAGGAAACCTTGGCTGGAAATACCCAGGCTTTTTCGGTATTGGTGGAACGCTATCAGGATTTTGTGTACACCATCGCCCTAAAAATGTTGAAAGTGCGGGAGGAGGCCGAAGAAGTGGCACAAGACAGTTTTGTAAAGGCATATGAAAGTTTGTGGACGTTTCGGGGCGATTCGAAATTTTCCAGCTGGCTGTATCGAATTGTCTATCGAAAATCGCTGGATCGGCTTCGGAAGCATAAAAAAATAAGAACTTTAGATTTGGTAGAAGAAACCACGGAAGCTGAAACCCAATCTATAGAAAACGCCCTTCAAACCTTGGAAGCCATGGAACGTAGTGTGATTATTCAAAAAGGGTTAGAACAATTGCCCGAGGTAGAAGCGGCTATTGTAGGGTTTTATTATTTTGAGGGACTTTCCGTTAGGGAAATATCCGATATTACGGAACTCACAGAAGACAATATTAAAATTAAATTATATCGAAGTCGTAAAAAATTATTTTCCTATTTAAAATTTTACGTACTTCCAAAATACACCGAAGAAAATGGAAGAGCCACTTAATAAACAGGATAAACTATTATGTGATTTACTCCAGGAAAGTTCGTTAGAGAAACCCTCTTTGGATTTTTCCAAGTCGGTCATGGAAAAAATTCAGGCGAAAAGAGCAACAACGGTTTACGAACCTTTAATTTCCAAAAAGGCTTGGGGGTGGATAGCCTTAACTTTTTTGATCACTTCCGTAGGATTGTATTTTTATCCTGAAAGTAATTGGATCGATTTGGATAGAGGTTTTCTAGTCGAAAAATTAAGTGGAATAACCACTTTTTTACCAAACGTAGAGATTTCAAAAACTACTTTATATGCGGTAGTATTTTTAGCCTTATTCTTTATTCAAATTCCTTTTCTGAAGCGGTTCATTGAAAAAAAATATGACTAAAAAAGCGAGGCCTTGACCTCGCTTTTTTTTTAATCTTCAATTAAAACCCATTCCCCTTTTTCAATGAGCGGGATGGCTTGTTTGTATTTTACGGTTTTATTTTCACCACTCATTACATGTTTGATGGTGACTTTATCGTTACGTCCAATTTTTGGTTTTTCCCTTGTAATGGTTTCAGTGACTTGCTGTTGCTGAGGTTGCGTATTTCCTGCAGCGCGTGCTTGTGCAGCACGCTCATCCATGTTAGGAATTTCCTCTTTTTGCTCACTTAATTTTTCCTTAGGGCGGGTTTGTCGGGCCTCTTGAATCTGCTCTTGATTTTCTTGCGGCAATTCCCCTTTGAACAAGAAAGAGATCACATCCTTATTTACCTTTTCAATCATGGCTTTGAAAAGTTCAAAGGCTTCAAACTTATAGATCAATAAAGGATCTTTCTGTTCGTGCACCGCAAGCTGGACACTCTGTTTTAGTTCGTCCATTTTACGGAGGTGGGTTTTCCACGCGTCGTCGATAATGGCCAAGGTGATGTTCTTCTCAAAATCCTGAATGAGCTGCTTACCTTTTGTTTCATAAGCTTTCTCCAAATCGGTAGCGACATTCAACGTTTTAACTCCATCAGTAAAAGGAACTAAAATTCTTTTAAAGCGATCCCCTTGGTTTTCGTAGACATTTTCAATCACTGGGAAAGCCATTTCAGCATTACGTGCCATCTTCTCTTGATAATGCTTGTAGGCAGCTTTATAGACCCTTCCGCTAATTTCCTTTGCGCTTAATTTTTCAAATTCCTTTTCGGAAATAGGGGAGCTCATAGAGAAGAATCGAATCAATTCAAACTCAAAGTTTTTAAAGTCCTGCGCCAATTTGTTACTTTCGGCAATGACTTCAGAAGTGTCATAAATCATGTTCGCGATATCCACTCGAAGGCGTTCTCCAAATAAAGCGTGGTAACGGCGTTTGTAAACCACTTCCCGCTGGGCGTTCATAACATCATCATATTCCAACAAACGCTTACGGATTCCAAAGTTGTTTTCTTCTACCTTCTTCTGGGCTCTTTCAATGGATTTGGAAATCATGGAATGCTGAATCACTTCGCCTTCCTTCAATCCCAATCGGTCCATCATTTTGGCAATCCGTTCGCTTCCGAAGAGGCGCATCAAGTTATCTTCCAAAGACACATAAAACTGCGAACTTCCTGGATCCCCTTGACGACCACTACGACCGCGAAGCTGTCGGTCCACCCGACGCGAATCGTGACGTTCGGTACCCACGATGGCCAATCCGCCAGCTTTCTTAACCTCGTCAGAAAGTTTGATATCGGTACCACGACCCGCCATATTGGTGGCGATGGTTACAATTCCGCTTTTACCGGCTTCCGCCACAATATCGGCCTCTTTTTTATGTAATTTCGCGTTTAGAACGTTATGCGGAATGTTTCTGATGCTCAACATCCTACTTAACAATTCTGAGATTTCTACAGAGGTGGTACCAATTAATACGGGTCTTCCCGCATGGGAAAGCTCTACTACTTCCTCGATGACAGCATTGTATTTTTCCCGTTTGGTTTTATAAATTTTATCGTCACGGTCGTCACGGGCGATAGGGCGGTTGGTAGGAATTTCTACTACATCCAATTTATAGATTTCCCAAAGCTCTCCCGCTTCCGTTACGGCAGTACCCGTCATCCCGGATAGCTTACGGTACATTCTGAAGTAATTTTGAAGGGTCACGGTAGCAAAAGTTTGTGTGGCCGCTTCAATTTTTACATTTTCCTTCGCCTCAATGGCCTGGTGCAATCCGTCGCTATAACGACGGCCTTCCATGATACGTCCCGTTTGCTCATCCACGATCATCACCTTGTTTTCCATCACGACATACTGGTCGTCTTTTTCGAAAAGTGTGTAGGCTTTTAATAATTGATTCATGGTGTGGATGCGTTCGCTTTTTACACCAAAATCACGGAAAAGGTCTTCTTTTTCTTCCGCTTCTTTTTCTTTCGGAAGCTCTTTCGCTTCAATTTTAGCGATTTCAGTTCCAATGTCTGGCATTACGAAGAATTCTGGATCGTCCTCTCCAGAAAGGTAATTCACCCCTTTATCGGTGAGCTCTATCTGATTGTTTTTCTCGTCAATCACAAAATACAATTCGGCATCTACCTTTGGCATTTCCCGATTGTTATCCTGCATGTATTGGTTTTCTGTTTTCTGAAGGATTTGACGAACGCCTTCTTCCGAAAGGAATTTAATTAAAGCTTTATTTTTTGGAAGTCCGCGGTACACGCGTAACAACTGAAATCCCCCTTCTTTGGTGTCCCCTTCCTTAATCAGTTTTTTGGCCTCGGCCAATACGCCAGTAAGGTATTTTTTCTGAACATCCACTATACTTTGAATTTTTGGCTTTAGCTCATTGAATTCGTGTCGATCTCCTTGCGGCACGGGACCAGAGATAATCAACGGAGTACGGGCATCGTCAATCAATACGCTATCCACCTCATCTACGATAGCATAGTGGTGCGGCCGTTGTACTAGATCGTTGGGCGAATGAGACATGTTATCCCTTAGGTAGTCGAAACCAAATTCGTTATTGGTTCCGTAGGTAATATTCGCATTATAAGCTTTTCTACGCGCTTCCGAATTGGGTTGGTGCAGGTCGATACAGTCTACGCTCATTCCGTGGAACTCGAAAATAGGGGCCATCCAGGCACTATCCCTTTTGGCTAGGTAATCATTGACAGTGACCAAGTGCACTCCATTTCCAGCTAATGCATTTAAATATACGGGTAAGGTAGCTACCAAGGTTTTTCCTTCCCCTGTTTGCATCTCGGCTACTTTTCCTTGGTGTAGGGCAATCCCTCCAATAAGCTGTACATCATAGTGTACCATGTCCCAGGTAACCTCTTTTCCTGCCGCATCCCAAGAGTTGTTCCAAATGGCTTTGTCTCCGTCGAGGGTCACATAGTCTTTGGTACCGGAAAGTTCCCGATCGAAAGGAGAAGCGGTAACGGTAAGCGTTTCATTTTCTTTAAATCGTTTGGCAGTTTCCTTCACAACTGCAAAAGCTTCAGGAAGGATATCTTCTAGGGTTTTCTTTTCAATCTCGTAGCGGTCGTCTTTAAGCGTATCAATCTGATTATAGATATCTTCCTTTTCATCGATATCTTCGGCAGCTTCTGCCTCTTTTTCCAGTGCATCGATTTGGTCTTGAATCTCTTTTTGATCGGCCTTTATTTTTTCACGGAATTCATCCGATTTTGCCCGAAGCTCGTCCAAGGATAGATTGGCGATAGCCGATTCGTGTTTTTTTATTTGGTCTACCAGTGGTTGAATATCACTGATGTCTTTTTTGGATTTGTCTCCTACAAATACTTTTAATACGCTGTCTAAAAGTCCCATGATGTGTATTTTGTTTAAGGCTCATTGCCAGAGGCTGCACCTCTTTATAAAGTTTAGCAAAAAAAGGGTAAATAAACCAGAATTTCAAGTGGTTTAACGCTTTTAAAGGCTAGACTTTTGAGCAAAAAAAAAGTCCCTACCCCAAGGGGGTGAGACTTTTTCTTATGGTTTTAATTTATTGGTTTAATATTCGTCTTCGTTCCACAGGTAATCTTCGTCTGTGGGATAGTCCTGCCAGATTTCTTCAATAGAGTCATAGGATTCTCCTTCATCTTCGATAGCTTGAAGGTTTTCCACCACTTCCAGTGGGGCTCCAGTTCTAATGGCATAATCAATTAACTCGTCTTTGGTAGCAGGCCAAGGTGCATCGCTTAAATAAGATGCCAATTCTAATGTCCAGTACATAACAGAATTAGGGTTTTAATTTTCTGCAAAAATAAATTTTTAACCGAAAAAGTCAAGAAAAATTAAAGTTATTTCAAAATAATTTTAAAGAACGTTTTTAAATAATTGATTTTCAGTTATTTAAAATTTACCAGTGAAATTAGAGTTTTTTGGGAACCCAGGCAATTTCATCTGCTTCAAGGTCTTTGGACAATTTCCGTGCCAGTACAAAAAGGTAGTCAGAAAGGCGGTTTAAATAAATCAATACATTTTCATTAACCGCTTCATTTTGATGTAATAGTACGGCTAATCGCTCCGCTCTTCGGCATACCGTTCGTGCAATGTGACAATATGACACAGTTGTGTGTCCTCCGGGAAGGACAAAGTGTGTCATTGGCGGTAGGGCTTCATCCATCACATCCATTTCCTTTTCTAGAAATGCAATATCCTCGCTTTCAATTTTAGGAATGTTTAAACGTTCCTTTCCACTTTTTAGGGTAGCTTTTTTTGGGTCGGTAGCTAAAATGGCACCCACGGTAAAAAGCTTGTCCTGTATTTGGATAAGTTGTTCTTTATAGGTAGCATTAATTTCCTGATCACGAATTAGCCCTAGGTGCGAATTGAGCTCGTCCACGGTACCGTAACTTTCAATGCGAATGTGGTGTTTCGGGACCCTTGTGCCTCCAAAAAGCGCTGTGGTTCCTTGATCACCGGTCTTGGTGTATATCTTCATGTAGTTCTTTTTTCTTTCTGATATAATTCGATGTATAGCCGTTGTTCCTCCTTCCGTTTCTAATCCTTCGACTTTTTTTGGCGTTTAAATGAACTAGGCCATATAGTCCGCCAAGAATGAATATCCATAAAAGCATTATTCTATTTTTTATCTTTTTTATGATAGTAGCCTTTCCGGAAGTTTTTTTGGTTGCGCTTCCTACGGGATTTATTTACCCGAAAGTTGTTCCATACCACGACAATCAATAAAATAAAGGCAATTCCTATCCAGACTAGCATAGTTTATTTTTTTTGAAGTAACAAGTTTAACTGCATACAAGTTAACAAATGTTTACGGGAAGTCGCTGAACGTTGCCAATCTTTTTGGTGTGCTTTTTTACCCCAGGCTATTTTTTTTGCTTTGGAAAATGGAAGCAGTTGATACAAAAAATACCATTTTGCTTTTCCGAGTACCCCTCTGCTTTCTTTGATAGTAAAAGCTGTCCCCAATTTTTGAAGCGTTTTCCTTCCGAAGGGATATTCCCAAGCGGCATCACTTTGAAAGGGTCTGTATAAGGCTCTTAACAGCCAGATAGGGTAGCTGGTCTTAAGGGGGTCGTAACTTACAATTATTCCGTTGGGAGCTAATTTTTCATCTAGGCGTTTTATCAAGTTGTCAACGTTCTTGAAGTGATGCAATACTCCATAGGCATAAATAACATCAAAACTTCCTTCTTCAAATTCTTCAGAAAAAAAATCTATTGCTTTTGCTTCTGCTGTTGGGATATGCGCAATAATAGAGTTAAGTCGCTCTATACCTTTCTCACTTAAATCTATTCCAGTATAACTTTGACTGTTTTCCGCTAAATAGAATGAAAGTGCATTTCCCGCATAGCATCCTAAATCTAAAACCTTTTTTTGGCTTAAATCCCCTAACCATTTCTTATGTAATGCGTAGGACTGTTCTAAAATGCCCAAGTCTTTCCGAATTCCCTTTAGGCCTTTTTCCCTTATAAAAGACCAGATGCGAGTAGGTAAGTTCTTTTTTTTTGAATTGTAAAATTCTTTTTGAGCCTTATTTTTCTCTAAGGTTTCCTCAATGCTTTCCATGGTGCAAAAATACTAAAAAGAAGAATTTTATAAGACGATGATCGATAAAAACAATAGGCACTCCTAACCTTTGGTTTTTACATCACTCTCCACCACGCCATCCCGTAGTCGTATCACCCGGTGAGCATGTTCGGCAATTTCTTCTTCGTGAGTCACTATGATCACTGTATTTCCCGAAGCATGTATATCATCAAAAAGTTGCATGATTTCCACCGAAGTTTTGGAATCTAGGTTTCCTGTAGGCTCATCGGCCAAAATAATACTGGGATTGTTTACCAAAGCTCTTCCTACAGCCACTCTTTGTCGTTGTCCTCCCGAAAGCTGATTCGGTTTGTGGTCCATACGATCGGCCAATCCTACGTCGGTCAATACCTCGGCAGCTCTTTTTTCACGGTCGGCTTTACTAGCACCCGCATAAATCATGGGTAAGGCTACATTGTCAAGTGCTGTGGTGCGTGGGAGTAGGTTGAAAGTTTGAAAAACAAAACCGATTTCCTTGTTTCTAATTTCGGCAAGTTCGTCATCGGTCATGCTGCTTACATCCACTCCGTTAAGTTCATAGATTCCTTCGGTAGGGGTGTCTAGGCAGCCTAAAAGATTCATCAAGGTAGATTTTCCAGAACCGGAAGGTCCCATCAAGGCAACGTACTCTCCTTTTTCGATATCAAGATCGATTCCCTTGAGAACTTTTACAATCTCCTGTCCTAAGGGGAAATCCCTACGAATACCTCTAATTTTAATTACCGAACTCATAAATTTTGGATTGGTGATGCAAGTTAGCTAATTCTTTACATATGTCTAAACCCTTTACGGCATGTTACACTCTAAGCACGAAATGTTGTTTTCTTTGTTCCCTTCGGAAGAAAACAATACCCCAATAAAAAGTGTCGATGCTAACGGTTACCGTATCGTTTTTTATAATTTCCTGCCAGGCTTGGGTCATTTCCTTGCTCCAGTAAATATCGTCGAATATAATTAAGGAATCGTTATGTACTTTTTTTAATAAGAGCTGAAAGTATTGAAGGGTTTTTTCCTTGTCGTGGTTGCCATCTACATAGATCAAATCGTATTTGTGAGAAGTATCTTTTTCAAAGAAACCTTCAAATGTCGTTTGTTGAAGAAGGATGTTCTTCAGCTGAAATTTCTCCCACTGTGCTTTCGCTTTTTTGGCTGTATTGGGGCATCCTTCTATGGTGGTAACCTGCCCGCCCGTATTTCCTAATGCCAAAGCGACGGTTGCCAATCCCAGAGAAGTACCCAGCTCTAGGGTTTCTTTGGGTTGAAAATAGTTGCTAATACGAAAGAGCATTTTCTGCCTTTTTTTGCGAATGCCTGCATTTTTGGCAATTTTGGATACTTTTCTATGGTTGGAAGTAAACACCCTGGACCCTTTTCCGAAATCTTCTACGACAATAGTTTCCTTGTTTTTCGCCAAATCTTTTCTGAACCGCTTCAGAAGCGCATACGAATCAAATTTAGTTTTGTTATAAAGGCATTTGGTAGCAAAATCGTATACAAACGGTGAATGAATTCCGTGTTGGTTTTTCGACTTCCGAAGAAATTGAATATAGGATTTTGCTTGGTAAATCATGCTTCCTCCATTTTTGCAGAAAGCTCAAACCACCGTTCTGTTTTGGTTTCGATGTTATCGGCGATTTCCTGAAGTTTGATCGATTGCTTGTCAATTTCTTCCCCGTCCCAGTTTTCCGTGGCAAACTTATTTTCCAAAGTCTCCTTTTCGGTTTCCAATTGGGCAATTTCTTTCTCTAACTTCTTGTATTCTTTCTGCTCTTGATAGCTTAGTTTAGCCTTGCTGCCACTATTTTTCCAATGGTTTTTGGGTTTGCTTTCGGAAGCTTCCTTCGTTTCTTTTGGGCTGCTGTCTTCGTAGGTTCGGTAATCGCTATAGTTTCCGGGGAAATCTTCAATAACCCCTTCCCCTTTGAAGATAAATAGGTGATCCACAATCTTATCCATAAAATACCGGTCGTGGGATACCACTATTAAACAACCGGGAAAATCCAATAAGAAGCTTTCCAGTACGTTCAAGGTCACAATGTCCAAGTCGTTGGTAGGCTCATCGAGAATCAAGAAGTTTGGATTTTTAATAAGGACGGTGCACAGGTATAGCCGTTTTTTCTCGCCGCCGCTTAGTTTTTCTACAAAATCGTATTGCTTTTTACGGTCAAAAAGAAAGCGTTCCAACAACTGACTCGCAGAAATTTGCTTTCCTTTTTTAAGTGGGATAAAGTCTCCGAACTCGCGAACTACATCGATCACTTTTTGGCCCTCTTTTACCGGGATTCCTTTTTGGGTGTAATAGCCAAACTGAACCGTTTCACCAATCACTACTTTTCCAGTATCGGGCGATAAGCCTCCTGTGAGGATATTGAGAAAAGTGGATTTTCCGGTACCGTTTTTTCCAATAATACCTACCCGTTCCCCTTTAATGAAGTTGTAGTCAAATTTTTCGAAAAGGGTTTTCTCTCCAAATCCTTTTGAAATATTATGAAGCTCTACCACTTTGGTGCCCAATCGTTCCATGTTCAGTTCTAGCTGCACTTCATGATCTTTTCGGCGTTGGTGGGCTCTGGATTTAATTTCGTGGAAATCGTCGATCCTGCTTTTACTTTTGGTAGTTCTTGCTTTCGGCTGTCGGCGCATCCAGTCCAATTCTTTTTTATAGAGTTGTTTGGCCTTGGCCGTTTCCGTTTCGAAGTTTTCGATACGGGCGTCCCTTTTTTCTAGGTAGTAACTGTAATTGCCTTTATACGAATAAAGATTTCCTTCATCGAGCTCTACGATTTCATTACAAACCCTTTCCAGGAAGTAGCGATCGTGCGTCACCATAAATAGGGTGATGTTTTCTTTGGCAAAGAAGCTTTCCAGCCATTCAATCATTTCGAGATCCAAGTGGTTGGTGGGCTCGTCCATGATGAGCAAATCGGGTTGCGACAGTAATGCATTGGCTAACGCCAAGCGCTTTTTTTGTCCGCCGCTTAAAGTGTTTACTTTTTGCTGAAGGTTTTCCAGCTTCAGTTTGAAGAGTATTTGTTTGTAAAAAGTTTCAAAGTCCCAAGCCTGATGTGCATCCATAGCATCGAAGGCTTTTTGATAAGTTTCGGTGTCATGCGGATTTTCGAGCGCTTTTTCGTAGGCTTCAATAATTTTTAGGATAGGCTTTTCCGAAGAAAAAATCGTTTCCTCTATGGTAAGGCTGGGCTGGAGGTTGGGTTCTTGGGAAAGAAACGCCACTGATAGGTTTTTTCGGAATACCACACGGCCTTCATCGGGTGTATCGGCTCCTGAAAGAATATTGAGTAGGGAAGTTTTTCCAGTACCATTCTTGGCAACAAATCCTATTTTTTGGCCTTCATTGATTCCGAAGGAAATATTCCTAAAAAGCAGCCGTTCTCCATAGGATTTAGCAATGTTTTCTACCGAGAGGTAATTCATAAAAGCAATTTAATGCAAAATAAAGCCATTTTGTTCAGTTACGGTAAAATATATTTTATTATTAGTATGCTTACGCTATATTTGTCGGTAACAACCCCACTACTATGAAATTAATGCGATTGTGGTTCCTTGGTTTTGTGGCTATTTGCCTAGCTTCTTGTGTTTCGCAAAAGCGGTTAACCTACCTTCAGGAAGATACTACTCAAGAGAATGATACCATTTATCCTATTCGTAAGATGCAAGAGCCTTACCGTTTACAGGTAAACGATTTGTTGAGTATTCGGGTCAAGGCACTGGATCAAGAAACCGTAGGGATTTTTAACCCCATTAGCGATGAATCCCGAATTAATGCGAACCGGGAAGAACGATTGTATTTTGACGGATTTGTAGTAGATGTGCATGGAAATATTCGTATCCCTGCATTAGGAGATGTTAATGTTTTAGGGTATACCATTGAGGAAGTACGTAAGGATATAGAAAAACGTCTTTTAAAGGATTTTTTTAGGGAGGAAGCCAATATTTTTGTTACTGTAAAGTTGGCGGGTATAAGATACACCATAAACGGCGAGATTGGACGCTCGGGATCCAATATAATTTATCGGGATCAAGCCACGATTATGGAAGCGATAGGTAATAGTGGTGACATACCAGTTACCGGGGATAAAACCGATGTGGTGGTTATTCGGCAATATCCGGGTGGTCAAAAAGTGCATCATATCGACTTAACTTCGATTGATGCGATGGATTCTCCATATTATTACATTCAGCCTAATGATCAAATTATCGTAAACCCTTTACCGCAAAAGTCATTAGGTACGGGTACCACAGGAATCCAATCTTTTACAACCATTTTAAGTGTGGTAACAGCATTGACTACTGCCATATTGTTATTTATACGTTTATAATAGATGAGTGAAGATTTTGAGATAAAAGAACAATTGCATCAAACTTTCGATTTGAAGGGGTTTTTGTTCAAACTTTTAAGCTATTGGCCTTTATTTCTATTTTGTTTAGCGATTGCCTTTGGAATTGCTTACTACATCAATGTTCGGAAACTACCTATTTATCGTATTGCAAACACCATTTCGATAAAGGATGACCAAAACCCGTTTTTTACAACCAACACGAGTTTGACCTTTAACTGGGGAGGAACGACCGATAAGGTAAATACGGCCATCATTACTTTAAGATCACGTACTCACAATGAAAAGGTAGTAGATAGATTGCAGTATTATGTGAATGTCAATAAGGAGGGTGAGTACCAACAGTTGGATGCTTATGGCACCACTCCTTTTGAAATACAGGTGGATACCACACAACCCCAAATACTTGGAAAACAATTTAAAGTGGTTTTCAAGGACTCTATCCATTTCATATTAAGTACTAATTTTGCGAATGGTGGAAATAAAAAGATGCAACGTTATGATACTTCAAAAGAAGTGTTGTCAAGTTATGTCGAGGCACAAGAATTTTCGAAAGAGTATCAAATTGGGCAACCTATAAAAATGCCATTTCTAAATGTGATTTTGTTTCCCAATCCTCAGCGCAAGGTGGTTCCAGGAAAAGAATTTTACTTTTCTTTTTCAGGGTTCGATGGTGCTGTAAAACGTTATTTAAATGTAGGGGTGAAACCCGAGAGTAAGGGTTCTTCCGTATTATCACTTTCCATGGTGGGCCAGAATAAGGCCCGTATGGTTGATTATTTGAATACTTCGGTAGCCGTTCTTTCTGAAGATATGTTGGAGCGCAAAAACCTTTTTGCGACCAAAACCATACGCTTTATCGATAGCAGTTTGGCTGAAAAGTCAAAAGAACTTAAGGATGTTGAACAAGAGCTCAATAATTTTAAGAATCAAAATGCTATTTTTAATCTAGAAACCGAAGGGCAGCAAATCAATTCCAGGCTAAACGAGCTGGACCTTCGTAAGGAAGCTGTAAATAGGGAACTGGAATATTACAATACTTTGGAAAATTATTTGGTGAGTCGTTCAGACTACAGTGATGTGCCAGCACCCTCTGTTGCAGGTATTTCTGAAGCAAGTATTGTTCAAGGTGTATCTCAAATTGTGGCTAAAGCACAAGAACGGAGTAAATTAGAATATTCCTATAAAGAAGGAGCCCCTATATTTAAGGATATAGATCGGCAAATAAACGCAATTAAAACGGTCCTTCTGGAAAATATAAAATCATCCAAAAGCCTTAAGGGGCAAGAACTTTCTAGAATAAACGGAGATATTGCTCAATATGAGGCAGAGATTCGTAAGCTTCCCAAAGACCAACAAGAACTATTGAAAATTGAACGTCGGTATCGTTTAAGTCAGGGGACTTATGATTTGTTTTTAGCTAAGCGTAGTGAAGCCGGATTGGTGAAAGCGGCTAACGTGAGTGACGTATTGGTGATTGATAGCGCAAAAGATACAGGTGGCGGCAAAGTGGGTCCCAACACCCGATTAAATTATGTGATGGCCGCAGTGTTTGGGGCACTAATTCCTTTTGCATTTGTGTTTTTAGTAGTGTTTTTTGATAACCGCATCCACCATACCAAAGATATAGAACGTCTTTCTAAAATTCCTATCCTAGGAGTTATTGGGAAAAGCCGTCTTAAAAATAATCTAGCGGTGATTGAAAAGCCTAAATCTGCTATATCGGAATCTTTCCGGGCGATTCGATCGAGTTTGCAATATATTTATAAGAAACAGGAAATAAAAGGAGCGAAAACCGTATTGGTGACCTCTTCCATTAGTGGGGAAGGGAAAACCTTTTGTTCCATCAACATTGCTTCGGTTTTTGCTTTAAGTGAAAAAAAGACAGTATTAATTGGTTTGGATTTACGCAAGCCAAAGATTTTTGATGATTTTAAAATCAATAATGAAATTGGAGTGGTTAATTACTTAATTGAAGATGCTACAGAAGAAGAGATCATTCAAAAAACCATGATTCAATCATTGGATGTTATTACAGCTGGGCCCATCCCACCGAATCCCTCTGAATTATTAATGACCGAGCGTATGGAGCAACTCATTTCAAACTTGAAGGAAAAATACGATTACATTGTATTGGATTCTCCCCCCCTAGGTTTGGTGGCAGATTCATTAGAACTTTTAAAATATGCGGACGCTACTATTTATATGGTTCGCCAAAACTATACAAAGAGGGGTATGCTTTCCATGATCAATGAAAAGTATAAAGCGGGTGAGATATCCCATATTAGCTTTGTGCTCAATTTCTTTGAAGGGAAGGCTAAATATGGCTATGGTTACGGATATGGCTATGGTTACGGATATGGCTACGGCTATGGGTATGGTCATGGGTACCATGAAGAAGACCGAAAGAAACCACTTTCATTGCGTATAAAGTCCTTCTTTAAGAATTTATTCAGGCGAACTAAGCGTTAAAACTTAAAGCTCTTGAGTTTGTATAAAAGAACATTCCATTAGCCTTATATGGTTTTTTAATTCTTAATTACGTGATATTTTTCTGACAAATCCTATCAAAGTGCTCCCCTTGAGTGGAAGTATACTGGGAGTATAGTGGAGTATAACTGGAAGTAAAGCCGAAGTAAAGCCGAAGTAGACCCGAAGTATATCCGAAGTATATCCGACTTATCCCCGACTTATCCCCGACTTATCTCCAGCTTTACCTTGAAACTTAAAATCATGACCATTTATTAATAGAACGCTTTTCTTCATTTCTCGGTTAAGCTATGTATCTTTGCACCTTGTTAGAAGATATTTATGAAAGAAAATCCTACCATTGCGATTATTGGATTGGGCTATGTGGGGCTCCCGCTCGCCGTAGCTTTTGCTGAAAAATACCCTGTTATTGGTTTTGATATCAATGAAAAGCGGGTCGCCGAACTACAAGCTGGTAAAGATGGAACCTTGGAGGTGACGGAAGATGCGCTGCAAAACGTATTGAAAGCTTCCCAAAACGGCCTTAAAGTAACCTCTAAGGCTGAAGATTTACAAGCGGCCCATGTATATGTGGTGACGGTTCCTACTCCTACCAACAAGCATCACCAACCGGTACTCACTCCCTTGGAAAAGGCGAGTGAAACCGTGGGTAAAGTGCTTCAAAAAGGCGATGTGGTAGTATATGAGTCTACCGTATATCCAGGGGTCACCGAAGATATTTGCGTACCTATTTTGGAACAGTTTTCGGGGATGACTTTTAACAAAGATTTTTATGCGGGCTATTCGCCAGAGCGTATCAATCCTGGGGATAAAGAGCACACCGTGACCAAGATTTTGAAAGTGACCTCGGGTTCTACGCCCGAAGTGGCTCAATATGTGGATACTTTATATGCTTCGGTAATTACGGCAGGGACGCATTTGGCTCCTTCCATAAAAGTAGCCGAGGCGGCTAAGGTCATTGAAAATTCCCAGCGGGATATCAATATTGCCTTTGTGAACGAACTGTCCAAAATCTTTAGGCTTTTGGACATCGATACCCAAGCGGTTTTGGAAGCGGCCGGTACCAAATGGAACTTTTTAAAATTCACTCCTGGATTGGTAGGCGGACACTGCATTGGGGTAGACCCTTACTATTTGGCTCAAAAGGCCATGGAGGAGGGGTATAACCCTGAAATTATCTTGGCCGGACGCCGAATGAACGATGGAATGGGGAGCTATGTGGCCCATGAAGTAGTGAAGCTGATGATTCAGAAAGATTGTAAGGTTAAAGGAGGCAAAGTCTTGGTGTTGGGGATTACCTTTAAGGAAAACTGTCCCGATATTCGAAACAGCAAGGTGATTGATGTGGTGGAAGAATTGGAAAAATACAATTTGAATGTCACGATTTACGACCCTTGGGCCAACGCGGAAGAAGTGGCCCATGAATTTGGAAAAGATTTGCTAACCGATGCTTCCAAATTGAGAAACGATTATGACGCCGTGGTTTTAACCGTAGCGCATCACCAATTTAAAACATTGGATATTCCTTCCTTGGCTAAGAATCCATCGGTGATTTTTGATGTCAAGGCTTTTTTGGATCCTTCCACTATTGATGGTAGATTGTAGCACTTATTATGCTATTTATTTGTGAATAGTGAATAGTGAATAGTGAATGGTGAATGGTGAATGGTGAATAGTTAAGAATGCAGTGACTCCCCTAAATCAGATACTATGTAATAAAATGGATCACAAGAATTTAGATGTTTGGAAGAAGGGGATTGATTTGGCAGCAATTATTTATAAAATTTCTTCAGGTTTTCCTGGGGAAGAAAGATTTGGGCTTAGCTCGCAAATACGTAGAGCTGCTGTTTCAGTTCCTTCTACCATAGCTGAAGGTAGTGCCAGAAAAAGTAACAAGGAGTTATTACAGTTCATTTCGGTTGCCTTGGGTTCCTTGGCGGAAGTGGAAACGCAATACATCATTGCTGTTCGATTGAAATATACTTTAGAGAGTAAAGAAGTATTAGATTTAATTACCATCCAGAGAAAGTTGCTTTTAGGGTATCGAAATCATATCAGAAAACACAATGACTAATTTCTATTAACATTTAACTCAAATAAATTGTACGAAAACGTTTATCATACTGAAGAATTATCAAATTACTCCTTTTTAGTCACTGGAGGTGCCGGATTTATTGGCTCCAATTTGGTGGCGTACTTATTGAAATACGGTGCTAAAAAAGTGCGGGTGCTGGATAATTTGGCTACGGGCTTTAAAGAAAACCTAAAGGAATATGAAAATCATCCTGCTTTCGAATTTATGGAAGGGGATATTCGCGATTTGGGAACCTGTAAAAAAGCGGTGCGGGGAATGGACTATGTGTCCCATCAAGCCGCATTGGGATCGGTTCCAAGGTCTATTAACGACCCCATTACCTCCAACGAAGTAAATGTCACGGGTTTTTTAAATATGTTGGTAGCCCAAAAGGAGAGCTCTTCCGTAAAGCGATTGGTGTATGCAGCTTCTAGTTCCACCTATGGCGACAGCAAGAACCTTCCCAAAGTGGAAGACGTCATTGGGAAACCATTATCCCCCTATGCGGTTACCAAATTGGTCAATGAACTGTACGCCGATGTGTTCCATAAAACCTATGGCATAGAAACCATTGGCTTGCGTTATTTTAATGTTTTTGGCCCCAAGCAGAGCCCAAAGGGTGCTTATGCTGCGGTGATTCCGTTGTTTATGCAAGCCTTAAAAGATGAAAAGGCGCCCACGATCAATGGCGATGGGGAGCAAACAAGGGACTTTACCTATGTGGAGAATGCCGTCCAAGCGAATCTTAAAGCGATGTTTGCCCCTTCTGAAGCAGTAAACCAAGTATTTAACGTGGCGTATGGAGAACGTATTAGTTTGAATACCCTTTGGAAGTCCTTGAAGGAGACCTCCGGAAAGGAAATCACCGCTACCTATGGCCCTCCCCGAAAAGGTGATGTACGGGATTCTTTGGCCAATATCGAGAAGGCAAAAAAACTCATGGGGTACGACCCTAAGTTCTCGGTACAGGAAGGGATGAAGATTACTTGGAACTATTTTATAGCACCTGCTTAAACTATTTTATATGGGGGGTCACTTTTTAGGTTTCCATAGATTCAAAGTTGATTTTATATGCGTGGGAGCACAAAAGGCAGGAACTTCGGCATTGGATTATTACCTAAGGCAACACCCACAGTTAGCTTTGGCCAAAAGAAAGGAAGTCCATTTTTTTGATCATGACGCTTTTTTTTCTACTTCCCGTACAAATTATCGTTCCTATCATCGATTTTTTGATACCCGCCTGTCTTCCAAACTCCATGGCGAAATTACTCCTATTTATATGTTTTGGGATCAAGCTTTGGAGCGCATTAAGGCCTATCATTCACAAGTGAAATTGATTGCCATTCTTCGTAACCCTGTGGATAGGGCTTTTTCCCATTGGAATATGGAAGTATCCAGGGGCAAGGAGTCCCGAGGATTTTTGGAGGCAATACAAGCAGATATGACAAATGATCAAAAAGATCGTATTACTTCTTATGTGAAGAGAGGGTTTTACCATGCTCAAGTACGCAACATGCTAGGTTTGTTTCCCAAAGAACAACTCTTATTTATTAAATACGAGGATTTTATAACAGCCCAAGAGATGTCTTTAGAAAAAGTGTTTCGGTTTTTGGGAGTTCAAGCAGGCCAGTTTGCCTATGAGCCCAAGAAGATTCATGCGAGAGACTATTCAGAAGTTTTGGATAAAGAATCGAAAACGTTTCTGTTAAAGACCTACGAAAATGACATCTTAGCGCTAGAAAAAACCTTAGATTGGGACTGTAGCGATTGGAAGGTTTGAAAGAATTTTCACAAAGAGTGAATTCTTAAGGGATGCTTCTTCGGAATTGTTAAAAAATAGTATCTTGCAACTTCATGAACACCTACTATGACCCCGAACCCTAAAGAGCCTTGGCTGTATGAAATATCGGCCAAACGGAAGCTAATAGACCTTAATTTTAAGGAGATTTGGCGTTATCGAGATTTGTTGATCCTATTTGTAAAAAGGGATATTACCACCGTTTATAAGCAAACTATTTTAGGGCCTCTGTGGTTTTTTATTCAGCCGTTATTTACCTCTATCATATTTACGTTGGTATTCAACAATTTAGGGAATATTCAAACGGGAGGCATTCCCCCAATGTTGTTCAACCTAGCCGGGATTACCGCGTGGAATTATTTTCGGGAATGTTTGAATAATACTTCGAATACCTTTTCCAGAAACCAAAACCTTTTTGGAAAGGTGTACTTCCCAAGGGTTATTACCCCCTTATCGATTACGGTATCCAACTTGATGAAATTTGGCATCCAATTATTGATTTTCTTTTTCTTTTTTGCCTATTACAGTTACCAAGGGTTTGAACTTTCCGTTAATTTAAACCTATTGCTTTTTCCAGTGTATATTGCTATCATGGCGATGTTTGCCTTGGGCTTGGGCATGGTATTTTCGGCTCTTACCACCAAATACCGTGACCTCAATGTTTTTATTGGGTTTGCCACCAATCTGTTGATGTATATTTCTGCGGTGCCTTATCCGGTGAGTGAAGCGGTTGACAAACTTCCTCCTTCCTTGGCCAATCTAGTTACCTATAACCCAATGACGCAAATTATAGAAGGCTTCCGTTATATGTTGCTGGATACCGGCACTTTTACGTGGAGCGGGTTTTTTTATACCCTGTTCGTTTCGGTGGTCTTGTTTTTAATAGGCCTTGTAATATTCAATAGAACAGAGAAAAGCTTTATTGATACGGTATAATGAAGCACATCCCTCTATACTGGTGGAGCGAAATCTTTATTCAAAAGAAGGATAGGGAAAATTATGGGGATTTGTTGGGTAAATACCTAGTTGAAAAAATTTCGGGAAGGCCAGTCCAGTGGATAGACCCCAAAAAAGCCCAAGGATGGTTCTTTTCCAAGAAAGTTTATGCTACGATTGGTAGCATTTTGGGACATATTAAAAAAGGATGGATTGTTTGGGGAAGTGGTATTATTTCTAGGGATACGCAAGTGCCTGCTGCAACTTTCCTGGCCGTACGGGGACCACAAACCCGAACGTATTTGTTGGAAAAAGGCTATGCGGTTCCCGAAGTGTATGGAGATCCTGCTTTGCTATTACCCAATTATTACCAACCTGAAGTTGCCAAAACCCATGCCTTGGGCATCATTCCGCATATCAGCGATTACGCCCAAGTAAGTGAACAATACCAAAACCTAGAGGGCGTAAAGGTGATTTCCCTTTTTACCAACGATATAGAAGCTACCACGCGGGAAATCCTTAGCTGCGAAAGCATTATTTCGTCTTCGTTACACGGATTGATTGTTCCACATGCGTATGGGATTCCGGCGGTATGGGCCCAATTTTCGGATCGGGTGTTTGGCGATGGCATAAAATACCGGGACTATTTTGAAAGTGTGGCCCTGCCCCCTTACCAACCCGAAATGGAAACCGAAATACAAGACATAGCAGCCTGGAAGCACTATATGGAATGGTATCCGGCCCTACCCGATACGGAAGTTTTGGAGTCTCTAAAACACGGACTCCTAGCGGTTTGTCCGTGGAAATAGGAAACAGGGAACAAGGCGCAAAAAGCAATGATGGGTAGTGTTTGAATGGGATTTTGGGCCGTAGTAAGCAATAACCTAAGGGTATAGTAGAGTATAAGTGCAGTATAAGTGGAGTATAACCCGAAGTAAAGCCGAAGATAACCCGAAGTAAAGTGGGAGTAAAGCCGAAGTAATGAGGGTATTTGAAAGGGACAAAAAAGGAAAAAAGTGACCTAAAACGGAAAAAAGTGCCCTAAAGTGGAAAAAAAGGCCCAAAAGTGGAAAAAAGCGCCCTTTTGTGTCATACAAGGTAGGGAAGCGCTGGTTAAATGTGAAGATATGCTTATTTTAGAGCCTAAATTAAAAACGAAAACAAACGGTGTTGCGAGGCCCCAAGGACTGCAACCACCTCAAAAAAGAGATCGCGTACAACCATGAGTACCATTTTACACGTTAGCCATATTAGCAAACAATACCGCTTGGGATTGGTGGGAAGCCGTACTTTAAAAGATGACTTAACCCGTTGGTGGTATCGAGTGCGTGGAAAGGAAGACCCCTTTTTAACCATAGGGGCCGTCAATAACCGTAGCGCCCAGGCCCAAGAAGATTATGTATGGGCACTGCGGGATATCAATTTTGAGGTAGCGGAAGGCGAAGTGTTGGGCATTATCGGTAAAAATGGAGCTGGAAAAAGTACGTTGCTAAAGATATTGTCCCGAGTAACCAGCCCTACCACTGGGGTTATTAAAACCCGTGGGCGCATTGCTTCTTTGTTGGAAGTAGGGACCGGTTTCCATCCCGAGCTCACCGGACGGGAAAATATTTATTTGAATGGTGCTATTTTGGGTATGACCAAAGCCGAAATAAAAAGCAAAGAAGAAGAGATTGTGGCCTTTAGTGGTTGTGAGATGTATATAGATACCCCGGTAAAACGTTACAGTAGTGGGATGCGGGTACGATTGGCCTTTGCCGTGGCGGCCCATTTGGAACCCGATATTTTGGTGGTCGATGAGGTGTTAGCCGTAGGGGATGCCGAATTCCAAAAAAAGGCGGTAGGTAAAATGCAGGACATTAGCAAAGGCCAAGGCCGTACGGTGTTGTTTGTAAGCCACAATATGGCCGCTGTAAAAAGCTTGTGTACCCGAGGCATCGTTTTGGAACATGGTACCGTGGTATTTGATGGGGATACCGATGAAGCGGTGGATTATTATTTAAAAATGGATTCTTCTGCTAAGGGAATTAGAAATTACGTTCATTTTGAGGATAAGGAAGTTGATAGAAACCCCTATTTTGTTCCAATTTCTTTAAGTGTGGGAGCTCTTCATAAACAATTGGAAGAGCCCATTGAGTTTGAAGACGAGATTGAGTTTAAAATTCGTTTTGATAAAAAAATCCAGAATGTAAAAATTGACACTACAATTCAAATTAAAGACTCAACGGGTAATTTTGTGATTAGTAGCGGAAGTGGTCTTGTTGAAAATATAGACAATTCACAAACTCTAGGAATCTTAGAGTTTTCGGTTAGGTTTCCTTCCCATTTTTTTAATTCTGAAGAGTTTTTTGTAAATGTTTTGTTTGTTAAGAATAATCGGGAAGTGATTTTAAGATTGGAAGATATAATTTCATTTCAAGTATTGGAAAATAGTCGGAAATTGGGAGAATGGATGGGGAAAAGCCGGGCGCCATTGAAAATAAAAATGCCTTGGACTTTTTCGAAAGTAACTTAAAACAAATTATTCTTTGGGAAAGATACCTATAAATTTTGGTCGTGTTCACCCATCCTTTATGGTTATTGGTGTGCAAAAAGGAGGTACATCATCCATTTATTCATACCTTTCACAGCACCCATCTATTCTGGTTCCTAAAACTAAGGAACTTCATTATTTTGATACTCATAATTCAACCCCCAAAGAGCCTTATTTAAAAAATTTTCCAAAAAGTTATTTTTCAAGAAAGATAACTTTTGAAGCTACACCAAGATATATATATTATCCTAGTACAGCACAAAAACTCTATGAGTTCAATTCAAAATTGAAATTCATTATAATCCTAAGAAATCCTGTAAAAAGGGCTTTTAGTGCTTGGAATATGTATAAACAATTAGCTCAAAATCCTAAGATTATAAATGCTTCTAAAAATCTAATGAAGCAAAATTCACTAGAACAGCTTTATAAATATTATTTCGAGAATAACTTTCCTTCATTTCAGGATGCTATTACTTTAGAATTGTCGAATGATTTTGGTAGTGAGATTATTGAACCCTCTTTAGTGAAAAGGGGGTACTATAAGACTCAAATTGAAACCTACCTAAATTTTTTTCCAAAAGAAAGCTTTTTATTTATTGATTTTGATTCCTTCAAGAAGGAAACATTATTAACTTTAAAACAAATAACTAATTTTCTAGGGATTTCTGAATTTAACTATGATTTTTTGAATCTTGAACCAATGAATAAAAGAACTTATGATTCTAAAATTAATGAGAATTTATATTATTTGCTTTTGAACCATTTTCAGTTAAAGAATAAAGGTTTGGAAGAATTGATTAATCTAGAGCTTAATTGGATGAATAAGAATTAAAATGTTTCAAATTAAAAATCATAAAGTATTTTGCATCGGTGCAGGTAAAACGGGTACCACTTCGGTAGAGAAAGCTCTTAGGGATCTTGGTTACAGATTGGGAGACCAAGCTAAAGGAGAATTGTTATTGCCAGCCTATACACAGCGAAACTTTAAAGCCATCGTGAAATTTTGCAAAACGGCTGATGCTTTTCAAGATGTGCCATTTTGTTTCCAGCATACCTATATGGCTTTGGAGCAAGCCTTTCCGAAGGCTAAATTTATTTTAACCGTTAGGGATAGTGATGAACAATGGTACCAATCGTTAGTAAGATTTCATACCAAACTCTTTGGTGAAGGTAAAAGAACCCCTACATGGGAGGACCTTAAAAAAGCCCCTTATCGCTACCCTGGATATGTTGCTGAAGTGCGAAAGCAGGTGTTTGGCATTATGGAAAATGAACCTCCTTATCAAGAAGAAAAGCTAAAAGCCTATTACACTACCCATAATGCAAGTGTTTTGGATTACTTTAAAAATAAGGAGAATTTGTTGGTCTTGAACGTTTCCGAAGTAGATGCCTATTCCCGGTTATGTGCTTTTTTGGACAGGGAACCCTTATATGAAACCTTTCCTTGGGAAAATAAAACCAGTGCGCTGTAATGATACAAGTCACCAAAACCTTTTTGCCCCCCCAGGCAGACTACCAAGCCCAATTGCAAAAAGCTTGGGATCAAGGTTGGGTTACCAATCGTGGGACTTTGGTAAAGGAATTGGAAGCTACCCTTCAAGACCATTTACAATCGCCTCCCTTGTTGGCCATGACCAATGGTACCTTGCCCCTCCAAATCGCGATCAAGGCCTTGGGCTTAACGGGGGAAATTATAACTACGCCCTTTAGTTATGTAGCTACCACCAGTAGCGTGGTATGGGAGGGTTGTACGCCCGTATTTGTGGATATCCATCCCGAATACCTTACCTTGGACGAAACCCTTATTGAAGCGGCCATTACCCCAAAAACCACGGCCATCTTGGCGACCCATGTTTTTGGAAACCCTTGTCATGTCACCGTTATTGAAGCGATTGCAGCGAAGCATGGTCTTCAAGTAATTTATGATGCCGCGCATGCCTTTGGGGTAACCTACCAAGGGAAAAGTATTTTTCATTATGGTGATGTAAGTACCTGTAGTTTTCATGCCACCAAATTGTTCCATACCGGGGAAGGGGGTGGGGTTTTTTGTAAGGATTCAGAATTATACCAAAAGCTTTTTTACCATCACAATTTTGGGCATGAAGGGCAAGAAGCTTTTCAAGGCTTGGGAATCAATGCCAAGATGAGTGAATTACAAGCAGCCTTGGGGCTGGCGGTGTTACCCTATATGCCTCAAATAGTAGGACATCGAAAAAAGGCGGTGACCTTTTACCAAGAGCACTTATCCCAATACACCACCCTAAAGCTTCGGGAAGGTACCCAATGGAACTATGCTTATTATCCCATTATTTTTGACTCGGAAGCGTTATTGCTTACCGCACAGGAGCGCTTGAATGCTTTGGATATTTACCCACGGCGGTATTTTTACCCAAGTCTGCATACCTTGCCCTATGTTTCAGGCCCCGATATGCCCGTATCTCAATCGGTTTCAGAACGCATTCTATGCCTGCCGCTGTCGCATGATATTTCTGAAGAAATCCAAGCGCAAATTGTAAACACCCTTACCGCATGAAGGGTTCCCTAGCCATTATGCAACCGTATGTGTTTCCGTATCTGGGATACTTTCAATTGGTGGATGCGGTAGATACCTTTGTTTTTTATGACGATGTGCATTTTATCAAACGCGGATGGATCAATCGAAACCAACTATTGGTGAATGGCAAAGCCCATCTTTTTTCCATTCCCCTGCAAGGCGCTTCCCAAAATAAGCTGATCCATGAAATTGCCGTGTTGAAAGATGTAAAATGGGAACAACAATTTTTTGCCACCTTGCAACAACAGTATGCCAAAGCCCCTTATTATGAAGAAGTATATGCTTTGGTAAAAAAGGTTTTTGACACTCCGTATACCTCGATTGCTCATTTGGCCATCCAAAGTGTGAAAGCTATTTCAGAATACGTAGGACTTTTCACCCAATTTGAGGTAAGTTCGCAGCAGTATCCCGAAACCAAGGGATTGGATAAAGCAGACCGTTTGATTGCCATTACCCAAAAAAAAGGGTATGACACCTATGTAAACCCTTCGGGCGGAAAAGAATTGTATGAAAAAGCGTATTTTTCAGGACGGGGCGTGAACCTGTATTTTATGAAAAACCATTTAGAGGCCTATCCGCAATTTGAGGAACCCTGTGTACTGGGACTTTCCATGATAGATGTACTTATGTTCTGTACCAAAGCGGAAGCCCTTCAATTAATAAAGCAATATAAAAAAGTGTAGTATGGCGAAGGTGGTTATTTTTGGATTAATGGATACGGCCGAACTGGCGTATTATTACCTAACGCACGATAGCGAGCATGAGGTGGTAGCCTTTACCGTGTCTAAAGAATATAAAGATCGTGAAACCTTTAAGGGGCTTCCCGTGGTAGATTTTGAAAACGTGGAAACCCAGTACCCTCCAGATCGCTACCAACTCTTTGCACCTATGACAGCCAAAAGCATGAATCAGTTGCGGGAGAAAATTTATTTGGAGGGTAAGGCCAAGGGCTATTCCTATATTTCTTATGTGAGTAGTAAGGCTACGGTTTGTGACAATGAAATAGGGGAGAACTGTTTTATATTGGAAGATAATACCCTACAGCCCTTTACTAAGATTGGCAACAATGTAGTACTGTGGAGTGGTAACCATATTGGCCATCACGGGGAAATCAAGGACCATGTCTTTTTTACTTCGCATGTGGTGCTTTCGGGACATTGTGTGGTAGAAACGCATTGTTTTTTTGGGGTGAATGCGACCATAAGGGATTACAGCCATATTAAAAAAGGCACCCTTGTGGCTATGGGGGCAAGCATCACCAAACAGGAAACCGAAGAGTGGGGGGTGTATGTGGGAAACCCTGCCAAGAAACTGGAAGGAAAATTAAGCTATAACCTGTATTGATATGAAGTGGGAAAAGAAAGGACAGCTTTTTGATCCTAGGGAAAATACTTCCGATTGGATCCATAACTATGCAGCATTACCCGTTTGTGATTTAATTTCTGAAGATTTACTACGTATCTATTTTTCTACTAGGGATGCAAAGGGTAGGAGCTTACCAACTTTTATAGAAGTGTCTCCTAAAAACCCTAAAAATATTTTAAAAATACACTCCAAGCCCATTCTGTCCTTAGGCGCACAAGGGACGTTTGATGACAACGGTATCATGCCTTCCTCTATCGTGGATCATGATGGAAAAAAATACCTGTACTACATTGGCTGGAACCCACAGGTTACGGTTTCTTATCGTTTGTCAATAGGATTGGCCATTAGTGAAGACGGTATTCATTTTGAAAAGTTTTCCAAAGGTCCAATACTGGATCGTGACAAGCACGAACCTTTTTTCAATACGGCTCCGTATGTTATTAAAGAGGGCAACCTATGGAAAATGTGGTATGTTTCCTGCACCGGATGGAAGAATGTGAAGGATTGGCCCGAACCATGGTATTTAATTCGTTATGCTGAATCCCACAATGGAATTGATTGGGAACGAAAGAATGTAGAGTGTATAGGGTATGATGATTTTACCCATGCTATTGGAAAGCCAATGGTTTTTAAGGAAAATGAAGTATATCATATGATTTATTCTTATCGTAATTCTGAAGATTACAGAACCGATGCCAGTAAAAGTTACCGTTTGGGATATGCTACTTCCAAAGACGGCTTGCAATGGGAACGTAAAGATTCAGAAATAAATCTAAAAGAGCCTGCAGAAACTTGGGAATCCATTATGCAAGAGTATAGTTCCACGTTTGAGTTTCAGGGACAGCGCTATTTGGTCTATAATGGTAACGGTTTTGGCGCGACAGGTTTTGGATATGCCCAATTAATAAAGTAAGATGAAAACAAAATACATTCATATAGGCTTGCCAAAAAATCTTTCTACCACCTTGCAAAGGGATTTTTTTGATCAACATCCTGAAATTTATCATTTGGGAGTTGGGGTGGGTTCTAATGTGGATTATATTAACTCGGTTATTGGGGCTGCCTGTGAAAATCATTTTCAGTACAGTAAAAAATTTACCTACCGAAAGGCAAAGGAAGGAATACACCAGGCCTTCCAAAACGAATTTGGTTTATTTCAGCAAAACCCCGAAAAGAAGGCTTGCGGGATTTCTCTGGAGTTGCTATCCTTCACTTTCACACCAGATCAAATAGAAATCGAGGAAAAGGCACAGCGCGTTTTTGAAGCTTTCGGCAAGGACACTAAAATCATTCTTATTGTACGTCAGCAGAAAAATTTAATAGAGTCTCTATATAAAGAGGCGATTAAAATAGGGTACTACGGGACATTTCAGGATTATCTGGAATACATTTATTACAAAAGGGACAACAATTTTATTTTTGATTTTCAGTATCATTATCTCTATGAATTGTATTCCAATTTGTTTGGAAAGGATAATATGGAGGTTTTATGTATTGAAGATTACCGAACTTCTGAAGGGAAGTTACGCTACAGAGAAGATACCTGCTTGTTAACTGAAAAACTCTGTCAGGTTTTAAACATTACTCCCTTAAATTTGAATTTGGACCATTACAACAAACCACTTTCCCTATCTGCACTGGAGAAAATGAGAAACCTAAATAAAGAATTTGTTCATGGAATAGGAAACCAAGCCTATAGTACGGGAACCAATTTTCACCGTCTGAAGGATCATTTTAGGGGAGATTTGGGTATTTCCATTGAAGACGATGTACTGTATCGAGATGCCCGAATGAAGAATCGAAATATAGAAAAAGCTGAAGCCGATTATGAAAAGGTACGGGAAATTGAATTTTCCTATCCCAATTATATTGAGCGGTTTTTAAAAGAATTGTTTGAGACTTCCAATCGAAGGTTGGAACAACAACTGGGTAGGGCTTTGCCTAGCTCTTATTTTGAATTTTAATGGATATGGAAGGGCCCAAAGTAAGTGTGGTGGTCACTACTTATAACCACAGGGACTATATTTCAGAATGCCTAGAGGGTATTTTGATGCAGCAAACCACATTTCCTTTCGAGATTATTTTGGGTGAAGATGCGAGTACCGACGGTACCAGGGAAGTTTGTAAAGCCTATGCCGAAAAGTATTCCGATATCATACGATTGTTTTTAAGAAGTAGGGGAGATGTGATCTACATAGAAGGCCACCCAACGGGACGTTCTAATTTTATGGAAAGTCTCAAAGTCTCGAAAGGCAAATATATTGCGCTTTGTGAAGGGGATGACTATTGGACCGACCCTTTAAAACTGCAAAAGCAAGTAGATTTTTTAGAGGCACATCCCGATTATGCACTTTGTTTTCACAGGGCTCAACTTTTGAATGAAAAGGGAGAATTTACACTTCATGCCATACCAGAGGATTTTGAAGAAAATACATTCGTTTATAAAGATTTATTAAGTCATTATAATTTTATTGCTACTGCTAGTGTTTTATTTAAGATTCCTCAAAGTTTTTCCTTTCCAAAGTGGTTTGAAGGGATTCCATTCGGGGATCTGTCACTATATGCCTTGGTAACAAAAAGTAAGAAAATAAAATGTTTGAATGATACTATGTCTGTTTATAGAATACACTCCCAAGGTATCTTTCAGAAACAAAACAAGCTTCGGCAACAACTACAATATTTGTTTTTTTATAAAAGGATTGTGCAAATCTTATCTTTAGAAGAGCAAAAAGTAGTGGCCAAAAAAAGGTTACAAACTATTAAGAATTTGGCCATACTACGCTTTCCAAAAAATATATTGTGGCAACAAATTTACAAATACTATCTTCGTTTTAAATTCTGAAATGGCGGTAAAATTATCCATTATCATTCCCTGTTACCAATCGGAAGCAACCTTGCCCGAAACCCTTGCTTCTGTGTTGGCGCAGGATTTTGAGTCGTGGGAAGCACTTATTGTAAACGATGGTTCCCCCGATGGGGTAGCGGCCATTGCTTCAGAGTGGGTGGCCAAAGATGCCCGTTTTCGGTACTTTGAAAAACCAAACGGGGGCTTGGGGTCGGCCCGAAATTTTGGGCTTGAAAGAGCTCTGGGGCATTATATTTTACCATTAGATTCTGATAATAAAGTTAGGCCCAACTTTGCACGCAAAGCTCTTAAGATTTTAGAACAGGATTCCGCTATTGGTGTTGTGTATGGAGATGCAGAGTATTTTGGGGAAAAAACAGGTATATGGAAGGTTGGGGAATTTAGTAGATATAAGATGCTTTCACATAACTATATTGATGCTTGCGCCATTATTAGAAAGCAAATTTTTGATGAATTGGGATTATATGATGAAGCCATGCCACATCAAGGTCACGAAGATTGGGATTTTTGGTTACGGGTAATAGCTGCAAATCATTCTTTTTTTTATTTAGAAGAAGTGACTTTTGATTATCGGGTTTTAGCCAGTTCGATGATTCGTAGTTTTGATAAAGAAATGACCCTTCGTAATATCGATTATATTTTCAAAAAACATTATAAGCTTTATGGAACCTCTTTTGTAGAACTAAAAAAGAAGCATGATAGGCTTGTAAAAGAATTTAATATCCCCATATTCACAAAGATAAAGAGAAGGCTTATTAAAGGCTTAAGAAACAAAGGGTCTAATTAATTTGAAATGCATACTGTCTCTATCTGCATACCAACTTACAACGGAGCTGATTATTTGTCGGAAGCCTTGGCATCCGTTGAAGCTCAAACATATAAAGATTTTGAAGTTGTGATAAGTGATGATGCTTCTAAAGACGACACCCTTCAAATTTTAGAGAATTTTAAAGCTCGTGTTTCTTTCCCAGTACATATTTTTCAACATACCCCAAAGGGTATTGGGGCCAATTGGAACCATTGTGTAAAACATGCAAAAGGAGCGTATATTAAGTTTTTGTTTCAGGATGATGTGCTCTTGCCGTATTGTTTGGAAGAGATGGTAAACCTAGCAAAAACCGATCCTGAAATTGGTTTGGTTTATGGGAAGAGAGATTTTTTATTTGACACCGAGCCTAAAGACTATACAATTTGGCTTCGAAAATGTGGAATATTGCATCAAAGTTGGAAAGGAATTACTGTTAAACAAGGCATTTTAGATGGTAAAGCTTATTTAAGGGATAAAAACCTATTGAATTTACCAAACAATAAAATAGGGGAACCCTCTTTAGTATTGCTCAAAAAAGAAGTTTTTGATAAGGTAGGTTATTTTGATACCCGCTTAAGTCAGACTTTAGATTTTGAATATTGGTATCGATTAATGCCTTTTTATAAAATTGCTTTTGTAGATAAGGTTTTAATAAAATTTCGCTTGCATGGTGGGCAAGCCACTCAAAAAAATGAAAAAAGAAAAACCAAAGATGCTCGTTTACTTCCTCAGATACTCATGAAGAACCTATTTTGGAAATTACACCCAAAACAAAGGAGCTATTTAATCAAGGAGGTTTTTGGGATTTACTATCTTCAAGTATTCTTTAAAAGAATTAAGAAAAAGTTGTTTTAATTTTGCTCGTTTCCATTATCATTCCAGTACATCAAACGGTTCCTTTTTTAAAGGAGTGTGTGGCCAGTGCCTTGGCACAGACCCATACCCAAATTGAGGTATTGCTGGCCTGTAACGGTGGATTGACGCCTGAAGCTTGTGAACGGTTTTTAGGGGTAAAAGATGACCGTTTGCAATTTATACTTTGTGATTCTGGACGGGATCGTGCCCGTACCCATGCCATGCAGCATGCCCAAGGTACATGGTTGCAATTTTTGGATTATGATGATGTTCTGTATCCCAAAAAAATTGAAACACAATTACAAAACCACTCTTCAAACACGCTCCTTATTTGTGGTTGGAAGAAATTTTCAAAAACCCTAGAAGAGCCCTACACCTTTCCCTTTCCACATTTATTTGAGACAACGATTACTACCATGCCCCAGCTGTATGAAGCCCTTTCCCAAGGGGGGTTTATCGCCACGGCAGCATGGCTTGTCCCAGCCCAGTATGCCAAGGATATAGTATGGGAAGATGTCCCAAACGACGATGCGGTATTTTTATCGGAACTTGCTCAAAAAGAACTGTCCCTACACCTTACTCCCCAAAGCTTGGTTGGGGTTCGGGTTCATGCAGGAAATACCAGTAAGATCCCCTCTAAAAAAGAGTTCTTAAAACTGTTACGTGGGTGGAGACTAATTGAAAAGCATTTAACTAAGTTGCCTTCGGCCATCCGCAATAGGTATTTATATACCAACTACCAATATGTGTTACATCGTTCCAAACACTTAGGGCGCTATCAATTTTTTCGAGTGGCACTTTGTTTTGTAAAATTGGGTTTGACGACGGGTAAATCTTTTTCCACTATTTTTAAAGATTTAAAAAACGCTTAATCGTGACCGTAAAAAAAAAAATAGCCATTATCGGTCCCATCGTAGATCAAGGCGGTAGGGAAGTGGAAGTGCATTTTATTGCTACTGCTCTAAAGGACCTGTATGAGGTAACTATTTTTTCTACCGCTGGAATGACGCAACAATCGGTAGCCCTGCCCGAAGGTGTTTCCTTTTCTAGCTTGCAAGAACAGTTATATTTAAAATATCCTAAGTTAAGGCGGTGGGCTAATTGGATGTCGTTTTTGAAGGGAGGGAGGCAACCGGGGTTTACCTATGTGAATCATCCCTGGGTGAAATCCAGAGTACCTTTCGATAGTCTTTCGAAAGCCTATTTGCGGGACTATGTAAAGCATTTTGATGCACTATTACTCTGTACGCAAGTAGCTAGTTATGGGATACGGGAAATTTTGGAAGCGGCTCATGCAGAAAGTATTCCGGTGCTTATTCGAATTACCGGAACTGTTGAGGTTATAGGGAAAAAGTTAGCCCCTTTATTGGAAAAAGCCTCGATGTTTTTGATGCACTCCCAAGAAAATGCCCATCGTTTGACGCAGTATGTTTCAGTACCCTACCGACTTATTGATCAAACGGCACAATTTGAAGATGAGTTGTTGTCCCACCCCATTCTTGATAAAACTATTAGCTCCCTAGGATATGTAGGAAGGCTTAGTGAAGAAAAAGGCGTATTGCCTTTATTGGAACATTGCAGCAAACATCCCGATGTTCAACTCACCCTTATTGGAGAGGGCCCTTTAAAAGAAGATGTGGAAGCGTTTGCCCAAAAATTCTCCCATCTAATTTATAAAGGAAGTATGTCGCCAAAGGAGTTGTCCAAATTTTATAAGACTTTTGATGTATTGGTAATTCCTTCTTATGAAGAATCGGGTCCTTTGGTAGGGCTAGAAGCTATGGCGGCGGGCCGTCTTATTATGAGTACAGAAGTGGGAGCTATGCCCGAGCGGTTGCAGGGAACCGAAAATAAGTTTTGGTTTGCGGTAGAAGATGCCCAAGATTTTGATAGGGTCTTGAAAAGGATTGTCTCTTTGTCGTTATTGGAGGTTCAAAAAATAGCTCAAGCCAATCGGGAACGTTATATCGCCCACTATACCCGTGAGCAAATTCAGAAGAAATACCGGGAAGCGGTCGCCCATTTTTTTCAATAATAGTATCTTGTCCTCCAAATTGATCAACCATGCGCAAAGGAAATAACCCAACCAAGGACCTAGCCCAAGTTCCTGATCCGGCACCTCATGTGGTGGTTATTCCTTTGTACATCCCCGAGATGGATGGTTATTATAAGGATGCTTTGAAGGTGTTTGAAACCTGTTTGGAATCGCTGGTAAAAACCAAGCAGCCTACCACGGAAATTTGCGTAGTAGCTAATGGTTGTTGTGAAACGGTTACCCATAGGCTGTCGGAATACCATAAAAAAGGTTGGATACAAGATCTATTTTTGCTGAAAGAAGGGGTTGGGAAAATCAATGCCCTTTTGAAGGCTTTGCGGAGTTTGGAAAGTCCTTTTGTGACACTTACCGATGCCGATGTCCTCTTTTTGAACGACTGGGAGAAAGCTGTATATGAAGTATTTGAGGCTTTTCCAAAGGCAGCTGCAGTATCTCCCACTCCCATTTTTGGAACGCAGGCACGACTTACCTATCCTATTTGGAAAGATTATTTTTTTTCCAAAAAACTGCAGTTTTTGCCCGTAGCCGATCCAGAAGCGATGACTCGTTTTGTTCAAAGTATTGGCTGGCCCCGATTGGATAGAAAGTACAAGGAAGTGATTTTAGGTTTGAAATCTACACAAGGTGTCAAAGCGGTAGTGGGCTGTAACCATATGACGGTGACCTACAAAACTTCGGTATTTAGAACCCTACCCAAAGGCAATTCACCCTATTTGTTAGGAGGGGATAGTGAATTTGAATATTTGGATAAGCCCCCTGTATTGTGTGATGGTTATCGTTTGGCGACTTATCAAAATTACTCCTACCATATGGGTAATGCCATGGAGCCCTGGATGCAGGAAGTTTTTTCTACTTTGAAAACGCCTGCCGATTCCATAGATTTTAGGGGGCTCCCGAAATCTATAATGCGACCCCGTCCTTTCGTTTTTTTTCTGAAACAGAAACTTTTAGGAAAAATCTTTGGCCGAAAAAGTTTTAGAAAATGGTTTTACCGAAACAAGGGATTACAAAAACATCAAATGGACTATTTTTTTTCATGATTAGCCACGCACATCGATGTATTTTTATTCACATTCCGAAATGTGCCGGGACGAGTGTAAAATATTTTTTGTTTCCGAATGAGAAAATCCACTGGAAAGAGGCTAATTACGAAGTGTTGCACGGCTGGTGCCCCAAACGGAAGTTTTTTATGCAACACGCCACAGCACAGCAATTATTGGAAACCGAATTGGTAACTCCCGAACAGTGGGAAAGTTATACCAAGTTTACTTTTGTTCGAAACCCATGGGACCGTGCCGTAAGCGATTATTTCTGGTTGATGAAAGACCAAAAAATAAAAGATTCGTTTTCCCATTATCTGCGTAGAAGCGGAAAATTCACAAAGGTGTTGAACGAGGTTTCCGAAACCTATTATCGTGGAGAGCATTTAGACCCGCAATCCCATTTTTTTGATAACGACGGGCCTTATGCCTTGGATTATGTAGGCCGTTTTGAGAATTTTCTGGAAGACATGCAGCAAGTGCTCCAATTATTGCATATAGACCGCCCTTTTGAAACGCATATCAATGCCTCCAAAAAAAAACGGAAACATTATTCACGCTACTATAGCGATAAGAATCGCGATTGGGTGGCCCAGCAGTATGCTCAGGATCTTGAAAATTTTGGATATGGGTTTCAGGACCAACGAAGCCGATGGGATAAACTTTGGTTAACCTAACGGTATGGAAGTATCACAACAACCGGCTCTGGTAAGTGTATTTATTTTGGTGTACAACCAAGAGGGCCTTGTGGCGCAAATGATCGAAAGTATTTTGGCACAGCAAACCCAATACCGTTTTGAACTGGTGATTGGTGATGATGCTTCTACCGATGCCACTTTAGCTATCTGCAAAGAATACCAGCAACGGTTTCCCGATCAAATTACTTTGGTGACTAGCCCTATTAATACTGGGCTTATTCAAAATTTTATCCGTACCCTGCAACAGTGTGCCGGAAACTATATCGCCATTTGTGATGGAGATGATTACTGGACCGACCCTTTGAAATTGGAAAAACAAGTCTCTTTTTTGGAAGCCCATCCTACCTACGACTTGGTTTTCGCCCAAAAGAAGGATCTCTGGCCCGATGGATCGGTTCAATTTCAGGAGCGGGAGGAGATCCCCGAAACCACATCCTTCGAAGATTTGATTCAAGGAAATTATATTGCTTCGGTAACCGCTGTATTCAGAAATAAAATACGAGGCCATTCTATCCCTTCTTGGTGGGCTCGTTTGCCTTATGGTGATTGGCCGTTGTACCTCTGGACACTGGCTGATGGGGGAAGCATCAAATACCTGAAGGAACCTGTAGCGATGTATCGAATGGCCATTGGCCAATCGGCCCAACTGCGTAAAAAGCATAGTGATGTTTTGTTGGTTAAACGATTTATATTAAGTAACCTGCAGAAAGACCCTCATTTTGTTTCCAAAAACGAGGTGATTCAAAGGGCTTTGAAACAGGTGGAAGAAGGATTGATGCGTTCCTTTCAACGAGAGCGAAATTTGGTAAAGGGAACGTATTATTTTTGGAAGTGTTTTTGGCGTACTCCTTCTTTTAGATTGCTGAAAACGTATTTAGGCGCTTTATTTAAAAAAAGACCAAAAGCATGAAAATCCTCATGGTATCCATACCGTCACTACATTTTACCCGGTGGACTTCCCAGTTGGAAAGCTCTGGCCATGAAGTGCATTGGTTCGATATTTTAAATGGAGGCTACAATAAAAACCTTCCTTGGGTCACGCAGCATACCCAATGGCGCTATAAGGGGGGCGATTTTAAGGGGAGAACCTGGCTTAAGAAAAAACTGCCATGGGTGCATCAAGCGCTGGAAAATAATGTGGAAAAAGCTTTTGAAAAAGTCCTAAAAGAAGTGCAACCCGATGTGGTACATACTTTTGTGATGTATGCGTGCTGTGTTCCTATTTTCCCCGTGATGTTACGGTACCCAAAACTAAAGTGGGTTTATTCTTCCTGGGGGAGCGATTTGTTTTACTACAAGGAGTTGCCCAACCACCGGAAAGATTTGGAAACTGTTTTGCCACATATCGATTATATGTTTTCCGATACCCTTCGGGACCAAAAAATAGCCGCAGCATTAGGATTTAAAGGAACGGCTCTGGGAGTATTTCCAGGGGGAGGCGGATTTCATTGGAATCAATACCAAGCTTATGTAAAACCACCTACAGAACGGGAAACGATTCTCATTAAAGGTTATGAAGGTCGATCTGGGAGGGCCATCGCTGTGTTAAAGTCGGTCCTACAGTTAGAAGTAGGGCTTCGGGAGCGCTTTAACTGGAAAGTATTTGGAGCGGATGATGAAGTAGTGGCGTTTATTCAGAAACACAAGGCCTTGACAGACCTTATGGAAATCATTTCCACCAAAAAAAGAATGATGCCCCATAAAGCCCTACTCGAGGAAATGGGAAAAAGTTTGGTGTACATAGGAAATAGTCAAAGTGATGGAATGCCTAATACTTTGTTGGAGGCGATAGGAATGGGCGCCTTTCCCATACAATCGAATCCGGGAGGCGCTACGGCTGAGGTGATCACTCCTGGAATGAACGGCTTTTTAATTGAGGATGAAGAAGCCGTGCCCGCTATAGCTAAAACAATTGCCCAAGCACTTACTTCTGAAACACTTTGGGGAACCGCATTTCAATACAACCAGCAAAAAAAAGAACAGTGGGCATTTGCGCACATTCAAAAGGAAGTACTAACTTGCTATCATAAAATTGCCACGGAAACATTGCTTTGATTACACTTATTTTTCCATATCGCGACCGGGATTTAAATAGGGTACTTCGTTCCCTGAAAAGTTTACAATTACAAACCTCCAAGGAATTTGAAGTAATTTGGGTAGACTATGGTTCAAAACCTCAAATAGCGGAAGCGGTAAAAAAGTTGATCGGTCAATTTGAGTTTGTTACTTATCATTATGCGGCAACCCAATTTCAGCCTTGGAACAAAAGTCGGGCTTTAAACTGGATTATAAAGCAACGAACTACGGGCTGGGGTTTTGTCGCCGATGTGGATATGCTATTCCATCCAGAATTTGTAGAAAGGACCTTATCCCTTCAAAAAGATAGGGAGGTAACCTATTTTAAAGTAGGATTTCTTTCAGAAAAGGAGACTCAAAAAAATGCTCCCTTTATGGAATGTGAAATAGCCTTCGAAAGTACGCACGAGGCTACGGGACTTACCCTGTTCCCATTTCAAGTGCTTCATGAAATAAGAGGGTTTGATGAGTTTTATCACTTTTGGGGTGCCGAAGATACCGATGTTCATGTACGATTGAGGAACTTAGGAGTTCCGGTTCATTTTTATGAAAAAGAAGTTTTATTATTGCACCAATGGCATGCAAACTATCGAAGCGAAGAGCAAAATCAGCTTACCGAAAAACTTCAGTTACAAGGGATAGTACAGTTGAATCACGAGCGTTTGTCACAAAAACGAATACAGAAAACTACAGGGGCTAATCCAAAAGCTTGGGGAGAGGTTCCTTCTGAATCGGTAATGGAGTCCCTTGCAAATTTTTCGGGAGAAATCCTTGCTCTTGGTTGCGAAAAACATGCTTTTGACGCGTTTTTGTATGCTACACTCCCTTCTTTGGAAGCAGGTATTCATGCTTTTCGTTTCCAGGAGACCCACTCCAAAAGTAGTGCGAAGCAACAGCTAAAAAAAGTGTTGGGTAAAAAAGTGCCTAAATATTACACGATTAAGGAAGTACATGACCTATTGTTATTGCATCTTATATCCTTTTATAGGGATTTTCCGTATGTGTTTCGTGTATTCCCTAAGGAGGGTACGTTTCTTTGTGTAATTCAATTACCGTAAAAGGTCATTTTTGGCTTTTCATAAATTTTCAACACTGCTAAGGAACTGTTAAATTTATGCTTTAAAAAAAGTGCATACCAACCCAATTTTTTTATCTTAGCGCAAAAGCAAAGGTATGGCAACATCGGTAGGTTTTTTGCCCCTACGGAAAGGCTCCAAGGGAATCCCCGGAAAGAACAAACGGAAAATGGCTGGACGCCCTTTATTTACTTGGGTACTTAATGAAGCTGCTTTTTCAAAGTTGGATGCCATCTACGTGGCTACTGATGACAACGACATTCAGGATTTTATAAAAACCCACTACAAGCATCTTCCCAAAATCAAACTTTTTGAAAGAAGTGAAGCCTCTGCTACCGATACAGCAAGCACTGAAATGGCTTTAGAAGAATTTTACGAGGCTGTTGGTAAAGATTTTGAAGTGCTTTGTTTACTACAGGCTACCTCTCCTACGACAACCCAGAAAGATATTAATTGTTGCTTGGCCGCCTTGGAAAAAGGAAAAGATTCGGCATTGACTGTAGTGAATACCCATCGATTTGTTTGGAATACGGAAGGAGCACCCCTAAACTATGATCCATCCCATCGGCCAAGAAGGCAAGACTTTGAAGGACTTTTGGTTGAAAATGGTGCGGTATATGCAACCACAGCAAGTGCGTTTAAGAAGACGAAAACCCGAATAAGTGGAAGTATTGAACTTGTTACAATGCCCGAGATATCTTATACTGAAATTGATTCGGAAACGGATTGGCTTTTTGTTGAGCAACTTTTGGTAAAGCGACTGCAACAACAAAAAGGAACGGCCAAGATTACCCATTTAGTGCTCGATGTAGATGGGGTTTTTACCCCAGGAACCGTTTGGTATGGAAAAGAAGGCGAATTGGCTAAATCTTTTGACATGCGGGATGGAATGGGCTTGGAACTTCTTCGGGAAAAAGGGATAGAGGTGCTGATTATGACTTCCGAAAATTCTGAATTAGTGGCTCAGCGAATGAAGAAACTTAAAATTAAAGAAGTTTTTTTGGGGGTTAAAGACAAATATCACCAATTGCAATATGTTTGTGATACGCAAGGTATTTCCCCCGACCAAATAGCCTATGTGGGCGATGACGTGAACGATATGGCTGCCATGGCTTATGTATCTTGGTCGTTTGCTCCCCAAAATGCGATGATAGAAATTAAAAATATTGCAGACGTCACCCTTTCCCATCCCAGTGGCGGCGGGGCCATTAGGGAAGTCTGCCAGTTTATTGAAAAATACAACCTACGTTATGCATAAATACCACCCCCCATTTATCATTGCTGAAATTGGCTGTAATCATAAAGGCGACATGGAGATTGCCAAAGAACTGATTAAAGTGGCCAAGATTTTCTGCAATGTAGATGCCGTAAAATTTCAGAAGCGAAATAATAAAGAGTTGCTTACGGAAGAACAATACCAAGCACCCCATCCCAACCCAGTAAATTCTTATGGTGCTACCTATGGGGCACACCGGGAGTTTTTAGAGTTTTCGAAAGCACAACATGCCGAATTAAAAGCCTATTGTGAAGAGATTGGAGTGATTTATGCAACATCGGTTTGGGATCTTACTTCGGCCAAAGAAATTGCCTCTCTGCAACCCGAGTTTATAAAAATTCCTTCTGCTTGTAATAATCATTTTGAGATGCTAAAATGGTTATGTGAAAATTATTCGGGGGAAATTCATATATCTACCGGAATGACGACCAAATTGGAAATAGCTGCTTTGGTACAGTTTTTCAAAGATAACGAACGTAACAAGGATTTGGTCTTGTACAATTGTACTTCGGGATATCCGGTTCCATTTGAAGATGTATGTTTGTTGGATATTAAAAACCTCCTTGAGCAATACGGGGACGATGTAAAACATATCGGTTTTTCGGGTCACCACCTAGGGATTGCGGTCGATATGGCTGCCTATACCTTGGGAGCTCCCATAATTGAACGTCATTATACATTGGATCGTACATGGAAGGGTACCGATCATGCCGCTTCCCTAGAGCCTATGGGCATGCGTAAACTGTCAAGAGATGTTCGGGCTGTGTATAAGGCTTTGCAATACAAAAAAGAAGACATTCTTCCTATAGAGCAAGTACAAAGGGATAAATTAAAATACCGAAAGGCATAAATGGCAAAAAAGATTTTTGTGTTATTTCCCGATGGTGTTGGACTTCGAAATTTTGCCTTTACAAATTTTAAGGAAGTAGGTGAGCAGCAAGGATTTGAAGTGATATATTGGAATCATTCCGTATTTCCACTACAGGAACAGTTGGGCTATAAGGAGGTGGTATTGCAAAACACGCAAATTCACCCTAAAACCGCTACCCTTAGTAGAGCCCGTAAACGGGTGGAGTTGGCCTTAAACCGTAAACGACTAAAAGACCCTATTTATAAAACCTATCGGTTTCCTTTGCGTTGGAAGGGTTTGAAAAATGTGATGAAATCCCTTTTTGTTAGCTATCATGAACAGTTTTCGAGCACTCCAAAAGGATGGCAAAACCTTATGGATGCCATGCATGCTGCCGAGAAAAGTACGAATCGGTACCAGGAATGCCTTCAGCAATTAAGGGAACATCAACCTGACTTGGTATTTTGTACCACCCAGAGAGCGACCCAGGCGATTGCGCCTTTGCTGGCTGCTCAGGAATTAGGGATTCCTACCGCTTGTTGGGTTTATAGTTGGGATAACTTACCGAAAGGTATGAGTACGGTTGAAACCGATTATTATTTTGTATGGTCGCAACTCATGAAGGAACAATTACTTACCTACTATCCGAAAGTACGCGCCGAACAAGTTTTCGTAACCGGAACACCTCAATTTGAGCCCCATTACGATACGTCCCTTTTACAAACAAGGGAAGCCTTTTGTGAATCACATGGTCTAGACGCACAAAAGCGCTACGTTTGTTTCTCTGGGGATGACCAAACAACCTCTCCCTTGGATCAATACTATTTGGAAGATGTCGCTAAAGCGGTCCGGAAATTAAATGATGAAGACTTTAATTTAGGGGTGGTATATAGGCAAGTGCCAGTGGACGATTCGGGACGTTACGATTTAGTATTGGAAGAGTACAAAGATGTCATTACTTCGGTAAAACCCTTATGGAAAACCATGGGTAGCCAATGGAATGAAGTTATGCCTACTAAAGAAGATTTTGTTCGACTGGTCAATACCTGCCATCATTGCGATTTGGTAGTGAATATATGCTCCAGTATGGTTTTCGATTTTGCAATACATCATAAACCCTGTATCTACCCTAATTACGAACAACCCCAGTTAAAAAAAGGAATACGGGATATAGGGCAAAATTATAAGTATGTGCATTTTCGATCCATGCCAAAAGATGCTGTAGTGTGGGCTTTGAAAAAAAATGAAATATATAATGCTTTAAAGCTGGTATTGGAGGGTAGGATAAATCCCGTACCTACTGCCCAACGATGGTATGGTGTAATAAATCACCCTAAAAATCCGGAGAAAGCCAGTGAGCGAATTTGGGAGGGGATTGCACAAATCTTACATTAAAATTGATCACTTGAAAAAATATTATCATTTACTTAAAAAAAATCTTTATCAGAAAAGGGTAGCCCTAAGGGGGCATATGGGATATGGTAAGTTTATCATTATTTGCCGCTCTAGGACGGGTTCCAGTTTACTGAAATCATTATTGGATCATCATCCTGAAATTGCTTGTAGTGGGGAAATTTTTAAAACGTTGCAAGGAAAGGATACACATACAGTTTGGAATCAGTTCTTTAATAAAAAACCTAAAAATATCAAGCAAGTTGGATGTAAGATTTTTTACTACCATCCATTGGATGGGGGTACTGAAGTTTGGGATCTTATAGAAAGGGATTCAGAAATAAAGATCATCCATCTAATTCGAAAAAATAGGTTAAGTGCTTTGGTGTCACAAAAAATTGGGGAAAAAACGAAATTGTGGAGTGAGAATGTAGATCGACCTCACGGGTTGAATTTGGATGAGAAGAGGATTTCCTTGGATTTTGAAGAATGTAAAAACACGTTTCAAAAAATCTCTAATTATGAAGAGCATACCAGAAGGGCCTTTTCAAATCATCCCTATACCGAAATATATTATGAAAACCTAGCGGAAGACCCAATAAGTACCGCCTATGAATTATATGAGTTTTTAGGGCTGTCCAAAAAAGAAGTAGTCGTAAAAAACAAAAAACAAAATCCAGAAAAATTGAGTGAACTTATCATGAATTATGAAGATTTAAAACAGCAATTTTTGGGAACTCCCTGGGAAGTTCATTTTGAAAACTAGCTAAAATTTTAAATAAATGCCTTCTGAGAAAAAAATCATATTTCTTAATTCCTATTCTCCAAGAACTGGGCATAACTTCGTATCTGAAGCAATAAAAGTATTTTCCCAACATGAGGTGTTAATTCACAATCGAAGTGAAACCCGTCTTTCTAGAATGCTGGAGGCTTACTACCATATTTATTACAAATCCATCCATCATAAAACGGATAAGGATTTTATGGATCACCTTTTTATCCATTCCTTGAGAAGCCGTATCCTTGAAAAGTGTGACAATGAATATGCAATGATTAAAGACACTACTTTGATAGGAAAGGATCATTTACGAAAGCTATTCCCTGAGGATATTCATTTCATACTTCTGAGGGATCCCAATGCGGTTTTTAACTCCTTGATGAAAGCGATGAAGTTTAAGAAACCGGGATTCAAAACAATGGTGAAGAAAATAGGAATGCAGTTAGGTATCTACCCTTATTACTACAGCAGGAAAATGAGCCATAGGATACTAAGGGAATTACCCGATTTTTCCCATTATGAGGTGATTAAGTATGAAGATTTGCACCAAAAGAATTTGGAAGCACTAGAACGTTTAAAAACGATTTTTCAATGTCCCAAAAGTATGGATCAACTATTAGAAGAAATAGATGCTATTCAGGTAATTAATTCCTCATTTCATGAAGAAGTAGCAGCTCGTAAAATTTGGGAAGCTAAACCCAAGACCGAGACATTCGATCCTATCCATAGAAAGGGGAATTCCTTTTTTATTCGATTGGGAGTTCGTATGGGAACTCAAAAACTAAGACAAAAACTAGGTTATATTTCATAATGCATATAGGCTTCATAACACCCGAATATCCCCATCCCGAAGTGCAAAAAGCGGCGGGAATGGGAACCAGTATCCGAAATTTGGTACATGCCTTAGTAGCAAAAGGTGTTCAGGTCACTTTATTCGTTTATGGACAACAAGAGTCTAAGGTTTTTCAAGAGGAAGGGGTGTCCTTTCATTTAATTGCCCATAAAAAATATACGGCTTTAGGTTGGTTTTATTATCGGAAATATTTACAACGGTACATTGAAAATGAAGTAAAACAACAAGCTATACAACTATTGGAGGCTCCGGATTGGACTGGAATTACCGCTTTTATGAAATTTTCGGTCCCCCTAATTATACGATTTCATGGCAGTGATACCTATTTCTGCTATTTGGAGAAAAGACCTCAAAAGTGGAAAAACCGTTTCTTTGAAAAAAGAGCAGTGCTTGGAGCTCAGGGATATATTGCTCCAACTACCTTTGCAGGCCTCAAGAGTGCGCAGCTTTTTGGAATCCCACCCCAAAAAGTGACCACTCTGCACTACGGATTGGATCTTAGCTTATTTCAGAATTCTAACCCCGATACCTTTGAACCCTTTCGAATTTTGAATGTGGGTACCTTGATACGCAAAAAAGGTGTGTTTCAATTAGTTGAAATGTTTAATCGTATTGTAGCGAAACAACCGAAGGCCACGTTGTATTTTATAGGGGGGGATTCTAAAGACATTCAAACCGGAAGCCATTCTACATGGAAACTACTGCAAGCACGTTTAAGTCCGCAGGCAAAATTACAAACCACTTACCTTGGTAAAATACCCTACGAAGAGGTGCAAAAGGAAATGGTTAAAGCTCATTTGTGTATCTATCCCTCGATGGCAGAGACGTTGGGAATGGTCACTATTGAATCTATGGCACTACAAAAAGCCGTTTTAAATACAAATTATGGTTGGGCGGAGGACTTGATTGACGATGGAGTGAATGGTTTTTTAATCGATCCTAACAATATTGATGGCTATGTACAAACAGTTTTAGAACTTTTTGAGGATTCAAAAAAGACACTTTCTATAGGAAAAGCTGCCAAATTGAAAGTTGAAACAACTTTTGTTGTAGAAAAAATTGTACATCAGAATATTAAGTATTACCAAAAGTGGCTTTCAGAATGAGGCTAAAGGCATTATTCAAAAAGATTAAGAAGCGCTATGGAATGTTCCAGAAACATCCACTTACAGCGAAAGCTCCTTTTTATCATTTGCTTCGATATCTTTGGATTAATATTCAGTTTCTTTGGAAAAAAGAACTTATCTATCCTTGGTTGGGCTCTTTGAAATTGGCAATACAAAAGGGAGATGCCGGCATTATTGCTAATGCTTATTATTATTTGTATGAATATCAAGAATCTACTTTTTTACTTCATACCCTCACTACGGAAGATGAATTTATAGATGTAGGCGCGAACCTAGGCCATTATTCTTTGCTGGTTGCAGGCATACGGGGAACGACTTGCCATGCTTTTGAACCTGTTCCGCTTACCTTCCGAAGGCTTATGGAGCAAATTTCCCTAAACCAATTACAAGACTGCATACATACCTATCATAAAGGAGTTGCTTCTGAAGCGGGACATTTATATTTTTCTACCCAGCATACGGTCATGAACCGGGTAGTGAATGCTTCTTACCCCAATGCGATTGAAGTTCCCGTGATAAGCTTGGATGGCTTTATGAGTAAAGAAAGTCATAGAGCGGCCATCTTGAAGGTGGATGTAGAAGGATATGAAATGCAAGTGTTGCTAGGCGCTGAGAAATTATTGTCAAGTCCTCGCGTAAAAGCATTGATTATTGAATTAAATTATAGTGCCACACAATACCAAGTAAAGAATAGTGATATTGTACAATGGCTCATCAAACGAGGGTTTTCCCCTTTTGAATACCACCCAGAAAAAAGAAACTTGGTTCCCCTTGAAGGCCAGAATACCAAACAATTTAATACCTTGTTTGTCAAAGATTTGGAATTTGTACAAAACCGCATTCGAAAAGCAGTAGCTGTGTCTTATAAGCATAAATGGATATGAATATAGATTTGGTCCATATCGCTATTGAAAACCATAGGGTAACCCATGTCATTGTAGAAGGTAAAGAAAAGAAAGCCCCTTCGTCAAGTATCATTCCTTGTATTTACGATATTGCTGAAAAATATCCTTATGCTTGGATCTATTTTTACCGTCCAAATTTCATTTCTGAAGAAACAAGGGACTTCCTTCTTCAGCAACTTAAGCACACCAATCAATTTATTACTGTATATGCTCATGAGCCGTTACTTTTGGACGAGTCTATTGGTTATGTAGAATTGGGACCTTTTATCAATGTAAATTACAAAGTGCTCTACCCTACTTGGAGAATGGCAACCGATGGGGGAATCCTTCATGCTTCTGTATTGAATAACTTGAATCGATGGCAAGAAGGGGATACACATTTTGGATATTGGTTGAATTCCTTAGCCAGAACCCTTCGGTATGAAGGATTGATGTGTTATCGGTACCATCAAAACTCCCAGCCACCTAGTTATCAGAAAAACCAAAAATTACTTTATCGATTTGTAAAGCAGCATTTTAAGTTTTCTTGGTTAATGATTTTATTTTTTTGTCAATGGAAATATGAAAAACAATTTTCTTTAGCAGCACTTATAAAAAGCCTTTGGTACAGAAAACGTCAGATAAAGATTTCTTTGGAGCAAATATTTCAACCTTTGCGGCAGGGTTCCCTTGTACCATTTCAATTAGATGTAGTGATACCAACCCTAGGAAGAAAGGAGTATCTTCATCAGGTTTTTAAAGATATTAGTAGACAAACCCTCCTTCCTCAAAAAGTAATTGTGGTAGAACAAGACCCAGATTTGAAGGCGACTTCTAATTTGCCATTTATTAATTCTGTCGAGTGGCCTTTTAATGTTCAGCATATTTTTACTCACAAGAGTGGAGCATGCCATGCAAGAAATAAGGCCCTAGAGCAAACCCAAGCTCCATGGATTTTACTTTTTGATGATGATGCAAGACTGGCACCAGACACTTTCGAGAAAATGCAAAAGGCTTTGGAAGAAACCGGGGCGTATTGCATCAATACGGCCTATTTGCAAGAAGGGGAAAAAGAATTTTTTAAGCCCTATAAGCAATGGGAAAGTTTTGGGGCAGGCTGTAGTATTATACATTGTAGTATTTTAGATCAATGCCGGTTTGATGAAAAACTGGAACATGGTTATGGTGAGGACGTAGATTTTGGAATGCAAATTCGTAATTTAGGATATGATATTATATATACCCCTCAAATCCAGATTCGTCATTTAAAAGCTCCGGTAGGAGGATTTCGTCAACCCCCTACATTTCCATGGGATGGAGATCCAGTATCTCCTAAACCTTCCCCTCAGGTATATTACAGTAAGTTAAAACACTTCACCAGCCAACAGCTCAAAGCTTACCAGTGGACTTTATTCTTTAAAATCTGGAAGCATCAAAAGTTTTCAAATCCTTTTCGGTTAAGGAAAAGATTTCTAAAAAGATGGAATGCCAGTGTATATTGGGCAGAAAGATTATGATAAAGCTTTACACATACCAAGAGTTTCTAACTCCGGAGAACCGCTCTAAAGTTTTTCCACTATTATTCGATTTGTGCTATTACGAAAAGGCAGCATCCATTTTATTTGAAAAGTTTCAACTCGTAGAAACCCCTGAAGAGGCTCACTTTTTGATCTTTCCTTTAGAAATAAATAAAGCTGTGGAAGGTAAGGGAAAGAAAGCTTTTCAACGTATGCTAACCCAAGCGAAATACCTTAAAAAAAAACTATGGGTCTACACAGGCGGGGATTATGGGCGTACATTTCAGGAACCGGAAATTATGACACTTCGTTTTGGAGGTTTTAAAACGACCAACGCTTCACAAACGTATATTTGCCCTACTTTTATAGAAGACCCTATAGGCACTTGGGTACCCTCCTTAACCTACCTGCCTTATCAAGCTATCCCAGAGATTTCCTTTACGGGGTACGCCAGTGGGAGTCGAAGTGAATGGTTTTTAAATCTATTGGCCCATTACAGGCGAAATTTTTTACGGCTTTTAAAGAAAGATCTTTCGGATAAGCAATCCTTTTTTCCTGTGGCTTTCAGAAGAAATCAGTTTTTAAAAAAAATTCAAAAGGATTCTAGAATTCGTACACATTTTATTTTACGGAAAAAATATCGGGCTGGGGCTCATTCAGAAATAGAAAGAAAGCATACCACTCAAGAATTTTTCCAGAATATGATAGCGAGCCCATATACTTTTTGTTTAAGGGGTGCTGGAAATTTTTCTGTTCGGTTTTACGAGAGCTTGGCGTGTGGTCGTATTCCGGTGTTATTGGACACCGATGTTTCTTTACCACTAGAATCGATCATTCCTTGGAATGAGCATATTTGCCGAGTGAACCCTAAAGAAGATTGGATAGAGCAAATTGTTGCCTTTCATTCGAAAATGACGGAGGAGGGTTTTGTTGAAATGCAAAAAAATAATAGAAAGCTTTATCAAGCGTATTTAATAAGGCATCATTACTTTTGTTATTGGCACCAAGAATTAAAAAAGTTTCTAAAAACGTGAGGTTTTCCTTAATCATCTGTACTTACCAAAGGCCCAAACCCTTAGTGAAGCTTCTTCATTCAGTGAAGGAGCAAACCCTATATCCTCATGAAATATTGGTCATAGACGGTTCTGTGGATACTGCAACCCAAGAGATTCTTATGCTTCATACTTTTCAAAATCTTATCTATTATAAAGTTCCTGAAGCACAAAGAGGGTTAACCAAACAACGAAATTTTGGGATTAAGAATGTGGCTTCTAATATGGATATTGTTTGTTTTTTAGATGATGACATCGTACTGACCCCCAATTATTTCAAAGAATTGATAGGTACTTATAAGCGTTTTCCAGAAGCATTGGGTGTGGGAGGATATATTATTAATGAAATAGACTGGAGACCTCTAGGAAAAAACGAGAAAGTAGCACAGAATCAATTTGCTTATGATGGTTGGGTTCGAAAAGACGGGGCTCGATTTGTATTACGGAAAAGGGTCGGGCTAGATACAGATAGACCTCCTGCACATTTGCCCGATTTTTCACACGGAAGAAGTGTTAGTTTTTTACCACCCTCTGGAAAGATTTATTCTGTGGAACAGTTTATGGGAGGGGTGGCCTCTTACCAAAAGAATGTTTTTAAATCCCTGAACTTTTCTGCATATTTTGAAGGTTACGGTTTGTATGAAGATGCCGATTTTACCCTTCGGCTTTCTAAAAAAGGTCCTTTATATGTAAATACTGCTGCTCAATTATATCATTTTCATGAACCCTTAGGTAGGCCTAACCAATTTCTGTATGGAAAAATGGTAGTGCGTAATGGATGGTATGTTTGGCGGGTAAGGTATCCAAAACCAAGTATGAAAGCCAGGTGTAAGTGGCATATTACCGCATTGTTACTTACTTTGGTCCGGTATGTTAATGCCTTTAAAGGGCCTCATCGAAAAGCAGCCCTTAGTGAAGCACTGGGGAGAACCTTAGGATGGTATGGAATTATTTTTAACCCTCCTAAAATTCACAAAAGCCAATCCGTATGATATTTACCATCATATCACATACTCCGCATCATATTATCAATGGAAAGATTTATGCCTATGCTCCTTACGTTCGGGAAATGAACATTTGGGCAAAATATGTAGAAAAGCTTGTGTTGGTAGTGCCTTGTCATACGGGTGGTGAAATAACCCCCATCATGGAAGCTTACACTCATGAAGCGATAGAAGTGTTACCCATACCTTCTATTGCCTTTACTTCCTTTGCTAGAGCCGTAAAATCGTTGTTTTTAATTCCTCTAATTGTTTGGCAGATTTTAAAGGGCATGCGAAGAGCGGAGCATATTCACCTTCGCTGTCCTGGAAATATTGGATTATTAGGAGTTTTGATGCAGTTTTGGTTTCCTAAGAAGAAAAAAACAGCAAAGTACGCTGGAAACTGGGACCCAGAAGCCAAACAACCCTTAAGTTATCGAATCCAAAAAATATTGTTAGCAAGCCCTTTTTTCTCAAGAAATATGACGGTCTTGGTGTATGGGGATTGGCCGGGTCAATCTTCAAATGTGTGTTCTTTTTTTACCGCTACTTATACAGAAAACCAAAAACCTGAGGGATTAGCTCGAAAAACTTTCAAAGAACCCTATCAAGCATTGTTTGTAGGAAGCCTTTCGGTAGGCAAAAGACCTATGTATGCGGTAAATTTAATACAATCTTTAAGAGAATCGGGAATCAATATATTTTTGAAATTATATGGGACAGGGGCCGAAGTATCTTCGCTTGCTAATTATATAACCTCTCATAAGTTGGATGCCTATATTACCTTGGAAGGAGTTGCTACTGCTGAAGAGATGATCGCTATTTACAAGAAAAGTGACTTATTACTGCTTCCTTCTAAATCGGAAGGATGGCCTAAAGTTGTTGCTGAGGCTATGTTTTGGGGAGTCGTACCCGTGGTTACTCCTGTTTCATGTGTGCCATGGATGTTGGAAAGCGGGGATCGAGGACTTTTATTATCCCTCGAACTAGAGAAAGATACGAGGGCAATAAGGACACAGCTACTGTCTTCGAGTGATTTCATTGAAAAGTCTGAAAAGGCACAGCTTTGGTCGAGAGCATACACTTTAGATACTTTTGAAGCCTCTATAAAAGAGTTGTTATTATGAAAATACTTCAATTAATTGATTCTTTACAGGCAGGAGGGGCCGAAAGAATGGCAGTACATATTGCCAATTCATTAAATCCTTTGGTAGAAGGATCTTACCTTTGTGTAAGCCGAAAGGAAGGTCCGTTGAAGGCTAGTTTAAACAAAGAGGTAGGGTATCTTTTTTTGAACAAGCAAAGCACAATTGACCGTAAGGCTTTTCGATTGTTAAGAACATTCCTTCAAAAGGAAAAAATTACGCATATTCATGCTCATGGCACCTCTTTCTTTTTAGCCACTGTAATGAAATGGAGGTTGCCCCATTTAAAATTGGTTTATCACGAACACCATGGAAAAAGAATAAGCGGAACCTCGAAGGATTACAAGGCTTTAACTTTTTGCTCCCGTTTTTTTGATTCGGTTATCACTGTCAATGAAGCCCTATGTGTGTGGTGTAAAAATCAATTACACTGTAAAGAAGTTTACCACATTCCTAATTTTATTCCGGAAACTTCATTTTTAAAGAAAACAGATCAAGAAAAACCTTTTATAGTCCATTTGGCAAATTTAAGACCTGTAAAAGATCAAATGACACTATTAAAAGCATTTTCCAGAATTCACGATTTGTATCCAGAATGGAACTTGAGGTTCGTGGGAAAAGAAGAGGATTTAAGCTACTTGGAAACATTAAAGGATTTTGTAAACGAAAATGATATAAAATCTAAAGTTCATTTTATGGGTGTTCAGCAGAATATTTTTCCTATTTTGCAAGAGTCGAGTATAGGCGTACTTTCGTCTACTTCTGAAGGACTTCCTATGGCTTTGCTAGAGTATGGTGCCGCAGGTTTACCGGTTATAGCCACTGATGTAGGATACTGTAGAGAAGTAGTTTCAAATTTTGGTAAAATAGTACCTCCCAATAGCCCATTAATGTTTGCCAAAGCGCTTCAGGAATTTATGGGTTCTCCTGAAGAACGTAAGAAAGCATCACATGATTATACAAAACATATTTTTAATACTTATTCTTCAAAGAAGATTGTAACCCATTTCATTGAAGTTTATAAAAAAATCTCATGAAAGGTAATCCGGTATCCTTTAAACTTTATATCCAGTTACTATTTGTTCATATAGGGCTAGCATTGGGTGCTTATTTATTTCCTTCCATATCCAAATTTCTTTTATTGGGTGTGGTAGGTATTTTCTTTTTTTGGGTTTTGGCTTCTGCCAATCGTAAAGATCAGGCATTGTTAGGTGCAGCTTACATTACAGGTTTTGAGGTTTTTTCAAGAATGACAGGAGGAACTTTAACCTATGAATTTGCGAAATATGCAGTGATACTTTTCCTAGGAATAGGCATGTTTTATCGGGGCTTTACCAGAAAGTCATGGGCTTATTTATTTTATCTTTTATGTCTTACACCGGGAATTTTATTTTCTGCCATTAATCTAGATTACGCTACTAATGTGGCTAATGCAATTGGATTTAATTTAAGTGGTCCCGTTTGCTTGGGTATTTCGGCATTGTATTGTTACAACCGAAAAATGCCTTTAGCACGTCTTCAAGGAATATTATTGGCATTATTGCTCCCTATATTCAGTACAGCGGTGTACTTGTATTTCTACACACCAGATATTAAAGAAGTAGTTACGGGAACCTATTCTAATTATGCTACTTCAGGAGGTTTTGGCCCTAATCAAGTAGCCACTATTTTAGGTTTGGGGGTCTTTCTCTTATTTTCTAGGTTGTTAGTGATAAGGAATCGTTCTGTAAATATCGTAGACTTAGTCCTACTTTCTTTTATTGGTTACCGTACCTTGGTTACTTTTTCCAGAGGGGGAACGATTACCGCTGTAGTATGTATCACGCTTTTTATTGCTATTTACTTTATTCGATCTTCTTCTTTAGAAAAAGCAAAGTTGTTGCCTAAGGGCTTGATGTTATTTGCGGTTTTAGCCTTTACGTGGTTAATTACCTCCTTAAATACTTCTGGCTTGATTGATAAGCGTTATGCTAATCAAGATGCTGCAGGAAGAGTAAAAGAGGATGTCACTACGGGAAGAACCGAGTTAATTACCACAGAATTACAAGCCTTTTATGAAAATCCTATTTTAGGAATCGGGGTAGGAAAGGTTAAAGAATATCGTGAGGAAGTGCTGGGCGAACTGTCGGCCACTCATAATGAAGTTACCAGACTACTTTCAGAGCATGGTTCATTTGGTTTGATCGCTTTATTGGTTTTGATTGTCACGCCCTTAATTTTCCGAATTAAAGATAAAAGCAATTTATATTTATATTCATGTGTGGCATTCTGGTTTTTAACCATTAACCACAGCTCTATGCGTATTGCTGCGCCAGCTTTTGTATATGGTCTTTCGTTAATTTCTATTGTCAATGCAAAAAAGAAGTCTGTTATACATCGGAAATAAGCTTTCTCAAAAGGGAATTCCGGTTACCTCCATAGAAACATTAGGAAACTTCCTTGAAAAGGAAGGGTTTTGCGTGTATAAGTTTTCTGACAAAAAAAACAAACTTTTTAGATTAGTGGACATGCTATGGAATACTTTTGTTTATGCTCGAAAAGTAACAGTGGTACTTATTGATGTCTACAGCACTCAAAATTTTTATTTTGCGTTGGCAGTTGCCAATCTTTGTAGGCTTTTAAAAGTGCCTTATATTCCCATTTTAAGAGGTGGAAATTTACCCGAAAGACTCGAGCGAAGTTGGGCGCAATCCAAAAAGTTGTTTCATGGAGCTAAAATGAATGTGGCTCCGTCTCCTTATTTACTAGAGGCTTTTCAGAACAAGGGATTTCAAAACCTTACATACATACCCAATACCATTGAAATAATTAATTACCCTTTCCTAAAAAGGAAAGTATATGCTCCAAAATTACTCTGGGTACGTGCTTTTGCGGATATTTATAATCCAATACTGGCACTGGAAGTCTTGGAAAAACTGATTGAAACCCATCCTGGCGCATCTCTCTGTATGGTGGGGCCCGACAAAGATGGATCGTTGCAAAAATGCAAACGCTTTGCGGAAGACAATCAACTTCCAGTAACTTTTACCGGAAAACTCTCTAAAGAAGATTGGATTGATTTGTCTACGGATTATGATATTTTTCTGAACACGACAAATTTTGATAATACTCCCGTAAGTGTCATTGAGGCCATGGCTTTGGGATTGCCCGTAATTACGACCAATGTAGGCGGAATTCCTTACCTGGTTCAAAATGAAAAGGAAGCGATTTTAGTGCCTCCCAATGATGCTCATATTTTTTACCAAAAGATTATAGCCATTATGGAAACTCCTGAAGCAATAAACGAAATGACTGAGAGAGCTCGAAAAAAAGTAGAGCGTTTTGATTGGCAAAAAGTGAAAGAACTGTGGTTGGCTCTTTTGAAAGAATAAAAATATAATTACTTTTAGAGTTGCAAACTAACCTAACGTATTATGTCCCCATCTTCCCATATTCACTTTGAGGTTTCAGAGCGGAAGGTTCTTTTACGGATTTTTGACGTTTTGGTCGTGCTGGCTTCCTTATATGCCGTGAGTACGGTATTTAATCTCGATTATTTTAAAATTAATCAACAGCACTGGTTTTGGTCTATTGTTTTGGCCTTGTATTTAACGGTCTTTGCTACGATTTTTGAATTATACGACTTAAAGAAAGCGAGTAAGTTTGAAGTGGTCGTACAAAATATCATTCTTACCTCTTCGGTAACAGTACTTTTTTACCTTTTTACGCCTTTTTATACCCCAGAGCTTCCCAATAACCGATTGCAAATCGTCTACTTTTACTTATCGATAAATATCTCTTTGTTTTTATGGCGGTATGCTTATGTAACCCTTATTGCAACCCCCAGGTTTCATAAAAGGGTGTTGTTGGTAGCCGATGAAAAAGACGTGCCTAAGATATTGGAATCCCTTTATAAGTCTGATCCTAATTATAAAGTGCTGGGATTTGTTCATGTAGGGAAGAATAAGGATGCTCTTGGGTACGAGGGTAGCCCTGTTATTTCTGAAGATGAAATGGCTCACACCATCTACGAGGAGGGAATTAGTGAAATTGTTATTGCAGCTTCAGGGGAGGGAGTGATTACCATATCCCTTTACAACCTTCTCATTGAACAGTTGGAAAAAGGAGTAGCTATAAGGGAGTACACCCAAGTATATGAAGAACTTACCCGGAGAGTCCCGGTACAGCATGTCGATAAAGATTTCTATCGTTATTTTCCTTTCAGCAGAAGCAATCAGAACAAATTATATTTGTTTTTCCATAGGCTATTGGATTTACTATTTTCTTTGATAGGCCTTGTTTTTGGACTCATTATTTCCCCCATTATAATTATTGGAAACCTCATTGGGAATAGGGGCCCCATGTTCTATACCCAAACCCGGGTAGGGAGAAATGGAAAGCATTTCAAAATCTATAAATTGCGCAGTATGGTGAAGGATGCCGAAAAGAACGGTGCCCAATTTGCAGATAAAAATGATCTTCGGGTCACAAAGTTTGGACGCTTTTTGCGACGTTCCCGTTTTGATGAAATTCCTCAGTTCATAAATGTTATAAAAGGCGAGATGAGTGTAATTGGACCACGTCCCGAACGCCCCGTTTTTGTAGAAGACCTGTCCAAAACCATTCCTTTTTATGAGGTAAGGCACCTTGTGAAACCCGGGGTGACGGGATGGGCGCAGGTAAACGCCAAATATGGAATGACAGTAGAAGATGCCTTGGAGAAGCTTCAGTACGATTTGTATTACATCAAAAAGCGAAGCTTGTTCCTCGATATAACTATTGTAATTAAAACCCTAAGTACCATTATTTTCTTCAGAGGGCAATAAATCGAAAAAATCAATCTTCCTTAGTTTTGTTGGAAAGGTATTTCAGTAGAAAAACATACCGAACTCCTAATGCTATAAATAAGGGTATGAAGCCTATGGCAAATTTCTGAACCCCTGTAATGGAATGAAGTCCTAATAAGGCGAGCATTAACAATAAAAGAAACACATATTTACGCAACCATTTTGGAGGTGTTTTGCGAGCAATCCCGATTGAAAGAAACAGGGATAATGGAAACGCCCATAACAAATTGTAATTGTTCACGGTACTGGAGTGATCTGTGGCAAACCACAATAACAGTAAGATAATGCCAATGAGGCCTGTAATCAAGAAGATGGAGCCATCGAGAAAACGGCTTCTTTGATTGTTTTTATGATCTTTATAGGTCACAAAAAGAATGAGTAAGGCAATGATTCCGAAGATAAACAACGGACTTGCAAAAAAAGAACTATTTGCTTCTCTTGGGGTGTTTTCAAACAACCAATGGGTTTCTTTGACCAAGGGTTCTTTGGTTCCTTGGTGTTCAAGGGTGGCTACTGCGGCTGCTTCAAATACATATTGTGGTAAAAACTGATACTCCCATGCTGTTGCTTTCTTGTCTACTACGGCTCCTATGGCAACATCCATGCCTAAACTACCCCATGTATTGGCCCGAACGTTTTTTTGAATTAGCTCCCGAAACGTGTATTCCTCCGTAACAAAAGAATCGTTATACTGTACTTTATTTTTTAGAACGGCTTTTAAAACATCCCGAATCTTCGTCGCGCAATTATCGTAGAAGAAGTCGTATAGGTATTGTTTGTTCTCTGGTTTAGCGTTGTTCTGAAGGTATTGGAATAACTCGTTTTTTTCGGAAGGTGTTACATTTAATACCTGTTCCTTTACCCAGCGGTTTTCCCTTTCGTACAAATCCAAAAATCCCTGAAAGGGCCATACACTCAATTCGTACAATAGCTTTCCCTGTGCAAATTTGGTATAAAAATTAGGGGTATTGAAATCGTAGGTTCCGTAGTTATACGCCCAATCTATTTTATTTACCGGATCTTTAATTCGGAAAGCACTGTGGCCAAATTTATCGTAAAGGTTTTTACCGGGTCCAACGGTGATGATACTTATTTCTGCTTCTTCTGAAAGGCTATAGGGTTGTGCTTCCGAAGGGATATTCAGAAAAAAAAGAAATAGTAAAGCGAGAATTTGTTTCACAAAATGTTTTCTAGAAACCGAAGATACCAATTATCGAACTATCTAAACAAACTCCAATCCAATTTTAAGGAAAACACATTGCTGTAAAGGGCAGCACTTTGGTCGCCAATATCGGTTAGGGCATAATCCACTTGAATGCCTTTGTATTTAAACCCCACTCCAATATTGGGTTGAAACCCAACACTGTCACTACCATCCAATTGCGTCACATTTTGAAAATTACCGGCGCCCACTCGCACAAATACAAGGTCTATATAACCAAATTCCACTCCGGCAGCAGGGGTCATGCTAGCAATGGAGGAGGAAAAAATATCATTGGTTTCAGCAAAACGAAAGTTGAGGTCCACTTCGGTCTGTAAAGCAAAATCGTAATGAAACACCCATTTTTTGGCAATTCCAAACTGAAGTTTCGGAAGCGTTATCTCGGTGTTTTCGGGAAGCTCTTGATTTTGTCCTTCCACTGCTCCTTGAATATCGGCAAACATTTCTTCATTAATACTCCAAGCATTAAAAGTAGTTGTAATATCCCGCGCCATTAAACCAAATTGCCAATTGTTTTTGGTTTCAAACTGAAGGGCTGCATCCAACCCAAAACCCCAAGATGAGGCAAAGTCACCAATCACCCGGCGTATCACTTTGGCATTTACCCCAATATTTAAGCCGTCCAGCGGAAGCGCTCGTGCATAAGAAAAGGTGAATCCGTAATCGGCCGTTGAGAAGAGGCTAATACGGTTGTAATCAATATTTCCTTGATCGTCGATTAACTGGGTGGTGTTCAAAATATCGTCTACCCCAAATCGAATCGCAGAGAAGGCTACTACGCTCTCATCGTCCAAGGGCATCGCAAACGCTGCATAGTCATAGTTTGCAATATTGGCAAAATAAGAAGCATGCATTAAAGAAATTTGCTTGTCTTCAAGTTTCAACAAACCTGCAGGGTTCCAATAGCCCGAATTTACATCGTCGGTAGAAGCCACCACAGCGTTGGCCATCCCAAAGGCAGCCGCATCCACGCCAATATTCATAAATTCGTTGGAATATTTACGGGTGGTTTGTGCCACAAGGGAAAAGGAAGCTAATAATAATGTGAAAAGTAGCGTCTTTTTCAAGCAATTCATTTTATGCAAATATCTCACTATTTTACAGAATACTAAACTATATTTTCGCTAGTATATTGTAGTGGTCGTAAATTGTTTGTTATTTTTACAAAAGAAACAAAAAGCTTTTATGGTAAAGCATATTCCTAATATGATCACGTCCCTCAACTTGCTTTGCGGGGCTGTTGCAGTTTTATTCACGGTATCTGGCGATTTAATTATTGCTGCGGTTTTCGTGATGTTAGGGGTTTTCTTCGATTTTTTCGACGGACTCTCAGCACGCTTGCTCAAAGCGCAAAGTCCTATTGGTGTTCAATTGGACTCCTTAGCCGATTTGGTGACTTTCGGAATGGTGCCAAGTTTGGTGATGGTACAAATGCTTCAGTTGGCCTTTTATGGCGAGATACGTCCCTTAACCGAACTTTTTTCCGCAAGGGCATGGAACGTTGGGATTGATAGTTATTACCCCCTTATCGGATTGCTTATTTTGGTGGCTTCGGCATATCGGTTGGCTAAATTTAATGTGGATACCCGTCAAACCACCTCTTTTTTAGGACTTCCTACTCCGGCTAATGCCTTACTGATTTTAAGTTTGCCCATGATTTTCGAATTTCAGTATACCCATACCATCGAAACTATCATGTTCAATAAGTGGTTTTTAATTGGGTTGACGTTGGTAAGTGCTATTTTATTGAATGCGGAAATCCCTTTGTTCGCTTTTAAGTTTAAAACCTGGGATTTCAAAAGCAATAAACAGCGATACTTATTCCTGGTTTTGTGTATTGTTTTACTAGCTTTTCTGAAGTTTTTGGCTATCCCCGTAATTATTTTGTTTTATATAATACTTTCACTGATTTGGAAAGAAGCTGCTGCTTAAAATTCCAATTTCTTTTTCCGAAGTTCAAAATTCTGACCCAAATATACTTTCCGAACCATTTCATCGGCCGCTAGTTCTTCCGGGATCCCATGTTTTAGGATGCTCCCTTCAAACATCAAATAGGTTCTATCGGTAATCGCCAGAGTTTCCTGCACGTTGTGATCGGTAATGAGAATTCCGATGTTTTTGTTTTTTAATTGCGCTACAATACGTTGAATATCCTCTACCGCCACAGGATCTACCCCTGCAAAAGGCTCATCCAATAAGATAAAATTGGGGTCGGTCGCTAAGGCACGGGCAATCTCGGTTCTTCGGCGTTCGCCACCGCTCAACAAATCCCCACGGTTTTTTCGGATGTGTCCTAAACCAAATTCCTCAATAAGCGATTCCATTTTCATCCGTTGTTCCTTTTTGGACATCTTGGTCATTTGTAGGACGCTTAAAATGTTGTCTTCTATACTCAATTTCCGGAATACTGAAGCCTCTTGTGCCAAATACCCAATTCCGTTTTGGGCCCTTTTATACATAGGGTAGGTGGTAATGTTGGTGTTATCCAGAAAAATCTTTCCGCCATTGGGTTTAATCAAGCCTACAATCATATAGAAGGAAGTGGTTTTTCCAGCTCCATTAGGGCCTAAAAGCCCCACAATTTCACCACGGTTTACTTCTACCGTAATGCCTTTTACCACTTCGCGGCCTTTATAGGATTTTACAAGATTTTCGGCTTTTAATTTCATGTAGTGTTCTTTTCAGAAAGAATAACGCTAAAAATACTAATTATTTTCCAGCGCTTCCCAATATTCGAAGGCACGTCTTAAGTGCGGAATGACAATGGTCCCTCCAATAAGCAAGGAAATGCTCATGGCTTCAACAACTTCTTCCTTGCTAAGCTCCAATTTATAACATTCTTCCAAATGGTATTTTACACAGTCGTCACAGCGCAAAACCAGTGAATTCCCCAACCCCAATAATTCTTTGGTTTTCTTCGGAAGGGACCCTTCAGCAAAGGCATTGGTGTCTAAGTTAAAGATGCGCTTGACAATCTTATTGTTGTCTGCCATCATTTTTTCGTTCATTTTGGAACGATAGGCGTTAAATTCTTCAACGGGATTAGCCATTTACTTTTGCTTTTTTCTTTTGTTTCTTAATGATTCTTCCTGAAATAAGGATACTTACTTCATACAAAATAAGTACGGGTATGGAAACAATCACTTGACTAGCGATATCTGGCGGGGTAATAACTGCGGAAACAACCAATACGATAATCAAGGCAAACTTGCGGTATTTCCGAAGGAATTGCGGTGTTACCAACCCTATTTTTGTAAGGAAATAGATAATAATGGGCAATTCAAAGATGATTCCGCTGGAAAGTGCGCAGGCCCTTACCAAACCGATGTAACTACTAAGGTCGAAATCGTTGAAAACCTGATCACTTACCTGATAGGTTCCGAGGAAATTTACAGAAAGTGGTGTGACAACATAATAACCAAACAATACCCCTGCAAAAAACAGCATGGAAGCCGCAAAAATAAATCCGCGGGCATTTTTACGTTCATTGCTATGCAGGCCGGGGCTTACAAACTTCCAGAATTCATAAATAACATACGGGAAGGCAATGATAAATCCTGCCGTAATGGAAGTCCAGATGTGGGCCGAAAACTGTCCGGCCATGGTTCTACTCTGTATCCGGAAAGGTAATTCGGTAAAGCAGAAACTATCCAGGCCTAAGGCACGAGCCGATTTACATAGTAATTTGTAAGTAGGGAAATCTGCTTTTTTGGGACCAAAAATAATTTGGTCGAAAATAAGATCCTTAAAAATAAAAGCGAGCGTCGCGATAACCACAACCGCTAACGTAGACCGAATAAGGTGCCACCGAAGTTCTTCCAAGTGGTCTAAAAAGGACATTTCCTTTTCGGGAGTTAGTATTTTCTTTGCTGCTGCCATTAAATAATACCTTCCTTACTTAAATTATGAATATGTACCACCCCAGAATACCTGCCGTTTTCTTCAGCAAGAATTTGTGTAATTCCGTGGGGGTCCATCATCTCCAGCGCTTCTACTGCCATTGCGTCATTGTCTATTTTCTTCGGATTTTCGGTCATGATATCCTTCGCGGTAAGTTCAGCAATATTATCTACTTTGGTGAGCATCCTACGTAAATCCCCGTCGGTAACAATACCTACAATCCTATCATTTTCCACTACGGCAGTCACTCCTAGCAGCTTCTCTGAAATTTCTACGATCACTTGTTTAATATTCGTGTCTGGAGTTACCTGTGGTTTTTCATTTAAGGAGGTAAGATCGCTTACCCTTAAATATAATTTCTTTCCTAGCGATCCTCCAGGGTGGAATCTTGCAAAGTCCTTGCTAGAGAATCCGCGTAACTCCAATAAAGACATGGCTAAAGCATCCCCCATCACCAATTGTGCAGTGGTACTGGTTGTAGGGGCTAAATTATTTGGACAGGCTTCTTTTTCCACAAAAGCATGTAATACATAATCGCATTGTTGCCCTAAGAACGATTCCCGGTTGGAAGTAAGCCCCATAAGGGTGTTACCAGAAGCCTTAATTAAAGGAACCAGCACCTTAATTTCTGGGGTGTTTCCACTTTTGGAAATACAAATTACGGTATCGTTTTTTTGTATGATGCCTAAATCCCCATGAATTGCGTCGGCTGCATGCATGAAGATAGCTGGGGTTCCTGTAGAATTTAGGGTCGCGACGATTTTGGTCGCAATATTCGCGCTTTTTCCAATTCCTGTAACAATAACCCTTCCTTTGGAAGAGAATATGGAGTGTACTGCTTCCGCAAATTCTTCATCAATAAGCCTAGAAAGGTTTAAAATAGCGTTGCCTTCCGTTTCAATTGTTTTCTTGGCAACGTTTAAAATATTATCAAGTTGGGTCAAAATTTTACTTTTTTTAAAGTTTGCAACTTTTTCAGAAATTAGTATCTTTAAGTAAAGAAACTAAAAACGATTTTAGTTTTTGAAACTATCTATTAGATTCGATAAAACCCAATAGGTTGCAAAATTACAATTGTTTTGGGTTCCTACAATAAAATTTGGGGCCCTAACCTAAAATAATACAAGCGATAGTGAGTGAAACAGATTTGTATGCGTCTTTGAAAAAGTATTTTGGATTTAGTAAATTCAAAGGGCTGCAAGAGGATGTTATAAAAAGTATACTGAACGGAAACAATACGTTTGTAATCATGCCAACTGGCGGGGGTAAATCGTTGTGTTATCAACTCCCCGCATTAATGAAAGACGGGACTGCCATTGTAGTTTCCCCTCTTATTGCATTGATGAAAAACCAAGTAGATGCCTTACGTTCTTTATCTTCTGAAGAGGGAATTGCCCATGTGTTAAATTCTTCTTTAACCAAAACAGAAATCAAAAAAGTAAAGAGTGACCTCACCCAAGGGATTACAAAACTGCTTTATGTGGCTCCAGAATCCTTAACCAAAGAGGAGAATATTGACTTTCTTCGAAGTGTGGAAATTTCATTTGTGGCTATCGATGAAGCCCACTGTATTAGTGAATGGGGTCACGATTTTCGCCCTGAATACCGTAATCTTCGGAAAATCATTCAGCGTATTGGTGACGACATCCCTATTATTGGCTTAACGGCTACGGCAACCCCCAAAGTGCAAGAAGATATTCTGAAAAATCTAGGCATACAAGATGCCAATACATTTAAAGCTTCCTTCAATAGGCCCAATCTTTATTACGAAATACGCCCAAAGACCAAAAATGTAGATGCCGATATCATTCGGTTTGTCAAACAAAACGAAGGAAAAAGTGGAATTATTTACTGCCTTAGTAGAAAAAGAGTAGAAGAGTTGGCACAAACCCTTCAGGTAAATGGGATCAAGGCGATTCCTTACCATGCGGGATTGGATGCCAAAACCCGAGTGAAAAATCAGGACATGTTTTTGATGGAAGATGTAGATGTGGTGGTGGCCACCATTGCCTTCGGGATGGGGATCGATAAACCCGATGTACGTTTTGTAATTCATAATGACATTCCGAAGAGTATTGAAAGCTACTATCAAGAAACCGGTCGTGCCGGAAGGGATGGGGGCGAAGGACATTGTTTAGCTTTTTATAGCTATAAGGACATTGAGAAGCTGGAAAAATTTATGAGTGGTAAACCAGTAGCCGAACAGGAAATTGGGCATGCTTTGCTTCAAGAAGTGGTAGCCTTGGCCGAAAGCTCGGTGTCTCGAAGAAAATTTATTTTGCATTATTTCGGGGAAGAATTTGACAATGAAACGGGTGAGGGGGGAGATATGGATGATAATATGCGCCACCCTAAAAAGCAGGTAGAAGCTAAGGAAGAGGCTTTAACTCTTTTAAAAGTAGTAAGGGATACCAATCAGCAATACAAAGCCAAAGATGTGGTGAATGTGCTGGTAGGTAAAGTAAATGCTTTAATAAAGTCACATAGAACCGACGCCCAATCGTATTTTGGGGTAGGGAGCAAACATGAAAAGGAATATTGGATGGCTTTGTTACGCCAATTACTGGTAGCGGGCTACTTGCGAAAGGATATTGAAACTTATGGAGTAATTAAGATCACGAAAGAAGGAATAGACTTTATCGAAAAGCCTGGTTCATTTAGCATGAGTGAAGATCACAGCTACAAGGAAGCCAATGACGATAGTGTGGTAGCCAGTCAGAAATCTGGAGGGAATGTAGCCGATGAAAACCTCTTTAAATTACTGAAGGCCGAACGGAAAAAAGTAGCCGACAAACTTAATTTGCCTCCTTTTGTAATATTTCAGGATCCGTCTTTGGAAGACATGGCTTTAAAATATCCCGTCACTTTAGAAGAACTTTCAAATGTACATGGAGTGGGAGAGGGCAAAGCCAAAAAGTATGGAAAGCCTTTTGTGCAACTTATTGCCAATTATGTCGAAGAAAACGATATCATTCGTCCCGATGATTTTGTGGTGAAGTCTACCGGAACCAATAGCGCCTTGAAACTTTACATCATTCAAAGCGTCGATCGAAAATTACCCTTGGAAGATATTGCTGCAGCCAAAGGGTTGGACATGCCCGATTTTATCAAGGAAATGGAGGCGATAGTCTACAGTGGTACCAAACTGAATATCAATTATTGGATTGATGATATTCTTGATGAAGACCAACAAGAAGAATTGCACGACTATTTTTTGGAAGCAGAGACCGATAAGGTTGATGCCGCCATGGAAGAGTTTGACGGGGATTATGAAGATGAAGAGATTCGGTTGTTCCGAATAAAGTTTATCAGTGAAGTTGCCAATTAATTACTTTCTGTATCCTTTTTAGTTAAAAATTCATCTGTAACATGCTGTTTGCTTTTCTTTTGGGAGAATTTTTCTGTATTGTACTTTTTTGATGCCCCTTTCGGTATGGAAAGGCTTTCCCAATTTTCACCTTGTATCATTTTCCCTATATAAACCATTTGCCCTACGTGATAGGCATAGTGGGCCAATTGCCGATGTATGGCTTCCGTAAGGGTATGCCCTTGATTCCGAATGTATACTAAGGAGTTAAAATTATCTTCATTAATCGTAGCTAACGCTTCAAAGAGACACGACCAACCTGCTTCCCATTTTTTGATACAATCTTCCCGCGACTGGATAATGTCTTCAAACTCTTCATCCCTTTTGCGCCATTCCTTCTCGCCATCGCTCGTTAGGAAATCGGTCCAACGGGAACGCATATTCCCCCATAAATGATTTACAATAATAGCGATACTGTTACTATCCTCGTTGTATTGCCAAAAGAGTTCTTGTTCCTCTAATTGGACAAAAGTTTTATCGCCCAAGTGTTTGTAGTACTGAAATTGCTTTGTAATACTATCAAGATAGTTTTCTGAGGACATCATGGTTAATTATCTTTCAAATAATTCCTTTGCATAGGGCTTGTTCAATTCAATGATGGTGAATACGCCCAATAAAATTCCTAAAACCCCTGTAAGGCAATTCAGTATGGCTACTACAAAAATGAAATTGTAATGATGGTGTTCTTTAATATACTTGCCTGCCAGCAAGGTGACAATGGCTAGGGCCAAGCATAGCAATACTCCTATAACGCCTATAATGATGAAAATAATCCCTGGGTTGAAGGATATTTCAGCTTCATTTTCAAATTCAGCCATTCCCATAAAAAAGAAGCCAAACCCTGCATAAAACAGGAAAAATAAGGAAAATAAAAGCGTCAAAATGCCCTTCACAATAAAAAGAATTCTGAAGGTATTTAGATTGTTTTGAGGGGTATTAGTTTCCATAAAAAATAGCGTCTAAATAATCAATCATCACTTCAAGGGCAGGGATGGCATCGTCTTCAAAGTTTATTTTCAGAAAGTCGTTTTTACCCGAATCCAAAAATGCATGCGGACGATCTTTATGAATCCAATAGGTAATATCATCATGGCCTGCTGCTTTCAGTTTTTCCATAAAAGCCTCAATGGATTTTGGCGGTGTGGTGTTATCCAATTCCCCAACGGTAAATAACATAGGGGGCAGGTCCTGTTCAGTAGCTGGGGAGATATTATAAATGGGGGATACTTTTTTATAATAGTTAGCATGCTCATTCAGGTTAATTTCATCTCCAAAAATCCCTCGAGCCTTTGCATTGCCCATGGTCCAAAAAAAGTTGCTGGAACTTTCAAACCCTTGGATGGCGGCGCTGTAAATATCGAAAGCCCCATAGCTTAAAATGGCAGCTTGCACCTCTATTTCAGAAGCTACATCCATTGCATTTTTTCCTTCCGGAAGCCAAGTAGGCCTAAAGCCGTTTGGGCCGTTCTCAAATCCGTCATTATTTAGATCGCTTCCTTGTTGGGTGACCATCATCGCCAAATGTCCTCCAGCACTATCTCCGGTAGCAATGAGTTTTTCGGGGTTTCCTTGATATGCCTCAATATGATATTTAACCCAAAGCAAGGCTCCAAAGGCATCCTCCACGATTTCATCCATCGTGGTAGTATTGTCTAAGTCCCCGAGCAAGCGGTAATTGACGTTGCAAACCACATACTCTGCATGGGAGGCAATATAGGCGGAGGGTTCATCCATAATGCTTTTATTGTTGATAAGCCATCCGCCTCCATGATACATCACAATTACTGGATAGCTATCCTTTCCAGTTAAAGGAGTGTAGATATCCATGGTTAGGTCAAAGCCATTTGGGGAGGCCCAAACTACATCTTTGGCTACTTTAAATTCATGATTCGAGTCAGTTTTAGTGGTTTTTACATCTTGGGAGAGGGTTTGTGCAGAAAGATTTAGCAGGAGACCTAACGAAACAAAAAGAAATAGTAGTATTTTTTTCATGGAATGGTGGTTTTGTAACAGGTTTAAAATTAAGGAAATATTTTATTACTCATCGACCCTGTTTTCATGAAAGGCAGAAGGTAAAAGCTTGGGGATGAGTTTTACCAAAATAGGTAATAGTAATGATCCTCCCGGAAGCATAAAAATGGTAAGTGAGGGAATGGATTTGCAAATATCCAGTAATTGGTCTTTTACTTTGTGTTTTTCCTCGGGCGAAAGTTCACGTAAGGTACTTTGACTTAAAAGCTTTACTAGCTCTCCACTTTCCATGAGTTCTTTCATCAAGCGATTTTTATTTCGAAGAATGAGGAGTTTTACGGTTTCAGTAGACTGCTTGTAAAGTTGTTTTACCGGATGGTTGTATTGAAATAGATTGATTTTCTGTGCGTTCTTTTCAGAGAAGACCTTGATGCTCTTAATGCTGTTTTCATAATTGCTATTGGGTAATAGCAAACTTTCTGAAATATGCTTTAAAAAGACAATTTCTTGAGAATCTATTTGTTTGTCATCCCAAATGGCCAAACAACAAATGTCCAGGACAAACTGCTTTTCCAAAATAGTTCGATCCCGTAACTGAAGGATTAAATCATGCTGAAATGTATTTTGATAAGAAGTTAAAAATTGGGAAGATTCCTCAACCATTTCAATGACCAAAAGGTCGTATTTGTTTTTTTTCTTTTTACTCTGCAATGCCCAAATACTGAATTGTATCAAGGTTTCCTCCAAAGTTTCCAGGTACTTTTTCAATCCTTTAGGATGCCTTAGGTAATGCTGGAATGCCAAAACATCGGCAAATAGAAGTGCATAGGTAAACAGGGTGGCTACTTCCGTTTTAATTAAAGCGTTCGATTCCTGTAGCCTCGAGCTAATAATCCGTTCTAGATTGTCTGAGGAACTTTTGGTAAAACTTAACTTTCTGAAAAAGCCTGGTTTTCCTTTTTCCAAGGATTGGTAAAAGGAAACCATCAACTTAATGGCTTCTTCGGAAGAACCCTGGGGCCTCTCAATATTGTAGATGGCCAATAGCGAATGGAATAAATTTACTTTGGTGAGCTCTTCTTTGGTGAGCTTTAACGTACTAATGGGTTCTTTTAGTAAGGTTTTAACGGAGAAACCATATAAAAACCCCGTTCTTTTTAAAGCTTTATAAAATTGCGAAAGCGTTTGTGAATCGTTACTAAGTTCTTTTTTTTCAAACTCATAGATAAATTTAGGGATCCAACCAGCAGATGATGGGTTCATTTTATAAATTTGTAGGACTTAGGGTTTTTTGTAAATTTCCTTTTTTTAACAAAGTTTTTAAAACCATTAATTTGCTTTCCTCGTACGTAAGGGAAAGTAAATGTAACCAAATAACATGTAAACTAATGAAAAAGACAAAATTTTATGCGCTATTGGGAGGGGTTGGAATCCTCGCTGCTTCCATATTTTTGATTGCAGCAGACCACATAGATTCTCCATCGGTGGCAAACAGTACGTCGGATATAGCCGACTTGTATGCTTTTGAAGGGGACAATCCCAATAACACCGTATTTGTGGCCACAATGCAGGGTCCACTAAGCCCTGGCTCGGTCACAGAAAATGCAATCTTCGATGAAGATGTTTTAGTGGAATTCAATATTGATAATACAGGCGATTTCAAAGAAGATTTGGTCATTCAGGCCATTCGACGGGATTCGGTAATGTATTTCTTTGGTCCTTCTGTAGTTTCTGAAGCACAACAAGGCTTAAACAGTGAAATCTATATTGATGATTTTGCTGGACAGGTTGAAGTTTCCGAAGAAGGGGAAACCATTACTTCAAGTAATAATGGAATGACCTTTTTCGCTGGACCTAGAAGAGATCCCTTTTATTTCGACTTCAATCAATTTAACGAAGTGGTTTCAGGAAATGCAGCCCCAGCAGGTTTCCTTCCTGAAGGTCAAGCTTCAGATTTCTTTGCTAATTTGAATGTATTGGCAATCGTGGTAGAAGTACCCAACAGTTTGTTAGGGGATGCACCTTCTCACGTGGCAGGAGCAGTAGGAATAAATGGATTGCCCAATGCCTACAATGTTTGGGTCACTACAAAACGTAAGCAATAATCAATAAAAAAAAGACACTAATGAATTTACGATATATAAAAATTACTGTACTAGCACTGTGTTTAGGAGTATTCTTTACACAATGTGCCGATGATGACGACAATGGAAATGTAATCGAACAGGCTACTTGCGATGATGGCATTATGAATGGAGATGAAGAAGGGGTTGATTGCGGAGGTAGTTGCATTCCTTGTGTACTAACGGTAGATTTTTCGGGTACTTACCGTCAACAAGATATTATGGGAAGACCAGGAATAAACACTGTTTTCAGTGGAACCGACATGGTAAAAAACAATTTTAATGCTTCAGTTGTAAGCGATAGAGCAGACTTTCAGCCTATTTTCGAGAACACTTTAGAAGCCTATCACGATGTATACGGATCTGCTTTAGGGGTAGACTTGGATTATGAAACCAATATACTAGGGTTGGATGCGCCTACGTTTACAACGGTATTGGCTCAGTTTGATGCCTTACAGGTAGCTCCTAATGCCGAGACCACTTATTTTAATCCTAATACAGGGATCGCCCTTACGGGTAGAACATTAAATGATGATGTTATCGATGTTTCTTTAACATTAATGTTTGGCGGAATGTCTGGTACCAGATTCGACGGAAATAATGGAACACCTCAATTAACAAGTGATGGTGTTGGTCCTGGAGACAGAGATTTTGGATTGCCATTTCCTTATTTAGAAACTCCAGTAACTCAATAAGAATTACTATTAACTTTAAAGAGCAGCCCTACGGGTTGCTCTTTTCTTTTACCATATTATGAAAAAGTCACTTTTTATACTAAGTATGTTTACCTTGATTGCTTGTAAAGAGGCCGTTAACAAGGATATTACCCATATGGAAGACTATAATCAATATTTATCTACAACCCATCTTCCTTCGTATGAAGAGGCCATTTCTGAAAAGACATTTTGGTCCAGTAGACTTACTAAGGATACTTCCGGTATTGGTGATATTGCTCCTCTGGCGGGTGCCTATGAAAAATTATTTGCTGAAACTGGAGAGGTTCAATATTTAAGAAATGCTGAAATCCTCTATAAAAAAGGTATTTCCAAAGCTGCTGTTCAATATAGGGATGGTTTTGAAAGAGGTCTTGCCCATAATTTGATTTCCCAACATCGATTTTCGGAAGCAGATTCCATTCTTCAGAAAAGCTACAAAGGAGTCTCACACAAACGTGCTTCACAATTAATGTTGTTTGATGCTGCGATGGAACTAGGGAAGTACAAGGAGGCGTATGGGTTATTGAATGCCTTGAAAGACATGAGCGATATCAATTACCTAATAAGGCTTTCAAAATGGAGTGATTATAAAGGAGACTTAGACAGTGCTATTAAGTATATGGAAATGGCACGAGACATGGCCGAGTCTATGGATAATGTGCCTTTAAAGATTTGGACCTACAGTAATTTAGGGGATTATTATGGGCATGCGGGAAGAGTAGCAGATGCGTATCAGTATTATTTAAAAACGTTGGAGCTTCAACCCGATAATGCTTATGTAAAAAAGGGAATTGCTTGGATTGCTTATGCTGCGGAAGGAAATGCTTCCGAAGCACATAGAATTTTGGATACTTTAATGCAGAATCATCGCATACCGGATTACCATCTTTTAAAAGCAGAATTATACCATTTCCAAGGTGATAAAGAAAATGCTGAAAAAGAAGAAGCCGCATTTATCAAATCCGTTAAAGAAGGAGATTATGGTGCTATGTATAATACGTATCTTATTGAATTGTATGTAGATACCAACCCCACGAAAGCATTGGAAATTGCAAAGCAGGAAGTGGGTAATCGAGCCACACCAGAAACCTATCAGTTGTTAGCATTGGCTCAACTTAAAAATGGCATGAAACAAGAAGCCCTTGCCACCATACAAAACCATGTAGTGGGCAAAACCTTTGAACCTGCTGCACAGTTTACCACAGCTTTGATTTATAAGGCGAATGGCATGGACAAGGAGGTAAAAGAATTAAAAAAAGAATTATTAACGGCTTCTTTCGAAGTAGGACCCATGAAAACCCAGGAAATTAAGAGTCTATAAGAAAAGTTCCAGAACAAAAAAAGCCACCTTGAGAGGTGGCTTTTTTTGTTATAAACTTCCTATGTTAAGGGGCAACCATTCCCAGTGTATATAACTGATCCAAAGAAGGACTTTCGCTTCCACCTTCCGGTTCGAGGGTGATTCCAAAAGCTTCTGGATCTGGAATGTTCTCCAGCTTAAATACTTTGGTTGTAGAAGATTCATAGTTGTCCAGTATGCCAACACTTCTTGGGGTTAAGGGTTGCATGATGAGAGACCATACTTGATATACCTTTCCTCTAGGTGGTTCTGGCAAGCCTCGGGTATCGATATAGGCAACCTTGTCTTTATCATTATAGTAAACTTTGGCAAACGATCCTGGAGAAACAGATGGATTTCCTGGAAGTGCAATGGTTCTGTAATCTTTGGATCGAAGAATATCCAATAGGTCACTACTTTCAGCCAAGGCTCCTTCAGTTTCCGTAACTTTTTCCTTAAGCACAATATTTTCGGTAGTTGTAGTTTGTAGTTCTTGTTCCAAACCGGAATTTTCTTTCATCATCCAAAAAATTCCTAACAAACATACGATAGCAGCTGCCCATCCTGTAATACTGCTCCAAGGGGTTGATTTTTGTCGTGGGGGTAATTTGTGAACGTCCCTAATGGAAGACAAAATATTTTCCCATACATAAGGTGGTATTTCAACTCCTTCCTTGGTTATTTCGATAAGGGAGGCTTCAATGGCCTCCACTTCTTTCTTTGCTTCGGGGTGTTTTTCCAAAACATCTTCCACCTCCATCGCTTCTCTTTGCGATAAAGATCCTGTAACATACAGCTCTAAGGTTCCCGATTCAATTAATTCTTCTAAATTCATTTCTTAAAATTCCTGAAGGGTCATTTTTCTCAATTCACTAATACATTTTCTAGCTCGGGTTTTAATAGTTCCCAAGGGGGTTTCCATGGCTTCTGCAGTTTCTACTTGTGTAAACCCTTTAAAATATAAAAGGTCGATAAGTTTTATGCACAAGGGCTTTAGTTTGTCAACAAATGTCCTTAAACCTATGGTGTCGGTCTTTACTTTCAAGTCATCATGACCTGCTAATATATCTACGAAATTATCGGTAGTTAGGTTTTTGTTTGAGTTTTTAAAGGCCTTGGAACGTGTTTTATCTATAGCACTATTCCTGGCAATATTCAAGAGCCAGGTGTAAAACCTACCTTTTTCTATGGAATAGGTGTGAGAGTTTTTCCATACTTTAATGAATACATCCTGAAGCACTTCCTCACAAAGTTCGTCACTTTTTACAATAACAATAATCACTGAATAAATGGCTCTGGAATACATTTCATAAATCTTTGAAAATGCTTGCTCGTCGCCATTTTGCATTTTAAGGATAAGTTCGTCGGGTTGTGTTGTCATAGGTTTTTTTAGAAGAATTGCTCAAAAATAGTTAAAAAATATCAATTCCATTCATTGAGTTTGAAAACTCATGCTAATATGTTAAAATACACCCCATTTGTTAATTAATTTTTAAAATATACTTTAGTTTTAATAGATTAGCAGTTGCTAAAAAAATCTTAATCATAAACTATCCTACATGAAAATCAATTACTTAGGATTCCTATTACTTTTTTTGATAGGAACTCCCTTACTTTTCTCGCAACAAGTAGAAAAGTCAATCGATCAAGTTATGGTACAACTTCAGGAAGATGCAAAGCTGTCTGCTGAAGATGTCCAATGGAAGATTACCGACCAGCACATAAGCTCAGTTAGTGGTGTGCAACACGTCTATTACGTGCAAACCCTTAACGGTATTGCAATTAATGGTACGCAATCAAGCATCCACTTATTGCCTAACGGTGAGGTGTTGAATGCAACTAATAAGTTTGTAAGTCAAACTTCAGAGAAAGCAAAAGGAGTAACAACTCCTGCTATATCTGCCTTACAGGCAGTGCAGTTAGCAGCCAATCACTTTGGATATGTCGTATCTGGAAATCTTTCCGTAGTTCAACAAAAAAATAATGTAAGCCAAGAAACGCGAATTAGTAACGGGGGCATTTCCCTTAGTGAAATTCCTGCAAAACTAGTTTACGAGCTGGACGAGAACAACCATCTTACTCTTTCTTGGGACTTATCTATTGAGGAAGTAGCTCAGCAAAATTGGTGGAGTGTTCGAGTGAGTGCTACCGATGGTAGTATTGTGAGTCAGAACAATTGGATGGTTTCTTGTAATTTCGATCACGACCACAGCATCCATGAAGCTTTAAATTATAATAAGAACTTATATGATATTCCAAATTATTGTGAGGCTGAAGAAGCTATCGGTAATATGGGGGTAAACGAAAGCTATGAGGTTTTTGCGATTCCTTTAGAGAGCCCATACTACGGAACAAGAACTATTGAAGTACAACCCGCAGATTTATCGGCTTCTCCTTTTGGATGGCACGATACCGACGGAAATGCTGGGGCAGAATTTACCGTAACTCGAGGAAATAATGCCAATGCTTACGAAGATGGGAATAATCCTGGTTTTCAGCCTGATGGAGGCCCTTCTTTAGATTTTACAGGATTTCCTTTCAGTCAAACTTATACTGTTGGAAACCCTTACGAAGAAGCGGCTATTACCAATTTATTCTATTGGAATAATGTGTTTCATGACGTTACCTATCAATACGGTTTTGATGAAGTATCAGGAAACTTTCAGGAAAATAACTACGGAAATGGTGGAGCTGGAAGTGACTCGGTAAATGCTGAAGCACAAGATGGATCGGGAAGTTGTAATGCCAACTTCGGAACACCACCCGATGGGGATAACCCAAGAATGCAAATGTATGTTTGTGGTGATAAAGATGGAGATTTCGATAATCTAGTAATCATGCACGAATATACACATGGGATCTCAAATCGTTTAACGGGAGGCCCTGGAGCTTCTGGTTGTTTGAGCAATACCGAACAAATGGGTGAAGGATGGAGTGATTTCTACGGAGTGATTCTAACCATGGAACCGGGAGATTTAGGAACAGATCCAAGAGGCGTCGGAACGTACTTATTTGGTCAAGGGGCTGGAGGTCCTGGAATACGTCCTTTCCCTTACAGTACCGATTTAGGGGTTAACCCACAAACCTATGACGATATTAAAACTGCTGCCGTACCACACGGTGTTGGTTCTGTTTGGGCAACCATGCTTTGGGAAATGACTTGGGGATTGATAGATGAACACGGATGGGACCCTAATGTGAGTAACTTTACAGGTGATCCTAACGTTGATGCGGGTAATGTAATGGCGCTCGCACTGGTTACGGAAGGAATGAAATTACAGCCTTGCGGACCTGGATTTGTGGACGGAAGAGATGCCATCTTAGCAGCCGATTTGGCAATCTATGGTGGAGTGAATGAATGTATTATCTGGGATGCCTTTGCCAAAAGAGGATTAGGGGTTAGTGCAAGTCAAGGTTCTTCCAATAGTAGAAGTGACGGTACGGAAGCTTTCGATACGCCTAGCCAAACAGCTTCCTTTACAGCTCCTGAAGATGTTTGTGAAGGTTCTGAAGTGCTAACGGGTCTTTCTGGAGGAACCCCTTCTGGAGGAACTTATAGCGGTCCAGGTGTAACCGATAATGGAAATGGTACTTACGACTTTGACCCTGTAGCAGCAGGCGTTGGAATCCATACCATAACTTACGATGTACCGGCAGGAAACTGTTCTATTGCTTCTAGCGATACCGATACCATTGAAGTTATTGGTTTATCAGCAGGACCTGACACGGTGGGCGTCGATGATTTTTGTCCAGGTAGCGATGTAACGGTTTCTGCAACACCGAACGATCCTGCCAATGTGATTCGTTGGTACGACGCTGCCACAGGAGGGACTTTCTTGGCTCAAGGAACTACCTATACATTTACCCCTGCGGGAAGTACAAGCGTTTTTGCTCAGGAAACCCCAGATCTTCCACTTTCACAATTAGTGATTTCAGAAGTAACATTGCAAACTCCAGATGAGTTCGAAATTCAAAATGTAGGGATTGCAGCCGATTACTCTGGCTATGCAGTTGCCGTTAGTGACACTCCATATGGTGATATTAATGCGGTAAACCCCGATGTGCAAATATTGGGAGCTATGGCTGCTAATTCGGTAATGAATTGGAACGACGATGGGGGTGCTAATTATTGGGGAAGTAACCTGTTCTGGAATGATGACCAGCCCGGATGGATCATTATTATTGATGATCAAGGAAATGTAGTAGATTCTCTTTTTTGGAATACCTCTGCAGCTGAAATTGCTTCCTTGAACGTCACTATTAACGGATTTAACATTACAGCTGCCGATTTAGACTGGACCGGAGATGGAGCAAGCTTTACACAAGGTTGTGATAATTCCTACCGAAGAAATGATGACTCAGATTCTGCGGCAGATTGGGCCGATATTTGTTTGGCATCCGATTTTGGAACCGCAAATTCTGATATCAACTTAGGAGTAGATGGTTGTTTAGGAGCAAGAACGGAAACAGTTGTTACTGTAGATAGCGTACTTCCTGAAGTTACTTGTCCAGATGATCTTACGGTAGTGGTTAATGAAGGAGAACTTTATACGCTTCCAGACTATACGCTTGATGCAACCGTAACCGATAATTGTACTGCTACACCTACCTTGACACAAGATCCTGCTATTGGAACTGAAGTTGCTCCTGGAACGTATACGATTACAATTACGGGTGTCGATGAGGCCGGAAACCAAGGAACTTGTTCTTTTGTGTTAACTGTTGATGGAGTTCTTGGAACTTCAGAAGTAAGCGCTAACAGTTTTGGATTATATCCTAATCCAACTTCAGGAGAGGTTTTCATTACGAATCAATCAGACCAAAACATCGAGAAAGTTACTGTTATGGATGTTCATGGAAGAACCATTCAAACTTTAGAGAATCCAGAAGGGGTTTCACAGGTATCTTTGAGAAATATCGCTAGTGGTGTTTATTTCTTGAATATTCAAACTGAAAACACTTCTGTTATCAAAAGAGTAGTGAAGAAGTAATTTCTAATTTCTGAATACATATAGTTAAAGAAACCCGCAATATGCGGGTTTTTTTATAAGGTAAAGTAGGGTTTTTTGAAGGGTGCTTGTTTCATATTAAAAGGGCAACCTATTATAAGTTGTAGTCAAGTTTTGGCATCCTTTTTGTAATTGTAAGGTTAGCCAGTGCAAGTGAAACATAAAGTAAACGTTCATCGGCGTCCCTAAAAAGAAACATTTGCTATGAAAAAGAAAAACCTTCCCAATTTGGGAAGGTTTTTTTATAAACTTTAATTCATATTACTCTGAAGCTCCAATATGCTTTTGATAAAACTTCCATGCTTCATGTGCCACATCCCGACCTAATTGCAAACCTGCAACATTGTCGGCCTGAATATGATACCCCCCAAGCACTCTAGAAATACCAGCCATTTCAGCAGTTTTTGTGAAAGTGGGAAATTTTAAAGTAATGGTATCCCCTAAATTATCGGGTTCGGTTAAATAACCAGCTACCAATTCAACTTCCTCTCCAAAAGTATCGCTTCCCGTCCATATTTTTAACGCTTCAGCACATCCTCCGCTAATGGTACTATGCCCAGAAGTATAACTAGGAAATGGAGGGCATAAGAACGTATCGGGGCTATATGGTCTCCATTGGGAACCATCCATTTCTACCATTCCTTTGCCAACACCTCCCCAACCTTTGATTTTTTTCCCTTTAAAATGATCATGCACCAATGCATAAGGTCTTGCAGAATCATAATGCATTTTTGAGTCCCAAGATGCAATAAACGCATCCATAGCAACTACTTGATTGTAAAAGAACATTTTCACATCTTCGTCGAGTGTATGCTGATCTCTTCGGGAAACGGCTTGTGCAAATTTCAACCAGTGTCCCGCTTGTTGAACCGATTGGGGACCGTCTCTCATGAATTCTACCAAAGCTTTCTGCTCGTCCGTTAAATTAGCTTGTAAATCCACTAATTCCTGTACTTCAAGGGCCATCTGTTCAGAACCTACTTTTGGAGGAGGTCCTGGTCTAAATTGATCTCCAGATTTTAAGGAAATAGGAGTAACCTTATCCCAATAAGGGGTTAAACACCCAGGGGCAAATTTTCCACCCTTACCATCGGAAAAGTATTTAGGCTGCCAACGATCAATATCTACCATTTCGTCAGCAGAATTAACAGGCTCGTAATTGACGTAATTAAAATAGGACTCCCCATGACTCCCTTCTTCCTCTCCATATTGATTGGAACCATCTCCTTTTCTGGCTTCAATAACCATTTTGGCGGCGAGGTTACCAATACCTTCAGGGGTAGTGGGGTCAAGGGACTCATTGTTTGGGTCTAGCCCCAAAGCAACCATTTTATCTGCCCATAGCTCTTTATCACTATAGTAGTATTCATTTAAAGCCCGGTAGGCAGCGTAGCTTATCGCAATTTCTTTGTTCTTTAAGTTTCTTTCTCCTTCGGGTCTTCTTTCTACTTCATCCAAATAGACGGGGATTGCCTTGTCATCGTATCTTGACCATGCATCAAAAATGGAGACCCAAATAAGACCAATATATCTTGAGGTAATGGTAGGTCTAGGTTTAAATCGATCGGTATCCAATGCGGTACCTTCAATGACAGCTTCACTCCATTGATAGGCAATATTGTCTACCCCTTTCGGCTCTGTTGCAATGTTTTCTGAAGAATCGGTTTTCTTGTTTTCTTCTTTGCAAGAAATGATGACCATAAAAAAGGCCATCAGGAAAATAATTTTTTTCATAAGGAAAAGTTGATTAGGTATAAGCCAAAGATATAAAATGTTAAAGAATTGTGAAATTAAAATAAAAAAAGCGCCCAAAAGAGCGCTTTTAATTAATTTGATGTTCTCTATTTATTCAATAATTCCTCCGCAACTTACCCTGGCACCAGCAGCACCGCTAGGTTGTGAAGTAAAGTCATCGGCTCCTTGGTGAACAATGATCGATTTTCCTAAAATATCTTTATTAGCATCATCACAACCAATACACCACTCATCTGTAGTTAAGGTAATCGTACCTTCTCCATTTTCATCTGCTTCAAAATTACCAATGTCGCCTTTGTGGTATCCTTTTTCGTCACCCCATTTTCCATGATCTTGAAACGTGGGATTCCAATGGCCTCCAGCAGATTTTCCATCGGCAGCCGAACAATCAGCTTTCTCGTGGATATGTATGGCGTGGGTTCCTGGAGCTAAACCATAAAGCTTGGCTTCCATAGTAACTTTTCCATCTTTTTCAGTAAAGAGTACTTTACCTGTAGCACTGCTTTCACTTTTCGATTCAAGTGCTAAGGCTACTTCTTTCATTTCGTTAGCCTCATCCATCATTTCCTTGGTTTCAGACGTAACCTCTTCGACCATGTCTTCGGCTTTGTCTTCGGCTTTTTTGGCTTCATTTTTACAAGCTACCATTGCTAAAAAAGTAAAACTTGCTAAAAATATTGTTGATTTTTTCATTGTATTTTTGATTTGTTTGTTTAAATAAAATTACTGGGTTTTACTGGATGCTACAAGTTTTATAGGGCTTTTAATTCTTTTTTAAGATTTGAAGCAACAAATACTTTAAATTTAACTTGATCTTTATTTTTAATATTAAATGATAAGGGAATTCCTTAAAACCCTAATCACTTTAATGGTTAAAATACTAATCCAAAGTAAAAATTTTCACTTCCTTGAAAGGGGACAGTGATACTTCCTTCATCTTGGCTTGATACTCGGCCCACTCTTTATTGAAGAAGGCGTTTGTGCTTTGTAGCGCATTTTCCAGTTCGTCTTCAGCTTGAGTTAATAATTGAGTTTCGGTAGCGGTCATGCCTGTAGGCCTGCTACTTACATACCAATTGGCTGTGCCAATGCGCTGCATCACGCTGGGTTCTTGGTTTCTTGTAATTCCTTGCCGGTCGTCTTCTTTTCCTAAATACATAGCAATTACACTATCTATTTTTTTGAGTGTTTCCTTCCCAAGTTTTATGGCTTCTTCAAATTTTTCTTCATCCTCATCTTTCATTCTTTTGTTAAAGGCTTCTACCGCATTTTTACTTTCCGCCAATTGTTTTACGGCTTCAGCTGCGGTTTGGGTCCAAGCTTCCAGTTTTTTACTGGCAGCATAGCTTTCATCAATTGCTTTTTGGGAAACCTCCAGTCTGGGATCGCTTTCTACTGAAATGATTGTCATAGCGTTTTCTTCCATATAACTTAGTTCTGCCCTGTAATCACCTGGCTTTACGGAAGTACCTCCCGGTTCCCTATTTCGATCCCGTAACTCCCTGGATGGCCTTTCCACACCTGCTTCATCCATATACCACCGCCAATTATAAATTCCTGTACTATCTGGAATTTTTCTTTTTAAGGTACGAATCAACCGATCTCCATCGTAAATTTTTAAATACAACGAATCCTTACTCATTCCTTCTATTTCTGTAGTGGTAGTATCTTTTTCTTTTTTCTGAAAGTAATACCGAAAACGAGCTCCATACGCTCTATTCTCACCATTGTAAAGGGCATCGGCTCCAAAACGGCTTCCCGTAGGTTGCTGGTATGCCGCTTGATAGGCAGTAGGCGGTTCAAAAAGTTGAATGTTTTTCTCTAAAACGGAAGGGTCTTTCGCCAACTCGCGAAGCGGACGAATGTCGTCCAATACCCAAGCGGCCCTTCCAAAAGTTCCAATCACCAAATCGTGTTCTCTAGGGTGAATCACCATGTCTTTTACCGAGACGGTTGGAAAGCCCTCGGTCCATTTGGTCCAGTCTTTACCTGCATTAAGCGATACATATAAGCCATCATCGGTTCCTAAAAACAACAGATTTTTTTCTTCAGGATCTTCCACAATACTTAAGGCGTAGCTTTCGGTATCATTTTCATCTACAATACGCTCCCAGGTTTTACCATAATTTTTTGTTCTGAAGGCATAAGGAGTATAATTAAATCTTCGGTAATCATTGGCCACCAACAACGCTTCACCTTTGTTTTTATTAGAAGCCTTAATTTGAACAATCCAACTTCCTTCGTGCAGTTCTTTAATATTTTTGGAAACATCGGTCCAGCTTTGCCCTCCGTTTTGGGTATACTGAACCTTTCCGTCATCAGTGCCTGCCCAAAGCATGTTTTGTTCTATTGGTGAGGGCTCAATTACTAAAATGGTCGTATAATTTTCAGCTCCAGTGGCATCCATCGTTAATCCGCCACTTTCTCCTTGTTTTTGCTTCTCTGGATCGTTGGTGGTAAGGTCTGGGGAGATGATTTTCCAGGTAAGGCCTTTGTCGGTACTTTTATGGACATACTGACTTCCGAAGTAAATCGTACTAGTATTAAATGGATCAATATTAATGGCGCTGTTCCAATTAAAACGTAATTCCACTTTAGGGTCGGGATGGGTTGGTCTTACGGTGTAATTGTTTCCAGTTTTCCAGTCGTAGCGGCTTACGTAGCCCTGTTGGCTCATGCTCCAGCCATACTGACTGTCATCACGGTCGGGAACCACATCAAATCCGTCGCCAAAAGAAATTTCCTGCCAGTAACTGTTTCGTATGCCTTGATCTTTCCACACATAGGCCGGACCTCGCCAGCTTCCGTTATCCTGCATTCCACCATACACATTATAGGGAAATTCGTTATCGACCGCCATATGATAAAATTTGGCTACGGGTAAATTTCCTACGAAACGCCACGTTTTTCCACCATCTTTGGTAATGTTGAGTCCGCCGTCATTACCATCCATCATAAAATCTCCATTCCCTGGATGAATCCACCAGGCATGGTGATCGGGATGGACACCATTATCCACTCCGTAAGCCGGCATTAAAGGGCTGAAATTTTTCCCGCCATCTTCAGAAACATTTACATAAGTAAACACCGAATACACCCGGTTTTCATTTTCAGGATCCACAAAAATATCGGAATAGTAGAATGGCCTATTTCCAAAATCATTTTTATCATTGATCTTTTTCCATGAAAAGCCACCGTCCTCACTCTTGTAGAGCGCGTTCTTTTTCGATTCTACCAAAGCATATACTACATTAGGCTTATTGGCAGCAATAGCAATGCCAATTCGTCCTAATTCGCCTTTGGGAAGTCCGTCGGCTTCTGTTTTTTCATCCCAACTTTCCCCGCCATCATGCGTGATAAAGAGTCCGCTGCCTTCGCCACCACTCTTGAAAAACCAAGGTTCCCGTTTGTGTTCCCAAAGCGCAACAATTAGTTTATTAGGATTGGTGGGGTCCATCACCATGTCGGCGACCCCCGTTTTGTTATTAGCAAATAAAATTTTCTTCCAAGTTTTTCCTCCATCTGTAGTTTTAAAAACCCCTCTTTCGGGATGTTCGCCCCAAGGACTGCCAATGGCTCCCACATAGACGGTATTGGGGTTGTTAGGGTCTATAAGAATACGATGTATGTGACGTGTTTTCTCTAATCCCATGGATTGCCATGTTCTACCGCCATCCAAAGATTTATATACTCCATAACCGCCATTCAAGCTATTTCTGGGGTTTCCTTCACCGGTTCCTACCCAGATTACCGAAGGGTTGCTTTGCTGAATGGCCACAGCTCCTATAGAAGCTGTTACCTCATTGTCGAAAATAGGTTCCCATTTGGTACCACCCCCTGTGGTTTTCCATAATCCGCCTGAAGCCGTTCCCACATACATGATATCCGGGTTATGGGTAACTACATCAATTGCAGTGACCCGACCGGACATTCCCCCGGGACCTATGTTCCTAGGATGCATCTCCTTAACGAGATCCATAGAGAGTTTCTGAGCAGATACTGTGCTAACAAAACAAATGAGTAGAAGTAGAATCAATTTTTTCATAGTACAAAAGCCTTTTTGGGCAAGAATTTGGTGGTTTTTATTAAGATTTCTAAAAGTACTAAAAAACTTGGGCTTATTCACAAAAGCTTGTTAAGGGCATTTTCATTTCCTACAAAAAATTGTAATTTTAAGTTATGGAAAAGAAAAAAAGACCTACCGGATTTGTTTTTACGAAACATGTCCCAAAGGAGCAAACCCCATTTGAACGTCTTTTTGAAATTTTTCAAGAACTCATTACCCATACTTCGGGTGATTTTGACGAGGCCATAGATTGGTTGCGGCAATTGGATGAGGAATACAAACTCACAACTTCAGAATATACCATAGACGATTTTATTGAAGACCTGAAAAAGAAAGGATACATTCGTGAAGAAATGAATCCCGACGGACAGGGCGGGGGAGACGGATCCTTAAAAATGTCTGAAAAACTGGAACGATCCCTTCGAAAGCGCGCTTTGGGCCAGATTTTTGGAAAACTGAAACGTAGTGCCGGAGGAAACCATAAAACCAAATATACGGGACAAGGGGATGAACAGGCGGGAGAATTCAGAAATTATCAATTTGGAGATGCTTTAGAGCAAATATCCATGACAGAAAGCCTTCGGAATGCCCAAATTAATCATGGTCTGGGAAATTTCAATCTCACCGAAGACGATCTCGTGGTGGAAGAAAATATGTATAAGGCTCAAATGAGCACAGTGCTAATGATCGATATTAGTCATAGTATGATTTTGTACGGGGAAGACCGAATTACTCCTGCCAAAAAAGTAGCGATGGCCCTTTCCGAATTCATCACCACCCGCTATCCTAAAGACACTTTGGATATTTTGGTTTTTGGGAATGATGCTTGGCCTATCAAAATTAAGGATTTACCATATCTAAACGTAGGGCCTTATCACACCAATACCGTGGCGGGCTTGCAATTGGCGATGGACTTATTGCGCCGAAAGCGGAATACCAATAAACAGATTTTCATGATTACCGATGGGAAGCCTAGCTGTTTGAATTTGCCCGATGGGACCTATTATAAAAATAGCGTTGGCTTGGATCCCCACATTGTAAAAAAATGTTATATGATGGCGCGCCAAGCCCGCAAGTTGCATATTCCTATTACCACATTTATGATTGCTGAAGATCCTTATCTCATGCAGTTTGTGGATCATTTTACTGCAGCCAACCAGGGGAAGGCATTTTACACCGGACTGAAGGGTCTGGGGGAAATGATTTTTACCGATTATGAACAAAACCGAAGGAAACGAATTCGATAAATGGATAAGGTATATCACATACTGAATGGCGATAGCTTAAAGGAACGGTTTCCGAAAGCAATTTCCGGAAATGTGTTGGTATGTAGGGAATGTTTGGTGGATGGCCCCACAACTTCGGAAACACTCGAGGATTTTTACAAAGTAAGGGCTCATTTTATTGCTGAAAATTATCCAGGTTTTTCTGAAGCGGAATACCACGCTATGACGGTTCCTGAAATTGAAAAAATACGGGCAATACCTAAAGGAGCTGAAGTGAATTTATGGTTTGAAGACGATTTATTTTGTCAGGTAAACTTTTGGTTTACCGGTTCACTTTTGGAAGCTAAAAAAGTGAAACTATTTCTGGTGAGACCTGTTGCACACACCCCTTATGGCTTTGCAGCCTATGATACAAAAGGGTTACAGCTGCTTTTCGAACAAAAAGAGGAAATTTCAAATGCTTCCAAGCAGGGAATCATTTTTTTATGGAAATGGTATCAAAGGAATGATCTCTCCGCACTTTCAGATAAAGCCAAAGAGTTAGCAGCTACATTTCCTTTTATTCAAGAAGCAATAGCTGCACATGTAGAAAGAATTCCTACGGAAGCGTCTTTGGGAAGACCCAAAGAAAGCCTTCGGAAAATCATGCAGGAATTCAACACAAAAGAATTCCCTAAAGTTTTTAAGGAGTTTTCCAAGCGGGAAACCATCTACGGATTTGGGGATGTACAGGTAAAACGATTGTTTGACGAAGTCATTCAGCAAAACGATTTAAAAAAATAGCATATGAAAATTGAAACGATAAAAACTTTGGGAGCGCTCAAAAAATCGGGCTACCAATACAAAACCATTAAAGAGGAATTACGCCGAAACTTACTTCAAAAGCTCATGAAGAAAGAACCCACCTTTAAAGGCATTCACGGCTACGAATACAGTGTGATTCCCGAGTTGGAACGTGCTATTCTTTCGAAGCACAATATCAACCTTTTAGGATTACGCGGACAGGCCAAGACCCGTTTGGCGCGGCAAATGGTTTCGTTGTTGGACGAATACATTCCGTATGTGGCGGGGAGTGAAATAAATGATGACCCTTTACATCCTATTTCAAGGTTTGCTAAAGAACGTATCGAGGAATTGGGCGATGAAACACCCATTGCTTGGTTGCACCGCGACGATCGCTTTGCCGAAAAATTGGCTACTCCCGATGTAACAGTAGCCGATCTGGTAGGGGATGTGGACCCTATAAAAGCAGCCAATTTGAAACTGACCTATGCCGATGATCGTGTCATTCACTACGGAATGATTCCGCGTGCAAATCGCTGCATTTTTGTGATCAACGAACTTCCCGATCTACAAGCCCGTATTCAAGTGGCTTTGTTTAATATCCTTCAGGAGGGAGACGTACAAATTCGTGGGTTTAAATTACGATTGCCTTTGGATATTCAGTTTGTGTTTACGGCAAACCCTGAAGACTACACCAATCGTGGAAGTATTGTAACTCCGTTGAAAGACCGAATAGGCTCTCAAATTTTAACACATTATCCCGAAAGTATTGAGATTGCCCGTACCATTACCGAGCAGGAGACTTCCGAAGCGCTTTCAGAAAAAGAGCAAATCCATGTACCCAATCTGGCGAAGGATATCTTGGAACAAATAAGTTTTGAAGCCCGCGAAAGTGAATACATCGATGTTAAAAGTGGGGTGAGTGCTCGGTTGAGTATTACTGCTTTTGAAAATCTATTAAGTACCGCCGAAAGGCGCTCCTTACAAAACGGGGATACGACCACATCGGTTCGTTTGGGAGATTTTATGGGGATTATTCCTTCCATCACCGGAAAAGTGGAATTGGTCTACGAAGGGGAACAGGAAGGTGCTGCCCAAGTCGCTGAGATGCTCATAGCCAATGCGATTAAAAGTCAGTTTGAGGAATATTTCCCTAAAATTGAAAAACTGAAAAAAGAAACCGATAAAGATCCCTACGATGATTTGGTTTCGTGGTTTTTTGAGCAAAGTGGGTTCGAATTGCTGGATTCCATGACCGATAACGAATATCAAGAAAAACTGGATAGTATTGGTCCGTTAGAAACGTTGCTTCAACAGCATGTGCCTGATGTTGCCAAGAAAGACCGTTATTTTTATAAGGAATTTGTCTTATGGGCCCTTTCAGAAAACAAAAAGCTGAGTAGGCATTATTTGGGCGACGGACTCCATTTTAAAGATGTATATGGGGGGTATATTAGTGGATTACAGTAATTCCGGTATGGCTTTAGCTAATAATACCAAACCGCTAAGGACCATAATGGCAATCACCCATCGGCGAAAGGACAGTTTGCTCATCCGTTTTAGGAGAAGTTTTCCGAAGTAATTTCCCAAAGAAGCGCCTAAGCCAAGTGCAATACCGTATACCCAAAGCTCTTGGTTTAGGAGGCCGAAGAAGGTATAGCCACTAATTTGCGAAAGCCCTAAAAAAAAGGACTGTGCCGCCTTGGTGGCTACCAATTCTTCTTTATCGATACCTATATTCATCAAGAAGGGATTGAGGATGGGGCCCATCCCACCGGTAAAGGTACCTACGAGGGAAATAAAAAATCCTAGCGGAATGAAATACCAAAGCTGGACGGGAAAGGAGCGTTCTTTTTTTCCGAAGCGATACTGAAAAAAAGTACTGATTAGAAATATAGCAACTACTACCTGTATCCAGTAAATCTTCACTTCTGAAAAAAGCCAAGATGCTAAAAAAGCTCCGATTATAGCAGATGGTACAAAGTACCAAAAAACAGCCCAATTAATGTATTTCCAAAAGAGGGCGATTCTTGCAGGTCTGCTAATAAAAGCACCCAGGTTGATGACTGGGGCAGTTTGGGAAGTACCTATCAAAAAATTGAGAATAGGAATTTGCATCATAGCACCGCCACCGCCACTAATGGTAGAGAGCGTGAAGGTGGCAGTACCCAGAAAAAATAAGCCGAGTAAAAGATAAACGGATATTTCAGAAAATAGCTCCATAAAAAATCCCGCACAAAGGCGGGATGAATGTAAATACTATATTAATTATTGGTTCGGGATTTTTAACTCCTGACCTGGGTGAATAATATCTGGATTTTTTAGAATATCCTTATTGGCATCAAAAATGGCGTTGTACTTCATGGCATTGCCATAATAATGCTTGGCAATCTTACTTAATGACTCCCCACTTTTTACGGTATGATAGGCGTACACAGAATCGTCGGCCACTTTAATATCGGCCATAATATCGCTTGGGTTTTCCCCACCTACTTTTTTGATTTCATCCCAAAGAAGGTTTTTCTCGTACTGGGTTTTGGTGGTACCCCAAACTTGTAGTTGGTCTCCCACAACTTTTACATCACCATCCTGAACATTGAGTTGTTCTCCTAGGTCCAAGACACTTTGGTATTTTTGTTTTACCATGATTTTTAAGGATTTAGTTTAACAGTTAGGGTTAAAGTTACAAATTTCACTTCAAATTTTAACAGTTTCCATTTAATTAATGATTATTTAAATTGGAATAAAAAAACGGCACCTTTTTTAAGTTTAATGTTCAGTTGACAAAAACTTATGTCTTTATCTGGGGAGACGACTGAACGCTCAAAAATAGGTGCCTAATTTTTAATCCTATGTATAGGAAAGACCAAATATAAATAAAATTATGGTCTCGTTTTTATATTTCGATTACAATATGATATGATAGCATCAATTCTTCTTATTCGGGTAGTTTCCCTCTTTGCCTGAAAAAGCCAGCTTAAATAACTCTTTTGATAGCTTGGGCTAAAATTTTGATAATTTTGAAAGGCACTAGGATTTTTCTGAAAAGCAGTATGTAAATCGGGAGGGATAACTAAATTTTCGACATCGTCCATGGCGCTCCAAGTACCCAATTCCTTGGCATTTTCAATCACCTCCCATCCACTGGTATGAATTAAGCCTTCTGCGTCCAACTCCTCAACATATTTTTTATTAAGGGCACTCCAAGTACTTTTGGGGTTTCTGGGACAGAAATATTGTTTTCGTTTGCCTTGCCCCAAACTTTTTACGGTACTGTCAATCCACCCATAACAAAGAGCCACTTTTACGGCCTCTTCCCATCGCATCGATGGAATTTCCATATCTACTTTGTAAAAGATCAAATACACTCCCTTTGTATGTGTTTTGTGGTAGTCGTGCAGCCACTCCCGCCATTCAATATCCCTTGGGAAATATAATTCGGGTTTTTCCATGATTGGAATTAAATTTTTTCCGAATTAATATAAAAATCTTTTTTCACTTCAGCATTTTCAATGGACGCTTTAAATTCTTTTGTTTTCCATTCTGAAGAGGGATAGATCCAAACTTCTTCATCATCAAGCCTCATCATCACTGGCATATCAAAATTTTCAATAATATCAACGTAACGAAACCTCAAACGATTTTCTTCTATTTGGTATTCCAATTTCGGAATTTGGGTGGTTCGTAGATACTGATTCCAGAATTCCGTAAGATCAATACCGGAAGCCTTACTGATGTAATTTTCCACTTCTTTACTGGTCACGGTTTGATGGTAAAATGTCTGGTTAAGCCCCATTAATATATTGCGCCATTTTTCATCATCTTCCAGTAATTGCCGAAGGGTATGCAGGATATTGGCTCCCTTGTAGTACATGTCTCCACTCCCTTCGTGATGTACGTTGTAGGTTCCTATGATGGGCCGATCATTACGAATCATGCGTCGCGTGCCCACTACGTATTCACTAGCTGCGGTTGTTCCAAAATGATAATCGAGATACAAGCTTTCCGAGTAAGCGGTAAACCCTTCGTGAATCCACATGTCGGCCACATCTTTATTGGTAATATTGTTGGCAAACCATTCATGACCCGATTCGTGGATGATAATAAAATCGAACTTTAGCCCCCAGCCGGTATCACTTAAATCCCGACCTAGGTAGCCATTTTTATATCGGTTTCCATACGTAACACTACTCTGGTGTTCCATCCCCAAATAGGGCACTTCTACCAATTTGAAGCTGTCTTCATAGAAAGGATAGGGGCCGAACCAATACTCAAAAGCTTCCAGCATTTTAGGAACCTGTTGAAATTGTTCCTTGGCTTTGTCGAGGTGATCCCTTACTACCCAGTACTCTACATCGAGCATACCTTTTAAACCTTCATATTTTTCAGAAAAAGAAACATAATCCGCAATATTCACATTGACTCCGTAATTATTAATGGGATTGATTACTTTCCAATGCCAAGTATTGCCATCGGTTTCTTCCGAAGTAGCCACTAATCGGCCATTACCCACCGCAACGAGATGCTTTGGAGCCGTGAGGTAAAGATCTACTCCACGATTGGGTTCATCGTACGGATGGTCCTTGTTGGGCCACCAAATACTAGCGCCGATACCCTGATTGGACGTCGCAATAAAAGGGTTTCCGTTTTCATCCTCACGCCAGCTAAATCCGCCATCCCAAGGTGGATTTCGAGCAATTTTGGGTTTTCCCGAAAAATAAACGGTGAGTTGGTATTCCTTTCCTTTTTCCTGAAGGGTGTCTAAGGAAATAAAATGTGCATTGCCTTCCGAAGTGTATGAAAGTTCCTTTCCATTTTGAAAGATTTTATCAATCTTCATGGGAGGCTGCAAATCGATTTGCATTACTTTTTCACTTTCCAAAACCAGATAGGTGACGGTATTACTTCCTTGAATGGATTTTTCCTTTGGAAAGACTTCCACGTTTAAAGTATAATGTTGCAAATCCCACCAAGCCCTTTCGGCTGTAATTGTACCCCGAAGGCTGTCTTGACGGCTAAAGTTTTGCGCTACGGAAGCGATTCCGAAGCATAAAAAAAGGATTAAAAAATTCAGCTTTTTCATTATCGTATAATTGCATTTGGAAAGCTTACCACGCTCTCATGTCCGTTTGCACCTACTGAAGCGACTCCGAAAAAATAATTGTCAATCACAATACCTTCCAAAGTAAACGCTGTGACATCACCTACCACTCTGCTATAGTCCCAAGTAGGGGAGGTGGTGTCCCTCCAATAGATTTTATATGCCACGGCACCTTCTACGGGTTCCCATTGTAATTTTGCCGAAGGTTCCACAATTCCACCAATGGCCACATTTTTGGGTGCTGGGGGAGCCCAAGCTAGGGAAGCTAAATTAATGGCATTGACTGCAGTGAGCTTTTTTGCATAGTCAAAATTGACGAATTTCAATTTATCGCCATACTCAATACCTTCTTCAGTTCGGATATCTTGATGCTGCTGGGTATAATTTTCATGAGCTTCCATAATGCGAATGCCAGCAAAGCCAGCATCGTTGAAAGGCCGGTGGTGACCGCCACGTCCAAAACGATCCAGACGGTAGATAAGCATGGGATTCATTTCGGGCATATAGGTTTGGGTGGTTTTATGTACATAGCGTGCCAACTGGCGTGAAATACCGTCTACTTCACCACCATAAAACCTGCGGGCCATACGTTCCCGATCGGTTTCGGTAGGAGGTACGGGTTCGCTAAAAATTCTGAAGTCGGTATTGCTAACCACTCCATCTACTCCCTTAATATTTCCAATCATATCGTTATTAAAAACCCCTATGAGCTCCCAATTTTGTTCTTTGGCATATTCAGCAAAACCTTTTCCGCCAAAAAGCCCTTGTTCCTCTCCACTAAGGCCTAGATAAATAATACTATTTTCAAACTCGTACTGAGATAAGACCCTTGCAGCTTCCAAAGTTCCCGCCATTCCGCTGGCATTATCGTTAGCGCCTGGGGCATCGTCGGTAAAGTTATTTGGATCGCTAATTCGGGAATCGATGTCCCCACTCATGATGATATACCGATTGGGGTATTTCGTGCCCCGCTGAATGGCTACTACATTCACGACCCAGACATCTTTGGTGATGCGTCTGTTTTCTCCTTGTTTTACCAAGTTTTTCTGGTAGAAAACCTCTAAACAGTCATTGCAGTCTTTTGATATTGTTTCAAATTCTGATGTAATCCATCGTCTGGCAGCGCCAATCCCTCGGGTATTTGAAACCGTATCACTTAACGTATGCCGTGTTCCGAAGTTGGCTAAAGTGGTAATGTCCTTTTCAATCCTTTCCGAAGAAACCTTCGCAATAATGTCATAGATCTTGGTGTCGGTTTGGGAATGGGCAAACAGACTAGCCAGAAACATGGTAAGTAGGGTGATTTTTTTCATGGATTCAGTTTTTTTGTTCGGCTACAAAAGCGAGATGTTTTTTATCGGGACTGAAGGCCAAACGGGTAATATTGGTCATGTTATATTCTGAAAAAGAAGTGACTTGTTGCCAATCTCCCTCCCCAAAAAGATCATACACAAAAAGAGTAGCTCCACTTCCTATGAAGATTTTATCATCGTCCCACCAGGCATAATCCTGAACCCCAATGGGTAATTCGCATACAAAAAAACTTTCTTTGGAAACAGGGTCTAGTTGGTATACATCATATTGCCCAAAATCGTTCATCGCATTATAGCTTAGTGCTTTCGCAATTGGTACTGTATGAAGCGATCTACCTGCATTTTGTAAAAGCGTATCTGCTTTTTGAGAAGTAATAGTTGCAAATATCAAGTCCATTTCATTTCCATCCAGTACAGTAGCTAACATACTGTTTTCATCAAAAAATGTAAAATAGGCTATCTGTAAATCTGAAAAAATAGGACTGCTCCCTGCTTCAGAATAGCGATAGAGGCGTTGTTTTCCATCGGGATCCAACCGAACCGCGGCAATTTCCTGGGTTTTCGGATAAGGCTTTGGGGAATACTCACCTCCCTCGGTTTTTTCGTTAAAAAAGGTAGTCGTTTTTTCGTTTATGTTGTATACAGCAATATCGGTTTGGGCTTCATTATTTCGGGCATACAGTAGCGTGCTGTCGTTGGCAAAAAACGGCTGATTGTTATAGCCTTGATTTTTTGATATATTCTGAAGGTTATGGAATTCAAATCCTTTTTCCGTAAAGTCTACTTCCACTAAAAACACTTGACTCTCAGTCTGTGCCAAAGAAACGGTGATACATAAATAAATACAACAAAGCACAAGGCGAAGGACCATAAAATCATTTTAAATTTTTACATTCGAAAACAGAACCTAAAGATACTATAAATATTCCTTTGGAAATTACCACTATCATACTTCAAAACCAAAGCGGTCTGCGTATGGAAGTCACCAATTATGGTGCCACGTTAATGCGGTTGCAAGTCCCTGATAAAGAGGGGAACGCCACCGATGTGGTTATCGGTTTGCCAAATGCCGAAAGTTATTCCAAAGCACCCTACCAAAAATACAATTTTTACTTAGGGGCTACCGTAGGTCGTTATGCAGGTAGAATTTCGGGTGGCGGTTTTACATTGGATAACACTTTCTATGAAATTTTCCACAGGGAAGGTATTCAATTACACGGAGGGATAAGTAGTTTGGACAAACAGATTTGGGAGGTTTTGGAGGTACATCAAGGGGATGACCCTTTTGTGATTTTTAAAACACAAAGTGCAAAGGGTCATAACGGATTTCCTGGTACTATCGCTGTTTTTGCAAAATACCAATTACAGCAAACCGAATTGCAAATTACCTATACGGCAACTACCGATGCACCTACCGTATTGAATTTAACCAATCATGCCTATTTTAACCTGAACGGAAAAGGGAGTGTGGCGGGTCATGAGTTGTTTATAAATGCTTCTGAAATATTGGAAGTAGACGAACGGCTCATTCCAACAGGAAGATTCCTTAAAACGGAAGAAACCCCTTACGAGTACCAAAAGCCAAATTCATTGCACTTCAAGGGTCATTTTGGGTTGGATACGCCTTTTGTACTAAAAAAAGGTGTTCCAAAAGCCCAATTGTCTTCTAAAACCACTGGAATCACCATGGAAGTTGAGACCAATCAACCAGGGTTGGTGGTATTTACCCCTCAGGATTTTAAACCTTTATCCATTCGGGATAAATCTTCCTATGCATCTTTCCCTGCCATTTGCTTGGAATGTCAAAATTTCCCTGATGCACCCAATAATCCCAATTTTCCTACATCGATACTCTCGCCTAATGAAATTTATGAAAATAGCATCCAATACAAATTTGGAATCAACGCTTCCTAACTTATATCCTAAGTGCCAAATTCTCGTTAAGGACGGTAAGAGTTTTTGATATATCCTTTAGTTTTATCAAAAAACAACTAAATGATACGAATCAAACTTTACAAGGAATTTAAGGAATTTGCGGTTAAAGGGAACATGATTGACATTGCCATTGGGGTCATTATAGGTGCCGCCTTTAACAAAGTGGTGGATGTGTTGGTGAAAGAAATATTTTTGCCGCCGCTATCATTCCTAACCAACGGAATTAATTGGGAAAATAAACGTTGGGTGCTTCGTGAAGCAGTGACTGAAAATGGAATTTCCTATCCTGAAGAAATTGCCATAGGCTATGGGAAATTATTTGAAGCCACGGTCGATTTTTTCATCATCGCTTTTACGGTTTTCTTAGTAATTAAACTTATGAATCGTATTCGGAATAGGGCAGAGGACCCAAAGGATACTAAGGAAAAAACGCCAAAGGATATCGAATTGCTTCACCGTATCACGGAATTATTGGAAGAACAAAAGGCCTTGATGCAACAGCATAAAAAAACCGCCCCATAACAGGGCGGTCTTAAAAGTAAAATCACTTTTAAACTAAACTTACGCTTTCTTAAAAGCAATACTCATTTTCTGAAGTAAGCTTTTCTGCAATCTTGTTGCGAAGCGCCACTACATTAGGCATGTTTTGGTATTTGGTAAAACGTTTTAAGCCCATCAACATCATGCGCTGCTCGTCACCTTCCGCAAAACTTACAATTCCTTCTTTTGCTTTTTTGATGATGATATCTACCGAATTATACAAATACAATTGTGCCATTGCTACTTGGTAGTCTGCATTTTTACCACCGTTTTTAGTCGTTTTTTCGGCACGTAATACAGCACTTTCCGCCATATAGATTTCAATCAGGATATCGGCTGCAGAAAGTAGTAATTGTTGGTGTTTTTCCAAGTCGGGACCGTATTTTTGAACGGCGCTTCCCGCCACCATCAAAAATACTTTCTTCAGTTTGGCAATCATCGCTTTCTCTTCGGAAAGGGTTTCGCTGTAATCGGGCGTTTCAAAACTTGGAATAGAGGTAAGTTCTTTCCCCACAGCTGTAGCAGGTCCTAATAAATCCACATGTCCTTTCATCGCTTTCTTCACGAGCATTCCTACGGAAAGCATTCGGTTGATTTCATTGGTTCCTTCATAAATCCTGGAAATCCGTGCATCACGCCAGGCCGCTTCCATGGGGGTATCGGCACTGAAGCCCATTCCTCCAAAAATTTGGATCCCTTCATCACTACAATTTTGGATGTCTTCAGAAACCGCTACCTTTAAAATAGAACATTCAATGGCATATTCCTCAACACCTTTTAGCTCTGCTTCTTGATGGCTATTGCCTTCACTTTGACGAATGGCAATGCGGTCCTCTATATTTTTGGCCGCACGATAACTAGCACTTTCCCCAGCAAATGCTGAGGTGACCATTTCGGCTAACTTATACTTAATCGCTCCGAATTTTGCGATGGGTGTTTTAAACTGAACACGATCATTGGCATATTTTGTAGCTCCGGTAATCACTCGACGCTGTGCATCCAAACAAGCTGCTGCCAACTTGATTCGTCCAATGTTTAAAGCATTCATTGCAATTTTGAATCCGTTGCCTCGTTCCGAAAGCATGTTTTCTACAGGCACTTTGGTATCGTTAAAAAACACTTGACGGGTAGAGGAGGAGTGAATCCCTAGTTTGTGTTCTTCCTCTCCAAGGGAGATACCATTTTCTGGGTCATTTTCAACGATGAATCCAGTGATGTTTTTATCGTCTTCAATACGGGCAAACACAATGAAAAGGTTACAGAAACCTGCATTGGAAATCCACATTTTTTGACCACTGATTTTATAATGCGATCCATCTTCACTTAAAACCGCTTTGGTTTTACCACTATTGGCATCACTTCCGGCACCTGGCTCTGTGAGACAATAAGCCCCAAACCACTCACCCGTAGCCAATTTAGGAACGTATTTTTTCTTTTGTTCTTCATTTCCGTAGAGCGTAATGGGCATGGTCCCGATTCCGGTATGCGCTCCAAAAGCGGTAGCAATGGAACCTGTGGCCCCTGAAATATAATCACAAACCAACATGGTTGTGACAAACCCCATTCCCAGACCGCCGTATTCTTCAGGAACCGCAATCCCCAAAAGTCCCATATCACCGGCTTTCTGCATAATTTCTTCCGTAAGGGCATAATCTTTCTTTTCGAATCGTTCTTTATTGGGCCAAATTTCGCGGTCTACAAAATCACGAACCGATTCTTTCATCATATTCTGTTCTTCTGAAAAATCTTCAGGAGTAAAAATATCTTCGCATGGCGTTTCCTTTACCAAGAATTGTCCGCCTCGAAGTAGGTCTTTGTTTGTTGCTTCTGTACTCATATATTTTCTGGATTTCAGTAGTTAGTAATGAGTATTGAGAAATTTGGTGTTATCTCACTACTCTAATCTTATATCACAATTCTAATTCAAAAACTCATAGATTCCTGCAGCTCCTTGCCCAGTACCTACACACATGGTTACCATTCCGTATTTGCTTTTCATATTGCGTTTACGCATTTCGTCAAATAATTGCACCGAAAGTTTGGCTCCGGTACAACCTAAGGGATGGCCTAAGGCAATGGCGCCCCCATTTACATTAACGATGTCCTTATGAAGCCCTAATTCGCGAATAACCGCTAAGGATTGTGAAGCAAAAGCCTCATTTAACTCGATCAATTCGATGTCTTCCTGTTTTAATCCAGCCTGCTTTAAGGCTTTTGGAATCGCTTTTACCGGGCCAATTCCCATGATTCGCGGTTCTACCCCTGCTGCGGCAAAATTGACCAATCGGGCAATGGGTTCTAAGTTGAGCTCTTTTACCATTTCTTCGCTCATAATCATCACAAAAGCAGCTCCATCACTCATTTGTGAAGAGTTTCCGGCAGTGACACTTCCGCCCGCTGCAAATACAGGTTTCAATTTGGCCAAAACCTCTTTGGAAGTATCGGCACGGGGTCCTTCATCTTTACTTACGGTATAGTTTTTGGTTTCCTTTTTCCCTGCTTCATTCACAAAAGTGTGATTCACTTCAATGGGAACAATTTGATCTTGAAAACGATCTTCGGCTTGTGCTTTCAAGGCTTTTTGATGTGAGTGGTAAGCAAATTCATCTTGGTCCTCACGTGAAACCTTAAACTGATTGGCCACTGCTTCCGCTGTAAGGCCCATTCCCCAATAATAATCTTCATTTCCTTCTTTGGCCACCTCATAGTCTGGGGTAGGTTTATAGCCCCCCATAGGGATGTAGCTCATACTTTCAGCTCCCCCTGCGATAATACAATCGGCCATCCCACTTTGGATTTTTGCCGTGGCCATGGCGATGGTTTCAATTCCCGAGGCGCAATAGCGATTCACGGTCACTCCAGGTACATCTTCAATCTTTAGGCCCATCAAGGAAATGAGACGTGCCATATTCAAGCCTTGTTCGGCTTCTGGCATGGCATTTCCCACCATGACATCGTCGATGCGCTTTTTGTCGAATTCGGGTAATTTGTCCATCATAAATTGGATGGTCTCTGCCGCCAGTTCGTCTGGTCTTTTAAATCGGAATAGTCCTCTAGGAGCTTTTCCTACGGCAGTTCGGTATGCTTTTACTATATATGCTGTTTTCATTTTTTTAGTTTCTTAGAGGTTTTCCTTTCTGAATCATGTGTTGTAATCGTTCCAAGGTTTTGCGTTCTCCACATAAACTCAAGAACGCTTCCCTTTCCAAATCCAATAAATATTGCTCTGTGACCAAGGTAGGTTCCGAAAGATCTCCACCGGCCATTACATACGCCAATTTATTGGCAATTTTCTTGTCATGCTCACTAATGTAGTGTCCCGCTTCCATCGAGTCGGTACCTACCAAGAACATCCCTAACGCTTGTTTTCCGAGTACTTTTACATCCTTTCTACGAACGGGCTTGGTATACCCTTGGTCGGCCATCATTCGCGCAACCGATTTTGCCGTGGCAATCTGTCGGTCTTTGTTGACAACGACAATATCCTTTCCATGCTTTAGGATATCCAGATCATAGGCTTCATGAGCGGAGGTAGATACTTTTGCCATTCCGATGGTGAGGAAGTATTCTTGTAAACGGTTCAACTCTACGTCATTTTTTTGGAAGCTATCTGAAGCACGCAAAGCCATTTCCTTGCTTCCGCCACCGCCCGGGATGACTCCTACTCCAAATTCGACCAATCCAATGTAGCTTTCCGCAGCTGCCACCACACGATCTGCATGGAGGGTCATTTCGCAACCCCCTCCCAAAGTCATTCCGTGGGGCGCCACCACCGTTGGGATGGAAGAGTAGCGCAAGCGCATGACGGTATCTTGGAAGTATTTAATAGCAGCATTCAATTCGTCGTATTCCTGTTCTACGGCCATCATGAAAATCATTCCAATATTGGCACCTACAGAGAAATTGGAGCCTTGATTTCCAATTACCAATCCGTCGAAGTTTTCTTCCGCTAGATCAATCGCTTTGTTGATGCCAGCCAAGACATCCCCTCCAATACTGTTCATCTTACTTTGGAATTCACAATTTAAGATTCCATCGCCCAAGTCTTCCACCACGACGCCCGAGTTTTTGAAAACCTCTTTGCTTTCGCGAATGTTATCCAAAATAATGAAGGCATCCTGTCCAGGTACTTTAATGTGTTTTTTCTGCGGAATATCATAATAATACGTAGCCCCTTCCTTTACGGTATAAAAAGAATCGACTCCCGTTTCCTTCATCTCCTGTATCCAAGCAGCGGGTTCTTTATCTAAGGACTTGATAAGTTCCAGTCCTTTTTCAAATCCGATAGCGTCCCAAATCTCAAATGGTCCATGTTGCCAGCCAAATCCCGCTTTCATAGCGTCATCTATTTTATAGAGTTCGTCGGTGATTTCGGGAATGCGATGGGTTACATAGGCAAACATAGCTCCAAAGTTCTTTCGGTAGAATTCCCCGGCTTTATCTTTACCATTCACCAAAATTGGAAAACGGTCGATGACTTTGTCTACACTTTTAGTTAATTCTAAAGTAGCAAAAGAAGCTTTTTTCTGAGAGCGATATTCAAGCGAATCTAGATCTAGGGATAGGATTTCACTACTACCATCCTCTTTTTTTACTTTTTTATAGAATCCTTGTCCTGTTTTGCTTCCCAACCATTTGTTATCCATCATTTTTTGGATAAAATCAGGAAGCTGAAATAAATCGTGGGCTTCATCTTTAGGGCAGTTGTCATAAATACCATTGGCAACATGCACCAAGGTATCCAGTCCAACGACATCTACCGTTCGGAAAGTGGCACTTTTAGGCCGTCCAATTACCGGACCGGTTAATTTGTCTACTTCTTCAATGGTAAGCCCTGTTTCCTTCACTTGGTGGAATAAACTCTGAATTCCAAAAATACCAATCCGATTTCCAATAAAAGCAGGCGTATCTTTGGCGATTACAGTTGTTTTTCCGAGGAATTTTTCACCATAATGATTCAAGAACGAAAGAATTTCAGGGTCGGTTTTCGGCCCAGGAATAATTTCAAAAAGCTTTAAGTATCGTGGCGGATTGAAAAAGTGGGTTCCGCAGAAATGTTTCTGAAAGTCTTCACTACGTCCTTCGCTCATAAAGTGAATAGGAATTCCTGAAGTATTGGAAGTAATAAGGGTGCCTGGAGTTCTATGTTTTTCTAGGTTTTCAAAAACCTTTTGTTTGATATCCAATCGTTCTACCACCACTTCGATAATCCAATCTACCTCTTTTACCTTGGCAATATCATCCTCTAGATTCCCTGTGGTAATTCGGTCTGCAAATTTCTTGTGATACAGCGGTGCTGGATTGCTCTTAATGGCTTTTGTAAGAGAGTCGTTTACAATTCGATTTCTAACGCTTTTACTTTCAAGACTAAGCCCTTTTGCTTTTTCGGCATCGGTTAGTTCACGGGGTACGATATCCAGTAATAGGACCTCGACCCCAATATTGGCAAAATGGCAAGCAATTCCACTTCCCATAATTCCAGAGCCAATGACTGCTATTTTTTCAATTCTTCTTTTTGGCATGTTATGATATTTTTTTTTCGGTCGAATAAATATTTTTGGTTTGTACAATATCCATTATAGAATTTGTTACTCTCTTAAATGTTTGAAGATCTTCTTCAGAAATATGTTCCTTAACGGCTTCGTCAAAACGAAGCACCACTCCTTTTGAAAATTCACGCATTTCCCTGCCAAAGGGAGTTAAATGAATTAAAACGCCACGTCCGTCTTCAGGGTTGGGTTTTCTTACAATCAACCCTTTTTTCTCCATGTTTTTTAAGGTTCGGGATAAACTAGTGGCCTCCATCCCCATTTTGGGACCCAAGGAAGTTGAAGGGGCACCTTCTTCAGGATCAATACTGATAAGGGCAAAGCCTGTGGCCATGGTACTATCTTTTTTCCCTGCTTCCTCATTGTACATTTTAGAAACAGCCATCCAGGTAGCTCGCAATATGTAATCAATGGTTTTTTCCTTCATTTTTTACGGTAAAGAGTTTCAAAGATACTAAAAATATGTTATGCGCGCATAACAAAATACTATTTTTTGTTAAATTAATATTAATGCATTCTATCTTGATAGTAATACTATTATATTTGTGATTATTAGTTTTGATATGGAATATTTATTTAAATCTTTAAAAATCGTTATACAAGAAGGGGTTTTTAAAAAGGACCCTGAAACCACCGATTTAGGAAAACGTATTGTGGGGCAGGGAATTCTTATGATTGATGAAATGGGTTTCGAGTGCTTTACCTTCAAAAAGTTAGGAGAGCAAATAGGTTCTAATGAAAGCTCGATTTACCGGTATTTCGAAAATAAGCACATGTTTTTATTATACCTAGCTTCTTGGTATTGGAGTTGGATTGAGTATCGATTGGTGCTTCATACCCATACTATTGAAGATCCTGAAGATAAATTAAGAAAGGCCTTAGAGATTCTCTCGGGCGATGTGATGGAGGATAAGAGTTTTTCTCATATCAATGAAACAGCATTGCACCGGGTTATTATTAGTGAATATTCAAAATCCTATCTTACAAAAGAGGTGGACGAGGAAAACGAGGAAGGCTATTTTTCAGTGTACAAAAGGCTGGTCCTTCGTTTACGGGATATGATTGAAAAATTAAATCCGAAGTATGCGTTCTCCCTTTGTTTGGCGAGTACCGTTTTGGAAGGAACACTGCATCAGCAATTCTTAAGGGACCACTTTCCAACCATTACCAATTGCAATAAGAAAGTTCCCGCCAAGGATTTCTTTATCGATATGGTTTTTAACTGCTTAAAGAAATAGAATGAATCAAGAATTTTTAATTGCTTGGAGAAGGCTTTTGGACCTTTTAAAGATGGAAAGGGGCGATGTGCTTCAGGTTTTTTACTACGCTATTTTTGCTGGATTGGTAAGTTTGTCACTTCCGTTAGGAATTCAGGCTATTATTAACTTAATCCAAGGAGCTCAAATAAGTACTTCTTGGATCGTTTTGGTGGTGTTGGTTAGCTTAGGGGTTGTTTTTGCAGGGATTCTGGAATTGTTTCAGTTCCGAATTATTGAAAATATTCAACAGAAACTTTTTACAAGGGCTTCTTTCGAGTTTGCATACCGTTTCCCTAAAATGAAAATGTCGGAGCTTAGACAAGGATACCCGCCCGAACTGGCCAATCGTTTTTTTGATATTTTAAGTGTGCAAAAGGGCGTTTCCAAGCTATTGGTCGATTTTCCTGCAGCTTTATTGCAGATCATTTTTGGATTGCTATTACTTTCTCTATACCACCCTTTCTTTATCATCTACGGACTTTTACTGTTAATCCTTATTTATGTGTTGTTTAAGTATTCTGCCCAAAAGGGATTGCTCACAAGTTTGCAAGAATCAAAAAATAAATATAAAGTAGCCCATTGGCTTCAAGAAATTGCTAGGTCTGTGATAAGCTTCAAACTCTCGGGAAGAACCAATTTGGCTTTGAATAAAAATGATCGATTGGTGAGTTCTTATCTTTCGGCTAGGGATGGCCATTTTAAGGTATTGGTCTTTCAGTACTCAAAAATGATCGTTTTTAAGTTGTTGGTTACCGCAGGACTTTTGGTCATTGGGGGATTGTTAGTGTTAAATCAGCAGATGAATATCGGTCAGTTTGTAGCGGCCGAGATCATTATCCTTTTAATTATTAATTCTGTAGAGAAATTAATTCTGGGGCTCGAAGCTTTTTACGATGTACTTACCTCTTTGGAAAAGCTAGATGAAGTGTACGATAAAGAGTTGGAAAGCCAAAACGGGAAACAGTCTTTTTTTGCAGAGAAAGGATTACAAATAGAACTGAAAGATCTTTCGTATGAAGTAGATAATATCGCAATTCTAAAAGATGTATCCTATACATTTCAGCCCAGGGATATGGTATTGTTAACGGGGCATAATGGTTCGGGGAAATCGACCCTGCTGAAGGTACTGTCTGGGGTTTTAGAACCCACAAGCGGGAATATGTACATTAACGATTTAATATATTCCAATTTAAGGATCAACGAATACAGAAGTAGTTTGGGCCTTTCTTTAAGTGAGGAAAGCCCTTTTGAAGGAACCATTTGGGAGAACCTCACCTTCGGGAATAAAGAGATTACTTCTTTAGAAGTGGCTAATGTTCTTGAAGTGGTTGGGCTTTCAGAATTTATTAAAAGCCAGAGCCAAGGGTTGTACACGACGATTTATCCTGAAGGAAAAAAACTCTCCCATACAATTTCAAAGAAAATTGTTTTGGCAAGGGCAATGCTGAAAAAACCGAAGCTTTTTTTACTGAAAGAACCACTAGACCAGTTTGATGAAAATGAAATCGTACGAATTGTGGATTACCTTACCAGTGGAGCTCGCGATTGGGGATTGGTTGTGGTAAGCCATCATCCGTATTGGGCTACAAAAATCAAGAAAACGATTACTTTAGAACAAGGAAGTTTAAAAAAATAATTGAATGGGAAATTTTCCGTACCAAAAAGACAAACCAAATTTTGACTTGGAGCGCTTTGAAGCCTTCCGAATGGTTTTTAATAGAAAGCACTATAAGTATTTTAATAGGTTTCTATTGATTTTTGCTATTCTGTTGCTCATTATTTTGTTCCTTCCATGGACCCAGACAATCTCTGGACGGGGGTATCTTACCACCTTAACTCCAGATCAACGTCCGCAGACCTTACAATCGCCCATCCCGGGAAAAATAGAAAAGTGGTATGTTAGGGAAGGGGACTTTGTAAACAAAGGGGACACGATTCTTTTTATTTCAGAAGTGAAAAGCGAATATTTCGATCCGCAGTTGTTAAACCGTACCGAACAACAAATTGATGCCAAAGAGCTCTCGGTGGTTTCCTATCAAGAAAAGGTAAAAGCCTTGGACCGACAAATTTCGGCATTGACGCAGGAAAAGGCATTGAAAATATCACAGGCCAAAAATAAACTACAACAGGCTTATTTAAAGGTAAAAAGCGATAGTATCGATTTTGAAGCGGCAAAAACCAATCTCTCTATTGCCGAAACGCAATACAACCGAACGTATTCCTTGATGCAAGAAGGATTGAAGGCGATGACCGATGTAGAAGAAAAGAAATTGAAGCTTCAGGAAACACAGGCTAAGCTAATTTCGCAAGAAAATAAGTTGCTGGCCGCCCGAAATGAAGTATTAAATTGGCAAGTCGAATTGAATAGAATTCAAGCCGAATATGCCGATAAAATATCCAAAGCGCAAAGTGATCGCTTTACGGCACAATCTGGAGAATTTGAAACCAAAGCGCAAGTAGCCAAATTGGAAAATGATTTCAGTAATTATGAAGTTCGGCAGGGAATGTATTATGTGAGGGCTCCACAGGATGGATATGTAAACAAAGCCATAAAATCTGGAATTGGGGAGACCTTTAAGGAAGGGGAAGGCCTTGTAAACATTATGCCAGCCAATTACGATTTTGCCGTGGAAACTTACGTGGCTCCTATCGATTTGCCGCTTGTGCATTTAGGGGAAGAGGTACGGATTCAATTTGATGGTTGGCCTGCCATTGTGTTTAGGGGTTGGCCTAATCTTTCCTACGGAACCTACGGTGGAAAGATCGTCGCCATTGAGAATTTTATAAGTGCCAATGGAAAGTACCGTATCTTGGTTTCCCCAGATCCGAATGACCATCCTTGGCCTGAAGACATCAGGGTAGGCTCTGGCGCGTACACGTTGGGACTGTTGGAAAATGTACCTATTTGGTTTGAAATTTGGAGAAAACTTAATGGTTTTCCACCTAATTACTACCAGCCCAATGAAACCAGTCAATCCAATTCAACCGAAAAGGTATCTAATAAATAATTTATGAAGGTATTGAAGTTACTTCTTTTTGTACTGATGTGCTTTCCTATCACAAAAGTATGGGCACAAAACGAACCCCTTTCTGAGTTAAAGTTTGAAGAATACTTGGGGTGGGTAAAAACCTTTCACCCAGTGGCCAAACAAGCCAATATTGTCCTTCAACAGGGCGAAAGCAATTTGCTGAGGTCCCGAGGGGCTTTCGACCCCAAAGTGGAAGTAGATTACCAACGGAAAAAGTTTAAAGGGACCGAATACTATGACAAGTTGAATGCGGTATTTAAAATTCCTACTTGGTACGGAATTGAGCTAAAAGCCAAGATGGATGATAATTCAGGAGAATATTTAAATCCTGAGGCGACGGTACCTAATGACGGACTTTATAGTGCGGGGGTTTCTTTTTCACTGGCGGAAGGCTTGCTCATTAACGACCGAATGGCACAATTAAAGCAGGCAAAACTATTTAAGGAACAGTCTAAGGTTGAACGCGATATCTTGGTCAACGAATTGCTCTACCAGGCTTCCTTGGCTTATTTTGACTGGTTAATGGCGTATCGGGAAGTGGCCATTTATAAAAATTTTTATGAAAATGCAGTGATTCGTTTTGAAGCTGTGAAAAAAAATGTCCGTGCCGGGGATAAGCCTGCGATCGATAGTGTGGAAGCAAATTTGGCTGTGCAAAATAGATTGCTGGGAATGGAACAAGCCAAACTGAATTATACCAAAAAAAGCCTTCAGTTATCTAATTTTTTATGGTGGGAAAATGATACTCCAATAGTGCTTCAGCCCGATGCCACTCCTCAAGATATTGGAAAAGACTTATTGGATGAAGTCTTTCAGATTGACGGATTTGCATTGGATACATTTTCTTTGGAGTCCCACCCCAAAATACAGTCGCTAAACTATAAAGCCGATATCTTGGATGTTGAACGGCGTTTGAAGCTTAATAAACTGCTTCCCAAAGTATCCTTAGAATATAACTTTTATACAGAAACACCTGAAGAACTGAATACGTTGAATACGGCCAATTATTTTGCGGGTCTTCAAGTTTCTGTACCCTTATTTTTACGGAAGGAAAGAGGGGAATATCAATTGGCTAAATTGAAATTAAAGGACGCAGAATACGACATTGTGGGTACCGAAGTGACTCTTCAGAATAAAATAAGGGAGTCCTCTGCTGAAATAGATTCGTATGAAACCCAAAAAGAAGTAGTGACCGATTTAGTGGCCAATTACAAACGAATGGTAGAAGGGGAGGAACGAAAATTTAGTGTTGGGGAAAGCAGCTTGTTTTTAGTGAATAGCCGGGAAACCAGCTATATTCAATCCCAAATGAAAGCTAACGAAATCGAAAACAAACTGTTTTCGGCACAAGCCAAACTCTTTAATATTCTGGCCTTGAATTTCTAGGAAATTATTTTTCGTAGATTTTGTTGTAAAGGGCAAGGTATTTTTCCTTCACAATTTTACGCTTCAACTTCATGGTTGGGGTTAAATGACCTTCTTCAATACTCCAAGTATCTGGTGTGAGCTCGAATTTTTTAATTTTTTCCCACTTTCCGAAGCGTTCATTGTAAAAATCCACTTCTTCCTGAATGCGATCAATAAGGGCTTGGTTTTGAACCATTTTTTTAGGATCGGAAGGAAAGTCCTGATGCTTTCTTTTGGCCCATTCTTCTACAAACTCCCAATTAGGCTGAATAAGCGCTGCAGGCATTTTTTCGCCCTCGCCTATGACCATCACCTGTTCAATAAAGCGGGATTGTTTTAGGGCATTTTCCAATAATTGGGGCGCTACGTATTTTCCTCCGCTGGTTTTGAACATTTCCTTTTTTCGATCGGTAATCTTCAAAAAGCCATCTTCATCGATCTCCCCAATATCACCCGTATGAAAATAATCGCCCGTCATTACCTGACTGGTTAAATCAGCATCTTTATAGTATCCCAACATTACCTGAGGGCCTTTGATCAATATTTCGCCGTCTTCTGCAATTTTTACCTCGGTATCTTTAATCGGTTTTCCTACCGTCCCTATTCTGAAACCATTATTGCGCATATCGTTTACGGCAATAACCGGTGAAGTTTCCGTTAAGCCATAGCCTTCCATAACTGGAACTCCTGCAGCATTAAAAACCCTTGCCAAACGGGGTTGTATGGGTGCACTTCCTGAAGCAATCGCTTTTAAATTTCCGCCTAGGGCTTCTTGCCACTTACTGAAAATTAGTTTTCGGGCCAGCTTCAGCTTTAACTCATACCACCAACCATTTTGTCCGTAAGGCTCATAATCCAACCCAACTTCCACGGCCCAGAAAAACAACTTCTTTTTGATTCCGGAAAGTTCCCCTCCACGCGCGTAAATTTTATCGTACACTTTCTCCAATAACCGTGGTACCGCGGTCATTACCTCCGGTTTTACTTCTTTCAGGTTTTCACTAATGGTTTCCAAGGATTCGGCAAAGTGAATTTCGGTACCGCAGTATTGGTACATATACAGAAGCATGCGCTCATAAATGTGACATACCGGGAGAAAGCTTAAGGCCGTAGAATGCCCTAAATCAATTGGGAGCCTTTCGGCACTGTAAATAGCATTGCTTACAATATTTTTATGACTTAACATCACCCCTTTAGGCCGTCCTGTGGTTCCAGAGGTATATATTAAAGTTGCCAAATCGTTTTCTTCAACAGTGTCTTTTAGTGCTTCTACTTCTGGTTGATTGCTGTCGTCCTCCCCAAGCTTGAGAACTTCTTCCCAGTTGGCTTGCCCTTCAATTTCATCAAAAGAATAGACTTTTTTTAAGGAAGGTACTTTGTCTTTTATTTTGTTGACCTTGTCCAATACTTCTTTACAGGAAACAAAACAAACCACACTTTCGCTATGATTAAGCACATATTCGTATTCCTCTTCAGAAATGGTAGGGTAAATAGGCACATCTTGCGCTGCCAACTGTAAAATCCCAATATCACAAATGTTCCATTCGGTACGATTGGTCATGGAAATGATGGCAACTTTATCATTTTTATTGACCCCCAGCCTTAGTAGCCCACGGCTTAAGGCATTGGCCTTATTGATGTATTCTTGCGTGGAGGTAGCTTCCCACTTTCCTTTGTATTTGGTAACGAGACACTTATCTGTTGGATATTTTTCCAACTGATAATAAGGTACGTCGAAGAGTCTTTTAACTTTGGTCATTTTGAAGAAATCGATACCGCAAAATAGGAAAAATTATTCAGTTTTTCTGAAGTTGCACCAATGCATCACACTTAATAAAATTAGTTCTTTTGCTCCAACCACTTCCGAGCATTTATAAATGCCTCCAGCCATGGAGACACTTCGTCTTTTCTTCCTGCAGGATAGTGGGCCCAATTCCATTGAAAGATAGAACGCTCAATATGAGGCATGGTGACCAAATGGCGACCGGTCGGGTCACACAACATGGCCGTATTGTAGTCACTTCCGTTAGGATTGGCAGGATAACCTTCATACCCATACTTGGCTACAATATCGTATTGATCTTCTGGCATGGGTAAATGGAACTTTCCTTCCCCATGACTAATCCAAACCCCTAAAGTAGTGCCTTCCAAAGAGGAAAGCATTACACTATTGTTTTTCTGAATTTGGACACTCGTAAAATTGCTCTCGTGTTTGTGCGAATCGTTACGGTGCATTTTAGAAAGTTGCTTATGCTCTGGATTGATTAAATCCAATTCCAAGAATAACTGGCAGCCATTACAGATTCCCACCGAAAGTGTGTCTTCACGTTCAAAGAATTTCTTTAAGGCCGAGTTGGCTTTTTCGTTGTAAAGGAAGGCTCCGGCCCAACCTTTGGCAGAACCTAGAACGTCACTGTTGGAGAATCCTCCCACAGCACCAATAAATTGTATGTCTTCCAAAGCTTCGCGACCCGAGATCAAGTCGGTCATGTGTACATCCTTTACATCAAACCCCGCCAAATACATGGCATGTGCCATTTCACGTTCACTATTACTTCCTTTTTCACGAATAATCGCAGCTTTAATTTTTCTTTCTGAAGAAGTCCATTGTGCCGAAGCGGGCAGTTTCCCCTTAAATTGAGAAGGGAATTGAAACTGAAGCGGTTGTTTTTTATAATTATGGTAACGGTCTTTCGCAAGATTGTTCGCCGTTTGCTTTTGGTCGAGTAGGAAAGAGGTTTTGTACCAGGTATCCCTGGTTTCAGGGATGGAAAAGCTAAATTGATCGTTTCCATTGGTTATTTGAAGTGTGGTTCCTTCCATAACCATTCCGATTTTGTGGAATGCAATATTTTTTTCTGAAAGGAATTGCGAAACAGTTTCATCTTCCCACGCCTGAAATACGATTCCGCAGTTTTCAGAAAATAATAACTTAATGCTGTCACTTTCCGAAAGAGCAGTCAAATCAAATTCGGCCGAAAGTTGATTGTCGGCAAAACACAATTCCAATAAGGTGGTAATCAATCCACCTGAAGCCACATCGTGACCCGCAGCGATTTTTTCTTCCGCAATTAACTCCTGAAGCGCATTAAACACGCTCTTAACATAAGCAGCGTCCTTTACCGTGGGAACTTCCGAACCAATGCTATTCATAACTTGTGCAAAGGAAGAGCCCCCAATTTTAAATTTGTCTTGTGATATATTGATGTAGTAGATACTTCCGCCCTTTTTCTGCAACACGGGTTCCACCACTTTTTTGATGTCATTGCAATGCCCTGCAGCCGAAATAATTACAGTCCCAGGCGCTATCACTTCCTCATTTTTATATTTCTGTTTCATGGAAAGGGAATCCTTTCCGGTAGGAATATTGATGCCTAAATCCACAGCAAAATCACTAATTCCTTTTACGGCTTTGTACAAACGGGCATCTTCCCCTTCATTGTTACAAGGCCACATCCAGTTGGCAGAGAGCGATACACTTTGCAATCCTTTTTCCAAGGGCGCCCAAACCATATTGGTTAAGGCTTCCGTTACCGAATTGCGGGAACCTGCTTCGGGATCTACCAAGGCACTCACAGGAGAATGCCCTATGGAAGTCGCTATTCCTTCCTTTCCATGGTAATCCAGTGCCATCACGCCACAGTTATTCAAAGGAAGCTGTAAAGGGCCCGCACATTGTTGTTTGGCAACCAAACCTCCTACGCAACGGTCTACCTTATTGGTCAACCAGTCTTTACACGCAACAGCTTCCAGTTGAAGTACTTGCGTAACATATTCATTGATTTTTTCAACAGTATAATTGGCAGACTTGTAATGGCGTTCAACCGTGACATCATTCATCACGGTTTTTGGAGAACTCCCAAACATGTCGGCCAACTCAAAATCCATGGGTTTTGCTCCAGTAGAGGCGCTTTCAAAAGTAAATCGATGATCGCCGGTAACATCTCCCACTTGGTACATGGGGGAACGTTCCCTTTCGGCGATTCGCTTCAGTTTTTCGATATGGGCTTCCGAAATGACCAGTCCCATACGTTCTTGGGATTCATTTCCAATAATTTCTTTGGCAGAAAGGGTAGGGTCTCCTACGGGCAGTTTATCCAAATCGATTTTCCCTCCTGTTTCCTCGACCAATTCACTCAAACAATTTAAATGGCCCCCTGCTCCATGATCGTGAATGGAAACAATTGGGTTTTCGTCGCTTTCCACCAATGCCCGAATGGCATTTGCGGCCCGTTTTTGCATTTCAGGGTTGGAACGTTGCACAGCATTGAGTTCAATACCACTGGCAAATTCCCCAGTATCGGCACTGGAAACCGCAGCACCTCCCATTCCGATTCGGTAATTTTCCCCCCCAAGAATGACCACTTTATCGCCTTTATTGGGCGTATCTTTTAAGGCTTGCGATTCTTTTCCGTAGCCGATGCCTCCAGCTAACATGATCACTTTGTCGAAACCTAGTTTACGGGCTTCCTCTTCATGTTCGAAGGTGAGCACAGAACCTGCAATAAGGGGTTGCCCAAATTTATTTCCAAAGTCGGAGGCCCCATTACTTGCTTTAATTAAAATATCGATAGGGGTTTGATACAACCACTCCCGTTCTTTCATGGCTTTTTCCCAAGGACGATTTTCTTCCAGTCGCGAATAGGAAGTCATATAGACAGCAGTCCCTGCAAGGGGCAAAGAGCCTTTTCCACCCGCCAAACGATCACGGATTTCCCCGCCGCTTCCCGTTGCAGCACCATTAAAAGGTTCTACTGTGGTGGGAAAGTTGTGAGTTTCCGCTTTTAGGGAAATCACACTATTAAATTCCTGTTTCTGGTAAAAATCAGGGACATCGGCACTTTTTGGTGAAAATTGAATAGCTTTCGGTCCTTTTACAAAAGCGACATTATCTTTATAAGCAGATACTATATCGTTCGGGTTTTCTGCGGAAGTCTTTTTGATTAATTTGAATAGGGAGGAGGGCATTTCCTCACCATCGATGACAAACGTTCCGTTAAAAATTTTATGCCTGCAATGTTCACTATTTACTTGGCTAAAACCAAAAACTTCACTGTCGGTAAGTTTTCTATCCAGTTTTTTGGACAAATCTTCTAGGTATTGTACTTCATCTTCACTTAACGATAGGCCTTCTGCTTGATTATAAGCAGCTATATCATCAATTTCCTTGATAGATTCGGGTTGAATATCAATCGTGTAAATATCTTGATCCAGCTGCTCATATTTTTGGGATAGCATGGGGTCAAAATCTGTAAACGATTTTGCAACTTGCTGAAATTCTTCAATTCGAAGAATTCCTTCAATACCCATGTTCTGTGTAATTTCTACCGCATTGGTACTCCAGGGGGTAATCATCGCGGCTCTGGGACCCACAAAAAAATCCGCTATTGCGGACTCCTTTACAAGGGGTTGGTTGCCAAACAACCAAGATAGTTTTGTAGTATTTTCTTCAGAAATAGAACCAAGGGTTTGGACGGCAAAAACCTTGTTGTTTACGTCTCCAAAAAAGTGAATCATGGATATCAAATTTAAAGCACAAAGGTAATGTTTTTCGGGAAAAGAAACAGCTGAAATGTTAAAGTTAAAAGCAATTCTGGAGTAGGGTAGTAATTACTCCAATTTTTAAGAAAATTACCCGTATATTGCAAAAAAATTGTTAAAACCACTTTAAATATTCTAAAAAATGAAAAAAACGCTACTAGCCTTGACTTTTTGCGCATTGTTTTCCGCAGTAAGTTTTGGACAAGAAAAATTTCCGCCTGTTGTTTTAGGAGAAGGAGTTTTTTTGGGAGAAACCATGCCATTGCGTGATGCCCCATTAATTGAAGAAGGTAATTTTGACCTTGAAGATGCTCGAATTATTGAACAGGACTACCGTGTTACCGGAAGAAATGTGGTAAATGAACCCTCTAATTTTGTGGATAACGCCATACAAACAGAGCCTCCTTTTAGAGAAGCTTTGACTTTATTGCAAAACTTTGAAGGTGCCGATTTACCTGAAGGACAGGCAATTCCTCCAGATCCTTCAGGGGCAGTAGGACCTAACCACTATGTGCATGCAGTGAATGTAGTAGTGAAAATATTCGATAAAACAGGAAATCTACTGGCGGGGCCTACGTCCTTAGGAAACTTCCTGAACTCAGGAAATAATAGTGGAGATCCTATTGTTATGTACGACCAGTTGGAAGACCGCTTTTTTGTGAGTCAGTTTAGAACTTCCGATGATGCTTTAATTATTGGGGTGTCAACGACTCCAGACCCTACAGGGACCTATAATCTGTACTCTTTCCCTTTGGATGCATTTCCAGATTACCCTCACTATTCGGTATGGCCTAATGCGTATTTCCTAACAGCAAACAAGTTTTTTGGAAATACTACGTATGCCTTGGAGAAAGATGTAATGATTGCTGGAGGTGCCAATCCACAAATTCTTGGTTTTAACCTACCTGGGGTAGTGAGAAATCCTAGTACGGTATTCAGTCCAGAACCCGCAAACTTGTTGGGAACTGCTTTTCCTGTAGATGTTCCAGGATATATTGTATACCTTCAAGATAGTTCTTGGTCTTCAGCTATTGACGAGGATCATTTGAAGATATGGGAACTTGATATCGACTGGTCTGGTACCAGTACGATTTCATCTCCTTCTGAAATCGTAACCGAACCCTTTGATGTATTTATTAGACCTTTTGGACAAGGGGATATTGAACAGCCTATTACCAGTCAAAGAATTGATGCCCAAATGGGAATCATTTCTTACATGGCAAACTATCGAACCTTCCCTACCTATAATTCATTTTTAATTAACTTTAATGTGGATATTGGCGGAAGTACCAGTGCTATTCGTTGGATTGAGTTACGAAATACTGGCACGGGCCCTTTCAGCATTCACCAAGAAGGAACGTGGACGCTGGACGATGGTCTAAGCAGATTTATGGGAAGTATGGCGATGGATGAAGATGGAAACATAGGTTTGGCTTATAATATCGGAAACGAGGATACTTTTGCCTCTTTACGTTTTACCGGAAGATTGGAGAGTGATCCTCTAGGGATGATGACCTATCCAGAATCTACCATTTTTGACGGGGTTAGTTACCAAGCTAACACCAATCGATTTGGGGATTATGCACAGTTAACCCTAGATCCTAATGGAAGAACTTTTTGGCATACAGGACAGTATTTTCAAGCGATAAATAATTGGGCTACAAGAATTGCTGCTTTCCAAATCGTATCAGATTTTGCTGCAGACTTAGGTGCTTATAGCTTTGTAACTCCAGATTTAACCCCTCCTTACTCAAATGCTGAAACGGTAGAGGTTCAGATCTACAACTACGGAAATACCGCTCAATCCAATTTTGATCTTGAATTAAGAGTGAATGGTAATTTAGTGGCTACGGAAACTTTTACAGGAACTTTGGATGCCAATACGAGTGCTTCTTACCAGTTTTCGCAAACGGTAGATATGTCTGCACCCAACGAAACCTATGAATTGGAAGTAAGAACCATTTTGCCTGGCGATGAGGCTCCTGCCAATGACGCCGTGGTAAAAGAGTTTACCAATGAAATCCTATCGGTAAATGAAACTACTTTTGAAAATGCTAGATTGTTGGCGTACCCTAAAGAAGGAAAAACCTATGAAATATATCTTTCTACGTATGTAGATTTTGGCGATGTGGATTATAGAGTGCTAAATATCGTAGGGCAGGAAATAGCTTCAGGTTCTATGGATAAAGTGGGGAATGGATATAAAACCAAAACTACTTTACATACCGCTTCTGCTGGGGTATATGTAATCGAGTTGAGCAATGGAAAAGAAACCTTGAGCAAGAAACTTTTGGTAAGATAAGATTGAAAATCTATTAAATAAGAAAAGCGGGCATTGCCCGCTTTTTTTTGATACATAATCAATTACTGAATGATTACTTTTTTATAAGAAGATTCCTCTTCCGAATTAATAGAAAAAAGATACAAACCTGGTGCTAATTTAGAGATATCCATGGCTTGATTTGGTTCTACATTTAGATATGTGGTAATTAATTGTCCTGAAACACTGTAAACTTTTACTTTTTTAATGTTTTTCGTAGCAGAAAAAAGATACATAACCTCCGAGGCCGGATTGGGGTACAGTGTGGTAGTGTTTACATTCCCTTCAGAAACAGAAAGTAAATTCCAGCGATCTTCTGCAACAGGCCCGCCCCAAATAAGGGTGGCTAAGTAGGGATTGTCAATAAAGGGATTTCTATTTCCGTAAACATTTTCCAAATGTGGGTTTCTTTGGTCTTCAAAATCACTAACGGGATCCTCTACGTTCCATTGTAAAAACAATTGGAGCATTTCGGTAGATCCTTCTAGCGGTCCTACTCCCATTAACGAAGGTAGGCAGCGGTCGCCGTAACGGGTATACATATACATCATCATACGTGCAACATCTCCTTTCCATTCGTCCCCTGGGTACCAATTTCCTGTTCCCAAAACCCCTGCATCTCCAGTTCCCGCCGCGAAGAGTCGGTTACCCTTGTCATTATTCATTTGTTGGTCACTAGGCCTTATATTGTGAGGATCTGCAGCAATTCCTGTAGTAGCATTACTGGCACTACCCATAGATGGGTTGGCATTGCTCCTAGCAAATACATGTTCTCGGTTCCATTCGCAACCACTACCTCCAAAGGCATTTTTGTTTCGGCTGCGATCGGTGGTACAATTTCCATCGGCATCATTAAACCCGTATACCAGTAAAATATTACTATTGTTTTGGGTATCTTCATCGGTTACTTCCGCAGAGAAGCGGGCATCTTCATAAGTGAAGGTAGCACTGGCTTGATCTATTTTATTTTGGAGTTCAAAGTATAAATCTTGCCCTGTAAGGGTTAAGTCGACATCGTTGTAATACGCCTGTTGGGCGATTAGCGGATAAATCGAGCTAGTGATAAAAAAGGTGAATACAAATAGTTTTTTCATAGGTGGAATTTATTTTTTCTTCAAAAGTGCCATATAAAACCCATCATAACCAGTTTCACTAGGGAAGAGGGTTTTTTCAGTTTGCAAGGTAAAACCTTTGCCTGCTTCTGTGGTTAAGAAATGTTTAATTTGGTTTTGATTTTCTGAAGGAAGAATAGAACAAGTAGCATATACCAAATCCCCTCCATCTTTAACCATTTTGGAATAGGATTGTAAAATCTCTTGCTGCGTGCGTTTGATTTCTTCTAAAAATTCTGGTTGAAGCTTCCATTTGGTATCTGGATTTCTCTTCAGCACTCCCAATCCTGTGCATGGTGCATCGATCAATACTTTGTCGGCCTGCCCATACAGTTTTTTGATTACTTTGGTAGAATCGATTAACCGCGTTTCTAAATTGTGAATGCCATTTCTACGAGCTCTTCGTTTTAACTCCAATAGCTTATTTTCGTAGATGTCTAAGGCAATCACTTGCCCTTTGTTCTCCATTAAAGAAGCCATGTGGAGGCTTTTCCCTCCCGCTCCTGCACAGGCATCAATTACACGCATCCCTGGTTGTGGGTCTAAAAATCTAGCGACCATTTGTGAAGAAGCATCTTGTACTTCAAACCATCCTTCTTTAAATTCTTTAGTGGTAAACACATTGGCTCGTTCTTTAAGTACTAATGTGTTCGGTAATTTAGGATGTAATTCGGTTTCAATTTCTTGTTCGCTTAGGGCTTTTTTAAGAGCTTCGGTGGTTGTATGCAGGGTGTTCACCCGAAGGACCACATCGGCTAACGAATTAAGCTCCTTCAGTTCTTTTTCCCAACGTTCCTTGCCTAACTCGGCAACCCCCAATTCATCCAGCCAATCGGGAATAGACTCCCTAATTCTTCGGTTTTTTGAAAGTTCGTCAAAACGTCCTTTAATTTTTCGGGTCGGAGCTCCTTCAAATTGGTTCCAATCGGGTAACTTAATCCCTCTTAAGGTCGCCCAGACAACAAATAACCGAAACAGGTTTTCCCGGTTAAAAGGTTCTTTTACTTCTGCAATTTCTGCATACAAACGCTTCCAGCGTACAATGTCATAAGTGGTTTCAGCAATAAAACTTCGATCTCGGGAGCCCCATCTTTTATCTCGCTTTAAGGTGTTTTTTAAAACCTTGTCTGCCTGTTTCTTATTATTGAATATATCATGTAAAGAATCAATGGTGGCAAATACCAAATTACGGTGCAGTCTCATAGTCAATTTATTGGTTGCAAAGGTAGCATTCTTTGTGGGTTTCATTACTTTTGTGAAAAATATTTTCCATGAGATTTTTTATATCAATTCTTTTCATTGGTCTTCTTTTTTCTTGTTCCGAAGAGTTCCCTGCCATTAAAAGTGTGGCGATTGAAAATGTATTTGTAGACAGTTTGAGTATCCGGGCCATTGCACCTTTAAACGAAGAGCAAGTTTGGTTCGCGGCAAATAAAGGAATGGTGGGGTTTATTGATGGGGATCAACCGAAACTGGCTACCATTAAGTATGAAGACTCTTCATTGCATTTTAGATCTTTGGCAATGAACAAGGAGGCTGTTTTTGTTCTAAGTGTTGCCAACCCTGCTGTTTTATATAAAATAGATTTTGATGGTAAAGAAGCTACCCATATCGAAGAAGTGTATGTGGAAGAAGGAGAAAAGGTTTTTTACGATTCCATGGCGTTTTGGAACGACGAAGAGGGGATTGCTATGGGGGATCCTACCGAAAATTGTTTGTCTATCATTATTACAAGGGATGGCGGAAACAATTGGAAGAAAATTTTATGCGATCATCTTCCTGAAGTAGCTCTTGGAGAAGCCGGATTTGCAGCGAGCAATACCAACATTGCTATTTATGGAACCAACGCTTGGATTGCCACAGGAGGTAAAAAAGCACGGGTGTTTCATACGCCCGATAAAGGACTCACGTGGAAAGTATACGATACTCCCATTTTGCAAGGAAAGGCAATGACAGGGATTTATTCTATCGATTTTTACGATGAAAATATGGGAGTGGTTTTCGGTGGAAACTGGGAAGATAAAAGTTTTAATGAAGGCAATAAAGCCATTACTTTTGATGGAGGTGCTACCTGGAAATTGATGGCTAATGGAAAAGGCCCAGGGTACCGTTCTTCCATATCTTTTGTGCCCGGCACCCAAGGAAGTCAGTTGATGGCCGTGGGATCCCAAGGAATTTCCTACAGTCCCGACCAAGGGCAAACCTGGAAGGAATTGTCTTCAGAGGGATTTTATGCTTTGGAATTTGTAAATGACTCGGTAGCCTTTGCCAGTGGACAGAACCGAATTTCCAAATTGAAATTTAAACGTTAAGGATGACGCCCTTTTCGGTTTCTGAACTTATCCAATAACATGTGTTTAAATTCTTCTTCGGCTTTTTTAAGTCGGATGATTTTTTTGGCCGGAAGGATGCCTTTCAAGTTCTGAATCAATTCTTTTTCGTAAGTAAATTCTTTCGATTTTAAATCCACCATCCTGTCTATCAGTTTGTTTGCCTCTTCTTCGGAAAGGGACTCCAAATTATGCCGAACGGTTTCAAAAATTTCCTTGCGTTCCGATTTGCGAAGTGCCATCATCTTATCCTCATGAACGTTATAAATAGGCCAAAATTTTTCAGCTTCGGAAGCGGTTAAATCCAAGGCTTCGGTAATAAATGCCGTTTTGTAGGCCTTTAGTTTCTCGCCTCGTTGTGCCATGGCAATGGTAGAGGCAAATAGGAGGAGTAGGAGTATTTTTTTCATAAGTTATTCTATTAGTAAGGTGGTGTCGTCAAGGTTTTCCAGTAAATAATCTTCCATACTTTCTGAGGAAAGAAACTCACTTTCCATGATTAATTCGTCAATTTCTTCTTCGGAAAGCAATTGTGCAATTTCAAAAGAAGCCATGTCTAATCCATGACTTTCAATATAGTTTTCCACTTCCGCTACTTCTAGGGTAGTTGAAGATTTTGGGGCCAGAATAAACCACCCCAGTACTAATGAAGCTGCAATCGCAATACCCAATTTAAGCCACTTTGTACGATAAAAAGGAATCACCTTTACCGATTTTCCTTCTGAAGGGATTTGGGTAAGAAGGCGTGCTTCGAAAGTCTCAAAATAGGTTTCCGGTATTTTGAAGCCTAAATCCTTTGGCAGCTTTTCTTCCTGAACTTTTGCAAATAGCTGTTCTTCAAGTCCTTCAAAGTAGCCTTTTGGAGTTTTAAAACCATGCGGGTATTTAGGTATTTTTTTCATTTTTTTACTTTGACTTACATAAAGTTATAAAGTTTCATTCTTTAGATAAGCTGTAATTTTTTTTACGGCAATATGATAGCTGCTCTTTAAGCCCCCAACCGAAGTTTCTAAAATTTCAGAAAGCTCCTCATAAGTAAGTTCCTCAAAATATTTCATTTTAAAAACCAATTGTTGCTTTTGGGGAAGCTTGGAAATGGCTTTTTGTAGCTTCCATTGAATTTCATCTCCTTCAAAATAGACGTCGGTAGTAAGGTTTTCAATAGCCCGTTCTTGTACTTCTTCAGAAGAGATTTTATAACGTTTTGCACGCCTATTGATAAAAGTGATGGATTCGTTGGTTGCAATGCGATACATCCACGTATACAACTTACTATCCCCCTTAAAATGATCAATATTTTTAAAAATCTTTATAAACGTGTTCTGCAAGACATCATCGGCATCGTCATGGTTCAACACTATTTTTCGTATGTGCCAATAGAGCCGCTCTTTGTATAACCGTACCAATTCCCTGAAGGCTGCTTCCTTTTCCTTTGGAGACTTGAGCGCTTTTATAAATGTCTTTTCCTGAACCAAAAAAGTAACTTTATAGTATAGACTTCAAAAGTAGGGGATGGTTTAATGACTTCATAATTTAATTATATATGTTAAAATTACGATTAAGTGAAAAAAAAAACCGATAAAATGTATTCTGTAGGAAAATTTTTACTAAATTTACCACATACTTCTTATGTATAGGTTCTTAGTTATCAGCCCCAACTGTAATTAGAACCGCATTAAACGGGCCTTAGCGGGGGCTGGCCCGTTTTTTTTATGCCTTATCCTGGAATATTATTTTTGTAAGTAAAATCTTTCCTTTTCACTCTTTTCAAAATTTTTTTATCGATGAAAAGCACATTTAAACAGATTAAATGCATATTTTTTTTGGAAATATAAAATTTACGTGTATCTTTGAATCACTTATGTATGAATAATCAACCACATTGTAAGCCCCAAGTACAATGTTGGAACATTAGGAGAAGCGGTCTTAGGACCGCTTTTTTTTATTTAGGGTGGCTATAATTTAGGATAGGGATTGCATTTCCACCAAACTATAATAAGTGCCTTTCTTTTCAAGAAGTTCTTGGTGTTTGCCCTTTTCTACGATTTTACCTTTACTAAGGACTACAATCAAGTCGGCATTCTGTATGGTAGACAATCGGTGTGCAATGACTACCGAGGTTCGGTTTTGCATCATTTTTTCTAAAGCATCCTGCACCAGTCGTTCACTTTCGGTATCCAAGGCAGATGTCGCTTCATCCAAAATCATGATTGGGGGATTTTTCAATACGGCCCTTGCAATACTTAGCCGTTGCTTTTGTCCGCCGCTTAGCTTATTACCGCTATCTCCAATATTGGTATGAATGCCTTGCGGAAGATGTTGAACGAACTCCCATGCATTGGCTACCTTTAGTGCTTCTATAATGGCTTCTTCGGAAGCATCTTCATTGGCAATCAATAAATTTCCTTTCACAGTATCGTTAAAAAGAATGGAATCCTGTGTTACCAATCCCATTAGGCTTCTCAAAGATTTTAGTGAAATATCCTTAATATTGGTTCCATCTATGGAGATGGTTCCTTTGTTCACATCATAAAAACGGGTCAAAAGATTGGCTATCGTACTCTTTCCACTTCCACTTTGTCCTACTAAAGCCACTGTGCTTCCTTTAGGGACTTTTAGCGAAAAGTCCTGCAATACCCAGTCTTCTTCATACTTAAAGGAAATAGTTTCTAATTGGATGGCAGCTTCAAACGACTCTTTTTTGATGGCTGACTCCTTATCCTTAATGGTAGATTCCGTTTCCAGAATCTCCAATACCCTTTCTGCGGCGGCATTTCCTTTTTTCACTCCATAACTCGCTTTGCTAATGGCTTTGGCAGGGGTAAGAATATTATAGGCCAGTCCCATGTAGACGATAAAGGCTTCTGGCGGAAGTGTTTTTTCCACCAAGACCATCGAGCCCCCAAACCATAATAAGATCGCAATGACTACAATGCCTAAAAACTCACTTATAGGAGAGGCTAGGTTTTGTCGGTTCAAAAGGGTGTTGGAATATTTGAAAAATCGAGACGTACTTCCTTGAAACTTTTCATTAAAAATCTTTTCTGCATTAAATCCTTTAATAATCTTGAGTCCGCCCAAGGTTTCTTCCAAGATAGAAAGAAAGAAACCCTGTTCCTTTTGCACATTATCACTGTGGCGCTTCAAACTTTTCCCAATAAGGGAAATCACAAATCCTGATACGGGAATGAAGATGAATACAAAAATAGTGAGCTTCACGCTTATGGTGAGCATCGCAATAATGGTGAAGATAATCATGAGGGGTTCCCGAACAATCAGCTCCAATATGGAAAGAAAGGAATGCTGAATTTCCAATACATCGGTCGAAATTCGGGCTATGGTATCTCCTTTTCTTTTTTCGGAATAGAAAGAAACCGGAAGCGCTACGGTTTTTTTATAGAGGTCATTCCGAAGGTCTTTCAAAACCCCATTCCGAAGGAAGGTAATAAAAAACATGGCCAGATATCCAAAAAAGTTCTTCAGTAAAAAGGTGCCAATCACCAATCCAATCATGATCATGAGGGCACTTAATTCACCAGAAGCTTCAATTTTTTGAGTAATGAAGTAATTCATATACGCTTCAAAGTAATCCCCTGCCTTGGTAATGCCTTCATACACCGGTGGGGTGGTTACTTTTACGGAATTATCGAAAAGTACTTTCAGCATGGGCATTAAGGAGACAAAAGCCAAAGTGCCAAATAATGCATAGAAAATGTTGGCGACAATATTTAACCATGCGTATGCACGGTAGGGTTTCGCGTATTTTAATATTTTTCTGAAATACTTCATGAAAGCTCTAAATCGGTTTTAATGGCGGTAATCTTTTCTTCCAAGGCTTCTGAATCCTCCCCATTCACACTAATATAAAATTTAATCTTGGGTTCGGTACCGCTAGGTCTTGCGGCAATTTTACTGCCCTCTTCCGTATAAAAAATGAGTACATTCGATTTTGGAATGTCCAAAGGCTTTGATGTGCCCTCCAATACATCCCTGGAAGTACTTAGTTGGTAATCCTCCACTATTTTTACGGCACTTCCTCCAATTTGTTTTGGCGGATGTTCCCGAAGATTTTTCATGATCTCCTGAATTTCCTCAGCTCCTTTTTTGCCTTTTTTTACCAAAGAAATTAATGCTTCACTGTAGAAGCCATATTCTTCATAAATCTTCTGAAGATAGCTATGGATAGTGCTTCCTTCCGCTTTTTTCTGGGCGGCAATTTCACAGATCAATAGCGTGGCGGTGACCGCGTCCTTATCCCGTACAAAATCACCTACCATGTATCCAAAACTTTCTTCACCACCACCAATAAGACTGAGATTTGGATGGTCTTTGATCATTTTGGCAATCCATTTAAATCCGGTAAGTCCCTCCATATAGGTAACACCGTAGCTTTCGGTCATCTTTTTTAGCATAGGGGTAGAGACAATGGTAGAGCCTACAAACTGGGTTCCGTCCAATTTCCCTGCTTTTTTCCATTGTTCCAATAAGAAATGGGTTTTTACGATCATGGCTTGATTTCCATTGAGCAAGGTCATTTTTCCTTGGGAATCACGAACAGCAATTCCCAATCGGTCGCAATCGGGATCGGTGCCAATCACTAGGTCGGCATCTTCTTGCTCTGCTTGCTCCAGTGCCATTTTAAGCGCGGCGGGTTCCTCTGGGTTGGGGGATGCCACCGTAGGGAAATCCCCATTGGGTTCGGCCTGCGCTTCCACAATGGAAACATTTTTATAGCCCGCCTTTTCCAATACCTTCGGAACTAGGGTAATGGAAGTTCCGTGAAGGGAGGTAAAGACAATCTTTATGGCATTTTTAGCTTCCCTCGGTGTTTGAAAGCTTCCGTGGGTCACTGAAGCTTCAGCAAAGGCATTGTCTATTTCCTCATCTACTAATTGGATGAGGTCTTCCTTTCCGTGGAAATTTACATCAGTATATTTTAAATCGTTGATTTCCTGGATAATTTCACCATCCTGTGGTGGCACCAATTGTCCGCCGTCTTTCCAGTAAACCTTATAGCCATTATATTCTGGAGGATTATGGGAAGCGGTAAGCACAATGCCGCATTGGCACTCCAAATGTCGAACGGCAAAAGAAAGCTCTGGGGTGGGGCGTAAGTCTGAAAACAGATATACCTGAATTCCATTGGCGGAAAAAACCTTGGCAACCACTTGTGCCAATTCCTTGCTATTATGTCGGCAATCGTAGGCAATGGCTACTTTTAGGCTTTCCGAAGGAAAGCTCTTTTTTAAATAATTGGAAAGCCCCTGTGTGTTTTTTCCAAGGGTGTATTTATTGATTCGGTTATCACCCACGCCCATAATTCCGCGCATGCCTCCTGTACCAAATTCTAAAGATTTATAAAAGCTATCCTCCAGGGTTTCGGTATCATAAGCAATGAGTTCCTTGATGGTTTGCTGGGTGTTTTCATCAAAAAAGGGAGTGAGCCACTGATTGGCTTTTTCAAGAATTTCGGGATCTACGTATCGCATAGGTTGTTTTATTCCTCTGAAAATGCAAAATTAGTGATTCTTGCCGTTATTCCTTGGGATTTATCACTTCTTTAATGAGGTAGTTTTTTTGTTCTTTCTTATTCCGAAGGATCAACTCCCCTAGAAATCCGGCGACAAAAAACTGACTTCCCAAAATCATGGCGGTAAGAGCGAGGTAAAACTGGGGTCTTTCGGTGATCAATCTGCCGGTAGGGTTGAGGAACAATTTGTCGATTCCCAAATACAAGGCAAATAGGAAACCTATCATTAACATAATGGCTCCCCAAGCGCCAAATAAATGCATGGGACGTTTTCCGAAGCGGGACAAAAAGGAAATAGTGATAAGGTCCAAAAAGCCGCGTACAAAACGCTCCATACCAAATTTGGTCGTTCCGTATTTTCGGGCTTGATGTTGCACCACTTTTTCGCCAATGTTATGAAAGCCTGCATTTTTGGCCAAAACCGGAATGTAGCGGTGCATTTCGCCGGTCACTTCAATATTCTTTACCACGTCACTTTTATAGGCTTTAAGTCCGCAGTTAAAATCATGTAACTTAACCTTGGAGGTTTTTCGTGCGGCGAAATTAAAAAGTTTGGAAGGTAGGTTTTTGCCAATAAGAGGGTCGTAGCGTTTCTTTTTCCAGCCCGAAACAAGATCGTAGCCCTCTTCGGTAATCATGTTATATAATTCGGGGATTTCCTCGGGATTGTCCTGTAGGTCGGCATCCATGGTAATGACCACCTCTCCCGAAGTGCGGGCAAATCCTGCATGGAGTGCTTGGGATTTTCCGAAGTTTTTCAAAAAACGGATGCCTTTTACATTGGGATCTTTTTGGGAAAGTTGGGTAATGACCTCCCAGGAATGATCGGTACTACCATCGTCGATAAAAAGAATTTCATAAGAAAAACCATTGGACTGCATAACTTGGGCAATCCAATGGTATAATTCATTTAGGGATTCGTCTTCGTTAAGAAGTGGAATGACGATGGATAGATTCATTCAATTAATAATTTTCTGGACGGTTTTGTTTCATCACTAAACCGGCTATCAAAGAAATGATAAACCCGAGGAAGAGTGAAAAAATAATACCTATGGCTGCCATAATGGGCGGGCTCATAAATTTTTCAGTCATGCCAAGTGCCATTTCCATTTGGTCGTCTGGCATGTCTGGATTTTGCTCCAACATTTGTTCGCGGGTCATTTCCAGCATTTGGTTCACCATGTCGGGTTCAATAACCGTCATGAATAGGTAGTTGTAAATAACCCCTAAAATTCCGGCGATTAAGGAAATAGCTAAGCCTACTTTTAAGGCTTCCCCTAAAGAGAGAAACCCTCCGTTGTCTTTTTTAAAGGTCTTTAATCCGAAAACAATAAATAAGACCATGATGGCAATTCCCAAGACTGATGCCCACCAAGGACGTTCCAAATGAACCCCCATTACATAGGTCAATACTGAAAGTGCAATAGAAGCAAGGCCTAATAACAGACCATAATTAAGGGCAATTTTTTTAACTGAAGCTGTTTGAGTTTCCATAGTTTTGTATTTTGGTTTGCCAAGTTAGTAAGCAAATGTACTAAAATGTTACGGGATATTTTTTACTAAAAATTTATGGAAACTATTGCGCATTTATAATTATTGCTTAAATTTGCACACTCAAAAATCGAGGAGCATTTAATATTTTAGAACGATGAGAAAAGATATACACCCAGAGAATTACAGATTGGTAGCCTTTAAGGACATGTCCAACGACGATGTGTTTTTATCAAAATCTACAGCCGATACAAAAGAAACCATCGAAGTAGACGGTGTAGAATACCCATTGGTAAAATTGGAAATTTCAAGAACCTCTCATCCATATTACACTGGGAAGAGTAAATTGGTGGATACTGCTGGACGTATTGACAAGTTCAAGAACAAATATGCTAAATTCAAGAAATAACAAACTTTCTATATATAAAAAAGGCCTTCGAGAAATCGGAGGCTTTTTTGTTTTTAGTAATTTTAAATTACCCTACCTTTAGGTTTTAAACACAGTTTAGGATGAACTATATTCTTTTCGATGGCAGCGTTCGAGACCAACTGTTGCCCTTTACTTTTACACGTCCCGTAGCCGATATTCGAATAGGGATTTTAACCATTCGGGAGAAGTGGGAGCTTCTTTTAGGATTTACCACCACTACGGTTACTGAAGATTACCTATCGGAAAAATGGCCGATGGTGGAATTGGAAAAGAATATTTTGATCAACGCCAGTTTTATTCCTTCTGAAAACCTGGCAAACTTAGTGAAAGGACTTTCTGAAAATCAGGCCTTATTTTATGAGGATGAACCCATTGCCTTTTTTTCGGAAGAAGACCAAGAAATAGATTTCGACACGTTCGAAATCATTCAATATACGCATGACGATGTGCTTCGTATGGAACATACTTGGGATATTTTCAGTAAAAACCACGAAGCCATTGAAAGGGATTTTGAATGGCTTACCAAGGATAGAACTTCCCAGCCCATCCCGGAAAACACGGTAGCCTTTCATCCCGAACGTATTTTTATTGAAGAAGGAGCGCAACTTCCCTTATGTTCCCTAAACGCCAAAGACGGCCCAATCTACATTGGGAAAGATGCCGAGATAATGGAAGGCGCCATGATTCGCGGACCTTTTGCGCTTTGCGAACATGCGACCGTAAAAATGGGAGCCAAAATATACACGGGAACCACGATTGGGCCGCACTGTAAAGTAGGGGGAGAGGTGAGTAATAGTGTTATTTTTGGGTATTCCAATAAAGGACATGACGGATTTTTAGGGAACTCGGTATTAGGGGAGTGGTGCAATATTGGAGCCGATACCAATACCTCTAATTTGAAAAACAACTACGCAGAGGTTCGGTTATGGGACTATGAAACGGAGCGTTTTGCACCCACCGGATTGCAATTTTGCGGCTTGATGATGGGCGATCACAGTAAATGCGGGATCAATACCATGTTTAACACGGGAACGGTCATTGGGGTAAGCGCGAATATTTTTGGAAGTGGCTTTCCCAGAAACTTTATTCCTAGTTTTAGCTGGGGCGGCAGTGGCGGAACCACTACTTATAAAACCCAAAAAGCCTTTGAAACAGCAGAAATTGTAATGGCTCGTAGAAAGATGGAATTTACGGAAGAAGAAGCGAAGATTCTAGAACACGTATTTGAAGAAACCAAAAAATACCGAAGGGAGTAATCTCTATTTTGTTGGGAAAAAGTACAGGAAGTAGCTAACAAATGCGACAACCACTAGTACAATAACCCCAAAAAGAATGAGTTGCCGTTTGGTTTCCGCCTTCTTTTTTTCTTTTAATTTTTGCTGAAAAGCTTTGAATTCTTCCGGGCTCATTTTTTTATGATCCACAAAGGCGCCATAAGAACTGCCTGAAGCATTTTTCCCTTTTTTGTCTTTATCATATAAAGTAGTGCGATCCCGCTTATTGTTTTTAAGCGAGGCAATCATTGCGGCAACCGATCCTCCAAATCCCATAAAATAGCTTTATTAATACGTAGCGATTTTTAGTAAAAAGTTACATTAACGTTGTTTCTGTGCCCGTTTCAGGAATAAAAAATTCTGCGGATTGATACCCAAGCCACTCACTTTTTTGTTCACAAAGCGGATGGCCATATCATAGTACAATGGAACCACAGGTGCTTCAGAAATAATAAGGGAATCCATTTTTTGGTAAAGAATCTTTCGGTCTTCGATTGCATTTATCGAGAGGGATTTATGATACAAACTGTCGAATAGTTCATTTTTGTAATGCATGTAGTTGGGGCCGTTGGGCGTAAAATTCGGACTGTAAAAAAGGGATAAATAGTTTTCAGCATCGGGATAATCGGCTACCCAGCTGGCCCGAAACATTTCCAGTTCACCACTACTTTTCATTTGGCGTAGGGTGGAAGGAGGCATCACATCCACACTCACCGAAATTCCAATCTTTTCCAATTCCCGCTGAATGTATTCGCAGATATCCAAATACTGACTATTGGTGCCAATCGCAATTTCAGGAGTGCTATCCCCGGTTTCTGAAATGTAAGCTTCGACCAATTGCTTGGCTTTTTCAGGCTGATAGGAAAAGCCCTCCAGATTGCCGAAGCCGGGCAACCCTTTTGGAATAAACCCCTGTTCTGCTGGGATTCCCATACCGTTACGCAAATAAGCCACCATTTTTTTTCGATCGAAACCATAATTAATGGCCCTTCGAAGATTGAGATTTTGAATTTCCTCTTTTTCAGAACCCATATAAAACCCTAGATATTCCGTATTTAAATAAGGGCTGGTGAGCAATTTTGCCCTATCGGCATACTTGGGTTGTAATTGCCCTGTGGTGGTTAGGATTTCATCTTTATAGGAATTATCCAGCCCCGAGATAAAGTCTAATTTTCCCTGCGCAAATTGCAAAAATTCACTTTGCTTGTCGGGTAAAAAGGTAATAGCCACTGCTTCTAAATACGGAAGTGGTACGCCTTGTTCATCTATTTCAAAATACAGCGGATTTTTCCGAAGGACCAACTTCACATTTTCTTCCCACATTTTGAATTGAAAAGGTCCCGTGCCCACAGGGTTTCTTCGGAAAGTGTTTCCGTAAAATTCTACAGCTTCCTTAGGCACCACCGAGCAGTAGCGCATGGAAAGCAAGCCTAGGAAGGCTGGAAATGGTTGCTTCAGCTGAAGGGTAAAAACCGAATCATTTTCAGCATAAAACCGTTCCACATTCTGTAGCACCCAACTCCCGGGAGAGGCTACTTGAGGGTCGCCTAATCGTTGAAAACTATAGGTGAAATCGTGTGCAGTCACAGTGCGTGTGGAATCCTTTCCGAAGACGTTGTTTTTGTGAAAATAAATATCCTTCCGTAGGAAAAAACGGTAGGTATTGGTGCTGTCTACAATCTCCCATCGATGGGCAATATCGGGTTGAATTTGCAATGAATCGTCTAACTGTACGAGTCCGTTGTACAACTGATTGGTAGGCCAAATATTTTGCGGATTTCTAGCAAAAGCAGGGTCTAGCGAAGAAATATTGCTGTGTTCATTATAGCGAAAGACTAAGTGGTCGCGGTTTTTCCCGCGATTATTTCCGCACGAAATAATACTAGGAGCGATGCAAATTATTGATAAAAAGAAAGTTAGCTTAAAAAAATGCTTTCCCATTGGTTTTTTGGATACAATTTTAGTTTGTATTTTTGCATCCCTGTTTGCTAAAATACAAGAATGAACGAAACAAAAAAAGCGGCATTTTACACCTTGGGATGTAAGCTCAATTTTAGCGAAACTTCAACCATAGCTAGAAGTTTTGCGGAAGAGGGTTTCGATCGTGTGGATTTCTCTGAAAAAGCAGAAGTATACGTCATCAATACCTGTAGTGTTACTGAAAATGCCGACAAACGTTTCAAAACTATTGTAAAACAAGCGCTTAAAACCAACCCGGATGCTTTTGTGGTGGCCGTGGGATGTTATGCACAATTAAAGCCTGAAGAACTGGCCGATGTAGAAGGGGTGGATTTGGTATTGGGCGCTACGGAAAAATTTAAGGTAACCAGCTACCTCAACGAACTTTTGAGTCAGCCAGCCCAAGAACGTACCGAAGCCCAGATTCATAGTTGTGAGATTGATGAAGCCGATTTTTACGTGGGGTCTTACTCTATTGGCGATCGTACCCGTGCTTTTCTGAAAGTGCAGGATGGTTGCGATTATAAATGTACCTATTGTACCATCCCGTTGGCTCGTGGGATTTCAAGAAGCGACACCTTGGAAAATGTCTTGCAGAATGCAGCTGAAATTTCGGCACAGGATATCAAAGAGATCGTCCTTACGGGAGTCAATATCGGCGACTATGGGAAAGGAGAGTTTGGAAACAAAAAGCACGAGCATACCTTTTTTGAACTGTGTGAAGCATTGGATCAAGTGGAAGGAATTGAACGCCTTCGTATTTCCTCTATCGAACCCAACCTTTTGAAAAACGAAACGATAGATTTTGTAGCAGAATCCCGAACCTTTGTGCCGCATTTTCATATTCCTTTGCAAAGTGGAAGCAATGCTTTATTGAAATTGATGCGGCGTCGGTATTTAAAGGAATTATATGTAGATAGGGTGCAGAAAATAAAAGAAGTGATGCCCCATGCCTGTATTGGGGTGGATGTAATTGTGGGTTTTCCCGGGGAAACAGAAGCCCATTTTTTGGAAACCTATCATTTTTTAAATGATTTGGACATTTCTTATTTACATGTATTTACCTATTCTGAAAGAGATAATACCATCGCTGCTGAAATGGACGGAGTGGTGCCGCAAAAAGTTCGTAAGAAACGCAGTAAAATGTTGCGGGGCCTCTCTGCGAAAAAGCGTAGGGCTTTTTACGAAAGTCAGTTAGGAACCAAAAGAACCGTTCTTTTTGAAGGAGAAAACAAGGAGGGATATATTCATGGTTTTACAGAAAATTACGTAAAAGTAAAATACCCATGGAACCCCGAACTGGTCAATACTTTGCAGGAAGTAATACTAACCAAAATAGACGAAGATGGTTTGGTTAGGTTTGAATTTGTAAATACGCCTGTGTTGGCTTAAATATTAATCCCGACGGGTAATAAATCTTTGTATTTCCTTCTATTTCTTCTTAAGAAACCGGCTATCTCCGGACTGGTAGGCACCAAATTGATTCCGCGGTTGCGAACTTCCTCGAATACTGCTTTAATAAAAATATCCCGAAAGCCTTGATCTTCCATATCTTCGGGCATGTCGTACTTGGTAAGGAAAATTTTACGGTCTTGTAGGGCATATTCGATGCGGGCCATATTGTCGCCTACTTCAAGTTCAAATTGTCTCAAAAATTCGTTGTCTGTAATTTCTACATCTTCAATCATGGGGAGTTTTTTTAATTCATGGGAACTTCAATTAACAATAGTCGTGTGCCTTTAGAAACGGAAATGGAAAACATTTTAGTATCCCATACCCCTAAGGCATCTCTCTTTCCAAGGTTTTCTCCATCCACTGTTGCGTTTCCTTCAATTACAAGAAGATAGGCACCATGTCCCTCTTTTTGTAAGGTATACTGAGTGGTGGTTTCCTCGGTAAATTCTCCAAGGTTAAAGTAGGCTTGTTGGTGAACCCACAGATCTTCATCTTGGGCTTCCGATTTAGGTTTCACTACTGTGTTCAATTGATTTGGGGTGAGCAGTGGAGCAATTTTTTTTTGATCGTAACGCGGGGCAACATTATTCTCTTCTGGGAAAACCCAGATTTGAAAAAGCTTTAAAGGTTCTTTGGGGCTGGCATTTACTTCACTGTGTTCTACTCCTTTTCCGGCGCTCATCACTTGTATTTCGCCTGCGGAAACAATGCCTTCGTTTCCCATGGAGTCTTTATGCTTAATAGCACCAGATTGGGGTATGGTTACAATTTCCATATTTTGATGCGGGTGTTTTCCGAAGCCCATAGCAGGGGCTACCGTATCATCGTTCAATACCCTTAAAAGACCAAATTGAATTCTCTCGGGATCAAAATAATTCGCAAAACTAAAAGAGTATTTGGCTTGTAACCAGCCGTAATCTGCTTCTCCTCGAGTGCTTGATGGGTGTAAAATCTTTTTCATAGCTTTAATAGCAATCTTAGGATAACATTATATTTACACAGTAAAGTTACGAATTTTATAAGTTTTACACCTCATAAAGTCTGTTAAAGCAACCTGCTATGAAGCAAACCCATGTGTATTTGGTGCCCGGTCTTGCTGCTGGGAAAGAGATTTTCAGAAATATAAAACTTCCTGACGAAAAGTACCCCTTGCATATATTGGAGTGGATGATCCCCGAGAAGAGGGAAACCATACAAGAATATGCAAAGCGTATGGCTTCCAGAATTATGGAAGATCATTTTATTTTAGTAGGCGTTTCGTTTGGTGGGGTGATGGTCCAGGAAATGGAAGCGTATCTAAAACCAAAAAAAGTAGTTATTATTTCAAGTGTAAAATCCCGAAACGAACTACCTGCTAGATTGAAACTGGCCAGAAAAACCAAAGCCTATAAACTGGTTCCCACCAGTTTGGTTTCGAATGTGTCCGATTTCACCAAATTTGCCATTGGTCCCCGAACCAAAAAGCGTTTGCGGCTTTATAATGAATACCTTTCTGTAAGAAACAAAACCTATTTGGATTGGGCCATTCAGCAAATGGTTCAATGGAAAAGGGAAAAGGCTTCCGAAGAAATTATTCATATTCATGGGGATCAAGATGCGGTGTTTCCCATTCAGAATATCCAGAATGCTAAAATCATTGAGGGAGGCACTCATGTAATGATCATAAATAAAGGCAGTAAAATATCGCAGCAATTGCTAAATATTCTTGAAAACTATGGGTGAGCATGCTTCATTTCAGTATCTTTAATGAAAATTTTGAATTATGAAGCTGTTGTCTAAAATTGGTTTTATTACGGTGCTTCTGGGGATAGCTTGGCTATGTACCGATGCCACACAGCAACCACAAGAAAAGGTACTTCCCGTTTCTGAAACAATGGAGGAACGTTTGGTAAACGATTATAATGTGTATGCCCTGGAAATTCCAGAAAGCATGGATTTTGCTGGTGAACCGGTTCCTTTGGATAATCCGGATATTCGAGAAAGAATGGACCGTGAATTGTTAGTGAACACTTATTGGCAATCAAATGGCTTGCTCATATTTAAACGCGCGCACAAGTACTTTCCTATAATAGAACCGCTACTAGCTCAATATGGGCTTCCAGATGATTTTAAATATTTGGCGATTGCTGAAAGTGCTTTGGAAAACAATAGTTCTCCCGCTGGAGCTGCGGGTTTTTGGCATTTCCTGAAGAGTACCGGAAGGGAATACGGACTGGAAATTAACGATTATGTAGATGAACGTTACAACCTGGAACTCGCCACTAAAGTGGCTGCCGAATATCTAAAAAAATCCAAAGAGCGATTTGGTTCCTGGACGATGGCCGCAGCTGCATACAATGCCGGTAATGCGGGGGTTAACCGTCAAATTGAGCGTCAAAAAGTCACTTCTGGCAGTTATTATGATTTGTTGTTAAATGATGAAACCAGCCGTTATGTATTCCGGATCTTGGCGTTTAAGGAAATTTTGAGTCATCCGCAAAAATACGGATTCAATTTTAGGGAGCAGGACCTCTATACCTCTGTTCCTACCTACAAAGTGAAGGTAGACACTGCCGTAACAGATTTTGCCGATTTTGCGAAACAATTTGGAATTACGTATAAAGTTCTAAAAATTCACAATCCTTGGCTTCGGGATACCTATCTTAAAAATGCTTCCCGAAAGGAATACTTCATTGAAATCCCTAAAGAGGGCTATTACCATTAATCTTGAAAGGAATGAGTATTGAAATAGTATTGTCTTTAATTGCCATTGGAGTTTTGGCAGGGGTTTTCAGTGGCTTTATGGGAGTAGGGGGAGGAGTAGTCATGATTCCTTTAATGATGCTTTTTTTGGGATATGACCAACATCAAGCACAGGGAATGAGTCTTGCAGTGCTCGCAGTACCCGTAACTTTTATTGCCGCTTATACCTACCATAAATCTGGTTTTCCTATAGATTGGAAATATGCTTTGGTAATCGCTTCCTGTTTTGTGATAGGAGGGTTTTTAGGATCAAAAATAGCGGTAAAGATCGATCAGGTTTTGCTGAAAAAGATTTTTGCCATTGTATTGGTCATTGCGGCCTTTAAGCTGTTTTTTTCAAAATAGCTATTTGGCAATTGTGTCTTTTTTCAGAAGCGAAACACCGCTGGTGTAGGTTTGGTAGTTGTTGTTGTAGGAAGTGGTATAGTCTTCGCTGTAATGATGCAGAAATGTCCTTCTCACATCTACAATCTTTTTGTCTTTGTCAATAAAAAATGAAGTAGGAAACCCTAAGCTGTGTTTCATGCATCTTATAATAAAGTCGCTTCGGTTTTCTTTTTCGTCTACATATAGGATTTTAATTTTGTGGCTAAGTTCTCTTTTCATTTTTCGGATTCTTTTTTTGGAACCCCAAAACAGCATGACAAAATCTATTTCCTCATGATAATTGTCCGCGATATCATTTAACGCTGGTATTTCACCAATGCCCGGAGTGCACCAAGTGGCATAGGTGATGAGGTAAATGGGCTTTTCAAAATCATATAGTTCAATTTTTCTACCAGAAAATTTTCGTACTTTGAAGTTATCAATATAAGTATTTCGAACCACATTATTAATTAAGGAATCGAACAGAAATTGGGCACGTTCTTCATCCTTCCGTATGTAAGCAATTCGTGAATTGATTCGGTATTTCCGGATGTTTTTTCCGATGGCATCAGAAAAAAACTCCTTGTGCTCACGGTCTTGCGAAAGCATAGGAAGGGTAGCCAGCAAAAATAGGGTAAGTAGTAGTTTACCCATAGGCATCAGATTTGGTTAGCATTACAAATGTAGGAATGCTATTCGAAAAAACTAAAAAATAAGTTCTTTTTTTACTGAAAATCAGAAGTATAAGCCTTATTTGGCGTAGAGGTCTTAGCGGTATCTGCCTCCACGGCCTCCACGGCCTCCGAATTGTTGCCTAGGAACTCCTGCTTTTTTCATTTGCTGTTGCATCATTTTAATTTGATCGCCCAACATATTGTGTTTGTCTAATTTTTTGGCTTCAGCCAGCAATTTTTCCGCTTCCCTTTTTCGGTTTTTGGTCATGGCGATTCCGGCTAAATTCATTTTCACCATCGCCATGTCTGCACTCATATTCAATCCCAGCTTTTCCGCTTTTTTGAAATATTTCTCGGACTCATTCATATTGGTTTGTGCAAGCATTAAACCATTAAGGTAATGGTAGTATCCTTGCTGCTTTTTCACCAATGAAGCTTCTGGATTCCGAATTTTGTCCAACCATTTTTTAGCTCCAGGGAAATCCTGTTTACGAAGTCGCAGAAACGCCAATAAAATCATTTCATTTTTATAGTAAAGAAAGATAAAAACCCCAGTCAATAATATGTACATGATACCGTTGCCAATATTTCCTTCGGCAAATTGCCAAACGGCAAGTGCTATGATAATGAGGGCGAGAATTAATTTTATATTTTTGTTGAACATAATTGCATTTTGTTTAGGGGGGCAAAGGTACTAAAAACAATCAAAAATATTTTTACATTTAGGTTTGTGTAAGTAAAAAATGATTGTATATTTGCACCCGACTTTGAAGAAAGGTCCAAAACGAAGGAAAATTTCAGAAGATTTAACCTAATTTACAATGAAAAGAACATTTCAGCCATCTAAGAGAAAAAGAAGAAACAAACACGGATTTAGAGAACGTATGGCTTCTGTAAACGGTCGTAAAGTATTGGCTGCCCGAAGAGCAAAAGGCAGAAAAAAATTATCTGTATCTTCTGAACCACGTCACAAAAAATAATGTTGATAACTCATAAATAAAAAGGTGTTGTTTTTAAACAGCACCTTTTTTTTATACCCTAACGAATCGTAATTTTATACGCTGAAAAAAAGTCACCTAAAATGCCAAAAAACGAAAATTTAAAATCCATCCTTATTATTGGTTCAGGGCCCATCATTATAGGTCAGGCCTGTGAATTTGATTACTCGGGATCGCAAGCATTGCGTTCCTTACGTGAAGACGGAATTGAAACCATTTTGATCAATTCCAACCCGGCAACGATTATGACGGATCCGTCTATGGCAGACCATGTTTATTTGCTACCCCTTACTACCAAATCCATCCTTAAGGTGCTTAGGGAGCATCCTCAAATTGATGCGGTATTACCTACCATGGGAGGGCAGACAGCCCTTAACCTATGTATTGAAGCCGATGAAAAAGGGATTTGGGAGGACTTTAATGTAAAATTGATAGGAGTAGATATCAATGCCATCAATATTACGGAAGATCGCGAAAAATTTAGGGACTTAATGGGTAAAATAGGGGTGCCTATGGCGCCTCAAGCTACGGCTAATTCTTACCTTAAAGGAAAAGAAATTGCACAGCAATTTGGGTTTCCATTGGTCATTAGGGCTTCTTATACCCTAGGAGGGGCAGGGGCCTCGATTGTTTATAAGCCAGAAGACTTTGATGAGCTTTTAAAACGTGGGCTCGAGATTTCGCCTATCCATGAGGTCATGATCGATAAGGCTATGATGGGGTGGAAAGAGTATGAGTTGGAGCTTTTACGTGACCGAAATGACAATGTGGTTATTATCTGTACCATCGAAAATATGGATCCTATGGGGATTCACACAGGGGATTCCATTACCGTAGCTCCAGCAATGACCTTGAGCGATCGTACCTTTCAGAAAATGAGGGATATGGCTATCAAAATGATGCGCAGTATAGGCGATTTTGAAGGGGGCTGTAACGTACAGTTTGCTGTGAGCCCAGATGAGGAAGAAGATATTATTGCTATTGAAATTAACCCGAGGGTGTCACGATCTTCGGCCTTAGCTTCCAAGGCAACGGGTTATCCCATTGCTAAAATAGCTTCCAAATTGGCTATTGGGTATAGTTTGGATGAATTGGATAACCAAATCACCAAATCTACTTCTGCGCTATTTGAACCTACTTTGGATTACGTAATCGTAAAAATCCCAAGATGGAATTTCGATAAATTTGAAGGGGCCGACCGTACATTAGGGCTTCAAATGAAGGCCGTAGGGGAAGTGATGGGAATTGGACGTTCGTTCCAAGAAGCATTGCACAAAGCTACCCAGTCGCTTGAAATCAAAAGGAATGGTTTGGGTGCCGATGGAAAAAGCTATACCAACTACGAGCAAATTATTGAAAAGCTCACCCATGCCAGTTGGGATCGTGTGTTTGTGATTTATGACGCCATTCAGTTAGGGATTCCGCTAAGTAGGATCCATGAAATCACCAAAATAGATATGTGGTTCCTTCGTCAGTACGAAGAACTCTATTTATTGGAAAAGGAAATTTCAAATTATACCTTAGATACGCTTCCAAGGGAATTGCTATTGGAAGCGAAACAAAAGGGATATGGCGATCGGCAGATTGCCCATATGTTGAAGTGCTTGGAAAGTGAAGTATATAGCAAAAGGGAAACATTGAACATTCAAAGGGTTTATAAATTGGTCGATACTTGTGCGGCCGAATTTAAAGCGGAAACCCCTTACTATTATTCCACTTTCGAAAATGAAATGGTTACCAAAGAAGGAGAGACCTTTTCAGAAAATGACAGTGAAGTAACCGATAAGAAAAAAATCATCGTATTGGGTTCAGGTCCTAACCGAATTGGCCAAGGAATTGAATTCGATTATTGTTGTGTACATGGGGTCTTGGCAGCGGCAGAATGTGGCTATGAGACCATCATGATCAACTGTAACCCAGAAACGGTTTCTACCGACTTCGATGTAGCCGATAAATTGTACTTCGAACCTGTTTTTTGGGAGCATATCTATGACATCATTCGCCATGAGAAACCGGAAGGGGTGATCGTTCAGCTAGGGGGCCAAACTGCCTTAAAATTAGCCGAAAAGTTAGATCGCTACGGAATTAAAATCATGGGTACCAGCTATAAATCCCTGGATTTGGCCGAGGACCGCGGAAGTTTCTCCACCCTTCTGAAAGAAAATAATATTCCTTATCCAAAATTCGGAACGGCCGAAACCACCGAAGAGGCCTTGAAATTGGCAGATGAATTGGACTTCCCGTTGTTAATTCGTCCTTCTTATGTTTTAGGAGGTCAAGGAATGAAGATTGTTATCAACAAGCAGGAATTAGAGGAGCATGTGGTAGATTTACTTCGGAAAATCCCGAACAATAAACTGTTGTTGGATCACTACTTGGATGGTGCCATTGAAGCGGAAGCCGATGCGATTTGTGATGGAGAGGAAGTTTACATCATCGGAATCATGGAACATATTGAGCCTTGTGGGGTACACTCGGGAGATTCCAATGCGACCTTGCCTCCCTTTAACCTAGGCGATTTGGTCATTCAGCAAATTAAAGACCATACCAAGAAAATCGCTTTGGCTTTAAATACGGTAGGTCTTATTAACATACAGTTTGCCATCAAGGATGATAACGTGTATATCATCGAAGCGAATCCAAGGGCGTCCAGAACCGTTCCTTTTATAGCCAAAGCTTACGGGGAGCCCTATGTAAATTACGCGACCAAACTGATGCTAGGCGAAAAGAAAGTGAAAGACTTCACCTTTAATCCGCAATTGGAGGGATACGCTATTAAACAACCGGTGTTTAGTTTTAATAAGTTTCCGAATGTAGATAAAAAGCTGGGACCAGAGATGAAGAGTACCGGGGAGAGTATTTTGTTTATTGAAAGCCTTAAAGACGACGAATTTTACGAATTGTATTCCAGAAGAAGAATGTATTTGAACAAATAGTTTATATTAGCCCGCATGAAACATGTTATTCTGGGGCTAACTATTATAGCTTTTACTACAAGCTTTGCACAGCGGTATACCCCTTCTGAAGAAAATATTTCTGCTGCAAAACAATTGCAGCAGGAATTTGAAGAGGAAAATCTGGTGGTTATCGATAATAAGGTTTTAATTGAATTTGATTTTAACCGATCAACACAACTCGTAGAGGCCACTCTTACAGAAACCAATCATTTCCTGAATATAGGTTCGGCTTATAAAATGCAGTATCCCGTATTTTATGATACCGAGTCTGAAGTAGGGGAATTCACCATTCGAGATCATCGCAAAAAGTTTTTGACAGAGCAAGTGCATGATGAACACCTTAAGCGTAGCGATTTATTCCATACCGATTACAGGGTGAAATATGTCAATCTAAATTTCCCACTACAGGGAAGCGAACGCAGCGTTACCACCCAGAAAACCTTTAAAGATGTAAAATACCTAACCAGCGAGTATTTTTCCGATAACTTTAGGGTTCAGAAGGGTAGCGTTTCCTTGGTAATCCCCCCTTGGTTGGATGTAGAAGTTAAGGAGTTTAATTTTGATGGATTTCAGATAGAGAAAAAAATATCCCAACAAGGGGACGAAAAAGTCATCACCTACCAATTTCAGGAAATCCCTCCTATGTTGGAAGAGTCCTATACCCCTGGCCCTTCTTATTTATACCCACACATTATAATTTTGGCCCAATCTTTTACCTACAAGGAAACTACCACCACCTTGTTTTCGGGTATAGAGGATTTATACGGTTGGTACAATAGTTTGGTTGAAAATGTTCCGGTAAAGGCTTCCGTTTATCAAGATAAGGTAGATGAGTTGATCGCCAATTGTTCCACCGATGAAGAAAAAGCAAGAAATATTTATTATTGGGTGCAGGATAATATTCGTTATATCGCTTTTGAAGATGGGATTGCTGGCTTTCAGCCCGATTCCCCACAAAATGTCTTCGAGAAGCGTTATGGAGACTGTAAAGGGATGGCTATTTTAACTAAAAGCATGTTGGAAGCCGCAGGTCTAGAAGCCTATTTGGTATGGATAGGGACCGACCGGTTGGCATATGACTATAGTTTTCCTTCTTTAGCAGTGGATAATCACATGATTGCAGCCTTAAAGTTGAATGATAGATTATACTTTTTAGATGCTACCGAAAAATACAGTGAATTTGGGCAGTATGCTTCAAGAATCTCTGGAAGGGAAGCGATGGTAAAGGAAGGAGAGCATTTCAAGATTGTAAAAGTTCCTACAGATACCACTCAAAATCTGGATCATACCCAATTAAATCTTGTGATTCAAAAAGAGTCCATACAAGGAGTGGGACAAAAGCGCTTTGAAGGAGAATCTAAAGTTGCCTTTCAGAATTTTGTCAATGCCATTGGAAAGGATGTGCAGGAAGATGCTTTGAGCCATATCATAACACAAGGGCAATCGAATGTTTCCGTAAAAGTAACCCCTAACTTTGATGCCAGTCTACGGGGTAATTCCATGGAGTTGGATTATGTGGTGGAAATGAAGAATAACATTGCTGAATTTGATGGGACACTTTACATCGATTTGGACCCTAGCTCCTATAAAAAATGGGATTTCAGTGAACGTAAAAATGATTATTTGTTGCCTTTTGAAGAACAGATTGTTTCAGAAATACACTTAGCACTACCAGAATCATATAAAATAATTGAGCTGCCTAAGGGATTGCAACTCTCGAATGATTTAATGGATTTGGAAGTAAGTTATGAAGTGATCGATAAAACCTTAACATACAAAAAGCGTATTCAGTTTAAAAAAAGAACCATCACAAAAAGTCAATTTGATGTTTGGAATGATTCTTTTTCAAAATTGAATAAAACGACGCAGCAGCAAATCATTCTTCAAAAAAATTAAACTCCTCTTGTAATGAAACACATTCTATTAATGCTATGTCTTTTCACGACAACAGCAACCCTTTTGTCGCAATCCAAAGATTTAGCGGAATTACAAAACAAATTCTGGAAATCCTCAAATCCTAAAAGTAAAGTTGCTACAGCACCCGAAAAATGGAAGGATGAAAGTGCGGTCATACTTTTTAGGGATGAATTTTATAAGTATACCAATAATGGGAAGAAAATGTACAACCCGTCGCATTTTCACCAAAGAGTACTTCTCTTGGACAAAGCAGCCGTAGAAGCTTTCTCGGAATTCAGTTTTGAAAAAGATGAACGGATAGGAGCGGTTTTTGTCAACTGGAAAAGAGATGCCACGACGGTGGGGATTAAAGTTATTAAGCCCAATGGCGAGGAGCGGATTATCGATGTTGATAATGAAAAAGTAACCCAAGATGAAGCGTATAAAATAGCCATTCCAAACCTAGAAGTAGGCGATATATTGGACATCTTCATTTTTGAAGATGATTTTTTAAGAAGTTTCTCGGGAACCCATATCTACGATCCTGTAGAGCGGGTACTAAGTACTAAATATCCAGTGCTTTTTAGTCGCACGGCGGTAGAGGTTGAAAATGATTATTTCTTAAATATGGAATCCTTTAATGGAGCCCCAAGGATAAAAGAGGAACCAACCGATAAGCGTTCTACACGAAGATATGTATTGGAGGCCAATGATCTGGAAAGAGCCAATTTTCCTAGGTGGTTTTATCCTTTTGCAGAGTTTCCCAGCTTGTCTTTTCAAGTAACGTTTGCCCTAAAAGCAAGAAATGAATATTATGCAAAAGTATTTTTAGGAGACGATGATGCGAAACGAAAGTCTGATGTCACGAAGGAAGAAATTATCGATTATTATGGAAACCGATTTGAAGCATCCAACAGGGGAAGCGTTCGGGATGTAATTAAATACTTGGAATCCAAAAATATTACCGATAAGCGGGAGCAGCTTATCGAAGGGCTTTATTACATTCGACACAAAAGCTTTAATCGCTTTTTCGAATATTTTATAGCTCGGGAAAATGACATTGTGTACTATCCAGAGCCTTGTGACGATGATTATGTAATTTTAAGTGAGGATACCTTTGTTAATTACCTGGCAGGATTGGCCAAGCAGTTGGAAATTGATTATGATATTATAGTGGCAACAGCCGATTACAATGGGACGATAGACAACTTGTTGTTACGATCTAATGTTTCTTATGGCCTCCGATTTAATTTTTCGGAACCCCTTTATCTTTTTGAAGTAACCCCTCACGTTCAGCCCAGTTTTTTTCCATATAGCTTGGAAGGTACCAAGGTATTTAAATTGGAAGTGAAGAAAAATCGGAAAATAGAAGAGGTGTCTTACGATACTATGCCCATGTCTTCGGCGGCTGATAATACTTCTTCAGAAACCGTAAACCTTAGTTTTAATGAAGATCTTTCTAAGATGAATATTTCAAGGGAATTGGCTTATACCGGTCATTTCAAAACTGAAAACCTTTCCCGAAGATTGGTGTTACGTGACTTTCTTACAGAAGAGTTTGATCATTACGATACCAAGCATTTCTATCATTGTAAAAAAAGGCAAAGTAAGAGCGATGCAGCTGTAGAAAAGAAAATGGATGCTGTAATGGATTCGTATGAAAAGGAAAAACGAAAAATCATAGAGCAGATGGTTTCTGAAAACTATGAAATACCCATTGAAGACTATCAATACAACTTAGTAAATACGGCACGTTATTCAAACGAACCTTTAACCATAACAGATCGGTTTGTTGCGACCAACGATTTAATAAAAAAGGCAGGGCCAAATTATATTTTTGAAATTGGAAGGTTGATTGGAGGACAGGTTAATTTGAAGGAAGACGAATTGCAGCGTACCGAAAATGTGTATCTTAATTATGCCAAAACACTACACAATAAAGTTGTTTTGGAAATTCCAGCAGGTTATGAAGTTGTGGGAATTGAAAAACTCAATGGAGAAGTTAAAAATCCTACGGGTTCTTTTATGTATAATGCTTCCGTGAGTGGAAACACCCTAACCATTATTACCACCAAAATTTATCAAAAACGGAAGTATACTTCCAAAGAATGGGAAGAAATGGTACCTTGGTTGCAGAAAGCATACGATTTTAGTCAAGAAAAAATCATGCTTAAAAAAATATAGTTAAAATACGATCCTTTTAAAGATATTCCTATGAAACTCATTGCCCTTATTTCCTTATTTCTATCCTGTAGTTGCATCATGGCACAAACCACTACGGGTGAGATTATTTTTATAGACGACTTTTCAGCAAACATAACCGTAGACGATACCAATGTAACCCTTACCCTTATTGGAGATGAAACGCGTTATGTTTCAGTTGGCTTTGGGGTAACATCGATGACTGCTGGCGGAGATATTGTCTCTTACGATGCAACCGGTTTTAATGACCGTCAATTTAGCGGAATAGGCATCACCCCATCTACCGATACCCAAGATTGGACAGTGGTCTCCAATGAAGTTACAGCCGGATTACGAACGTTAGTTGTAACCCGTCCCTTGGCGGGAAGTGATGCTTCAGATTATACTTTTGATCCTGGAGCTACTTCCTTAGATTTGGTTTGGGCCTATGGGAGCACTTTAAATTTTGCAAATCATGGAAATAATCGGGGAACTACCAATGTTTCTTTGACCCTTGGGGACCAGGGCGAAATAGTTACAAGAGCAATAACCCTATATCCTATTCCAGCAGAAAATACCCTAACCTTGGTTTTACAGAATGTTGCCTTAAAGAATCAAACCTCAGTTTCGATTATTTCAAGTGCAGGGATTTTGGTTAAGAAACAGCCATTGACCCAAGAACTTACCCACTTGGATGTAAGTAAACTACCTCAAGGAATGTATTTTGTAAAAGTGGAATCTGCTACTGGAAATTTAAATTCAGTATTCATTAAAAAATAGTTTGGTAAAAATGTTAGATTGTTGTGAAAACTATAGTGCATTAGCTTAGTTTTTATATATTTACCAAAATATTGCCCCACAATGCATACTATTAATTTAATTTTAACCCTATTATTAGGGGTTACTTTTTACACTTCCACCAGTCAAACTTTTTACTCAGATTTTGAAGATGGTACCCTACAGGGTTGGGCCAATACCGATGGTTCTACTTCATTATTGACGGTCGAAGAAGCCAATTATAAATACCTTCAGAAAACCGCAGATGGGAGCAATACTCCAGAAGGCGTCATGAGCATTGTGAACATGCAGCCTGATGCTTGGTCTGGAAATTATTTTTATGAAATTCAGGGAACTGAAGCCTTACGAACCGTAGACGATATTATCCTTAAAAACCCTAATAATTTCGACTTGCATTTACGCTACAGTTTTACAGGGGCTAATGGTTATACGGTGGTAACGACGAACCCTGTAATTGTTCCTGCGAATAGCGATTGGGATTTTTACAATCTTTCCTATTACCCTGATTTTGAAAATAATGCCTTATCGAATCTAACTGTTTTAACTGACACGGGTACTTTGCCTTGGGAGGAAGTTATGCAAAACATCCATGATCTTTTTGAAGCGGTAGAAACATTCCAAATATTTCATTCTGAAAACATTGCTGGGGTAGGGGAGCAAATAACCGGAATCCTTCAAATTGAATCGATTGCTTCATACGAGCTACTCTCTGTGGATGAAGCCATAAAACCTTCTTTTAAAGTGTTTCCCAATCCTATGGGAGAGTTTGTACAAATCTCTTCAGAAAATACCATAGAGCGCATAGTTATCTATAATTCGCAAGGTTTGGGCGTATATGAAAACCGACTCAATTCTTTTGATGGAAAAGTGCAAGTGCAGAACCTAACTGCTGGGATTTATTTAGTAGAGGTTACCTTTAAGAATGGGGTAGTAGCTTCCAAAAAATTGGTGAAAAAATAATTTTTAGGAAAGTTCCAGTTTTACATGATGGTTTTTTACAATATCTAAGTAGTCTTCCATCTTAAAATTGGAAGGGTGGTACTTATTGGAGCGATGCTTGCCGTGCTCCATTCGTTCAATACTTCGGGCAAATCTACGCACACTTTCCTTGGTGTTTAGAATAATTCCGGGGACTGCCACATTATTTCCCTCTTCATCTTTTGCGACCATGGTAAAGTAGGAGGAATTGCAATGTTTTCTTTCGCCTGTTTTAATATTTTCCGATTCTACGCGAACTCCAATCACCATTGAGGTTCTTCCGGTGTAATTTACGGAAGCATTTAAGGTCACCAGTTCACCTACTTCTATAGGATTTAAAAAATCTACTTTGTTTACGGAGGCCGTCACACAGTAATTTTGGGAATGTTTGGAGGCACAGGCAAATGCGATTTGGTCCATTAACCCTAAAATATACCCCCCATGGATTTTCCCACGGAAGTTGGAATGAGAGGGCAACATCAATTCGGTAATGGTAATTTGGGAAGCTTCAATAGATTTATACATGATATGGGGTTTATTCGTCCTCTTCGGCTCTTTTCAATAATTTGTTATCGATATGCTTGCTGGCTTTAGCCCCTAATTTCTTTAATTTTTCTACACGGTTAATAAGATTGCCACGACCGGTGAGTTTTTTCATGGCCGATTCGTAACTACCCTGTACGGTTCCTAGCTGTTTGCCCACTTTGATGAGTTCATCGGTTAAATTGGTAAAGCTATCATATAGTGCACCAGCTTGTGTTGCTATTTCCAAAGCGTTTTGCTGCTGTTTTTCATTGGTCCACATACTGTCAATGGTTCGAAGGGTAGCGAGCAGGGTTGTAGGGGTTACAATCACAATATTTTTTTCGAAAGCCCAGGTATATAAATTGGTATCGTTGTTAATGGCTATGGCAAAAGCAGGTTCAATAGGAACAAAGAGCAAGACAAAATCGGGACTTTCTATTTTGTAAATATCCTGATAGTTTTTAGCACTCAATTGTTCAACGTGCTTTTTTAGGGAACTAACATGCTCTTTTAGATAGCGGTTTTTTAAGGCTTCGTCATCTTCTTCACTAATAAAGCGCTCATAGGCAGTAAGGGATACCTTCGAATCGATAATCATTTTTTTATGATCGGGCAAATGCAATACCACATCGGGTAGCATCCGTTTACCTTCTTCATTGGTAAAACTATTCTGAACAAAGTATTCACGGTCTTTTTCGAGCCCGCTTTTCTCCAGCACCCGTTCTAGGACCAATTCGCCCCAATTCCCTTGTATTTTACTATCCCCTTTCAAAGCCTTGGTGAGATTCGTAGCTTCCTTACTCATTTGTTCGTTGAGTTCCTTGAGCCCAATAATTTGCTGCCGAAGCATGGCATGGCGGTCAATACTTTCTTTGTGGGTATCTTCCACGCGTTTCTCAAATTTTTCAATCTTTTCCTGAAGGGGTTTCAGAAGGACATCAAGATTTTCCTTGTTCTGTTTGGTAAATTTTTCAGATTTGGTATCGAGGATTTTATTGGCTAGATTTTCAAATTCTTTAGTAAATTTTTCCTGAAGTTTTTCCAGCTCGTTCCGTTGTTCGTTCAGTTTACGCTCTAAATGATCATTTTGGGAATTTCGTTTGATTAATTCTGAATTTAAAAAATCCTTTTCCTTCCGAATGGCCTCCCGTTCTTCAATAGTGTGCTGAAAGCGTTCGTTTAATTTATCTTCTTGCTCCCGAAGCTGTTCAATACGCTCTTCCAGTTTGCCACTTTCCGAAGTATGTCGTAAGCGTGCAATTAGGTTTCCTACATAAGCCCCGGCTAGGGCTGAAATAATTCCAATTAAAAATACAATAAAGGGTTCGCTCATTATTCAGAATAGATATAGTCTAGGTCTATAGATTGGTTTGAAGTGTCCAATCCGTTAATTAAATAGGTTAGGGTGCCTCTTGTGTAGAAGGTTTCTCCAGTAAAATCTATGGGCTGTAAGACATACGTCTGGTTATTGCCATCTTTAAGTTGTATGTAAGCATACCTATAAGCACCTTCCACTTGGAATGATTCTGAAGCAGTCGCTGGTGATAAACTTGGAATGGTAAGGTTTTGGCCTTGAATTTCGACCTGTACCTCCAGTAGTTCAGCATCTGTATTATTTTTAACGATCAAATTAAGGTTTTCAGAAGAACCCTCATCTTTATTACAGGATACAAAGGCTGTAATAAGCATCAGCAATAAGAATATTTTTTTCATAGCTAAGAGTCTTTCAGTATAAATTTACCAATTTTTTCATCGAACTGCACAGTGTCTTTAGGGAAAAGTGACTCAAATTTACCTTCTTCAATAAGTTGACAGGGGTCATTATACGAAAACCCTTCTGGGGAAAGTACCATCATTTCATCACTTAACTGAATCGCCAAATCAATTTCATGGGTAGAAAAAAGAATGGTTTTTTGGGTTTCCCGGGTTAGTTTTTTCAATAGTTTCAGCACATAAGCTCTGTGGTATAAATCCAAATGAGTGGTGGGCTCGTCTAAAAGAATCAATGGCGTATCTTGAGCTAAAGCGCGGGCAATTGCTACCCGCTGTAACTGTCCGTCGCTTAATTCAAAACACTTTCGAGCTGCCAATTTTTGGGTGTCGGTAATGGCCATGGCCCATTTAATTTTTTCGATATCCTTTAAAGTGAGCTTTCCTAACCAATTTGTATAAGGTTGCCTTCCCAAAGAAATGAATTCATAGACACTTAAATTTTTGGAAGAAGGGGCTTCCGTTAATACAACACTTAATTGTGTTGCCAGTTCCAAGGCGTGATAGGATTTTAGAGGCTTTTCATTCAAAAAAACGGTTCCGTTGAGTGGTTTCTGCATTCCCGATAGCGTTCGAAGCAAAGTTGATTTTCCAATACCATTGGCCCCTACCAAACCTATTAGCTTGCCCGCTTCGAACTGAAAAGAGATATTTTCTGCAACAACCAAAGGCTGCTTTTTGGAAAAATATCCAACGGAAAGATTTGTTGCTTCCAATATGGGATGTGATACTGTCTCGCTCATCTAAAAAAATAGTTTTCTTTTTCGAACCAATAACCAAATTACCACAGGAGCTCCAACTAAAGAGGTAATGGCGTTGATGGGTAAGGTAAATTCACTAAAAGGAACTTGTGCTAAAGTATCGCATAAAAGCATAATGATGGCACCAATCAATAATACCGCTGGGAGTAAAACCCTATGATTGGATGTGGTAATCCATTGTCGGGTAATATGGGGCACAGCCAAACCAATAAAGGCAATTGGACCTGCGAAGGCCGTAATGCTACCTGCCAAGATGCTGGTGGAAAAAATGATGAAAAGGGTCGTCTTTTTTAAATGCACTCCAAGGCTTTTGGCATAGTTTTCCCCTAATAATAATGCGTTTAATGATTTAACGGAAGCGAAGGCAATAAGCAGTCCTATGGAAACACTTATTCCCAAGATGCTCAATCCTTCCCAAGAGAGATTTCCCAGGCTTCCAAACGACCAAAAAACATATTGTTGCAATTTTTCAGCACTACTAAAATACGAAAGTACGGCTACCACTGCAGAAGTAACACTTCCAAACATTAATCCAATAATTAAGATGGCCATGGTATCCTTTACTCGAAATGTCACTACCAAAACCGCCAATAATACCAGGAAACTTCCTAAGGCAGAAGCGATAACCAAGCTCCAGGTGTTTAAAAGAAATCCACTTAAAATCCCTCCAAAAGCTCCTGCGCCTAAAATTAAGACGGCCACTCCTAAACTGGCCCCACTACTTAGCCCTAGCACAAAAGGACCAGCCAGTGGGTTTCTAAATAAGGTTTGCATGAGTAAACCGGCAGCGCCCAATCCCGCACCTACACCTATAGCAGTTAAGGCCTTGGGTAAACGGTAGTGAATAATTATATACTGCCAAGTAGACTTTTCAATACTTTCTCCTAACAAACTTGCGGCAATTTCCTTTAAAGGAATCGACACGGAACCCAAGCTAAGATTCAACAAAAAGCTCCCAATCAAAACTATGGTAAGTAGCATAAATATTTTGTGATAGCTTTTCTGTAAATCCATTATTGAAGGGGTTCAAAAAAGTACAATGGGTAATCGGGTAATACTTCTGGATGGAGAATTTTAATCAAATCCTTTAAAACCAAATCGGGTCTATTGGGTGCCAATTCGTAATAAACGACTCCACCTTTGGGACCTTTTTTAGTAGTAAAGCTATAGATTTTTTTCTCTTGGAAGGCTTTAAATTGCGTGTAAACAGTATGGGCTTCCTCCATTTGTTGATAACTATAAAACTGACTGGGACCTATCCAAAAATCGGCGTTTTTACCTTTTTCCAGAACACTTTCCAAGTTTAGGGACAGGCTGCCGGTACCTTCAGTATCCTTCCATAAATAGGCGCCATGGGCATCTTCAATAAATTGTGCTCCCCAGCTTCCACCTTGTGGTAAATACCATACATCCCGAAACATAGCGCCACTCAAGACAGTAGGTTTTTCGGAAGTCGTTTCAGCAAGTAATTTTGCTTCTTGATAGTTTTTTTCAATGGTAGAAAAAATACGATCTGCTTCTTTCTCTTTTCCGAAGAGTACCCCGAAAAACTTAATCCATTCGGCTTTTCCCAAAGGATGGGTCTCGGTCCAATCGGCATTATAAAGTACGGGAATCCCTGTTTTTTGAAGCGTAGCCACGGTGGTGTTTTGCCCTTCCACGGCAAAGGTGATGAGGGCATCGGGGTTTAAATCGATAAGAACCTCGGTGTTCAAGGACTCGTTCTTTCCTAGCTCTACGATAGTACCATTGTCGATTAACTTTCGGGTTTTTTCGGAAGAAACATAATCCAAATTAGGAAATCCTTTTAAGCTTTTTTCTACCTGGAGCATTTCTAAAGAGGGAATATGTGTCGTTGAGGTTACCACGATGGATGTAAGCGGTACTTGCACCACTGCATCAAAAGTATCCTCCTTGTCCACAGAAGTTTCATTTTTTTTCAATAAGTACCGAAAGCTAGTGTTGCTTCCAGGCCATGGTTCTGTAAGGGTTACGATACTATAATCTTGATGATGGGAAATTTCCAATCCGTTGGCATAGGAGATGGAGGAGAAAGTACTTTCAGAAACTTTAGGCTCTTTATCTTTAGAGCTTTGGTTTTTGCAGCTAACCAGCACCAGGATCATGAAAAAAACAATAAATTTTTGCATCTTCAAAAATAATGGTTTTTATAGGGCAAATACAATTTATAAAAATGTAATTTTGTTTCGATTTATGGTTTTTCCTTTTTCATAAAGGAAATTAAAAGGGAATTCGGTGTAATTCCGAAGCTGTTCCCGCAACTGTAAGCCGTCTGTAATTTACAGATAGCGCAATGCTTCAAAACCACTGCTTGCCTAGGCAAGTGGGAAGGTTTGCGCGAAAGGTAAGCCAGGAGACCTGCCATTTTCAAACTATCATGTCAAACTTTCGGGATAAAAGTTTGGATGTAGAAGACTTTCGGTTTTTTATATTCCTTTGCTTTTTCCGTTTTAAAAACTTTAAAATGAGAAAAATTTTATGTTTGGTGGCTGTTCTATTCGCCACAAGTACTTCTTTATTGTCACAACAGGTAACACCACTGGATTCCTTGCAGCAATTGGATGCTGTGCATGTAGATACCAAGATTCCCATAGACCGGAAAAATAGTGGAAAAACCGTTACGGTTATCAATTCTGCCCAGTTGGAGCAAAACGCTGGGAAGTCGGTAGCACAAGTACTTAATGAGGTAGCAGGCTTCGAGTTAAACGGTAGCCAGAGTAATAATGGGCAAACCTTGGGCTATTATATTCGTGGAGGGCGAAACCGTCAGGTATTAATTGTTGTGGACGGAGTTCCCATTAATGATGCTTCCCAAATTGCCAATGATTTCGATTTACGGTTACTTCCGGTAGGAACCATTGATCAAATTGAAGTGATGAAAGGTGCTTCCAGTGTGCTCTACGGAAGTGGTGCTGCCACAGCAGTAATTAGTATTACGACCAAGAAAGCTTCCTCAAAAAGATTTGCCTTACACACTACAACTGTTTTTGGCACCGATCGCTCTACCGAAGAGGATCGTTATGGAGTGAACGCACTCACTAACAGTTTGCATGCCAGTGGAACGCTGGGCTCTTTTTTTTACCAAGCGAGCGTGAACCATAAATACACCAATGGTATGTCTGCCATTGCTGCCCCAAAAGGGCAACCTTTGTTTGACGAAGATGTATTTAATAACTTTAACAGCAGGATCAACCTTGGGGTTCATATTTCCCCAAAAATTAAGATGAGTCAATTTGTGGCTTTCAGCAAACTTCAGGCTGGGTTTGACGATTTCGGATATTTGGATGCCAATTACCAAAATGAAACCGAACAGTTTCGTACAGGAGGACATTTTGAGTGGAAGTACCGCAAAGGAAAATATGTTTTTAATGATAATTATTCTTTACTGAAGAGAACAATTTCTTCATCTTTCCCTGCAAAGTACGAATCCAAAACCTATACCTTCGATAATTACCTGCAACATCATTTGTTAAAAGGCGTGAATGTGGTGTTGGGGTTACAAGGGAATTTCAGCAAAATGAATTCGTTTACCATTCCTTTTGGCACGTCCCAGTTTTCTCAAGATGTAAATGAAGCTACCGCGAACTTCAATTTTTTTGATCCCTATGTAAATGCTTTGTACATCAGTGATTTTGGGCTTACCGTAAGTGCGGGCGGACGTCTCAACCTGCACAGCTTGTACGGAAACCATTTTGTGTATCAACTAAATCCATCGTATCGTTTAGACTTCAATAGTTACGCACTCAAATTTTTGGGATCTTACAGTACCGCCTATATTACGCCTTCCTTGTTTCAAATTTATGATCCTATTTATGGAAACGAAAACTTAAATCCGGAGGAGAATACCACTTTGGAAGGAGGGTTGGAGTTTTCAAAAGGAAAAAAGTTTCGGGTAAGTATGGTTTATTTTACACGAAAGGTTGAAAATTATGTGGATTTTATAACCATAGACCCCGATAACTTTGTATCCCAGTACCAGAACATTTCAGAAACGTTTGAAGCGAGTGGGGTAGAAGTGGAACTTGTAGCGGCAGTGGGGAAAAAGTGGAATACTTCGGCCAATTATACCTATACAAACCCAGAAGAGCGTTTTGCACTTCGAATTCCAGAACACAAAGTGAATGTATCCTTAAACTATGAACCCGATGAAAAAACAAATTTCAATGTAAGTTTTCAACAACTTTCAGAGCGGGAAGACTCCTTTTTTAATTCTACTACTTTCGAGAATGAAACCATTACTTTAGAAAGCTATCATGTATTTGGTTTTTTTGCAAGCCGGCAGGTCACTAAAAACATTCAGTTATTCTTAGGTTTGGACAACTTGCTAGATACCGAATTTGAAGAACTTTACCGCTACCAAACGCGAGGTCGAAATGTTCGCTTAGGCTTTACCCTAACTATTTAGTTCCTTTTACGTACATGATTTGGTATGCGGGTTGTAGCGCTTTGCTTTCAGAGACCGTTTCCAAGAAAAACATCCCGCTTCGGGTTGGCATGGGCATTCCGGTAATTTCTGAAAGGGCGGTAGCAAGCAGCGGTTCATTCTCATTCCCTAAAATACCTAGGTTACTGTAATCTTCAGGCTGATCAATGTTGGGGATTAACCCATTGTCATAACCCGTATTGTCATTGGCATTGGCTGTTTGAAAAACCAAAGGTAGCATGGCATAAGTATGGTCGGGATTGGCTTCAGCACGTCTAAAATTGGGTGCAGGAGCATCATATAATAAAAAGGAAGCTTGGTACTTGCCGGTAGTATTGGTTCCTATTTGAACCACTTCAATATAAGGTGCCAGGCCATTAATAACCAATTCACTAGCGGAAGCTGTACGGGGCCCTGTTAGGATGTACACTTTGCTAAGGTTCAAACTATTTATAGTCTCAGAATTGTCTTGAAAATTATCGAGAAATACTCCGTCTTGTGCATAATCGGACTGACGGTCTTCATTCCATTGTTCTTTGTAGAAAACCTGAGAGGTAAATTGGCCGGTAATCATACTGGCCAAATAAGTAGCCGTCAATACAGAACCACCTCCATTATAGCGAAGATCCAATACCAGATCGGTTACCCCTTCACTTTTGAACTGCCCAAAAACACTATTTAATTGAGAATCAAAATCACTGGTAAATGCATTGTACATTAAATAACCGATTTTCTGGCCATTGATAGTAAAGGTCTTTGTTTCAAAAATAGGGTTCTCGGTATATTGGGTTTTGGTAAGTTCAACACTTTCCCCTGTAGCAACGATATTGGTGCCATCAAAAGTGGCAAGACCAATAGTATAGGTATCTGGCGTTAAAAGCTCATTATAATTCGATTCTGTCAATTGCTCACCGTCAATAGTATTGAAAATCATGCCTCGTTCCAGTCCTTCTGCTTCCGCATCGGTATTGGGAAGTACATAACGTATGTATCCAAAAATACGATCTTCTCCTTCCCCGGGATAAAATACCAGTCCGAATTCCATTCCATTGTTCAAGGAATTTCCAGCCAGGGCATTCTCTAATACCACATAATCATCATACAACCGGCTAAATCGGTCTTGAGGTGCCATGAGATAGTCAAAAAATGATTCGGGGGTATCGTAGGAATTTAAAAAAGCTTGGTATGCTTCGTCCGAAGCAAAATAATCGTTGGCTAACTCGGGTGTTTCCGATTTATAGAGATAGAAAAAATTTAATCCACGGTAAATAAAATCATTTATTTCAGAAGCCGTAGCAGGGGTTACAGTATCGTCTTGGTCTTCAAAACAAGACACGAAAGTTACCGAGATAAGGAATAACAGTAGGAGTAGGGACTTTTTCACAAGGCAAAAATTTAAATGAATTTTCTTTACAACCCCTAAAATAGGGACATTATTGTAATTTGTAATTGAAATGTAACAAAAATATTCTTGATTCGTCGTAATGATAGAACGGCATCAAAAATGCGTTAACCTAACCAACTATGAAACAAAAGGAATTTTTGGCAACAGTGCTTCCGGTAAAGGACAAGTTGTACCGTTTGGCAAAACGACTTTTGGTTTCGCAGGAAGAAGCGGAAGATGCTGTTCAGGAAGTTATTTTGAAATTATGGAAGGGTAAAAACCGTATGAAAGATTACAAAAACCCAGAAGCTTTTGCTATGACAATGACTAAAAATTATTGTCTGGACCGATTAAAATCCAAGCAAGCTTCTAACCTTAAAATTGTTCACAGCAATTACCAAAATGATGAAAATCTTCAGAAAAAGGTAGAAGTGAATGACGGGGTACAATTGGTTTTTGAGATTATGGAAACCTTACCCGAAAAACAGCGAATGGTCCTTCAATTAAGGGACGTAGAGCAATTCGAATTTCATGAGATTTCCGAAATGACCGACATGAACGAGACAGCCATCCGCGTGAATTTATCACGTGCCCGTAAAGCGGTTCGAGATCAATTACTAAAACAATACAACTATGGAGTTAGCTAAGATTTCAGCATTACTGGAAAAGTATTTCGAGGGAAATACCACCCTAGCCGAAGAAACCCAATTAAAGGAATTCTTTACGAGAGGAGAAGTACCTCCAAATTTGGTGCAATACAAACCCCTTTTTGAAGGATTTGCCATAGCCAGAGAGGAAAAACTTTCTAAACAGATTGCATTACCAAAAGAAAAAGACACTTCCTCTTTCTGGAAATGGGGAATTGCCGCTTCCTTTGTATTGCTTTTAGGAATCTCCAGTGCTTTCTTTTTTGGAAACACAGGACTTTCCCAAGAAGAACAAGAAGCCTTGGCTGCTTATAATAATGCTAAGGAAACCATGTTGCTCCTTTCTGAAAATCTAAATAAAGGGGCTTCTAAAGTCACCTACTTTGAAGAGTTTTCAGAAAATGCATCCACATTACAAGTCATTAATCAATTTAACGAAACAACAAGTAAATATTTAAAATAACCCATACTTAATTTATAACACGATGAAAAAGACACTCTTACTTATTGCAATCATTTTAGCTCCCATGGTGGGGTTTTCACAGGGATTCTTCGATAAATTTGAAGATGAAAAGGATGTCACCGCTGTGGTAGTTACCAAGAACATGTTTAAGCTTTTGGCTGAAATCGATATCGAATCAGACGATCCTGAAGTGAAAGACTATATGGAAATGGTGAACAGCCTCGACAATATTAAAATTTACATTACTGAAAATAAAGAAGTCGCTGGCCGTATGAAGTCTTCCGTAACACAATACCTTTCTAAATCCAATGGATTAAACGAATTGATGCGTGTAAAGGAAGATACCAAAAACATCAAATTCTATTCGAAACAAGGAAAAGACCAAAGTCATGTAAGCGAATTATTAATGTTCCTAGAAGGTGATGTAGACGGAAAAGACGGAACCATCATCATGAGCATTACCGGAAATATCGATTTAAAGCAAATCTCAAAGCTTACCAAACAGATGAACATTCCAGGAGGTAACGAACTCGAGAACCTAGAAAAGAAAGGATAAAAAACACAACACTATGACAACCGCCGTAAAATATGTAACCTTACTTGCCTTAGCATTAGCGGCTATGGTAAGTTGCGACAATGGAAAATCACTGCAACGCTATCTTGTGGATAAGCAGGAAGACGACCGATTCCTGAAAGTGGATATCGCAACCAGCCTTTTTATGGCTGAAGAAAATAACTTCACTGAAGAAGAAAAGGATATTTTCAGTACCATCAAGAAAATAAATGTAGTCGCTTATCCCGTAAAAAGTGGAAATGAAGCAGAATACGAATCGGAAAAGGCTATTGTGAAAGGGATCATCGATCAAGAGAAATACAAAACCTTAGGTAAGGTAAAATCTAACGATATGATGATGACCATGAAATACCTTGGAGAGGAAACCGCCATAGATGAAGTAATCGTCTTTGCAAGTAGCAGTGAGAAGGGATTTGGAGTCTTCCGATTGCTTTGTGACGACATGCGACCCGATCAAGCTTTGAAGCTAATGAACACCTTGGAGCGCGGGGATATCGATTTAAGCAAACTTTCGGGAATCGAAGGCATGTTTGAAGCAATGTAACCGAGTATTCAATAAAATAAAAAGCCTCGATTTTCGAGGCTTTTTTTATATTCAAATTCCAGTATAATTACCCGGAGTGATTTTTCGCATTTCTGCTTTTATCGCTTCGGAAACTTCTAAGGTTTCAATAAAATCGGCAATGGATTTTTGGGTCACAGCTTCGTTGGTTCGTGTTAACCCTTTTAAAGCTTCATATGGGTTGGGATAAGCTTCCCTCCTTAAGATGGTTTGAATGGCTTCGGCAACCACCGCCCAATTGTTTTCGAGATCCTCTTTAAACTTCGCTTCATTCAGCAATAATTTGTTCAATCCTTTTAAGGTAGATTGAAAACCGATTAATGTATGGCCTATAGGAACCCCAATGTTTCGCAATACGGTACTATCGGTTAAATCCCTTTGCAAACGGCTTATGGGAAGCTTCGCGGCCAAATGTTCAAATAAGGCGTTGGCAATTCCTAAATTTCCTTCGCTGTTTTCAAAATCGATAGGATTTACCTTGTGAGGCATCGCGCTGGAACCTATTTCCCCTTTTTTGATTTTCTGTTTAAAATAATCCATGGACACATAGGTCCAGATATCACGATCTAAATCGATTAGGATGTTATTGATCCGCTTTAAGCCATCAAATAAGGCGGCCATATGGTCGTAATGCTCTATTTGAGTGGTTGGAAAGGAATGGTGCAAACCTAGTTGCTCTTGCACGAACTGTGTTCCAAACGCTTTCCAGTCCGTATTGGGATAAGCAACTTTATGAGCATTGAAATTTCCCGTGGCGCCTCCAAATTTAGCAGCACTTTTAATGTCATTCAGTAAATCCAACTGTTCTTCCAAACGTACTACAAACACTTCAATTTCTTTTCCCAAACGTGTTGGAGAGGCCGGTTGGCCATGAGTCCTTGCCAGCATGGAAACGTCTTTCCAATCTTGTGATAATTCCTTCAACTTGTTTTTTACTTCAAAAAGCATGGGAATATATACGTCGTTCATCGCTTCTTTCAAGGAAAGCGGAACCGCGGTATTATTGATATCCTGAGAGGTAAGTCCGAAGTGAATAAACTCCTTGTGTTTCTGAAGGCCTAAGGCATCAAATTGTTCTTTGATGAAATATTCCACGGCTTTTACATCGTGGTTGGTCACTTTTTCGATGTCTTTGATTTTCTGGGCGTCTTCGGAAGAAAAATTGGTATAGATTTTCCGAAGCGAAGCAAACAACGCTTTGTCAAAATCCTTTAATTGCGGCAAGGGTAAATTTACCAAGGCAATAAAGTATTCAATTTCTACCTGAACCCGGTACTTGATTAAGGCTTCTTCCGAAAAAAAGGGAACCAGGCTTTGGGTTTTGGAGGCATAACGCCCATCGATGGGGGAAATGGCTTGTAAAGCGTTTGTAGACATGATTTTTATTTTGAAAAGGCAAAGATACCATTTCTTAAAAAGAAATTAGGAGCGCGCTTTCTGAATTTTCTCTAGGATCTTCTTTCCCCGTGATTGATACCCCGCCGAACCTTGGTGCAGGTTCGCTTCCAAGATCGATTTCAATTCGGGGTGAATCCAATCTTTTTCAGTACCTAAATAATACAAGCAAGTCATGGCCCGTGCTTGGCAGGCCACTTTTTGAGGGGAAATCATCCAATCGAAGCTACACTCGGTCAAGGTTTTCTTATGACTTTCGGAAAAAGTCTCCACCAAAAGAGGATCTTTGGTTTTATAATTGGCAATCACTAGAAGTTCACAAATATGCGAAAGCGACCGGACCGAGCCATGGTGCGTTACCTCTGGAAGCTGTTCAAAAAAATAATCCAAATACGGGTATAACAGATCGAGCTTTTCCCGGCAAACAAATTCCAATGCCCAATTGGCTTTATGGGAGATATCAGGGTCATTGGCAAAACCATACTGTAAGAGCTCTTTCAAGGTTTCCGGACGCTCCAATACCCAGAGGGCTGCATTTAGCCGGTTTTCCCGATAGGCCTTTTCATAATTGATTTGATCGAATAGCGTGCTCATAAAAAATCTTTTTGAAAGGCTTCAATTGCCAAAGGAACACCCACCGTGGCTTTTTCAGAAAAAACCTTTACCCGATCTGTAGCGTCAATTGAAGGTTTGGGATCTATGAAATAGATGGGCACACGGGCATGGGCATACTGTATTAAACTTGCCGCAGGATATACCTGCATCGAAGTACCTACAATAAATACGGCATCTGCAATATCCATAAAATCGATAGCCGTTTCCATCATAGGTACGGCCTCCCCAAACCATACAATATGGGGCCGCATTTGGAAGCCATTTTCGCAAACATCTCCAAGAACAATGTCTTTTTTCCACTCTTTTACGGTGTCCTCATGATAAGTGCTCCGGGCTTTTAGCAACTCTCCATGTAAGTGGATTACCCGGGTACTTCCGGCACGTTCGTGTAAATCGTCTACATTTTGGGTAATGATGGTGACTTCATGTTGCTTTTCTAGTTCGGCTAGGGCTACGTGGGCCGTATTGGGTTGCACTTGCAATAACTGCTTTCGTCTTTGGTTGTAAAATTCAAGCACCAACCCTGGGTTTTTATGAAAGCCTTGTGGGGACGCCACCTCCATGACATCATGTCCTTCCCACAGACCATTGCTGTCCCTAAAGGTTTTTAAACCACTTTCGGCACTCATCCCGGCTCCCGATAATACCGCAATTTTCATAACAATGCTTTTTTATATCTTCGTTTTAAAATTACACATTCCTATTGAATTTACAATTGTTTGAATACCTGCAATCTTATCTCACCGAACACCGGAAAGAACTTTTTAAGGAAGTGCTGGAAAAGCGCACTCAGCATTTTACAGTCGTGACCGAAGATGTATACCAGTTACATAATACGAGTGCTGTGATGCGTAGTTGCGATGTCTTTGGAATTCAGGATTTACATGTCATAGAAGAGCGTTTGGGAAAGCGTGTGGACCGCGAAATTGCCATGGGTGCCCAAAAGTGGGTCAACATTCATCGATATCCCAGCTCCCAAAAATGCATTCAGGAACTCCGGAAAGAGGGGTATCAAATTATCGCTACTACCCCTCACAACGATTCTACCTTGCTTCATGAGTTTGATGTTTCCCAAAAGAGTGCTTTTTTCTTCGGAACGGAAAAAGCCGGACTTAGTGAAGCGGTCATGCAGGAAGCCGATGGTTTTTTGAAGATTCCCATGTATGGCTTCACTGAAAGTTTGAATATTTCGGTCTCGGCGGCTATTATCCTTCAGGAGGTGGTTACCCGTATGCGACTGGAAAATGTATCTTGGCAACTTTCCGAAGCAAAAAAAATGGAATTACAGTTTTTATGGACCAAACAATCCATTAAAAACGTTGAAAAAATCATAGCAAGGGTACAGAACGAAAAAAAATCGTAAATTTAAGATTCAACCAACAAACCAATTATTTATATGATTGCCATCTACATCATAGCCGGAATTATCGCTTTGGTTCTTTTACTGGCGGCCATTGCTCCCAAGAAATACAATGTAAACAGAAGTATCGTTATTGATCGACCAATAGGCGAGGTTTTTGATTATTTGAAATATGTAAAAAACCAAAAGTATTGGGGCCCTTGGCAATCCAGGGATCCAGACATGAAGCAAACCTTTACGGGGATAGATGGAACCATAGGCTTTGTTTCTGCTTGGGAGAGTGATCACAAGCAAGTAGGGGCTGGCGAACAGGAAATCACCAAGATAGAGGAAAAAGCCCGTATTGAAACCGAATTACGGTTTTTAAAACCGTTTAAGTCGGTTAGCCATGGATATTTGGAGACCTATGAACAGGTAGGGAATAAAACCAAAGTGATCTGGGGATTTCACGGAAATAATAAATTTCCCTTCAGTATCATGATGTTATTTTTTAATATGGACAAGGCCGTGGGTAAGGATTTTGAGGAAGGTCTTGAAAAATTAAAGAATATTTTAGAGAAATAAATTTCATTCTTCGTTACTTAGTATTCACTTAAACATTCAGCAGTGATGAAACACAACACTTTTGCTTGGATTGAAATTCCCGTGACCAACATGGAACGGGCAGTAGGCTTTTATGAAGCGGTTTTTCAGAAAAAACTCAAGCAGGTAGATTTTGGTGGATTGCTCATGGCTTGGTTCCCAGACGCGGGTAGGGATGTCCCCGGTGCCACGGGAACCTTGATTCAACAAGAAAGCTACATTCCCAGTAAAGAGGGGCCTTTGGTTTATTTTTATAGCGAAAATATACAGGAAGAGCTTGATCGTGTGGAAGCTGCTGGCGGAAAAATTTATCAACCCAAAACCCAAATTTCTGAAGAGCATGGCTACATGGGGGTGTTTATAGATTCGGAAGGAAACAGGGTAGCGTTACATTCCAATCAATAAATCATGAAACTCGTCTTTGCTACGCATAATCAAAATAAATTTACGGAAGTCCAAACCTTAATGCCTGGCCATGTAGAATTGTTAAGCCTGAATGATATAGGCTGCCATGAGGAAATTCCTGAAACAGCCAATACGATTGATGGAAATGCGATTTTAAAAGCCGAGTATGTAAATAGGCATTACGGTTATAATTGCTTTGCCGACGATACCGGACTCGAAGTGAGTTCCCTTAATGGGGCGCCTGGTGTGTATAGTGCCAGGTACGCGGGACCTGCCAAAAGCGACCAGGCCAATATGAAAAAGCTTTTGGAAGACATGAAAGACATTGAAGATCGTTCGGCCCGCTTTAAAACGGCCATTGCTCTGTCGTTACGGGGAAATCAAAATTTGTTTTTAGGTATTTGTGAAGGGACCATTACCCAAGAGCCCAGAGGGGAGAAAGGTTTTGGTTACGACCCTGTATTCCAGCCCATTGGTTTGCAGGAAACCTTTGCTGAAATGTCCCTTTCCCAAAAAAGTGAAATAGGGCACCGTGGCAAAGCCATGCGCCAATTGCTGCAGTATCTTTCCCTAAATAATTCTTAATAGGTAGTTTGCATGTCATTTTAAAAACTATCTTTGCGCAAAATTCCTCAAGGTGGGGAAGTGTTGCAGCAGAAGCGTAAGGGTTTACTAGAGTCGTTTGCTTCCCGCCAACACATAACTAGTAAACGTTTATATGACAACATTTCAATCACTTGGATTGGAGGAACACCTTCTTCAAGCCATTAATGACTTGGGTTTTGAAACACCCAGCGAAGTTCAAGAGAAAACCATCCCTATTTTATTGGAACAGGAAACCGACATTGTTTCCTTGGCACAAACCGGAACGGGTAAAACCGCTGCCTTTGGTTTTCCCATGCTTCAAAAAATTGATGTAAACAGCCGTACCACGCAAGGCTTGATCCTTTCTCCTACGCGGGAACTGTGTTTGCAGATTACTTCCGAATTAAAACTTTACGGAAAATACCTAAACGGTCTTAATGTAGTAGCCATCTATGGAGGAGCCAGTATTAGCGAACAAGCCCGTCAAATCAAGAAGGGAGCACAGATTATTGTGGCCACGCCTGGAAGAATGAAGGATATGATTGGGCGTAACATGATCGATATTTCCAAAATTGAATATTGTGTCTTGGATGAAGCCGATGAGATGTTGAACATGGGCTTTTATGAAGATATTACCGATATTCTTTCACACTCTCCAAAAGATAAAAGTACGTGGCTATTTAGTGCGACCATGCCGAAAGAGGTAGCAACGATTGCTAAAAAATTCATGCACCAGCCATTGGAAGTAACGGTAGGAAGCAAGAATGTGGGTGCAGATACGGTTACCCACGAATACTTTTTGGTAAATGCAAGGGACCGGTACCAAGCGTTGAAACGGTTGGCCGATGCGAATCCAGATATTTTTTCCGTGGTGTTTTGTAGAACCAAGCGGGACACTCAAAAGGTGGCCGAGATGCTTATTGAAGACGGCTACAATGCTGCGGCGTTGCACGGCGATTTGAGCCAGAACCAAAGGGATTTGGTCATGAAATCTTTCCGAACCCGTCAAATTCAGATGTTGGTCGCTACCGATGTGGCGGCACGTGGGATTGATGTAGACGATATCACGCACGTAATCAACTACCAACTACCCGATGAGATTGAAACCTATACCCACCGAAGTGGACGTACCGGACGTGCTGGAAAGACAGGGGTTTCCATGGTTATTGTCTCCAAAAGTGAACAACGTAAGATCAAGCAGATTGAAAAAATCATTCAGAAGTCCTTCATTAAAAAGGAGGTGCCTTCTGGGATTGAAATTTGCGAGCGACAACTGTTTCATTTAGCCAACAATATCAAGGATACCGAAATCAATCATGAGATTGACATCTATTTACCCAAGATCAATGAGGTGTTAGAAGGTTTTTCTAAGGAAGAATTGATTAAAAAAGTATTTTCAGTAGAATTTACAAGATTTTACAACTACTATAAAAAAGCAAAGGATTTAAACGTAGAAGGTGGAAAAGACACTAGCGGAGAAGACTTTTCGAAAAAGTATTCTGAAGACAGTACCCGTTATTTTATCAATTTAGGAAGAAAAGACGGATTGCAATGGATGGATTTGAAAGACTTGATCCGTGAAATCACCGATCTAGGGAAGGATGATGTATTCCATGTGGATACTATGGAAACTTTCTCATTCTTCAATACCGATTCTGCTCATATCGATAAGGTTTTGGAGGCTTTCAAAGGCGTTCAGTTTAATGATAGAAACGTCGACATTGAAATTTCCAAAGATAAAGGCGGCCGGAACCGTGGAGGTGGAAAAGGTGGTAACAGAGGAAAAGGGAAAGGCCATAGAAAAGGCGGCGGCGGAAAAAGAGGCAAGTTTAATGATGACCGTCCCAAGTTTAAAGGAAAGAGTCGTCGTAAAGAATCCCGTCCCAAGGAAAAAGGTACCGGCGGGAAACGCCGTAGAAGAATGTAATTTGCTTAAAATTCCTGCCTTAACGAAACTTTGGCAGGAATTTAGCGTCTAAATATGTAACTTTACGATTTAGAGAATGCTATGAAACACTTCCAATTACTTTTATTTTTTATTTGTCTTCCTTATTTAGGATTTGCTCAAGATAATGAGGAAACTTCAGAAAGTGAAGTGATTAAGGGAGTGGTTTTAAACGATGCGACCGATCAAGCACTTGAAAATGTAAATATTGTTAACCTCAATCAAGTAATAGGAACCACTACCAATAAGGATGGGGAGTTTCAACTTCGCGCAGCCGTAAATGATACCTTGTATTTTTCCTATTTAGGGTTTAAATCCCTTCGGGTACGCGTTACCAATGACTGGTTGAAATACGGAAATATTAAAGTTAAAATGACCGAGTTGGGAATCGCTTTGGAAGAAGTGGTTTTAAAGCCGGTTCAGTTAACAGGATATGTAGAAGTGGATGCGAAAATTATCCCAGTATATGATGATTACCGTTACCGTATCGCTGGAATAGGAGGAGGGTATGAAGGCGGAAAGAAACAGCCAGGAGCTGTTTCCAAAGTACTAAGCTCCATATTCAATCCAGCCGATTTTCTCTATAATGTCTTCGGAAAACGTCCTAAACAGATGCGCAAACTTCGGAAAATGAAGGAGGACGATGAGATTCGTAATTTGCTTCAATCCAAATTCGATCGGGAAACCCTTATGGCCGTATTGCAATTGGAGAAAGTGGACATCGATGAAATCCTAAATAATTGCAATTACTCCGAAAACTTCATCAAAACCGCCAACGACCTTCAAATATTGGATGCGATAAGCGAATGTTATGAAGAATACCGCGTATTGAATCGTGAAAAGGGAAAAGGATAATCGGGTATGCAATCTATCGTTGAAGCACAACATACATTTTTCCTAACACACGTCACCAAAGATGTTGCATTCAGAATAGCACAACTTCAAAAGCTGAAGCAGGTCCTTCAGGAGAATGAAGGCTTATTGTATGAAGCCATTCAGAAGGACTTTAAAAAATCTGAATTCGATACCTACACCACCGAATTGGCGCTGCTGTACCTCGAAATCAAAGATGCCATTCAGTATTTAAAATATTGGTCCCAGCCCAAACGGGTGGTGACCAATTGGATCAACTTTCCAGCCAAAAGTTATATCGTTCCAGAGCCCTTGGGGGTTTGTTTGGTGATAGGCGCATGGAACTATCCCTATCAACTTTCCCTGGCACCCGCCATAGCGGCTATTGCTGCGGGAAATACCGTGGTACTAAAACCCAGTGAGATTCCTTCGGAAACTTCGAAAGTGATGAAGCAAATTATTTCTGAAAACTTTGAGGAGCGATTTTTTGCTGTGATTGAAGGTGGAATTCCTGAAACTACTGAATTACTGAAGCAGCGTTTCGACAAAATTTTCTTTACGGGGAGTACCCAAGTGGGGAAAATAGTTTACAAAGCAGCTGCCGAAAACCTTACTCCGGTTACTTTGGAGTTGGGTGGGAAATCCCCAGCTTTTGTAACCCCTTCCTGTAACTTGAAGCGAACGGCACAGCGTTTGGTTTGGGGAAAATTTATTAATGCAGGACAAACCTGTATCGCACCAGATTATGTCTTAGTGCATGAAAGTATCGAGAAAAAATTTTTAAGCGCCTGTAAGGCAGAAATCGAAAAAGCAGACTATGCCTTTGAGAATGATAATTATGTACAAATTATCAATGAAAAGAATTTTAAGCGGCTCACAGAATTCATTACACCAAAGCATATTTATTTCGGTGGCAATACAGAGGCCTCCCAAAGGTTTATAGAACCTACTATCCTTCATGATATAGGTTTTGACGATAAGGTGATGCAGGAGGAAATCTTTGGGCCTATTTTACCGGTAATTACTTACAATGCACTCCCAAAGGCCATTCAGCAGGTACAGAAACTACCGAAGCCTTTATCATGTTATATCTTTAGCAACTCTAAAAAGGAACAAAAGCAAATTCTGAAAGAACTATCTTTTGGGGGAGGTGCCATCAATGATACCGTAATGCACATATCCAACCCAAACCTTCCTTTTGGAGGCGTGGGTCATAGCGGTATAGGGAACTACCATGGTGAGGCGGGTTTTAAAGCCTTCAGTCATTATAAAAGTGTACTTCATAAGGCCAATTGGTTGGAACTTTCTTTAAAGTACGCACCCCTAAGCAAACGAAAGTTATGGTGGATCAAACAGTTTTTTAAACTTTAAGTCAAAATAACATTATCTTAAAAATTACAGCCCTATGAAATATACTTTTACCCTACTTATTGTCCTTTTTTTCTCGCTAAATGCGAGTGCACAAAATCAGCAGTTAGAAAATAGTCCTGCACGTAACTCCCGCGGGAACATACAGACGATTACTGCCAACATTCCTTATCAAGGCTATGATGAATCCCAAGCTTATTTTGGTCAAGGGGAATATCAGGTTTTCTTGGATACGGGCGATGGTATTTTAGATCAGCCTATTTTTATTATAGGCGGATTTGATCCAGGCGATTCCCAAGATATTCCGGGATTGTATAATCGTTTAAGCTTTAATGGGGTAAATCTTGCCGATACGCTTAGGGACGAAGGGTATGATATTGTAATTGTCAATTCGCCGCAGTATACAACTGGAGGAAAATTTATAGATGGGGGTGCCGATTACATTCAGAGAAATGGATTGGTGTTGGCTGCTATTTTGGAAGAAATAAATGCTCAAAAGGTAGGGGATGCCCAAAATGTAGTAATTGGAACTAGTATGGGGGGATTGGTTTCGCAATACGCCCTAGCTTATATGGAAGCCAATAGCCTACCCCATGAAACCAGGCTGTTTATTTCTTTCGATGCGCCTCACCGGGGGGCCAATATCCCAATTAGCCTTCAATATTTATTAAATTACTTAGCAGAACAAACAGGGGATCCTACTGCCCAACAGCTAATAAGCGGAGCCCTTAGCTCTCCTGCAGCAAAGGAAATGTTGGTAGATCATTTACAAGCGCATTTGCTGCCAGGTTCTAATTACCTACAGGATCCTACCAAATTGCTTCCGGAAGGTGCCCCTAATTTTCGGGAGGCCTTTCAAACGGAAATGGACGCCTTAGGATTTCCTCAAAATGTAAGAAACGTGGCAATGATCAATGGAAGTGGTATCGGTACCACTATTGGAACTCCTGGAATGGAAGTGGTAAATACCAATCTTGAAGTAGATGCCAATACGGATATTGATGTGGCATTGTATTTTACCTCAGTGGCTTCAGAAACGCTTACGGTAACAGATGTTACGGTAAACTTTTTTAATTTTCCCATCGATTCATTTACCGCCGATGCACAATCTACGGCGTTAAGTGATGGGGTGGACAGTGCTCCTGGAGGTAGGGGGAATATTTCCGCGGCGCTTTCGGGAGGTGGAGGAAACCCGGTCTTGCAAGACTTTATTGATGCGCTTCAACAGGATAGTTATTCGTTCATTCCTACCCTAAGCTCTTTGGCTATTGAAGCCGATAACTGGTTTGCGCTACCTAACTTAAATGACTCCCCTTTTGTGAATTATCACATTCCAGATACCAATCAGAACCACGTAACCGTTACGGCTGAAAATCTTCAGTTTGCGCTGGATGAGATTAGGCAGGTTCTTGGTGTTGAAGAAAACACAAGTGCTTCCATAGTACTACTTCAAAATCCTGTAGAAGGGGAAATTCGAATAGGATTATCTCAGTCTTCAGAAACAGTAACTACAGAACTGTATTCCATTACAGGGGGGTTGATCGCCCAGAAGGAATGGAACCAACCTGGAAATGTACTTCGTTGGACACAAAATCTTTCCAGCGGGATGTATGTCTTATCTGTTTTAAACGGAACTCAAAATCAGCAATTTAAAGTGATTGTAAAATAATTATCCATGTCTATAGATTATCAAAACCCTTGGCACAAGGTTTCCGTAGGGGAAAATAGCCCCAAAGTGGTCAATGCCATTATCGAAATTCCTAAAAACACCCGTGCGAAGTATGAATTAGATAAAGAATCGGGCCTGTTGTTGATGGATCGAGTCATCTTTTCCTCTATGTACTATCCAGCCAATTATGGATTTATTCCGCAAACCTATTGCGATGATAAGGATCCTTTGGATATTTTGGTGCTTTCCCAAATTGAAATCGTTCCTATGTGTATTGTTTCCGCAAAAGTGATTGGCGTGATGCGAATGATTGATGGTGGCGAGATGGACGATAAAATTATTGCCGTTGCAGAGCACGATATGAGTGTAGGGCACATTAATGACATCGCTGAATTGCCCAACCACTTTTTAAGGGAATTGCAAACGTTTTTCGAGGACTATAAAAAACTGGAAAATAAAACCGTGGAGATTGAAGAATTTCAAGGGGTACAAACGGCACGGGAAATTGTGGAGACCAGTATGAAAGATTACCGTAAGTATATTAAATAATGCAGTCTACCTATGGTGATAGGGTTCATTCCGTAGAATGGTAAATCCGCGGTAAAGCTGCTCTATAAAAAATAATCGTACCATTTGATGGCTAAAAGTCATATTGGAGAGTGACACTTTACCTTGAGCCCTATTGTAAATTTCTTCACTAAAGCCATAAGGCCCGCCAATAACAAACACAAGGTTCTTGAGCCCGCTGTTCATTTTTTTCTGAAGAAATTGGGCAAATCCTTCCGAAGTAAGCGCTTTTCCTTTTTCATCCAATAGCACAAGTCTATCGCCAGCCTGAAGCCGTTTCAAAATCTCTGAACCCTCTGCTTGCTTTTGCTGGGCTTCACTTAAATTTTTGGCATTTTTTATATCGGGGATCATTTCCAACTGAAAACTTACATAGTGCGAAAGACGCTTTTCATAATCTTCTATGAGATGTTGTAAGTTTCCATTATCGGTTTTTCCAATGGCCAGTAAGGTAATTTTCATGCCATAAAGATAGTACTTTGTTTCCATGTGGAAGCTTGGATAAGGCTTTGGGTATTGGTTACATAAAAACTCATACTTCTTTTGTAACTTCGCATAAATTGTACGCACCATGATCTCCAAAAAACAATTCGATAAGGAAATAGCTATTATTATCGCCAATGCCATACGGGAAGATGTAGGGGATGGCGATCATAGTTCTTTAGCTTGCATCCCTGAAGAAGCAAAGGGTACGGCCCAACTCTTGGTCAAGGATGAAGGCATTATTGCGGGAGTGGAGTTTGCCAAACAGGTATTCGATTTTGTAGATCATGCTTTGGAAGTGGAAATAAAAATTCCCGATGGGAGCCCTGTGAAGTATGGCGATGTGGTGTTTTATGTATCGGGTAGCAGTCAATCCATACTCAAAGCCGAACGTTTGGTACTTAATGCCATGCAACGAATGAGCGCCATTGCGACCAAAACCCATGAATATGTAACGCTTTTGGAAGGTACCCATACTCAAATCCTCGATACTCGAAAAACCACACCCGGTATTCGTGCCTTGGAAAAATGGGCCGTAAAAATAGGTGGGGGCGAAAACCATCGTTTTGCTTTGTACGATATGGTGATGCTGAAAGACAACCACATCGATTTTTGCGGAGGCATCGGTAAAGCGATTTCAAAAACCAAAGACTATTTAAAGAAAAACCATCTGGATCTAAAAATCATCGTGGAAGCGCGCAATTTAGAGGAAATTCAGGAAATCTTGCAAAACGAAGGCGTCTATCGAATTCTTATCGATAATTTCAATTATGAGGATACCCGTAAAGCGGTCGCCATGATTGGTGATCAATGTCTTACCGAATCCAGTGGTGGCATTACCTTGGAAACCGCCCGTAAGTATGCCGAATGCGGCGTGGATTACATCTCCAGTGGGGCATTAACACACTCTGTGCATAATATGGATTTAAGTCTAAAAGCCCTTTCATGAGTGCAGAAATAGAGGAGAAATTAGACAAAATACCCGTAGTTCGTCAAGGAGTGAAATTGCTCCAACTGGTGAAGCTTCCAGGTTATAGTGGCTATTCCCTGTACGATTTTTTTGAAACCTATATTTTAGGGATTATTAAAGGCACCTTTTCCTCTAGGGCCAGTTCGGTGGCCTATAGCTTTTTTATGGCCATTTTTCCTTTTTTGTTATTTATTCTGAACCTTATTCCCTATATAAAAATTGAAAACTTTCAATACCGTTTTCTGCAGTTTATAGACGAATTATTGCCTCCCCAAACCCACGATTTCTTTTACCCTGTGATTGTGGATATTGCCTTGAATCCGCGAACAGGACTACTTTCCTTTACGTTTGTACTAACTCTGTTCTTAACGGCCAACGGCGTCAACTCTATTTTTAGTGCTTTTGAATATTCCTATTATGTAGACATTAACCGTGGTTTTTTCCGACAGTATTTGGTGGCCATCCTGGTAGCCATTTTTCTGGCAGTAATCTTACTGGTTACCGTAGGGGCTATTTTATATGGCGAATACGTGATTAATGTGCTTATGGAGGGGTACTACATTAAAAATGATATTTTTTGGATCAATATCCTACAGTTTGTGCTTTTCTTTTCCATGCTCTACGTTATAATCTCGACATTATATCATTTTGGGGTAAAAAAGGGAAGCAAAACCCGTTTCTTTTCCGTAGGGGCTTTGGTAACTACTTTATTGTTTATTTTAACTACGTATTTCTTTGGGGTGTATATCAATAACTTTGCACAGTACAACAAACTATACGGATCGATTGGGGCATTGTTGATTATGTTGGTGTATATTTGGATTAACTCCAACTTATTGTTGCTGGGCTTTGAGCTGAACGTATCTTTGAAGCGGTTAAAAGAAAATTGTAATTAAGTACTCCCGTGTATTTTATAGACGTTATTTTACCCATTCCTTTACGGCAAACCTTTACTTATGAGGTAAATAGGGATGAAGCTGCTTTTCTGAAACCCGGTATGCGGGTTGCAGTTCCCTTTGGGAAGTCGAAGGTGTATACGGCCATTGTCTATGGAGTTCATCAAAACGACCCACCTGCCTACGAAACCAAGTCCATTGACCAAATCCTGGACGAAACCCCTATCATTACCCCTGTGCAACTAAAACACTGGGAATGGATTGCCCAGTATTATATGTGTACCTTGGGGGAAGTGATCCGGGCGGCATTGCCCAGTGCTTTTCTGCTGGAAAGTGAAACCATTATTTCCTTACAAGAACAGCGGGAGATCGATGAGTCTCAATTAAGTGATGACGAATTTGTGGTTTTTGAAGCGCTTCAAAATCAGTCTTCGCTCCATATCAATGATGTTCGTAGTATTTTAGACCGAAAGTATGTGGTTGGGGTCATTCAGAATTTAATTGAAAAAGGTACCGTTACGGTAAAAGAGGAAATTTTTGAACAGTATAAACCCAAGTTAAAGCGGTATCTGAAGCTTTCCAAACCTTACGCGGAAGAAGCCAGCTTGCGCGAATTGCTGGACGAAATGTCCCGTGCGCCCAAACAACGGGAGGTACTAATGACGCTCTTCATGCTTCAGGCCACCGAAAAAAATGTAGAAAGTGTGTTGCTTCAGAAAAAAAGTGACTGTAGTGCTGCCATGATTAAAACCTTATTGGATAAAGGGATTTTGGAGGAATACTACCTTCAGAAAGACCGGGTGGAATACTTAGGCGACGCCCCTTCAGAAATCAAACAATTAAGCGAACCGCAGCAAAAGGCTTTTGAAGAAATTCAGCAACACTTTCACCAAAAAGACATTGTCCTGCTCCACGGCGTCACTTCCAGTGGAAAGACCGAGATCTATGTAAAACTGATAGATGCGTTATTGGCCACGGGAAAGCAGATCCTGTACATGCTCCCCGAAATCGCCTTGACCACCCAACTCATCAGTAGGCTTCAGCATTACTTCGGAAAAAAGGTAGCGGTTTACCATTCAAAGTATTCCAACAACGAACGGGTTGAGGTTTGGCAGCATGTATTGGCACAAAAACCCAAAGCACAGATTGTCATTGGCGCCCGATCGGCTTTGTTTTTACCCTTTCAGAATTTAGGTTTTGTGATTATTGATGAGGAACACGAACCTTCCTTTAAACAATACAACCCTGCCCCTCGCTACCATGCCCGCGATGCCGCCATTGTATTGGCACAGCTTCACGGAGCTAAGGTTTTATTGGGATCGGCCACGCCCAGCTTGGAAAGTTATTTCAATGCCATAGAAGGAAAGTATGCGTTGGTGAATTTAAAGGAGCGCTTCGGAAAGGTATTGCTGCCCGACATGGAATTGGTCGATATAAGGGACCAGCTGAAGAAACGAAAAATGAAGGGGCATTTTAGCGAGCGTTTGTTGGAGGAAATGCAGGAAGCACTGGAAAATAACGAACAAGTCATCCTATTTCAAAACCGAAGGGGGTATGCGCCCGTGGTAGAATGTACTACCTGTGGGGTTTCGCCACAGTGCCCTAACTGCGATGTGAGCTTAACCTATCACCAATATAAAAACCAATTAAAATGCCACTATTGTGGTCATACCATGGCCATGCTCATTTCCTGCATGGCTTGTGGGAATGAAACCTTAGATGAAAAGGGATTAGGAACCGAACAAATAGAGGCAGAAGTAAAGGCCCTTTTTCCAGAGCATACCGTAGCCCGTATGGACCAAGATACCACAAAGGGAAAACATGCCTATGCCAAGCTCATTGAGCGCATGGAAGAAAAAGAGATAGCTATTTTGGTGGGAACCCAAATGTTGGCCAAGGGACTGGATTTTCGGGAAGTGACCTTGGTGGGGGTGATGAATGCCGACAATCTATTGAATTTCCCCGATTTTAGGGCCCACGAACGAAGCTTTCAGTTATTGCAGCAAGTATCGGGTAGGGCTGGGCGTACCCAGAAACGCGGGAAGGTAATCATACAAAGCTATAATCCGTACCATCAAATCCTTCAGCAGGTAACGACCAATAACTATGAGGAAATGTTTGCGGAACAGGTGGAAGAGCGCTACCAATTTAAATACCCTCCTCATTACCGTTTGGTAAAGATCACTTTGAAGCATCGTAATTTTGGAACCATGGACAAAGCCTCGCAATGGTTGGCGCAGGTGCTTCGAATGGCTTTAAAAGAGAATGTATTAGGACCTGTGAGTCCGCCGGTAGCAAGGATACGAAATGAGTACCTTACCCATATTTTGGTGAAAATACCGAAGGAGCAGTCTTTGGCAAAAACCAAAGGCTATGTACAAAATTCACTACAAAAATTCAATGCAGTGAAAGAATTTGCCCGGGTAAAAGTAGTGGTGGATGTAGATAATTATTAGCGCATGGAAGCGGCCAATGCTTCTACCAAATCGGCTTTTCTATTGCGACTTAGCGGAAGTTGTTCCTTATCCAATTCAATCATCTTGCTATTGTATTTCTCCACTTTGTCGAGATTGACAATATACGATTTATGAATTCGAAGGAAGCGGTCGCTGGGAAGCAAGGCTTCAAAAGCTTTCATGGTCGAGAGCACCACTAACGCATCATGCTCGGTCACCAATTTTACATAATCGCCTAAGGCTTCAATGTAGCGAAGTTCATTTAAGAAAACCTTCCGTTTTTTGAGGTTGCTTTTCACAAAGATGAAATCCTCTTCGTCAAAACCTTCTTCGTTCTTGATCTTATAATTGGTGATGGCCTTATGAACAGCATTCAAAAAACGTTCTTTGGAAATGGGCTTCCGAAGGTAGTCTACCGCATCGTAATCAAAGGCTTTAAAAGCATACTTCGTTTTTCCGGTCACAAAGATAATTTGGGGTTTATGGGTCAAATCGTCCAAAAGGTCGAAACCGGAAAGGATCGGCATTTCAATATCCAAAAAGATCAAGTCGATCTCGTTATTGGCCAATCCCATTTTAGCCTCAATAGCGTTGTTGTATTCCGCTACAAGATTTAAAGAGGGATGGTTCTCAATAAGCTTGACGATGGATAGACGCTGAAGGGTAGAGTCGTCTACGATCGCGCACTTCAAAATAGGTTTTTCCACGGTTGTAAGGTTTAGCAAGTACAATGTTAGCTAAAAATTCGATGAACTGCAACTTTTTTTAACTTTAGTCGCTAAAAATTAACCTTTTAGATTTTTTTTGTAGGAATGTGTTTTTAAAAGAATTAGGGGTTGCTAAATTCTAAATTATGTACTATTTTTGCACGCTCTTGGCAAGGTGCTGAGAGTTAAATAAATACATTTATATGAATCATTACGAAACTGTTTTCATCTTGAATCCCGTTTTATCTGAAGACCAGATAAAGGAAACAGTTAAGAAATTTGAAGATTTTCTGGTTTCTAGAGGAGCAAAGATGGTATCGAAAGAAAATTGGGGGCTAAAGAAATTGGCCTATCCAATTCAGCACAAAAAAAGTGGGTTTTACCACTTATTTGAGTACACCGTAGAAGGAGAAGCAATCAACAACTTGGAAGTTGAGTTTAGACGTGACGAGCGTGTAATGCGTTACCTTACGGTAAAATTAGACAAGCATGCAATTGCTTGGGCAGAAAAGAGAAGAAACCGAAACAAACAAAACGCATAAGCCATGGCAACATCTATTGAACAACAGGCTAAAGGAAAAAAAGACGGAGAGATCAGGTATCTTACCCCGTTAAATATAGAGACCACTAAAGCAAAGAAATACTGTCGATTCAAAAAATCTGGAATCAAGTATATCGATTACAAAGACCCAGATTTCTTGATGAAGTTTGTAAACGAACAAGGGAAAATCCTTCCCCGTCGTTTAACCGGAACTTCCCTTAAGTACCAACGTAAAGTGGCTGTAGCTGTAAAAAGAGCCCGTCACCTTGCTTTAATGCCGTACGTAGGCGATTTATTAAAATAAAAGCAGAAGAGATATGGAACTAATATTAAAGAAAGACGTAGAGAACCTAGGGTTTACAGACGATGTGGTAACTGTAAAGAATGGATACGGTAGAAACTACCTCATCCCTCAAGGTTACGCTATTTTAGCAACCCCTTCTGCTAAAAAAGTATTGGCAGAAACCTTAAAGCAACGTGCCCACAAAGAACAAAAAGTGGTAGACGATGCAAAGAAACAAGCCGAGAAGTTAAACGGATTGGAAATTAAGATCACCGCGAAAGTAGGCGAAGGAAATAAGTTGTTCGGTTCTGTGAGTAATGCAGACCTTGCCGATGCCCTTGCCAAAGAAGGCGTGGAAGTAGAGAAAAAGTACATCGCTGTTGCTGGTGGGCTCATTAAGCGTGCCGGACAGTATGAAGCTCAAATTCGTTTCCACAGAGATGTGGTGGTGGATTTCACCTTCGACGTTGTAGCGGAAGCCAACTAGTTTTCTTCTAAACACATACCCAACCCTCCCTGAATTTCACGGAGGGTTTTTTATTATATTTTTTTATTTATGAAATACACCCGACTTACCCGAGAGCAATTTGAAGAATTACACCAAGAGTTCATTAACTTCCTGGCTACCCAGTCCATTACCAAAGAGGAGTGGGAGCAGATTAAGGAAAAGCAACCAGAGGTGGCCGAAGAGGAAATGGACGTGTTTAGTGATTTGGTCTGGGAAGGCGTATTGAATCAAACGCAATACCTAGAACATCTGTCCCCAAAACAATTGTTCCTTTTTAAATTGGAAGCGGAAGCAATCAAATTATGGGTCCTAAAAACCCAGGCAGATGTAGATTTCTCCACGGAAGAAGGCTGGATTTGGCTTCAGGAAAATATTACGGAAGATGCCGTGGAAGTGCTTACGGCAAGCAAATCCTTCTCAGACGATCGCAATGCCGATGTGTTTCAGCTTATTCAGCAAGGAGCGGTGATTACCAAAGGGGAATTGTACGAAAACATGCAGCAATTTATTCCGAAGAAATAATTATTCGTAGCGCAAACTCTCCACAGGATCCAATCGGGCGGCTTTGCTCGCCGGGTAGAGCCCTGCAATTAAGGCAACGACAAACGAAATAATCACGGCAGACAGCATGGCCATCCAGGGAATGGAATAATCGAACTTGGCAAAATAGGCTACGGCCAATCCCGTAAGCAGTCCCAGGACAATACCTAGAAAACAGCCAAACTGGCCAATGACAATGGTCTCGATAAAAAACTGAGTGGAAATGGTAGAGCGTTTGGCCCCCAAAGCTTTCCGTACCCCAATCTCGCGCGTACGGTCGGTCACCGATACCAGCATGATGTTCATCAAGGCAATGGAAGAGCCCAGAATGGTTATGATGCTAAAAATCCACGCCCCTGTTTCCAAGACTCCTGTAATAGAGGCGATGCGGTTAATGAGGTCGTCACTGCGCTCAATGCCAAAGTTGTTTTTCTCAATGGGGCTAAGCCTTCTAATATTCCGAAAGGTAACAATCGCTGCATCTTCTGCATCCTTCATCAGGGATTTGTCCTCTACTTTTACGCTAATGGTATAATTGATGTTGGGCTGCGTAAAAATACCGCGGGCCGCTTGAATGGGGATCAGCACCTTTAAATCCTGATTGTTCCCAAAAGAAGAGCCCTTCGATTCCAAGATGCCCACCACTTTAAACTTGACGCCCCGAATGCTTATGGTTTTATCGATCGGGTTTTCGGTATCAAAGAGGTTTTTGAGGAAATCGGATCCCAAAATACATACCTTATTGTTGTTCTGAATATCGAAAAAGTTCAATTCCCTTCCCATTTGTACTTTGGTACCGGTATTGGATAGGTAATGTTCGTTGACCCCATACACTGGAATTTCGGGATCGGTCTTTTCGTTACCGTACTTTATTTCAGCATTTCGGGTACCCACAAAGGAAACCGAAGTCTGGGTGTAGGGATAGTCGTAACGCTCTTGGAACTCCCGAATATCGTTATAACTAATAATAGGATTGACCCGCTTGCGTTTCCCCCCTCCTTGCTGTTCAATTTCAAACTCATAGCGCTGCAGGTTAAAGGTATTGCTCCCCATGGAAGCAAAACTGCCCGAAATGGTGTTTTCCAATGCCTTTACCGCACTTAAAATCCCTACCAATGCCCAGATACCAATCCCAATAATCACAATGGTAAGAATGGTACGTAGCAATTGTGTTTTAATGGAATCCAGCGCAATACGCACATTTTCACGGAAGAGTGCAAACATAGGGTTCAGTGGGTTTTCAACATTAGACTACAATCTACGGTTAAAGTTACCAAATATTTGAAATTTCGTACCATTTTGCACAATAATTAAGATATTTGCACTTTACGAGTCATTAAAAACCCAAACCCTTGGCACAAAAACCCTCTATCCCTAAAGGTACCCGCGATTTTTCACCCGAAGAAGTAGTTCGGCGCAACTATATTATGGACACCATAAAAAGTTGTTTTACGTCCTACGGATTTCAACCTATTGAAACCCCCAGCTTCGAAAACAGTGACACCTTAATGGGGAAGTACGGGGAAGAAGGCGACCGACTCATCTTTAAGATCTTGAACAGTGGGGATTTCCTTCGGAAGGTAGATGAAAAAACCTATGCGGAAAAGGATAGTGGTAAAATGACGCCGAAGATTTCCGAAAAAGCCCTGCGTTACGACCTAACCGTGCCTTTTGCACGCTATGTGGTACAGCACCAAAACGAGATTACCTTTCCGTTTAAGCGTTACCAAATGCAACCCGTTTGGCGGGCCGACCGTCCGCAGAAAGGACGCTTCCGTGAGTTTTACCAATGCGATGCCGATGTGGTGGGCAGCGATTCCCTGTGGCAGGAAGTGGAACTTATTCAATTGTACGATGCCGTATTTACCCAACTGAACCTAAAAGGAACCACTATTAAAATCAATAACCGTAAAATCCTTAGTGGGATTGCGGAAGTGATTGGCGAAGCCGATAAGCTTATCGATTTTACCGTGGCGCTGGACAAGCTGGACAAGATAGGGGAGGAAGGCGTGAAAAAGGAAATGCGGGAAAAAGGGATTTCTGAAACCGCCATCGAAAAGCTGGAACCCTTGTTTGCGGCAACGGGCAACGGATCTAAAAAGCTTCAGATGCTGAACGAACTGTTACAGGATTCTGAAGTAGGACAAAAAGGCATCCAAGAATTGGCCTTTGTGGTAGCAGCCATTGGCAACCTTCCGTTGAAAACAGCTACCTTGGAACTGGATGTAACGCTTGCCCGCGGACTCAATTACTACACGGGGGCTATTTTTGAAGTGGCCGCTCCAGAAGGGGTTTCCATGGGAAGTATTGGTGGCGGCGGCCGTTACGACGACCTTACCGGGATATTCGGATTGAAAAACATGAGCGGGGTAGGAATTTCCTTTGGCTTGGACCGTATTTATCTAGTGCTGGAAGAATTGGGACTGTTTCCTGAAACCGTTTCGGCCAATACCAAAGTCCTTTTTATCAATTTTGGGGATAAAGAAGCGCTATATGCCATGCAAGCCATTTCCAAACTTCGGAAGGAGCAAATCCCCGCAGAGCTGTATCCCGATAGTGCCAAAATGGGCAAACAGATGGGTTATGCCGATAAACGGGATATTGCTTATACGGTTTTGGCCGGTACTTCCGAAATGGAAGCAGGCACCTATACCTTAAAAAATATGAAGACTGGAGAACAGGAAGCGGTGGGGATAGAGGATTTAATCAACCGACTCAAATAAGGCTTTTAGCTTCGGAAGCTGTAATTCTGAAAAGTCCGTCACCACTACATCGGCTTGCGAATAATCCTGGTCCTTGGAATGGGCACTGTTGTAGCCCACACAAAATAGACCAGCCCGTTTGGCGGCCGTAATGCCACTGGTGGAATCTTCAATCACCATACAATGTTGTGTAGGCTGTCCGGTTGCAGCGGCAGCTTTGATAAAGATTTCGGGATGGGGTTTGCTCTTCGGAAGGTCGGCCCCACTAAATTTTGCGGTAAAATACGGGTCTAGGTCAAACCGCTGAAACACCCTATCGATATTGGCCATGGAGGCGGAAGACGCCAGCACCAAGGTGAGTCCGTTTTGGTGGTACTCTTCGATACGGTCGCGCACGCCCTCCAGTAATTGCAGCGAATCGTCGTGTTCAAAAAGATACTTAAAATGCTTCCGTTTGCAGGCGACCAACTCATTTGCAGCTTGTTTCATGGAAAAGTGATCGACTAGGGTAGTACAAATTTCTAGGGTAGATTGTCCGGTAAAACTGGTATACAACGCTTCAGAAACGGCAATGTCCATTTCCTCGAACATATTGAAGTAGGCTTTTCGGTGTAGGGGTTCGGTATCGACAATCACCCCATCCATATCAAAAATAACGGCTTTCAGCATTTCATGGAATTTTCAGTAAAGGTACAAAGTGAGGCTACATACCACAATAAAAATTCCCTTTTACCAACCCAAGCCGATAAAAGGGAACTACTTATTGAGGAGTGGGTTTATAAAGGTTTTCTACCCGTAATAATGTTGTAGAGGATTGCGATAATGGCAATGACCAATAAAATATGGATTAAACTTCCGGTACCGATCCCGGCCACAATGCCAAAGAATCCCAATACCCAAATAACGATGCAAATAACGGCTACAAGCCAAAGTAAGCTTCTCATAGTTTTTTAGTTTTAAGTTGTTTGTATTAGTTGATTTATGTTAAAGTTACGGGATGGATTTTCAAGTTTTATTAAATAAAAGCTAAAAGAATGGAAATGAATGTCTTAAAGTTTTGGTAAATAGGCAGGAAGGCCAGGGATAAGGCTTGGTTCGGAAAATTGCGATATATCAGAAAAATCTGAAACCCTTTAAAAAATTCCTCGGTAAAGTGCTCATTTTATGGCTGTAAATAAATAATTGTTGAAAGATTTGTTGATAGATTCAATTTAATGACTTACTTTTGAGCGCCTTAAAAGGGTACCTTTCGGTTTTAATTTTTAACTCTTAAAACTAGAACCGATGAAACATTTTAAAGCAATTTTCGCAGCTGCCTCAATTTTATTACTTTTAGCCAGTTGCACCCCTGAAAGTCAGAACTTTGATGAGTACCAAACCGATAAACACAAAAATTGCCCGCCTAACGATACCAATTGCAACGGCGTACCGGACAATCAGGAATAGTGCCCTGCTCTATTTCTTGATTGCCTTTGCAGGACCCTTCCTGCATTTATTTGGCGATCCAGAAGCACAAGGCCCATTTCATTGGCGTTGGATGATCTCCTTTTTAGATGCCTTTGGATGGGCCTTGTTCCCATTGTTTATGGGGCTGGGCTTATTGTCGCTAAGCAAGAAACTCCCTGTAGAATTCAAGAACGTATTCCAATCTATTGCCTTTGTATGTATTTCCATAGGAGGGTTTTACGTGGCCTACTGTTTGATCCCCATTCGTGATTTTACGAACACGCAGTACTACTTTATGTTGACCTTTATTGGAATTTTAACTTCGGTGTCCTGCCATTTCCTGATGAAGATGGCCAATTATGCCGAAGAGAAGCTGAAAGCTGCCTTGGACCGTCTCATTACTTTTATTGTTCAGGCCGAATCGACCTATGTGAAGAACGACAAAAGGGAGACGTATTTCAAGGACTACATTGAACAACTGAACCAGATAAACAAGAAATTATGACGCTACAAGAAGGGGAGCAACTTGTACGGGAACTCACGGAAAAAGGTATTTTAAGGAACCAGAACACCCTGCGGCTTCTTACCCAAAAACTGTCGCAATACCTTTCGGGAAAAGTGAAGAAACCTTCTGCGCCTTCGCCTCCCTCTTCTGGTGGTTTGTTGTTTTTATAGGGTATTTTTTCTGTTTTTTATTGTGTTTTTCTGTTCTTTTTCCCATTGCCGGAAAAAGAACCAAAAAAGTCTAGAAGCCATTAAGGAAATTTGAAAGCAAGCTTTCAACCGGAGCTGCCGCTTATCGCTGCATGCTCTCTTTTTTTGCAAGCAAAAAACGCACTTCCGCTGGCGTCACTCCTATTTCTGAAATGGCTTCAGTTGAGCCGTGCTTCGCACGAACTTAGGATTGCTCCCCCATTGAAGAGCTTGTCCCGAACTCGCTTCGGGTACTTGTCCCGAACTCGCTTCGGGATGATTCGTGACTCTTGTCTCCCTGATTGTTATTGGATATTAGTTAATGGTGAATAGGGTAGGACCCACCATCATTTTTACATTTTACATTGGGAGTTTTGCATTTTACATTTAAGAAAAGGTCCTGTCTCCTGTTTCTTGTTTCCCTCCCCCTTTGAAGGGGGACCGAGGGGGATGTTTTAAGTTTGTCCCGAATTTACTTCGGGATGATTCGTACATCCAACCCTTCGACAAGCTCAGGGTGACAATACCGTCGTGGTTCGTGGTTCGTGACTCGTATGTCCTGTCTCTTGTCTCCTGTCTCCTGTCTCTTGTCTCCTGTCTCCTGTTTCCTGTTTCCTGTTTCCTGTTTCCTGTCTCTTTAGGGATTCTTCGGCTGCGCCTCTGAATGACAGTGGCTGTGTCATTCCGAACGAAGTGAGGAATCTCTTCGGGTGGGTGTAGATTCTTCGGCTGCGCCTCTGAATGATAGTGGTTTTGTCATTCCGAACGGAGTGAGGAATCTCCATTAACAATACTATCATTCAAAAAACTCCAACTAGGGTTAAAGCTGTTAATCAAATTCTCTT
>PALG01000031.1 GCA_002707025.1 Flavobacteriaceae bacterium | reverse complement strand
CTCTTGTTTCCTGTCTCTTGTTTCCTGTCTCCATATAAAACACCCTTCGACAGGCTCAGTGTGACCATGGGATTCTTCGGCTGCGCCTCTGAATGACAATACCGTCGTGATTCGTGTTTCTTGTCTCCTGTCTCTTGTCTCCTGTCTCCTGCCTCCTGTCTCCTGTCTCCTGTCTCCTGCCTCCCTACACCCCTTACCACACCACGGTCCCTTTATTTAGACTCATTTTGTATTAAGGGTCAACAGGTTATCGCTTTGGGGAAATGTGTATCTTTGAACAGCTATGAAATTTTCTGTCTTCTTTATATCGATGCTCCTTTTGCTACAGAGCACCTCCCTTGGGATGAGTGACCTCTTGAAATTGGATGATCTTATAGCGCATGCAAAATACCATAGCGAAACCTACGGGGACTCCCTTTTGGTGTTTCTCTCCAAGCATTATGGCGAACTCAAAAAAGAACATCTAGAGCACGGCCATGAAAATCCAAACGATCACGAACAATTCCCCTTTCACCATCATTCCTGTTCGCACCATAGCGGGCCCATTTTTGTCGTGGATGGCTTTCAGGTAGCCTTGGATAAGTTTGTTTCGGAGCGTTCCCAAACGCGTCAGTTTTACTATGTGGAGCCCTCTTCCGCTACCTATTTGGAAGGCATCTTTCAGCCGCCCAAACACGCATAATTCCTTGCTTTTCCTTTCTGGGAAAGCGACCCACTTTACATTCTTGTTTTTTTAATTGTAAAAGTTGAATTATGCTTTCACACCTTATTCATTTTAGTATTAAGAACAAATTTATTGTTCTCCTTTTTACCGCGTTTATTGTTGGCTTCGGATTGTACTCGTTGTCCAAAATCCCGATTGGGGCCGTGCCCGACGTCACCAATAACCAGGTGCAGATTATCACCACTTCCCGCAATTTATCCACACAGGATATCGAGCAGTTTATTACCTATCCCGTGGAGCTGGAAATGGCCAACCTCCCAGGGGTGGTGGAAATACGGTCGGTGTCCAAATTCGGACTCTCGGTGGTAACCATCGTGTTCGAGGATGCCATGGGGACCTACCTTCCGCGGCAATTGATCGCCGAGAAAATCAAGTCGGCCAGCGAACGCATCCCCGAAGGTTTCGGCACTCCCGAAATGGGCCCTATTACCACGGGCTTGGGGGAAATTTATCAATACGTATTGGACGTACGTCCTGAATATAAAGATCAGTATTCGCCTACGGAACTACGTACCATTCAGGATTGGATCGTAAAACGGCAGCTCTCCGGAATTCCCGGGGTCGTGGAGGTGAATACCTGGGGCGGCTATTTAAAACAATACGAAGTAGCCATCGACACCAAAAAACTCAATGCCCTCAATATTTCGGCCCGGCAAGTGTTTGAAGCGTTGGAAAAGAACAACAGCGTTGCCGGGGGTGGGTATATCGAAAAGGTGAATCAGGCGTACTTTATTCGCGGGGAAGGCTTGGTGGAAACCCTTGCGGACATCGAAAATATTGTGGTGGCCAATCGGGAGGGCATTCCTATTTACATCAAGAATGTCGCTTCGGTGGGCTTTGGCCGCGCAAACCGCTTTGGGGCCATTACCGGAAACGGGGAAGGTGAAAAAGTACTGGGGCAGGTCATGATGCTGAAGGACGCCAATTCCAAAAAGGTGATTGAAGCCGTAAAGGAGCGGGTGGCCAGTATTTCAAAATCCCTTCCCAAAGGGGTGTATATCAACCCGTTTTTGGACCGAAGCGAGCTGATCGCCAAAACCACTTTTACGGTTACGGAAAACTTGGTGCTGGGGTGCCTTATCGTGATCTTTGTCGTGGTGCTGTTGCTGGGAAATCTGCGTTCGGGGCTGGTGGTGGCTTCGGTGATTCCCTTGTGTTTGCTGTTTGCCCTCTCGTTGATGTACCTCTTTGGTGTGGATGCCAACTTGATGAGTTTGGGGGCGATTGACTTCGGAATTATTATCGATGGGGCGGTGATTATTGTGGAATTTATTGCCTTTCAGATGACTCAAAAGCAGGCTCAGCTTCACGAGGCTTCCAAAGGCGAGGTACAACAGATAAAGGATGCCATAACGTACAAGGGGGCTTCCAAAATGATGAACTCGGCCGTATTTGGGCAGCTCATCATCCTCATCGTTTTCATTCCCATCCTTTCCCTAAGCGGGGTGGAAGGGAAGATGTTCAAGCCCATGGCGCTCACCTTCAGCTTTGCTTTGGTAGGAGCCATGATTTTCTGTTTTACCTATGTACCCGTAGTGGCTTCCCTATTCCTGAAACCATCCAAAGCTTCCAAAAAGAATCTTTCGGTTCGATTGATGCGTGGGTTGAACAAATTATATGCGCCTACCATTCATTGGGCCTTGCAAAGCAAACGTTTGGTCGTGGGGCTGGCCGCCTTGTTGTTGGCCTTTTCGATATACCTTTTTACCACCATGGGGGGCGAGTTTGTCCCTACCTTGGATGAAGGGGATTTTGTGATTCAGCCGGTTTTAAAAACGGGAACTTCCTTAGCCAGTACCATTGAAACCACGACCAAGATTGAACAAATCCTTTTAAAGGAGTTTCCTGAAGTAAAACAGGTGGTGAGCCGTATTGGTGCTGCGGAAGTACCTACCGATCCTATGTCGATGGAGGAAAGCGATGTGATTATTGTTTTGAAGCCGAAAAGCGAATGGGTTTCGGCCGAAAGTAAGGACGAGTTGGCCGATAAATTCAAGGAGGCCTTGGCGGTTATCCCAGGGATGGAGGTAGAGTTTACGCAGCCTATTGAAATGCGTTTCAATGAATTGATTACTGGGGTGCGTGCCGACATTGCCATTAAGATTTTTGGGGAAGACCTGGAAGTATTGAGCGATAAGGCCAATGAAATCAAATCCCTTATTGAAGGGGTGGAAGGGGCTTCCGATATTACGGTGGAAAAAGTGGCCGGACTTCCACAGATGAATGTGGCGTACAACCGGGCGAAAATTGCCCGCTACGGATTGAACATAGCCGATTTAAATGAAATGATTGCCATGGGCTTTGCGGGGAAAACCGTTGGGAACATTTTTGAAGGCGAAAAGAAATTCGATTTGGTGGTTCGGTTGGGCGAGGAAAACCGAAAGGACATTGCCAACCTTCGAAACCTGTTTATCGATTTGCCCAATGGCGGAAAGATCCCTTTAAATGAATTGGCCGAAATCTCGTACCAAAAAGGCGCCGCCAAGATTTCCCGCGACGACACCCGCCGACGGATTGTGGTAGGTATCAATGTTCGGAACCGCGACTTGCAGTCGGTGGTGGACGATGTAGAAGCGATTATCAATGCCCAATTAGACTTACCCGTGGGGTATTCCATTACTTATGGCGGGCAGTTTGAAAATCTGCAAAGCGCCAAATCCCGATTGCTCATGGCGGTGCCCATCGCTTTATTGCTCATCTTTATTTTATTGTACTTCGCGTTTAAGTCGGTGAAGGAAGCCCTCCTCATCTACACAGCCATTCCGCTTTCGGCGGTGGGTGGCGTGTTGCTATTATGGATGCGGGACATGCCCTTTAGTATTTCGGCGGGGGTTGGGTTTATCGCCCTCTTCGGGATTGCCGTGCTCAATGGGATTGTATTGATAGAACACTTTAAGGAACTGAAAGGAAAACACTTTGATAGTATGGAAGACTTGATCAAACAAGGTACCCAAGACCGATTGCGTGCCGTATTGTTAACCGCTTCGGCTGCAGCACTCGGATTCCTGCCCATGGCGGTTTCTACCAATGCCGGGGCCGAAGTGCAGCGTCCCTTGGCCACGGTGGTCATTGGCGGTTTGGTAACGGCGACGTTGTTGACCATGATTGTATTACCGGTACTGTATGCCTATTTCCATCAAATTACGTTCCGAAGAAAAAAAGGGACTGCAGTTGCCAAGACGGTACTCCTTGTGGGCGGATTGTTTTTTGCTACGGAAGGCCACACCCAGGATGCACAGGAGCGATACAATTTGGAGGCGCTGTACGCAAAAGCTTTGGAACACAACCAAGGGATGAAGGCGGAAGGCTTAAAAGTAAAGGAAGCGGAAGCCCTACAGGGTAGTGCCTTCCAATTTGATAAAACCGAAGTGTATTATCACTACGATGAAAACAATTTGGCCGTAAACAACGAACCTTTGAAGGTATTTGGAGTACAACAAGGGTTTCGGTTCCCTACGCTGTATGGCGCCCAGCGGAAGCTTCAGCAAGCGCGATACCGTTTGCAGCAGGATGCTTTTGAGATTCAGAAGAAACGTCTGTACAAAGCCCTGAGTGAAGCCTATGTGCAATATCAAATCGTTCAGCAAAAAGCCGAGGTGTATCAGTCGTTGGATAGTATCTATTCGAAATTTGCCTATGCCGCCTCCCGAAAGTTCGAATTGGGAGAGAGCAATTATTTGGAAAAAGTAACGGCCCAGGCCAAACAGCGACAGATCGCCAACGATTTCCTAAAAGTACAGCAGGAATTAAAAACCACCTACCAAGCGCTTCAGTCACTAGTGCAAACCCAAGATACCCTGCTACTTGTAGACGAACCCCCAAAGAAAATCGCTTTGGAGAATTTGGAAGGGATGACTTCCGTAGAGCAAAACTATTTGCAGGATCAGCAAAACCTGTTCGATCGGCAGCGACGCCTGGAATGGCAACAATTGCTTCCCGATATAAGCTTGGAGTATTTTCAGGGGACCAATGAGGGGCTGGGTACCTCGCTTTACGGATTCCAAGTAGGGATAAGCGTCCCCATTTTGTTCTTCGGGCAACGCAGTAAGATCCAATCGGCCAAACTGGCTTCCGAACGCGTGGCTTATGAAAACAAGAACACCCAAATACAGTTTCAGCAGGCCCATACCACTTTACTGGGGCAGTGGCAGCAGCTTTCCAAGGAACTGGCCTACTATGAAGAAGAAGGAACGGTCCTTTCCGAACAAATTTTAAAAGTCGCCACGGGGAGCTTTCAGAATGGAGAAATTGACTTCTTTCAATACATCCAAAGTTTGGAAAACGCCTACGACATACAACTCAATTATTTGGAAACCTTACGGCAATACAATGCCACGGTCCTTTCCATCAATCATTTAACTTTAACGAATTACTAATGAAACGATATCCTTTTTTATACCTTCTATTTTTAGGGTTCTTGCTTGCTGCTTGTGGCAATGAAAAGAATTCCGAAACCCTTGAAATCACAGAAGAAGACAGCAACCAAGTAGTGCTAAGCAAAGCCCAATTTGAAACCAATGGTTTTACCCTCGACACCCTCCGGGAGCGTCCGTTCCCCGAATGGATTGAAGTCTCTGGGATGATTGATGTGCCCCCGCAAAACAAAGCGGTGATTACCGCTACCGTGGGCGGGTTTGTAAAGCGTACGCCCTTACTCATTGGCGATGTGGTGAAACAAGGACAGCCCTTGCTTACCTTGGAAAATCCGGAATACGTGAAAATGCAACAGGAATACTTGGAAGTGTACAGGCGATTGGATTTCCTGAAGTCGGAATACGACCGTCAAAAAACCCTGTACGACGAAAAAATCACGTCCCAGAAAAACTATTTAAAAGCGCAAAGCGATTATGAAACGGCCTTGGCTACGTACAACGGACTCAAAAAGCAATTGCAAATGCTGAATATTTCCACGAGTAGGGTAGAACAGCAGCAGTTTACTTCGGAAGTGACCTTGTATGCGCCCATAAGTGGAAGTGTGACGAAGATGAACGTTTCCAAAGGGTCTTTTGTCTCTCCTGCTACCGAAATTATGCAGATTGTGGATAACGAGCACATTCACTTGGAGCTCACGGTTTTTGAAAAGGACATTTTGAAAGTAAAGAAAGGACAGGAGATCCTTTTTTCCATTCCCGAAGCTTCCGATGAAGCCTATCGTGCCGAAGTCCATTTGGTAGGGACCTCCATTGAGGAAAGCAATCGTTCCATCCGGGTACATGGACATTTGGTAGATGAAGAAAACCATGGGTTTTTAACGGGGATGTTTGTAGAAGCCAAGATTGTGGCCACGAGTTCGATGGAGCCTTCCTTACAGGAGTATTCGGTTGTTTTAGTGGAAGATGAAGCGGTCGCTTTACGATTGGTGCATCAAACCGAAACGGAATATGTTTTTGAGAAAGTATATCCCAAATTAAAAATGACCAAGGATGGGTATGCGGCTTTAGACTTGAAGCTGGGAGCGGAACCGATGCTTTTTCTGGGAAAAGGTGCTTTTAATTTACTGGCGGAAGAATAAGTTTATTGAAATGTAAAAGGAAGTTTCCTTGATCTTTCAATGATACAGGAATCAAGAGTTAGGAAACAGGGCCATGATTTTGTAGATTGTCTTTTCTCTTGTCTTGTGATTTTATTTCATGTTTCGAAAGGTTCAGTCTGTTAACAGGTAGGTTTTTCAGAGGAGCTTTTTCTTTCAAAAAAATGATCGCTATACCCAAAAATAGGATGGTACTGGCAATAAGTAGGTATTCGTAGTAATTTGCAATGATGGATGATTTTTTATTCAAAATCATCATTCCTTTGTATACAAGTAAGCTTTCTGTAAGTAGAAACCCTATTAAGTAAACACACATTTTCTTTACAGTTAATTTTGAATATCCTGTTATACTTAAGATTAGAAACAGGCTGATACTCACAAGTCCTAAAAACACACCATGTAAGTATGCAAGAGTTAGTTCAATTATGCTTGCACCCACTTTTGCAAAATAAGGGAAAGACCCTAGAAATTGAAGGAACAATTTTATTCCTAAAACCCCTAGAACTATTTGAAGAAGGAGTTTTGGAGTTCCTTTAAATATGGTGTTTATGGTAGTACTATGATTCTTGATCCAAAGCACTGCATACCCAAAACACACTATCTGTAACATTGCACCTAAAGCAGAAAGTACATATACCATCCCTATGGGTTCTGTCCATAAAGTTGATAGAAAAAAGGTTGCTACCACACTTATGTTAATAATGATAAAGAAAATTTTATGATACCTCCTAGAAAATGTTATACTGTGACTTTCAACTATAAAGAGCAATATCCCAAGGATTGCAAAAAACATCCAACCATTGTATTGAAAATGTAGGTAAAAGTAGATGGATAACCGGTACCATATAGAGGTTGGGCCCAATGTGGCCATAATACCGCCCAATGCCCAAGGCCCTATGCTTGACAATACCAGATAAAACAATGATGCTTTTAGATAGGGGTAGCAGATTAGTGATTTAATTTCTACTTTTATATTTTTTATAAAGAACCAACAAAACCCATACGAAACTAGCAGGAAAAGGGTTGAAAATGTAATGGACAAGAAGGCGTATCCTTGAAAAGGAAAGGTGATTAACATACCTAACAAGCTTATCTGGGTAGCTATGAAAATACCGACATATTCTCGGTGTATTTTGTTGGTTTTTTGAATGAAGAGTTTGTTGAAGAGTACAGTAACACATACATATACCCAGCCTAAAATAGCTATATGAGAATGCCCATGTACTATGAACCTATAGTTGAAGTTCAAGTTGAATACTTGAAATGATCTTAGAATCACTCCAAATGCAGCCGCGATTAAAAAGTAGAGCAAAGCAAGACGAACCTGTTTTTGAAAAGAGAGTTTCATGTTACCAATAGATAATTTTGTGAAACTTGTGAGATTAAAAGTCTTTCTTTCTACTTTTTCTGTACATATTAAGTGTAGGCAATACTACCCAAAGCGATAAGGCCAAAATAGAAACAAGTAATCCAAGTCCGGTTCCAAAGAATTTCTGAAAAACCGCCCCCGTATATCCCAATAACGCTGAAATATCAAGTTTCAGTAAAATCAAAATACGGGATAAGTCGATTGGATTTGACATGGTGGCCACTAAAGAAAAACCGTCCAATGGATAGGATTGAAAAGCAATGAGGGTCATTAAAAACAATCCATCATAAATTACAGCCATAAAAAGCCATAATAAGATAGCATAGCTGAAACCTTTAATTTTATTTTCATTGTAAAGTGCAATATTAAAAGCAAGAGCGGTAAAGATGAGTGTTAAGAATAATCCATTTATTAATAACAGTCCAAAATCCCAGATTTCATTAGACTGGAATAATCCGTACAAAGCAAAGGGTATTCCTAGGCCTATGATTAAACTCATGGCAAGGGACAACGACACACCCAAGTACTGCCCAATAAAAATGGACGAACGTTTTATAGGTTGTGCGAGTAAGAGCTCTGTAAACTCCTTGGAGTTGTAATAATACATGACGCCAAATACGGTACCGATAAGTGGTACTAAGATGGTGATAACATTCATGAGTGTGATGATTGCCTTAGCTAAATCGTTATTCAAAAAAAGCAATACGCTGCCTAGGCCCAAATAGAATAGGAAGTACACGTAGCTCCATCTACTGCGTATTAAATCGAAGAAACTGTATTTTAATATTTTAAGCATTTTCGTAAGTTAAAAGACTAGCAATGGCTTGTTCAAAATTTGAAGTTTCCATTTGTGTTTTAAGTGTGTCGATGGTTCCTTTAAAGTAGACTTTTCCTTCCAGAAGGAATACGATTTCATCTGCTATTTCTTCAACAAAACCCATGATGTGGGAAGTGATTAGAATTATTTTTCCTTTTTCTTTTTCTTCGGCGATTAGTTGTTTTAGATGAAGCAAAGCTATGGGGTCTAAGCCTGTGGTGGGTTCATCTAGAATGATGATGGGACTATCAAACATTAGCGTAAGCACTAGGTTTACTTTTTGTTTGGTTCCTCCAGAGAGATTGCCTAGTTTTTTAGAGAGAAAGGGTTGCAATTTAAACAGTGAAATTAATCTTTCATCATTTCCTTGACGGTTTCGTAAATCCTTGATCATTGCGATTAACTCTCTTACTTTCAGGTTTGCAGGAAAATTAGCTATTTGAGGTAAGTAATCTATATCATCTCGATACTTCCAGTGGGTTTTTATAGAATTTTCATTAACGGTCACTATCCCTTTGTCTGGTATTACCATTCCCAAGATGGTTTTTATTAAGGTGGTTTTGCCTGATCCGTTGGGCCCTAAGATAGCAAACACACCTTGCGAACCAATGGTTAGGTTAACACCTTCAAGTATTTTGTTTTTTCCAAACTTTTTATGTAATTGTTCTATTTGTATCATTGGAAGGGTGTCATTTTTGGAGTTGCATCCTGTAAATTATCGGGTGTAAATACGGGGGATACCTTTTCTGAAAAATCGATAAGGTCTATGAAAAGACTTCTCATTAATATGATGGTTTCCGGGGTTTTGTTCACTACATAAGAAAATAACTTTACGGGTCTAAAAGGAACGTCGCCCACCCCATCTTTATTCAGGTCGTAGCCTGTATACCCGCTCCAGTAATTGTTTCTGAATACATTATCATTAATTTTACTGTTATAGGATAGATCAAAAGAATTGTACAGGAAATTATTCTTCTCGAAGGTGTTTTCATAACAAGCTCCCAGTACTTTAATAGCATATCCATTTCGGATAAAATTGTTGCCAGAGTATACAATTCTATTGGACCCTTCTATATTGATGCCAACCGTGTTTTCTTCGAAAACATTCTCTTTAATTTCAGCATCATTGATTTCCTTTAGTAATACTCCAAAGGATGCCATTCCCCAGTTTTTCTTGAAGGTATTTTGATGCATTTTGATACGTTTTGAAAACATTACTGCTACGCCAGCGCCATTATTTTCAAAGGTGTTATTTTTATAAACATCATCATTTGAAAACATAAAATGCAATCCGTAGCGTAGGTTGTTGGTGCTCACATTATCTTTTATAAGTATGTTGTCGGAAAACTCAAGATAAATACCGTCTCTTACTTTTTGTACGATATTTTGCTCTACGACGACATGATTTGAATACCATAGCTGAATACCATTTCCCGAATTATATTCGTCTTGGGCGTCCCCGATAACTTTGTTGTGGTAAACTCTCCCATTATTGGATTTTTCGATATAAATACCAAAGAACAATTTTTCCAGAACTACATTTTGAATGAGAAAGTTCTCGCTACGTACCACACGAATGGCAGCATGATCACTGGTATAGCTGGTGCCTACATTCATAACAAATAGACCGTCTATAGTAACGTTGTCTGCCATGATTCGTATGATTTCACCTTTGTCTTCCCCATCAATTACGGGAAATTTTTCTCCTTTTATGGTAAGGGGTTTATCAATAACTACGTTGTATTCTTTGTAGGTACCTGGTTTTACTAAAATAGTATCCCCGGATACTGCAGAGGCAATTGCTTGTTTTAGGGATGTGAAAGTGCAGGTGTCACATACCTTTATTTCTTTTTGAGCGGTTGCCAGGGTGGTTCCCAAGAAGTAAAGGACAAAAAAAATAATATGTAACGGGTTATTTCTCAACTTTTATTTTGTTATTGTAGAAGTTCGTTAGTTCTATAGTTATAGCCAAAAAAAAACAGTATGTATGATTGCTGAAATAAGGTACCATACAAGAACACTAATTGCTTAATTTCCCTTTCAACGATTGCCAGTTGTACAGGTTTCCACCTTTCTCGTTTTGAACTTTTTCTGCCATCTCTTTAGATTTAAATGCGGTAAGATACGCTCCCATAGGGCTTGGTAAGTTTTTGCTGATAAGGTATGTAGCTTCTTGAGAGGCTGTTAAATCTGTAGGTGATTCGTAATAATTGGTAAGCAAGTTACCAACAGGGAGATTGGGGTTTTCATTCAAGTAATTGAGCATACATTCTGTCGCGTCAAATTTATAGACCTTTCCTTTGTCTGTGATTAACTCTGAAGCGTGAATTTTATCTACAATGGTCATTTTGCAATAATGGCAGCCGTCATTTCCATACTCTATAGACTGAGGTCCTTTATTACAGCTACTCAATACAATCATTGTAAGTAGTGCGAAACTTATTTTTATTCTTGTTTTCATTGGGTTATGGTTTTTACCCGTTTGCCTAGAAAAAAAGCAACGAGTGTAAATAGCATTCCGGCGGACATTAGATAGCCTCCCATCGCAGGATAGGAAAAGGCATCAAAGTTGAGCATTTTTTTATGTCCAAACAATGGAGGCTTATAGCTCATGGGGGTGCCATCTGGGTTTTGCAATTTCATAATTGCGTTTGGATCTAGGTTTGTCCCATAATCTATCATCCAGGCATTAAAATCATACATGCCTAGTATACCCAATATTGTCATTAAAACCAACCAGCCAAGGAACCATTTATAATTTACTTTTTTAAAATAACTTAAAATCCCAATAAGAATACCTAGGACGGCCATACTACCTATCACGATAGGAAATACTGTAAACTCCCACATATCTTCTGGTTTGGGAAGTGTTTTCATCCCAATGTAATGGTTAAGACCATCTATGTTTTGAATATCAAATTCATTCATCCCTTGAATACCATTTATGTAAATATTTATACCCAATGGTTCGGGATATTGCGGAGCCCCTAGCATAATATTCCATAAAGGGAATTTGAATAGACCCAATAGGAGCAGGGATCCAAGAATCATGATAATACTCGCCTTTTTCATAATACTCTTTGTTAATAAAGATTGTCTTTTCTTGAAGGATATGGATGACTGTTGGATTTAACAGGCAGTAGGATCCTACTGCCTGCTTGAAAAAATCAACAAATAATTAGTCTCCTAGAGACCAACTGAGTTCAATATTTGAGTCTGCTGGCGATACTCTTACATACCCTTGCATTTCTTGGTGTAGTGCACTGCAGAAATCTGTACAGTAAAATGGCCATACCCCAACTTGCTTAGGTTCCCAAACTGAAGTTTTTGTTTGTCCCGGCATAATGAGTAATTCAGATGTGTTTTGTCCTAATATTGAAAATCCGTGTGGTACATCAAAATCTTGCTCGTGGTTTGTGATGTGGAAATAGACTTTATCTCCTACCTTAATTCCTTCTATATTATCTGGGGTAAAGTGACTTCGTATGGTAGACATATATATGTGCACTTCCTTCCCTTTACGTTCTACCCTTGCTTTATCGGGGCTTGTAACGGCATATGGGTGTTTGTTTTCATCTAATCTATATAACTTCTTAGATTTCGGAGCTAGCAAACTTGCGGGGCATCCAGCAGCATAATGCGGCTCACCGTGAGTAGGAAAATCGTAAATAAGCTCCATTTTTTCTCCAGAGATGTCGTATATCTGAGCGGAGTGTTCCATTTCAGGGCCCGTAGGCAGATATCTATCTTTAGTGATTTTATTCATTGCCACAACGTATTTTCCAAAGGGCTTTCTTGAATTCCCTCCAGGGATCATTAGGTGCCCAACGGAATAATAGGTTGGCTTTCTATCGATTACCTCCCAAGTACCTAGTTTCCATTTCACTACTTCAGAAGAGATAAAGAATGTGGTGTATGCGTTTCCTTTATCGTCAAATTCTGTGTGTAATGGGCCTAAGCCACCACTTTTAACAGTACCTGCGAGTACATCTTCAAATTTTAAAATAGGAATACCATAAGCTTCTCCATCAAACTTCTCACCTTCTATGGCTTCTAACATTTTATCAAAGGAGTGAACGGTTAAATCTGCAGACAGTTTTCCATTACCAATAATATATTGCCCTGTAGGATCTACATCGCAACCGTGTGGTGATTTGGGTGTAGGTAAAAAGTAAACGGCTCCGGGCACATCTATTGGGTTTACGGTAAGCACTTCATTTTTCATGGTTGTGGTTCCGGTATGTGTGCTTTCGTCATAAATATTATGTGCGTATTTAGCGGGCATTTTTGTGCCCCCTCCATTATTTACATACTCCTCTATTTTCTTCCAGTTTACTGCTGCAATAAAGTCTTTGTCGTTTTGAGAAGCATTTACTTCTAATAAGGTGCTGGCTTCTTCTGTGTTGTAGGTTGTGAAAAAGAACCATCCATGGGATTTTCCACGACCAGGGTGTGACAGATCGTAGTTAAACCCTGGCATTAAGAGCTGGAATTTAATATCCATATGTCCATGTTCTGGGTCTACGTTTATAAAAGAAAGGGCTCCTTTAAAATTACTTTTGTATTCACTAATAGGCATATCACGTTGCGGTACAGGTACAGAAAACCGTGTTCCTGCCACTACATATTCTGTGTTTTCTGTGATAAAAGAGGAACTGTGATTCCCTGCGCTATTTGGAATTTCGATGATTTCTTCGGTTTCAAAAGTAGTCAAGCTTACCCGAGCTATTCTGGGGGTGTTATTTCCATTAACAAAAATCCAACGGCCGTCCAGTTCACCGTTTGTTTGTGAAATATCTGGGTGATGCAAATCATCCCAAGGAATAAAACCGTGAGAGGTTTCCAACATGGGTTTGGTCTCTTCAGAATAGCCATATCCTGAAGTAGGAAATTGTGAAAATACAGGAATCTCTTTAAACATTCTACCGGAAGGGAGGCCATATACGGTTAGGTTACCGCTATATCCTCCTGATAGGAACGCATAATACTCATCTTGCTCTCCGGGAGCAACATATACTTTTTCTGCAGCACTGGCATTAAGTGCGCCATTAGATTGTTTGCTGCCATTATTATTGCCACAACTTGTTAATAACATGAAAGTTGCAAATAATGCTAACAGATGGAATTTATATTTTTTCATGGGTTCTATATTTATTTGTTTTAAGTGTACTATTTAGTTGGTTGAGGGTAAAATAACTTTGTCTACCACATGTACGATACCATTGCCCGCTTTGATGCTTGCAATTATTTTTGCACCCCCAACGAAAACGTCATCTCCTTCTACTTTCACCACGGCATCGGTATCATCTGCTTGACCAAGTTTTTTGAAATTCTTAAGAAAGCTTTTGTCATAATTACCCGCGGTAACGTGATGTTTTAAAATAGAGGCTAGTTTTTCCTTGTTTTCCGGTTTTAGTAAGTCTTCGACGGTACCTGGAGGCAATGCTTCAAAGGCGGCATTTGTGGGTGCAAAAACCATTAATGGTCCTGCGTTTACCAGTGCATTTTCTAAATTGGCAGCTTGTACAGCTGCTACGAGCGTGGTATGGTCTGGCGATTCCATCGCAATTTGTAATACATTGGGTGTGGAAGCTTCATCTTTAATAAATGCTTGGCCTTTCTGGTTCTCCGGTGTTGTTTGTGAACTCGTGCCTGTATTGGCATCTATTTGCTTTACTTCGTTTTTGCAGCTAAACGCAAAAACCAGAAGTACAGCTAATACGGGAACAGCTTTGGTTAGGTGGGTGATTCTCATAATATATGTATTAAAGGGTTCTGAAATATTCTAGGATCTCTCGTGCCTGTTCTTCTGTCATGTTTTGGTTTGCCATAGCAGCACCATTAAATTCAATTAAAAGATCTTTTGCGCATCTGTCCTTTTCAACCATTAATTGTGGGTCTAGGATCATGTTCATAATCCATTCAGGACTTCTACGCTTCATAATACCTGAGGGGGAAGGGCCAATGAATCGTTTACCAATTTTATGACAGGCAGTACAATTGGTTTTAAAGAGTTCGGCACCTCTTTCTGCCATGGCATCATCAATAGTGGCTGGTAATTCTATATTTTTAATCTTTCCAACCCCTTTATTCTCTAGGGTGATTCTTTTGGATGCAGGTACTTCTTCAGATTCGGGTTCCTTCACCTTAATAGATTCTACTTTTGGCTCTTTGCCAATTTGTATGGACTCTTTCTTTTTCTCTTCTTTACCACCACAGCTTATAAACAAACTTAGTGTGATGAGCATTGCGATTCGGTGGATTGCTTTCATAATAGTATAATTTGAAAATTGTATTTATTTTTACTTCAAACAGGAGGTTTATTTCCTTTGATTTTTATGCAACAAAAATAACGGACAATTTTATCCTAAAAGATGACTTTTGTCATAATTAGGACATTTTTATCTTATTTAATTTGTAACTAATTAATAGCGACAAAAATTATGTTTTCAAAAGCCTGTGAATATGGAATACGCTCCTTGATATTTATAACCAACCAATCCTTACAGGAAAGGCGAGTAAACATCAAGGATATATCTAAAGCCATTGATTCACCTACAGCTTTTACAGGTAAAATCTTGCAAAAGCTGGTAAGAGCCAATATTGTAGAATCAATTAGAGGTCCAAAAGGTGGATTTTATGTGGAGCCTAAAAAACTCCACGCCATAAAACTGGCTCAAATAGTTGAAGCTATTGACGGGGATAAAATATATAACGGTTGCGGACTAGGGTTGAAGACGTGCAATGAACAAAAGCCTTGCCCTATGCACTTCCATTTTAAGGAAATACGCAATAGTTTAAAGCAGATGTTATCCACCACCACTCTGTTTCACCTTTCTGAACACATAGAGGATGGGACAGGTTTTTTACGACTATAATTCTTAATATCATAAAAATGGACACATTACAAGATCGAGAGATTGGCCAGTTCGTGGCAGAAGACTATAGAACGGCCGTCATCTTTAACAAATATGGCATAGACTTTTGTTGTAGAGGCAATAGATCCCTTGTCGAGGTATGTAATAAAAAGGGCATTGCTTTAGGGGATATCCTTAGCGAACTTTCTATTGCGATGAAAACCAATCATTCAGCGAGCATAGATTATAAATCTTGGCCACTGGATTTGCTAGCTACCTACATTGAAAAAATACATCATACCTATGTTGAAGAAAAGACCCCCGTGCTTTTACAGTTTCTTGCAAAGCTTGAAAAAGTACATGGAAAAGCACATCCCGAACTTATAAAGATAAACGCTTTGTTTAATTCGGTAGCAGGTGAGCTTGCTCAACATATGAAAAAGGAAGAATTAATTCTTTTTCCATTTATAAAGGAAATGGTACAATGCCAACGTACAAATAAACCCTTACGACACCCACCATTTGGTTTGATAGAAAATCCTGTCACCATGATGGAACAAGAGCACGAAAATGCGGGTACTATTTTCAGGGAAATAGCATTGCTTACAAATAACTATATGCCACCTGAAGATGCTTGCAATACGTATCGAGTTACCTATGAACTTTTACATGCTTTTGAAGAAGACCTGCACTTGCATATCCATTTAGAAAATAATATTCTATTCCCTGAATCTTTAAAACTGGAGCATCAATTGCGATAAAAGCTTTTTATTATTCAATGATATAACTTATTGAATTGTGAATTCCATTTAAAATAGAGGTGACATTTCATTCTATGCCCATACTTTTTTTAAAATTGGAAAAGGTTGCTTTTTTAGTTTCAATATTCAATAGTCATATCCCAAAGAATTAATGGCTGGCACATTTAGAAAAATTGACCGATTTTTGGGAGAATCATCTCTTTGGGATTTTTAGGAAATGGGTAGCCCAACGCAGAAATTAGGATACGGGAAGTTGACTTATTTTTATGTTATCGTGTCTGGTGTATCGTAGTCCAGCAAACAGATACCGAATATGTATTTGAAAAAGTCTATCCGAAATTAAAAATGACCAAGGGTGGGTTTTCGGCTTTAGACTTGAAGCTGGGAGCCGAACCGATGCTTTTTCTGGGAAAAGGTGCGTTTAATTTGCTGGCGGAAGAATAAGTTTATTGAAATGTAAAAAGAAGATTACTTGGCGCGCTTTTGCAAAGCGTGCTGTTTTTCTGAGATTTGTCCCCTCTGCCCTTTGGGCATCTCCCCAGAGGGGAGAGGTTTTCTTTCAGTTCTTTTTTGTTTCTCACTGGCGCGTTTTTGCAAAGCGTGCTGTTTTAATTGTCCTGTCTCGTGTCTCTTGTCTCTTGTCTCATGCTTCAACACCCAATGGAATCCCTAGCCTATTTACAAAATATTCCAATTGGGTTACCCTATCGTATTTTGTCTAATCCTTAACACGAATGATTCGACAGAATTTGTAATTTGAACAAATTTTGCGAATGAACACTCCCTTACTTGCTTTTAACGACAAAGGTATTTATTGTGCTGCAGCCGATGTATACCTGGATCCGTGGAAGCCTGTTTCAAAAGCCATCATCTCCCACGGGCATGCCGATCACAGCAGATGGGGCCACCAACAATACATTACCCAAGAAGACAATGTTCCCATCATGAAACATCGTTTGGGGGATATTTCGGTGACGGGAAAAAAATATGGGGAAACTTTTACCATTAATAATGTACAATTCTCGTTTCACCCCGCTGGGCATATTTTGGGGAGTTCCCAGATTCGGGTAGCACATAAAGGAGAGGTTTGGGTATTTACCGGCGATTACAAAACGGAAAACGATTTACTTACCGTACCCTACGAACCCGTAAAGTGCCATACCTTTATTACGGAATGTACCTTTGGACTGCCTGCTTTTAAATGGCGGCCGCAGGCTGAGGTTTTTGAAGAAATTAATGGTTGGTGGGCCCAAAACCAATCGGAAGGAAGAACCTCTGTACTTTTTGGTTATTCCTTGGGTAAGGCGCAGCGCTTACTGAAACATCTGGATCCTAGTATTGGAAAAATTTACACCCATGCGGCCATTGAAAACATGACCGAGGTGTGTCGATCGCTAACCGATTTCCCCGAAACCATCCGAATTACCCGTGATACCAAAAAAGAGGAATTATTGGGAAATATGGTCTTGGCACCGCCTAGCGCGCATGGGAGCCCGTGGATTCGTAAAATGGTTCCGTATGTTACGGGAAGTGCTAGTGGCTGGATGGCCTTTCGTGGAGCCCGTAGACGAAGGGCAATTGATAAAGGCTTTGTGTTGTCCGATCATTGTGACTGGGACGGATTGCTAGCGGCGATTGAAGCGACGGAAGCCACGAAGATTATCACCACACACGGCTATACCGATATCTTTTCGAAATACCTCCGGGAATTGGGCTACGATGCCCGTACGGAAGCCACACAGTACGAAGGGGAAAACGTTTCGGAAGATGCCAAGGAAGGAAAGGAGGTCTCCGAATGAAGCGATTTGCCCAACTGATCAAAACCTTGGACAGTACCAACAAAACCAACGAAAAGGTGGCGGCCTTGGCACAGTATTTTCGGGAGGCGCCGGATGCCGATAAGGTGTGGACCATCGCTATTTTATCGCATAGAAGGCCTTCGCGCCCCGTAAAAACTACTTGGCTTCGCGAATGGGCCGCCGATTTGGCGAATATTCCTATGTGGTTGTTTGAAGAGACGTATCATATTGTGGGCGATTTGGCCGAAACCATTGCTTTGGTGGTTCCTGCTTCGGAACAGGAAAACGAAAAATCCCTATCCGCTTATCTAGCCGATATGATCGCCCTGAAGCCCAAAAAGGAAGCCGAAAAGAAAGCTTACATTCAGCAACATTGGAATCGGTTGGGCTATTACGAACGGTTTGTGTTTACCAAATTGATTACCGGCGGATTCCGAATTGGGGTGAGTCAGAAGCTCATGACCCGAGCCTTGCATCAAGCCACCGATATCCCCGAAGATGAATTGGCGTATAAGTTGATGGGCGATTGGAATCCCAGTACCATTTCTTTTGAGGAGTTGGTCCTAGCCGAGGATACTTCCCATCTTATTTCGAAGCCTTATCCCTTTTATTTGGCTTATGCCATTGAAGGGGAAGTGCGCGCGTTAGGCGATGTTACGGAATGGAGCGTGGAGCACAAGTGGGACGGGATTCGAGCGCAACTGATTGTTCGGGAAGGTGAGATTTTTATCTGGAGCAGGGGGGAAGAGCTGGTAACCGATAAGTACCCTGAGTTACACGTACTCCGGGAAGCATTGCCCAACGGAACCGTATTGGATGGGGAATTATTGGTGATGCGTGAGGGCGCTATAGGTACTTTTAACGATTTGCAAACCCGTATTGGACGAAAGACCGTTTCCAAGAAAATGCTTCAGGAGTATCCTGTGGCCATTATGGCGTATGATATACTGGAATGGGAAGGAAAAGACCTTCGGAAGCAAGCCTTTCAGCAACGCAGGAACGTTTTGGAAGCCTTGTTGGCAAAACTGCCTATCAAGGATGTACCGCTGTATCTATCGGAAACCTATTCGTTTGAAAGTTGGGAAGCGGTGGCGGAAGAGCGCGAACGTTCCCGGGAAAAACACAGCGAGGGTTTGATGCTTAAACACAAACAATCGCCGTATCAAGTAGGTAGGAAAAAAGGGGATTGGTGGAAATGGAAAGTCGACCCATTGACCATCGATGCAGTGCTTACCTATGCCATGCGGGGTCACGGAAGGCGCACCAATTTGTTTACCGATTATACGTTTGGTCTGTGGAACGAGGAGAAGACCGAATTGGTCACTTTTGCGAAGGCCTATTCGGGGTTAACCGATCAAGAATTTCGGGAAGTGGATGCTTGGATAAAAAAGAATACCCTCGAACGATTTGGCCCCGTGCGCAGTGTCACACCCCATTGGGTATTTGAGATCGCCTTTGAGGGCATTGCGCATTCGAAGCGTCATAAAAGTGGGGTAGCGACCCGATTTCCTAGGATTTTGCGGTGGCGGAAGGATAAGAAATTGGAAGAGGCAAATTCTTTGGAGGATTTAAAGGGAATGATTGTGGAGTAGTGGTTATACGCCTCTGCTCCTTCCCCAGAAAGGGGAAGGTGACTCCAACAGCGTTGGAGTCGGAAGGGGTTGTAATTCATTTTTCATAATAATTGTTGACCCGCCCCGTCCTCCCTTTGGGATGCCACCCCTCCCTTAAAAGGGTGGGGAGCTTCTTTAATCTTTACTAAAGAGAGATTATATTAGTAATAGTATGAGTGAAAAAAAAAGACATAACCCAAAGAGGACCAAAGGTTTTAGAAAGGAATTGCGCTCTAATTTAACTTCTGCGGAAGCTTATTTGTGGGGTTATTTAAAAGAAAAAAGGCTGGGAGGTAGAAAATTCAGGCGTCAACATGGTATAGGTCCCTATGTGGTTGATTTTTATTGTGCTTCGGAACAAATAGTCATTGAATTGGAAGGAGAGGTGCATATGAACGCTACGGCTGAAGAACAGGATCTGATAAGGATGAATTTTTTAGAATCTGAAGGACTCACCGTGTTACGGTTCGAAAATAAAATGGTTTTCGAAAATTTATTTAGTGTTTTAAATGAAATTAAAGATCATTATAAAGTATAAGTGACCCGCCCCGTCCTCCCTTTGGGATCTCCCTTTGGGATGCCACCCCTCCCTTAAAAGGGGGGGGAATGATCCAAAATTTATAGAATGATTCAAAAACAAGACATACAAATTTCACAATGGTTTCAGCGGCAGGGTTGGAAGCCTTTTCCGTTTCAAGAGCAGACGTGGAAAGCGTATGGGCAGGGAAAGCATGGGTTGCTGAATGCGCCTACGGGTAGCGGAAAGACGTATGCGCTATGGGTGCCTATGGTACGTGATATTCTTCAGCAACATCCTACGGGGACCCTTCCGAAGGGATTAAAAGCTATTTGGATTACGCCACTTCGAGCGCTCTCCGTAGAAATTAAACAAGCTGCCGAACGCCTGGTGAACGATTTGAACCTTCCTTTAACTGTTGGCATCCGTACCGGGGATACTTCGCAGAAGGAACGGGCCGCACAAAAACGGTCCATGCCCGACTTGCTGATTACCACGCCCGAAAGTTTACATTTATTACTCGCTTCGAAAAAATACCCGCAAACCTTTCAGCAGCTGGAAGCCATCGTGATTGATGAATGGCATGAGCTATTGGGGAGCAAGCGGGGTGTGCAGGTAGAATTGGCCTTGTCCCGTTTAAAGACGATAGCCCCTTTGCTACGTATTTGGGGTATTTCGGCTACCATAGGAAATTTGGAGCAGGCACGGGAGGTATTGTTAGGGCCAAATTCCGAAGCTTGGGAAAATTCAGTATTGATCAAAGCCCACCTTAAAAAGAAAATCACCGTAGAATCCATCATTCCCAAAACCATGGAGTGTTTCCCATGGCGGGGCCATTTGGGCATTCACTTGTTGGAAAGTGTGGTACCTATCATTCAAAAAAGTAAAACCACGTTATTGTTTACCAATACCCGTTCGCAGTGTGAAATTTGGTTTCAGAAGCTTTTGGAAGCCCATCCGGAATTTGCAGGGGAAATTGCGATGCACCACGGAAGTATTGAAAAACAAACCCGTTTGTGGGTGGAAGATGCCATTAGGAACGAAAGTTTGAAAGCCGTGGTATGTACTTCCAGTTTGGATTTGGGGGTAGATTTTGCCCCTGTGGAAACCATTGTACAAATTGGTGGCCCCAAAGGCGTCGCCCGTTTTTTGCAGCGGGCGGGGCGTAGCGGACATTCCCCCGGAAAGGAAAGTGTGATCTACTTTCTGCCTACCCATGCCATGGAGCTGGTGGAAGCTTCCGCTTTGCAGAAGGCCGTAAAGGACCAAGTGGTCGAAGATCGGGTTCCGTACTTGGACAGTTACGATGTGTTGGTGCAATACCTTACCACGCTTGCCGTTTCGGAAGGGTTTTATCCGGAAGAAATTTTTAAGGAAGTGAAAACCACTTTTTGTTACCAAGGGATTACCCGGGAGGAGTTTCAGTGGGTATTGAATTTCCTAACCCTGGGAAGCCAAAGTTTGCAGGCTTACGACGATTATAAAAAAGTAGTGATTTCAGAAGAGGGGAAATTTGTGGTGAACAGTCGGGCTATTGCCATGCGGCACCGATTGCAAATTGGAACCATTGTGGGCGATGCCTTGCTGAAGGTGAAATACGTAAAAGGAGGGTACATTGGGAGTATTGAGGAATGGTTTGTTTCCAAACTGAAGCCAGGTGATGTCTTCACCTTTGCAGGGAGAAATTTGTCCCTATTTCGAATTAAGAATATGGAAGTCTTAGTGAAGAAGTCGAAAGAAAAAACCTCCAAAGTTCCCAGTTGGATGGGCGGACGGATGAGTTTTTCTTCGGAAATGAGTGACTTGCTTCGGAAGGAGTTGTACGAGTCGCAACAGGCATCTTCCAAAAACTCCAAGGAACTGAAAGCCCTTCAGCCCATTTTTGAACGTCAGAAGAAGGAAAGTGTGGTACCGGGAGCCTCGCAGTTTCTTATCGAAACCTTTAAAACCCGGGAAGGGTTTCACCATTTATTTTATCCTTTTGAAGGGCGCTTTGTGCATGAGGCCATGGCCAGTGTATTGGCCTACCGCATCAGTTTGTTGTCGCCCATCTCCTTTTCGATTGCGTTCAATGACTACGGATTCGAATTATTGAGCGATCAGGCGGTTGACATTCAGCAGGTAGTCGACAACAATTTGTTTACCACCGATTTCCTGAAAACCGATTTACAAAAGAGTTTGAATGCTTCGGAAATGGCTCGGCGAAAGTTTCGGGACATTGCAGTAATTTCAGGATTGGTATTTACCGGATACCCAAACAAAGTGGTAAAAAGCAAACACCTACAATCCAGTTCGCAATTGTTTTTTGATGTGTTCAAGGATTATGAACCCGATAACTTACTGTATTTGCAAGCCTATCGCGAAACCTTTGAGCATCAACTGGAGGAAGGGCGTTTGTACGAAGCCCTAGCACGTATCTCCAATCAGGAAATGGTATGGAAACCCTGCGAAAAACCTACCCCTTTTTCCTTTCCCATTATTACCGATCGTTTACGGGAAAAGCTTTCTTCAGAAAAATTGAGCGACCGAATTAAACGCATGGTAAAACAATTGGAAAAAACGTAATTTTGACGCTCCATGCAGTCATTTCCCTTAAAAATTAAAGACCAGCAGTTTCATTTGCACCCTTCCGGGGCGCTTTACTGGGAGGAACGAAAAGCACTTTTGGTAGCCGATGTGCACTTGGGGAAAGTAACGCATTTCCGAAAGCACGGGAGTGCCGTACCGCTTAAAGCCTTGCAACAAAATTTTGAGAAGTTGGAGGGTGCCATTCAGTATTTTAACCCCACCGAATTACTTTTTTTAGGCGATTTGTTCCACAGTTTTGAGAATACCGAATGGGATTGGTTTGTGCACTGGAAGTTGCAACACCGTAGGGACATGGTGCTTATTTCGGGAAACCATGACATCATCGATACCCATAAGTATGAATCGGTAGGGGTTTCGGTAGTAGAAACGATGGAAATTTCAGGGTTTTTGTTAAGCCATCATCCTACGCTATCTGAAACCCTATTTAATTTCTCGGGGCATATCCATCCGGGGGTGTCGCTTCACGGATTGGGACGGCAGCGGGTGAAGACCGCTTGTTTCTTTTGGAGTGGGAATCAGTTCATTTTACCTGCTTTTGGCGTATTCACGGGAAAGTATGTAATGCAACCCAAGAAAGGGGACCGTGTGTTTGCGGTAACCCCTTCCGAAGTGATTGAAGTGAGTGGTTTTTTTACTTCATAAAGCCAATTTGTAGTTTTTGTAGTAGATGAATTCCTATATTTTTTAGCTCTGTATGCTTTCAAGGAGGAAGATACGATAAAGGAGGCTTATCTTGTAACTGTTTTAAAATGAATTAATTATTTAAATAATGTGTTATGGAATTAGTTGTGAGTCAGCCAGTGGATATGGAAAAGTTGAAAGCTTCCCTTACCGAGAAGTTTCCTAACTATACCGTAAAATATGCCCTGTGGAACAAGAAATCGATTCGAGTGATTGATGGCATGAACCAAGTGGTGGTAGGACAGCGCAAGAACGGTAAAATGATTTGCGTTGGGAATATCAACATGTTGGATTGGCGCTTTTTTGTGCCCTTTGTATTGCTCATGGCCGCCATGATCATCACTGGGATTCTGTTTTTGGTGATCATGAGTGTGATCAAGAAAAAGCAGTTCAAAGCCTTGGAAGGCGAAGTACAAAGCTGTCTTGAAACTTATTTTCAGCAATCTTAATTATAAAGAAGCGGAATTGTTTTTTTATTTTGGATTTTAAGCCATAAACTCCTTTAAGAAGTATTATATAGGTTATCTTTGCTGCTTAATTTAAATAGATTTTATGCGGTATATTCTACCCCTTCTTGTAGGGCTTATGATTTTTGGATGTCATAAGAAGGATGAACTAGAGTTTTTGGAGGATGAATATTTTTATGCTACTGTAAATGATGAGGAAGAGTTTATTGTTTATAGGATTTCGGATACAGATATTAGTAGTGAAGTTCGAAGAAGTGAAGACAATACGCCAAGATTAGAAATAAGGGGCTATAATAGAGATAATGAACATCAAGAAGTAAGGTTTTATATCAAAAATTATAAAGGTTCGGGCATTTATAATATTCCTGATGATGTGGAGGCTTTTGTGTATTTTCACAAGACAGGCTATTTAAGGTATGATTCAGAATCTGGTCGTATTCATGTCACTGAAGATAACGGAGAATATATTTCGGGAACGTTTACTTTTAGCGCGACTCATTTTCCTGATTTGGTTAGAAACTACACAGGAGGTGAATTCAAGGTTAAAATAGATTACGTAGAAATTAATTATTAAGGATTTGAAACATAAAGCAGGCTTTGTAAACATTATTGGAAACCCCAACGTAGGGAAAAGTACCCTTATGAATGCCTTTGTAGGCGAACGGCTTTCCATCATCACCAGTAAAGCGCAAACCACACGTCACCGTATTTTGGGTATTGTAAATGGCGAGGATTTTCAAGTGCTGTTCAGTGATACGCCAGGTATTATTAAGCCGGCGTATGAGCTTCAGACCCAAATGATGGAGTTTGTAAAATCGGCCTTCGACGATGCCGATATTTTATTGTACATGGTCGAGCTGGGGGAAAAAGAATTGAAAGATGAAGCCTTTTTCGATATAATACGCCACGCCAAGATTCCTGTGCTATTGCTGCTGAATAAAATTGACAAAGGAAATGAGGAAACCCTGAAGCAAGCCGTAAACCTATGGCAGGAAAAGGTCCCCAATGCAGAGATATTTGCTATTTCTGCGTTAGAAAATTTTGGGGTATCCCAAGTGTTTCAGCGCATTGTGGAATTATTGCCCGAATCTCCGGCGTTTTACCCAAAGGACCAATTAACCGACAAGCCCGAACGTTTTTTTGTGAATGAAGCCATTCGTGAGAAAATACTGGAGCAGTACAAGAAGGAAATTCCTTATTCCGTGGAAATTGAAACGGAAGAATTCTTTGAGGAAGAAGACATCATCCGAATTCGTTCTGTGATTATGGTGGAACGGGAGAGTCAGAAAGGGATTATCATTGGGCATAAAGGCCAGGCCATAAAGTGGGTAGGAATTGAAGCCCGAAAGGATTTGGAGAAATTCTTCGGAAAGCAAATCCATATCGAACTTTTTGTGAAAGTGAACAAAAACTGGCGAAACGACTCAAACCAGCTGAAGCGATTTGGATATCAAAACTAGTTCGTCAAGACTTTTCGCATAAATCCATGCAGTTGGTGCATTTCCTTTTTACCCGCACTTTTCCCCATTCTTCCAGCGAAGTAGAGTACAAACCAAGTAAGAACCATTACCGCCATAAGGACCAATTGAAGTGCGTATGATTCATTTAACGACGCATTGGTGTAGGCCCAAATTCCGAAGGCAATAAAAAGGGAGGCCACGGCAAAATGGAAAAACATAAACATCGTCCATACGGCAGGTTTGGGGCCAAAAAGGCCTTTTAAAAGGGTTTGCCCCTCCTCTTCATAAATCTCCAAATCCAGTTGGGGTGACCAAAAATGTTGCTGTTGCTTCGGAATCTTTAAAAAGATATGGTGTTCTACACGGGTGATAACGATGTCGTTCTGGGTAGCCTTCCAGCTTTCAAAAAGTTGGAGTACTTCTTCTGCAGGGCGGGTGAGGGCTTCACTGAATCGGGGCCGTAAAATGACTTCTTCGCCTAATTCCATCTTAAAAAGAATTTATACTTAGGAAAATTAGCATTTTTTCTTCAATTAAAACTACTACCTTTGCAATCCATTTTTCAGAGTATGAGTATTGTAGCTATTGTAGGAAGACCCAATGTAGGGAAATCAACATTCTTTAACCGCTTGATTCAGCGTCGCGAAGCCATTGTGGATGCCGTGAGCGGGGTGACCCGTGACCGACATTACGGAAAGAGTGATTGGAACGGAAAGACTTTTTCGTTAATTGATACGGGAGGGTATGTGAAAGGAAGCGACGATGTTTTTGAAGCTGAAATTGACCGTCAGGTAGAACTTGCTATCGACGAGGCCGACGCCATTATCTTTATGGTCGATGTAGAAGCGGGTGTTACCGGGATGGATCAGGAAGTAGCGCAATTGCTTCGGAAAAGTAAGAAACCGTATTTTTTGGCGGTAAACAAAGTAGATAGTGCGACCCGAGAAAATGATGCGGTGGAATTTTATTCCATGGGGGTAGAAAAGTACTACACTATTTCCAGTATCAACGGAAGCGGTACCGGCGAGTTGTTGGACGATTTGGTAGAAGCCCTTCCCGAAGAGGAAGAACGGGAAGAGGAAACCTTGCCCCGATTTGCCGTAGTAGGACGACCCAATGCCGGGAAGTCTTCCTTTATCAATGCTTTGATAGGGGAAGACCGATTTGTAGTGACCGATATTGCGGGAACCACCCGTGATAGTATTGACACCAAGTACAATCGCTTCGGATTTGAATTTAACTTGGTCGATACGGCGGGGATCCGTAAAAAGAACAAGGTTAAAGAAGACCTTGAGTTTTACAGTGTGATGCGCAGTGTACGTGCTATTGAATATTGCGACGTGGTGATTTTGGTGTTTGATGCCACCCGAGGGTTTGATGGGCAGGTTCAGAATATATTCTGGCTGGCACAGCGTAATAATAAAGGGATAGTGATCTTGGCCAATAAATGGGATTTGGTGGAAAAGGACCATAAAACCACCAAAGAGATGGAAGCCTACATTCGCAAGCAATGTGAACCGTTCGTGGATGTGCCCATTGTCTTTATGAGTGTCATGACCAAGCAGCGTATTTATAAAGCCATTGAAACGGCTGTGGAAGTGTATGAAAATCGTACCCGTAAGGTAAAAACCAGTAAATTGAATGAGTTGATGTTGCCACTTATTCAAGCCACCCCTCCACCAGCAGTGAAGGGAAAGTATGTTAAGATTAAGTTCTGTACGCAATTGCCCACGCCCTATCCTAGTTTTGCTTTTTTTGCCAATTTACCGCAATATGTAAAGGATCCCTATAAGCGATTCCTGGAAAATAAACTACGGCAAAACTTTGATTTTACGGGCGTTCCGGTTACGATTTATATAAGAAAGAAGTAAGGGGCACTACCAACCCCCAGAAGCGCCACCACCACCAAAGCCACCGCCGCCAAAGCCACCGCCAAAACTACCGCCACCACTCCAGCCGCCGCCAGAGCTTCCGCCACGATAGCCTCCGGTACGTCCTGCATTGCTTAAAATGATGACATCCAGTAAGCTCCCGCCACCGCCTTTACCGCCCCCTTTACGGTTATTTCTTAGGATGATGATAATGAAAAGAATGAGAAACCAGATGACCAAGGTCCAGGGAAACTTGGAAGAAGATTTTTTACGGGTTTCCTTGTATTCTCCCTTAAGTGCAGCAAAAAGTGCATCAGCACCTTGGTTAAGTCCCGCATAGTATTTTCCTTTTTTAAATTCAGGAATCATGATGCGGTTAATGATCTGTTCGGCCATACGGTCGGTCACAATCGTTTCAATACCGTATCCTGTATTGATGTCTATTTTCCGGTCGTCCTTTGCTAAAAGAATAAAAATACCGTTGTCTTTCCCTTTTTGTCCTACCCCCCATTTTTGGCCCCATTTGGCTCCTAAGAAGGAAATGTCTTCCCCTTGGGTAGTGGCTATGATCGCTACTACAATTTGGGTAGAAGTAGAATCGGCATACCGAAGTAGTTTTTGCTCCAATAGCCTATGTTCGGAAGCATTTAAGAGATCGACGTAATCGTACAGAGAGGTCTGCTCACTTTTTGAGGGAGTTTCGGGAATGTCAAATTGTGCGAAAACCGGTAAGGTAATGAAGAGCAAAAAAAGGCTCCAATAAATAGGTGGTATGGATGTTTTCCGCTTCAAGATTTCCGAGTGCTTATCGAGTCGGGAAGCTCGTTTTTATCTCCTTTTTGATAAGGAAAATGGGCTTTTAGTTGTTCTCCAGCCATCAAAATACCATCAATGAGTCCTTGCTTGATATCCCCATTCTTAAATCCGTTGATAATCGCATCTTTGGTACTTTCCCAAAAATGGGGAGGGACCACATCATTAATTCCCGTATCGCCTAAAATGACGAGGGTACGGTCTTCTACCGCCACATAAATTAATACCCCGTTACTATTTTTGGTATTGTTCATATGCAGGAAGTCAAAAACCTCTGCAGCCCGGTCGAAAGCATCTATTTCGGAATGGGCTTCTAAATGGACCCGTATTTCGCCACTGGTATTCTTTTCGGCGGTACGAATGGCATCGATGACTTGTGATTCTTCTTCTGCTGTAAGGAAGTCTTCTACTTTGGATTGTTTCATCTTAACTACCGAAATCAAATTCTACTTCAGGGGCTTCGTCACTTCCTTCTTTGGATTGGAAGTACTCTATTTCTTCAAACTTTCCGATGAAGCTATTCAATATATTGTTCGGAAAGGTTTTGATGTGGGTATTGAACGGTCTCGCTGCTTCATTGAATCGGTTTCTTTCTACGTTGATTCGATTTTCGGTACGTTCCAATTCGTTGATCAATTCCTTGAAATTTTCGTTTGCTTTTAAGTCGGGGTAACGTTCAAAAACCGCCAATAACCTTGCTAATGCTGAAGATAAATTGCCTTGTACTTCCTGAAACTGTTCCAGTTGTTGAGGCGTAATATTGGTGGGGTCTATGGTGACTGCAGTGGCTTTGCTACGGGCTTCAATGACCTTGGTTAGGGTTTCCTGCTCAAATTCGGCATAGCCTTTGGCGGTATTCACAATGTTGGGAATAAGATCGGCCCTGCGTTGGTAGGCACTTTCCACATTTCCCCATTGGGCCGTGGCATTTTCCTTTAGGGTGATGGCTTTATTGTAGAACCCGGGTCCTATGACGAATCCAATGATAACCAAAAGCACGATAACGCCAATGATTACAAGAAGTCCTTTTTTCATAATGATGGTTGTTTAGAGGTTGTCTTTAATTTTCAGCAATGCTGCTTTTACAGATTCCAATTTACGAATTATCTCAAATTTGTCGAGCGTTTTCCGTTTGTTTTCTTTCAAGTGAATTTTCGCCCCTTCCAGGGTAAATCCGCGTTCCTTGACCAAATGGTAAATAAGTTCGAGGTTTTTGATGTCTTCTGGGGTAAATTTTCTATTTCCCTTTGCATTCTTTTTAGGCTGAAGCACATCAAACTCTTTTTCCCAAAAGCGAATGAGAGACGTATTCACCTCAAAGGCTTTGGCGACTTCGCCAATACCATAATACCGTTTTTCGGGAAGATTTACATGCATTAATCCAAGGATTGATTTTCCTGTTGTGCTTTTTCCAGCATTTCGGCAAACTCTTCTGCCGTAAGGTTTCCGTAGTAGAAATTGATAGGGTTGATCCGTTCCCCATCTTTAAAGATTTCATAATGGAGGTGCGGCGCTTCACTTCGTCCGGTACTTCCCACAAAGCCAATGAGATCCCCGCGTTTTACCTTTTGTCCTGCCCGAACGTTATATTTGTACAGGTGGGCGTACAGGCTTTCGTAACCAAAACCATGATCGATACGGATATGGTTTCCATAACCCGTTGCCGTATTGTCGGCACGCGTCACGGTTCCATTGCCAGAGGCATATACAGGTGTCCCTCTCGGGGAGGTGAAATCCATTCCCCAATGAAACTTCCTAGCTTTTGTAAAGGGGTCGGTTCGATAGCCGTATCCTGAGGCCATTCGGGTAAGGTCTTCGTTATTTACGGGTTGTATGGCCGGAATGGCTTCCAAGAGCTTTTCTTTCTCGGCCGCCAGTTGGGCAATTTCGTCCAGGGATTTCGATTGTACCACAATTTGTTTGGTAAGGATGTCCAGTTTCTTGCTGGTATTGATCACTAGCTTGGAATTATCAAAGCCTTCCAAGTCTTTGTAACGGTTGACCCCCCCAAAACCTGCTTTTCTTTGTTCTTCAGGGATAGGGTTGGCTTCAAAATAAACGCGGTATAAGTTGTTATCGCGTTCGGCCACTTCTTCTAAGACCATTTCTGCTTGGTCCATTTTTTTGTTCAGCAATTCAAACTGAAGTTCCATTTGGGCAAGCTCTCTTTTTAGAGCGCGCTCTTTTGGGGTTTCCACATTGGGGAGATTAAGATAGAGAAGGAGCAATAAGAATCCACTTAAAAGGGTTCCTACAAGGGAAAGCAGAAAAATCCCTAATTTCCGACCTTTTTTGTGTTCAATTTTTCGGTAGGAAAGGGTTTCGCTATCGTAGTAATATTTTACCTTAGACATAAGTTAAAAAGTCCTATTTTTGCGATGATTAAAAGATGAATCTTTTGGGTAACGCCTTACAAATATAGAAATTGTTTTGCGATACATCTAAAAGACGTTATTTTCAAGAAAATGTTACATATGACTTCGGCAGAAATCCGTCAGCAATTTTTAGAATTTTTCAAATCGAAATCCCATCAAATTGTGCCTTCGGCCCCTATGGTGATTAAGGACGATCCCACCCTAATGTTTACCAATGCAGGAATGAACCAGTTTAAGGAGTTCTTCTTAGGAAACAAACAGGCCAAACACACGCGGGTAACCGACACCCAAAAATGTCTTCGGGTAAGTGGAAAGCACAACGATTTGGAAGAAGTAGGTATGGATACCTATCACCATACCATGTTCGAAATGTTGGGGAACTGGAGTTTTGGGGATTATTTTAAAAAAGAAGCTATTGAGTGGGCTTGGGAATTATTGACCAAAGTCTATAAGATAGATCGAAAGATGCTCTATGTAACCATTTTTGAAGGGGATGAAAGCGAAGGTTTGGATCGGGATACCGAAGCCTACGAATTCTGGAAACAATTTGTAGACGAAGACCGTATCCTTAACGGAAACAAAAAAGATAACTTCTGGGAAATGGGCGAGCAAGGGCCGTGTGGGCCTTGTAGTGAAATCCATGTGGATTTACGTTCTACGGAAGAAAAAATGAAGGTCCCCGGAAAGGATTTAGTGAATCAGGATCACCCCCAAGTGGTAGAGATTTGGAACCTGGTCTTTATGCAATTTAACCGAAAGGCCGACGGAAGCTTGGAGAAACTACCTGCGCAGCACGTAGATACCGGAATGGGTTTTGAGCGATTGTGCATGGTCTTGCAGCGAAAGCAAAGTAATTACGATACCGATGTGTTTACGCCTTTAATCCGAGAGATTGAAGCCATTACGCATAGCAAATATGGAGTGGATGAAAAAATAGATGTGGCCATTCGGGTGATTGCAGACCACATTCGTGCCGTCGCTTTTTCCATTGCCGATGGCCAATTACCGAGCAATTCGGGAGCGGGTTATGTGATTCGCCGAATTTTACGTCGGGCCATTCGCTACGGATTCACCTTTTTGAATACCAAAGAAGCTTTTATTTATCAATTGGTACCTACCTTGGTCAAGATGATGGGCGATGCCTTTCCAGAATTGGTTTCAGAAAAAAACCTGATCACCAATGTGATTAAAGAAGAAGAAGCTTCCTTTTTGCGGACCTTAGATCAAGGATTGGTGTTGTTGGAAAATGTGATTCAAGCGACAACGGAAAAAACCATTTCGGGAGCCAAAGCTTTCGAATTGTACGATACCTATGGTTTTCCAATCGATCTCACCGCATTGATTCTTCGCGAACGCGGACTGAATTTGGATACGGAAGGCTTTGAAACCGAACTTCAGAAACAAAAAGAACGCTCACGGGCCGCGACCAAAGTGGAAACCGGCGATTGGGTGGTGCTTTCGGAAGATGCTGAAGAAGAGTTTATAGGGTACGACTCCTTGGAAACACAAATTAGGATCACCCGTTACCGTAAAGTAGAAACCAAGAAAGAAGGCGAGTTGTACCAGTTGGTGTTCAATCTTACGCCATTTTATCCTGAAGGCGGAGGACAAGTAGGCGATAAAGGCTATTTAGAGGCTTCCAATGGCGAGGTGGTGTATATTGTGGATACCAAAAAGGAGCATAATTTAATCGTACATTTTGCCAAAAACCTGCCGCGGAATCCCGAGGAAAAATTTAAAGCTGTGGTGGATCAAAAACAACGCAGTAGAACCGCTTCCAACCATACCGCTACGCATTTATTGCATCAGGCGTTACGCAATGTTTTGGGGGAGCATGTTGCCCAAAAAGGATCGATGGTCCACAGCCGGTATTTGCGATTCGATTTTTCCCACTTCAGCAAGGTAACCGATGAAGAATTGCAGCGGGTAGAAGACTTTGTAAACGCCCGTATCCGCGAAGGGATTGCATTGGAAGAACGTAGAAACATTCCGTATCAACAAGCGATTGACGAGGGTGCGATGGCGTTGTTTGGGGAAAAATATGGGGATACCGTGCGGGCTATAAAATTTGGAAAGTCCATGGAGCTTTGTGGAGGAACACATGTGCCGAATACCAACGATGTATGGCATTTTATCATTACTTCCGAAAGTGCCGTAGCTTCAGGAATTCGAAGAATTGAGGCCATTACGGGCGATGCCGCGAAGCAGTATTTTGAAGAGCGTGCCAATGCTTTCCGAAAAGTGCAAAAAATGCTGAACAATACGCCCGACCCGATCAGTTCTATCGAGAAATTGCAAGAAGAAAATAACGAGTTGCAAAAGCAGCTTCAGCAGTTACTAAAGGACAAGGCCAAGAATGTAAAAGGCGATTTAAAAGCGGAAATAACCCTTGTGAACGGCGTGCAATTTTTAGCGAAAGAAGTAGATTTGGATGCTGGAGGAATGAAGGATTTGGCTTTTGAATTGGGCGGAGAAGTAAACAATTTGTTTTTGCTATTGGGAAGTGCCCACGACGGCAAAGCTTTGCTAACGTGTTACATTTCGAAAGACTTAGCCTCAGAAAAAAACCTGAATGCCGGGCAGATTGTCCGTGAGTTAGGAAAGCATATCCAAGGAGGCGGTGGCGGACAGCCATTTTTTGCGACTGCAGGTGGAAAAAATCCTGAAGGGATTGCAGCGGCACTGGAAGCGGCGAAAGATTTCATTCAGTAGTCCTAAACGGTTATAGTAGCTAGGTTTAGGCATTTAAACCTTAAATTGCTTACAGCTACTGAAAAGTGCTCACTAAAAGAATATGAATCTTCAAACCCAAATCCCGTTACTACCAGAAGCACCGCAAATAGAGTATGCTTCAAAAATTGTATTGATGGGCTCTTGCTTTACGGAAAACATGGGCGGGAAGTTGGATTATTTTCAGTTTCAGAATGTGCAGAATCCGTTTGGCGTCATTTTTAATCCGGTTTCATTGGGTTTGTTGATAGAAAGAGCTGTTCAAGAGATTCCTTTTTCAGAAAAGGACCTATTTGAGCAACAAGGCCTCTGGCAAAGTTTTGAGGCTCATTCTTCATTGGCGGGAAGCATTGCTGAAGAAGTCTTGGAAAACTTAAATGCACAACGCGTAGCTTTAAAAAAAGGCCTTGTTGAAGCGACCCATATCATTCTTACCCTTGGAACCAGTTGGGTGTATCGCTTTAAAAAAACTGGGGCTATAGTAGCGAATTGTCATAAAGTTCCGCAGCAGGAATTTACCAAAGAGCTGCTTTCGGTGGCCGATATCCAGTCGAGTTTGGAAGCACTTTTTTCTGAAATTAAAAAGGTAAATCCTTCGGCGACCCTTATATTTACAGTATCCCCGGTACGGCATCTTAAAGACGGGTTTGTGGAAAATACCCAAAGCAAGGCACACCTTATTACCGCCATTCATGGACTTCAAGGTATTAAGTACTTTCCTGCCTATGAATTGATGATGGACGAGCTTCGTGACTATCGCTTTTATGGCGAAGATATGTTGCATCCCAACGCGATTGCAATCGAATATATTTGGGAAAAGTTTCGGGAAGTGTGGATCGATCCCGCTTCAGAAAAACTTCAGAAGGAAATCGATAGCCTTCAAAAGGGGTTACGGCACCAACCATTTCAGCCTGATAGCGAGGCACACCAACAGTTTCAGAAATCCCTTCAGGAAAAGATTGAAACCCTACGGGAGGTATTACCTTGGATTCGCTTTAACTGAGAAATGTCATTGAACTACAGAGGGAATGCAAGTAATTTTGAGTATCTTTAGAAGAACTAAATTCTTGTATTATGAAAAAAAATATGGGAACGGCCGATAAGGCCATCCGAATCATCATTGCTGCCGTGATCGCCATTCTCTACTTTACAGGCTATGTTTCGGGTACGGTAGGGATTATTTTATTAATCTTGGCAGGTATTTTTGTGTTGACCAGCTTTATTAGCTTCTGTCCTTTGTATGCCCCATTGGGCATCAATACCTGCAAAGTAAAACAGAAATAAGAAAAGGCACTGTGTAGCGCCTTTTTTATTGGATTTCACTAGAATAGGGCAATTGCCTTATTGTAAAACGTAGGGTTTTAGGGCACCTTTGTGAACAACAAAAACCCAAAACCATACAATTATGAAATTTTTTAAAACACTTTCTTTAGTATTATTTGTGAGTCTTGCCGTTATTTCCTGTAAGAAGGATGATGAGGGGGGTGACGGTGGTGATGCCGGAGCAGGGATGATGACTGCTAAGGTTGATGGAGCTAACTTTACCTCTCTCGATGGAACACAAGCAGCAGAAGAGAGCAATTCTGGTGGTGTGCGCGTTTTAGCAGTTTCGGCAGGAACGGTTGATTCAGAAAACCTTCAAATGATTGTTCAAAACTTTGATGGGGTAGGAACTTATGACCTTAATTTTTTGAGCATAGGGACTTATAGCTATTTACCGGATCCCAGTAATCCAGATCCCAATACTGTGGTAGTATATACAACTGTAAATGGAACCTCAAGTACTGGCGAGATCAATATTAGTGAATACTCTTCCACTAATGTAAAAGGTACCTTTTCTTTTACTGGATATAATTTAAATGACAATTCTGATACCGTATCGGTTACAGAAGGATCTTTTGACCTGGAGCTGACACAAAACTAATCCGCATTCAAGAAAATCTCAGGTGTTGAGGTTTTTACGTGGAGCCGGGGGTGAAACAACTGTTTTACCTTCGGTTTTTTTATTTCTACTCACTACTAAAATCTCACCTCTCACCTCTCACCTCTCATATCTATTTCATTATACGTCAATTGCCCTATTGAGTGGCGTAAGAATATTCTACAATTTTGGATAGATCAAATTAACCTTTACAATTATGAAATTCAACACCTTTATGCACGTACTTTTTGTGAGCCTTCTTTCTACGGTATTGATGGCGCAAAAAGCAGAACAGCCCGACTGGAATTATGACATTGGCGGGAAAATCAATGAAATGTACCTTACAGGTGCCGGAACCCTAGTGGTGGCCAGTAATGATGGTTTGGTAGGGATCAAACCAGGAAGTAATGAATTATTATTCAAATTTACGGACTACGGAAGGGTAAAGCCGGAAGAGTTGAATTTTGTTCCTCAATCTCCTTACGTAATGGTGGCCCAGGGCGGATTCATGTCCTCCAAAAAAACCGTGATCGATTTTATTTCGGGGCAAGTGCTTTTTAGTTCGGAAGGCAACCAGTGGAAACAAATTTTCACTTCCAATATAGCCATGCCGCAGAATAAGTTTATTGTTAGCGGACTTCAGAAAACAGGAGGACTTGCAGAAAATAATACCCCTAAAGTGGCAGTGTACGATTTAGGAACGGGAAAAGAGGACTTCTCATTTTATTTATTCCCTCCCGGAAAAACAACGATGAAGAGTTATCTAGTGACGGGCGAGCCCTTATTGTTGAAAGATAAAATGTTGATTCCTACAAGTCAGGGGATTTTAGCTAAAACCTTCACAGGGGAAACCGTTTGGGAAAACAAAATCAAGAACGTAAACTGGATGGTGGCCGATGAAACGGAAACTGAAATCTATGCCTTTGAAAGCAATGCCAACAAGACCAATATGAAAATCTATAAAATTGGCACCAATGGCCAAGAGCTTTGGGAAAAAGAAGCCAAAGTAAAGGGGCAGGTAGTCAATTTTGAAATCCTTCCACAGGGATTGGCTGTAGTTAGTAATAAAAGCAGCGGTGGAAGCAACAGTGTTTTTGCAGCCAAGGACGAATCGGAAATCGGTTTCTTAAGTGCTCAAACTGGAGAAGATCTTTGGGATAAGGCACCAAAAACGAAAGGTTATGTACAGCATTTTTACATCATGGACGATGGAATTCTCTTCGGAATACAACAAGGAGGAATTAATAAAATTTCATTTGATGGAAAAACCTTGTTCAAAAAGCCATTGAAGACCGGGGAAAATATCATGACCATGGCGCATACCCCACAGGGATTGATTTACATCACTTCCGAAGATGCCAACATTGTAAATTTAGAGACGGGCGATCAAGTTTGGAAAAAACCGTTGAAGTATAAGAGAGCCACTTCTGTAGCTTCTGCTTTCGACCAGAAAAACAATCGGTATTTGATTAGTGCCGATGACGAAATTATGGCGGTAGATGCCAATACAGGAGAAGTGACCGAATTTGCCAAAACCGATTTTGATGAAAAGGAAGCGCCAGATAATTTGCAGATTCGTGATAACGGGATCTTTTTAGGGTCTAGTCAGAATATGACTTTAGTAAACTTTGACGGAAAAGAAAGCTATCATAATTATTACAAATCCCCTTCCAAAAGTACCTTCGCAAAAATTGTGGGGGGAGTGCTAGCCGTTGCTTCAACTGCAATGGCTGCTTCGCATGCGTATGTGGCCGGGGCCAATAGAAATAGCCTAGGGAATTATAACGATATAGGAAAGGAACACGATCGTGCTTCCAAAATGTTCTCTGCGATAGGTACCGCTTCGTTCGAGTTTATGTCGCAACGCTTTAAAGCTACTGCTGCAACCGAAAATTCACAGTTTATCCTTACCAAATTGGACGATGGTGTAGGGTTGGTAAAGGTAAACAAGGATTCTGGAAGTGTGGAAAAGGAAATCCTTTTAAAGGATAAGAAACCCGAATATGAGGTAGATGAGTACGGAGGTGTGTTGTATTACAAAGCCAAAGACGACCTCATTTACGCATATGATCTTAAAAAGTAACTTAACTAACCAAGTTAATTTGGCTTGTACTATGAGAGGAGTATGTACAAGCTTATAAAAACCCCATTGATTGCAATGGGGTTTTCCAATCGCTATGATGAAAACTGTTTTTTGGCCCAATAGGTATAATTATTTAGTGTGGGGGAACGCTTTGTTCCTACTTACCTTACTGCTTTTCAACAAAGCGGATCCCATTAGTATTGTCTTTGCTTATTTTTTGGAAACCATCGTCATTGGGTTGTTCCATGTCGTGAAGCTTTGGATGGTGAATACCTACGGAAAGCAAGGTCCCAACAACCACCAAATGCCTAAGAGTAGTGTGGGTTTGGTGCTGTTTTTTTTGTTTCACTACGGAATGTTTGTAGGAATCCAATCGGTTTTTGTATTCGCTTTTTTTCAGTCCAAGCTTCCACAAATAAAAGAACCCTTTCATATCTTGGATAATTATGCCGCCGTGATTCAGTTGGAAGGCATGCCAGTGTTAATTGCTTCGCTCTTTGTGTCGAATTTAAAGTATTTCTATTCCAACTTTCTTCATAATGCACAATACAAGGAATACACTCCTGGAGCCTTATTTTTTAAGCCTTATGTTCGAATTCTTATCCAGCAGTTTGTGGTCATCCTTTCGGGGTTTTTCTTTATCCTCTTTTCTGAAGGATTTGCTGCAGCCATTTTATTGATTGTATTCCGATTGGTAGTAGACTTGGTGATGGTGGCCATTAGGGCCGATAATACCAATATGGATGTGGTGTTGAAGAAAATTACCCATGGGGAAAAAGAATTTGAAGCTGCTAAAAAGAACCTTCAAGAGTATACCGAATGAAACAGTTACTCATCGAGGATTATGGAATTTGGGGTGTTTGGATCATGATTTTTCCCGCCCTGATAGTATTTGCCCTTGGGTTATTCAGTTATTTTGTGGTAAACTTATTTTTTAAAATTGGAAATGCAAGTGCTGCGATCCAAAAAAAGCTACTTGTTGTTTTTGGGCTAGTGTACACCCTAGTAGCATTGCTTACTTGTTGGCAGGGAACTTATACGGAAACGGTGTATTTGGCCATGCCTTTGGTATTGGTCGCATTAATTTTTCTTATGAAACTAGAGGAACTCCTGCTCCCAAAAAAATGGTTTTATTGTTGGGGCGCTGCATTATTGATTGTCTTGTTGATTTCGTTTATCACCTACTTTAACTAATACGGCAATTGCCCTATGTATTGATGTTAAAAAAATTAAGTAATTTGAACTCACATAAAAACCTTTAGATTACTATGAGACTTTTTACACTTAGCTTCACGTTACTTTTCGGAATGATATTGGGCAGTTATGCACAAGTACCCACCCCAATGAATACCAATACTACGGGAACCACTAGCGGACTGTCATGGAAAAAAGTAAATGATTACGATTACGAACTTCGAGACGATGGAAAACTAATTTCCAATGTATTGGATTTAAAATACCTTAAGACAGATACCTTAGCCATTTTAGACAAAACCTCCAGGACCATTTATTTGTTAGAGGACTTTCGCTATGCAGCCAGTGGGTCGAATGGAAAAGCTTCGGTATTGAAAAAAGGCGTGGATACTAATTTTTACCTTACTAATAAGTATTCCTTTGCGTTCTATACCAACGATGAATACCTTTCGGGTGCTTTTGTAAATATAGGAGGAACTTATGTATACTATCTAGCCGAAAGGGACGCTACTTATTTGCTTAAGGATATCCGTAAATTTTCCAACTGGGGAGCCAATAGCGCAGAAAAATTGGAGTATACCCCTAGTCATGTATATTGGTGTCGCGTGGCCGATAGCAATAGCTATCACGTTGTGGAGAAAGGTCAGTCTATGGATTATACCAATACCAGTACCGAAAAAAGTGGAAACGATCTTATAATTAAAGTGAATGGTGTTGATAAATACATCTTACCAGGATATTATACAACAGCTTCCTATGTGTTTAAACCGGTAAAAATGGCTTCAGGAAGCAACAATAACAATCCTGTGAGTGGTAATTCTGATTGTGTAAGCGGAGATTGCCAAAATGGATGGGGGAAATACCAATACGAAAATGGGTATTACGATGGTTTTTGGAAAAATGGGAAAAAGGATGGCTATGGAATGTATAAATGGGACGGTCTTGGAAAGTACATCGGCAATTGGGAGAATGATACCATGAATGGTTACGGAGTGTACATTGCCGATAATAACGATAATATTATTGGAGAGTATAAGAATGGACAATTAAACGGTCTAGGAATCACGGTCACAGGAAATACATGGGATCAAGGGTACTTTACCAATGGAAACATTACCACCCATTACGATTTTTATTCCACAGGAAAAGAAACAGGCTGTACAGCGGGTGATTGTGAAAATAAGTATGGTCGCTTTAAATGGAGCAATGGGGATAGTTTTACCGGATTTTTCAAAAACGGAAAATTATATATGGGTACTTATACCTTTGCTAGTGGCGATAAGTATTCGGGGATGTTTAATAGTAACAATCAATTTCATGGAACGGGACGTTTCTTCTTTGCAGACGATTCTTATTACGGAGGAAATTGGGTGAATGGTCAATATGAAGGGAGAGGCTATTTTCACGATAAGGAGTTAAAACAAAAAATTGGCGAGTGGTCCAACGGCAAGCTTGTAAGGAGTATGAAATAATTGAAAACAAGAAGAATACGGCAACTGCCGTATTTTTTTTGGATGAAAATTCTTGCAATTTTGAAGACACACATAAAACCCATCCCTTATGAAAACAGTAAAACTACTATACCTCATTGCATGGTGTCTGTTATTTCAACCTGTGGTAGCACAGTATACCATTGATTGGCAAAATGCACCGGCGAATCCTATTCCAATAGCGCATACTAAAAATCACTTCAACTTGAAAGGGGATATCCAAACCGAGAAGGTCTCAGGGGAATGGGGGTATGAATATGTTTTTGACCAAAGAGGAAACCTCATTTTGTCTAAGAGTAGCTTACTTGGCGATATTCAGTATGTTTACGATGCCAACGGGAAGTTGCTAAAATCGGTATCCAAATCGAAATACGGAGATGTTACTGAAGTATATTCCATTGATTCCAACGGTAGGGTAATTGGATGGAACTACAGCGACAATAGTGGTGGAGCAAGATTTGGATACAACCATAAAGGACTTTGGGAAACCACCCATAACCTAAATGGGGAGCTTACACAAAAAAAATACTATGATTCCCAAAATCGAATTATCAAAACCGAGAGCTATAAAAATGGAGCAGTAAGTTATGTTTCCAATTATACCTATTCGTATGAAGGGGGAAAACTAAAAGTGATCCGTAATTCTACAACAATTGAAACCGGGAAATCCTCGAGCTTAACAGATTACTACGAACAAGGTAACAACCTTTACTCCAAGAATAACCTTACCTTGGTGTATGACAATAAAGGCAATTGGTACCAAAAGATAGATTCTGGATCAAAACGGTTGTATAGTACTAGAGAGCTAAGCTATCATGATGGTACTTCTTCTGGAGGTAGCCCCAAAGGAAATACTCCGCAAACTCCCAGTGCTCCCAATAGCCCTAACAGTCCTAATTCACCTGTGACAACCAATGATTGTGTGAGTGGTGATTGCCAAAATGGTTGGGGAAAGAAAAACTATAGCTATGGATATTATGAAGGCTTCTGGAAAAATGGCGTAAGAGAAGGATATGGCTTTTTTCATTGGACCGATGCAGGAAATTATATCGGTTTTTGGCAGAACGATCAATTACACGGTTATGGCTGTTATTTAGGGAAAAAAAAGAATCTTATAGGTGAATACCGCAACGGAATGATGAACGGGGTAGGCTATACCCATGAGTTGGAAAATGATAAATGGGTGCGGGCCGTGTTCAAAAATTACCTGCCGGAAACAGAATACACCTTTTATGATAATAAAGTGGCTACCGGTTGTGTGGCGGGGGATTGCCAAAATGCCTATGGAAGGTATAAGTGGAGCAATGGCGATAGCTTTACAGGTTTTTTCCGAAATGGAAAAATGTATATGGGCACATACTCGTTTTCAAGTGGCGATAAGTATGAAGGCATGTTTAATACCAATAATCAATTCCATGGTCAAGGACGGTTTTTCTTTAAAGATAATTCCTATTATGGTGGCGAATGGCAAAATGGAGTACAAGAGGGGCTAGGCTATTTTCATGACAGTGGTGGTCTCAATAAAAAGATTGGCCAGTGGAGCAATGGGAAATTGATAAAATCGTACCAATAGAAAACCAGAATAATGTTTTAAAAACACGGTATATCACCGTGTTTTTTTATTTTTAAAGCACAAACCTAACGTATGAAACTCCTCCAATTTGTCATACTCAGCTTTTTTTCAGTAGTAATTTGCTACGCACAGCAGCCTATTTTGGATTCTCTATTGCAGAAAGCCTTTAATAGTAAAGATTCGGCAAGTTTCTATTTTTCCAAAGCAAAACCCTACCTAAAATCGAAAGCGGATAGTGCCAACTATCTGTATTTTCAATTTTACAAATGGGATCGGGATATGAAGACCGATAGTACTGCATTGGTTCAGGAAAAATTAATTAAACAACTCAATAGTTTAGATTCTTTAAATAGACTTCGGAAAGTATACGAAAGGCTTCATTTTCAGGAATTACGTGCGGGGCGATATGAAGATGCTTTAACCTATGCGCAACAAGCAGTAGCCACAGCTGAAAGGATGAAAGATACGGCCATGATCTCGTTACATACTTCCGATATATCCATTATTTATCACGACTTCGAAGATTACGATAAAGGGGTCGAATATGGGAAAAAGGCCTATCGAATTATGGATCAAGCTACCCATAAACAACACCGTTACCTTATTTATGCCAATAATGCCATAGGCATAAATTTTGACGATTGGGGCAAGGCCGATAGTGCCTTGTATTATCACTTTCAAAATGTGGATCTTCTAAAAAAAGTAGAGGACTCCCTAGGATTTGCCTTTGTGTACAACAATATTGGAAATACCTTGCTGAAGCAGAAAGATTACACGGAAGCGAAAAAGTATATCGATAGGGCATTGGCCATTAATAAGGTTACCCAACGTAGTTATAATTTAGCCACCAATTATACCAATTTGGCCACCATTGCTTATAATCTAAATAGTAATGAGGAAGCCAAAGATTATTTTGTATTGGCAAATCAATACGCCAATGAAAGTGAAAGTATTGAGAAGATTCGGGATGTAGTGCAACAGGAAGCCTGGTTTTACAAAAAGATAGGCGATTTTAAAACGGCCTTAGAAAAGCAAGAGGCTTTTTACACGCTAAGGGATTCGGTATTTAACGAAGAACGGGCCCAGCTGGTCGCTGAAATGGAAACCAAATATGAAACTGAAAAAAAAGAACGTGATCTTGCCGAAACCCGAGCTTCATTAGCCGAAAAAGAACTGGAGGTAGAACGGAAAAACCTTTGGCTCTATGGCAGCCTTGCATTGGCTTTAGTACTGGCCCTTATAGGATATTTAGTATACAATCAGCAGCGCTTAAAAAACAATCAATTACAACGGGAAAGTGAATTGAAAACAGCCTTGGCCCGTATTGAGACCCAAAACAAACTTCAGGAACAACGCCTTCGTATTTCCCGTGACTTGCATGACAATATTGGTTCACAACTCACTTTTGTAACTTCTTCCGTGGAAAATCTTAAATATGGCCTAGATGATACCAATCTGGAAGTTTCAAAAAAGCTTGGAAGTATTTCAGAATTCACCACCCATACCATTTACGAGTTGCGGGATACTATTTGGGCGATGAATAAGGAGTTCATTTCGGTGGAAGATTTGCAGTCCCGTATTTCTAATTTTATTGAAAAGGCAGGTTCTGTGAGGGATGAGGTGCGTTTTTCCTTTGAAGTTTCTACAGCTATTTCCAAAGAAATGTTATTGCCCTCCATTCAAGGAATGAATGTGTACCGAATTATTCAAGAAGGGGTAAATAATGCTCTAAAATACGCTATGGCGAAAACCATTACCGTGACCCTAGCCGAAAAGGATAAGGATTACCAGCTTGCAATTGTAGACGATGGTCAAGGGTTTGATACTAATGTAGTGGAAGTGGGAAATGGTCTTCAAAATATTAAAAAGCGAGCCCGTGATTTGAATGGAATGGCTACCATTGAATCTACAAAAGGAAAGGGAACAAAAATTGTCGTTTTGTTTCCGAAGAAGTACTAGTTGCTTTATAAATACGCCAATTGCCCTATTCCCTGTTTTTATGAATTCCTATATTTTTAACCTTGGTTAAAAAGGTAAAGAATGGGGCTTATCATCATTATAACTATTGTACTTTGCATAGGGCTTTGGATTGTATTTCGCAAAGCCAACCATCGTATTGTGGAATATGCTTCTCTAGAACACAAGGAGTTAAAACAACAAATTGCGACCCAGAATGCTCAAATAACTACCCGACAGATACATTTGGATCGGTATCATTTTTTACGTTACAATTTGCAGGAAGCACTGCAACCCCAGCCAGAAATAAAAATTTAATGCTATCTTGCTGTGCAACAACAACTAACTATGCCCAAATTTATATTTCCCGCCCTCATGGTGCTATTGTGTGGGTGGCTTCCGTTGCTAGCACAGGAAACCCTCCCTAATATCGACAGCGCCCTTGCCGTTCTGAAATCTGCCCCTAAAGATACCGCTCAAGCTATTCGTTATCAAAAAATTGGAGGTCATTACAACGTAACCCAACTCGATAGTGCTCCTGCTTTTTTTAGAAAAGGTTGGCGTCTTTCACAAGAGCTTAAGTACCGTAAAGGCGAATGGATCAACCTTAACGGATTGGGAAATTATCACGAGCGTAAAACCCAATACGACAGTGCTATGTACTATTACAATAAGGCGCTAAAAATTGTTGAAGAAACCCAAAGTACCAAAGGGTTTGCGATTGTACTCAATAACGTGGCAACGATCCATATACGAAGAGGAGCGTATGAAACTGCTTTGCAATTTATGTTCGATGCCTTAAAGGCAGAAGAGGCATTGAATAATCGAAATGGAATCGCCCAAGCTTACAACAACATTGGCGTGGTGTATTATTATACCCAGGATTTTGACAAGACTACTTTTTACCTTACCAAAGCTTTGGAGATTCAGGAAGAGTTAGGGACTTACGACGGACTCATAAATGGTTATAACAACATTGGAGCGATTTATATTTACCAAGAAAAGTATGAGGAGGCCATTAAAGCGTATCAAAAAGGATTGGATTTTGCTAAAAAGATTGGAGACCGTAAAATGGAGGCGACGCAACTATCCAATATGGCGCTTGCCTTCAGTAATAAAAAAGATTTTACCGAAGCAGAACGAATTTTCAATGAAGCAGTATCACTTCGGAAGGAAATAAAAGATTACAACGGGTGGGCTTATAGCTATCAAGCGTTTGGACAAATGTATTTAGAACAGAAAAACTTTCCGAAGGCAAAATATTACTTAGATGAAGCTTTAAAAATTGCTAGGGAGAAAGGTATTAAGCTAGTGGAGAAAGAGTCGCTGGCAGTGTTGGTGGAATATGCTGAAGCGCAAAAGGACTATCAAAATGCCAATGCATACCTTTATGAATATCTTGCGGTAAAAGACTCTATTCTCAATGAGGAAAAGACCAAGGCCATCACAGAGATGGAAACCAAATATGAAACGGAAAAAAAGGAACGGGATCTTGCAGAAACCCGTGCCTCCCTAGCAGAAAAAGACCTGGAGGTAAAGCAAAAAAATATCCTCATGTACGGCGGATTTGGATTGGCACTGGTGTTAGGGCTTTTGGGATATTTGTTTTACAATCAGCAGAAACTGAAAAACCGTCAGTTGCAAAAAGAAGGGGAGTTGAAAACGGCGTTGACCCGCATTGAAACCCAAAACAAACTACAAGAGCAGCGACTTCGTATTTCCCGTGATTTGCACGATAATATTGGTTCACAACTTACTTTTATTATTTCCAGCTTGGATAATGTTAAGTACGGTTTCCCCGATCTTCAAGAAAAACTTTCAGAAAAGTTGTCGGGGATCAGCAACTTTACCACCCAAACTATTTACGAGCTTCGGGATACTATTTGGGCCATGAACAAGAACGACATTACTTTCGAGGATTTACAGGCGCGTATTACCAATTTTATCAATCAGGCGAAGATAGCGGCTTCCACTACCCAATTCGAGTTCCATATAGATCATTCGTTAGATCATGAGCAGAAGTTTACTTCTATTCAAGGAATGAATATGTATCGTATTATTCAGGAGGCCGTGAACAATGCCATCAAATATGCTTCAGCCTCAAAAGTGCAGGTTAGTGTTGAAGAAACAGACGAATATTTTCAAATTAGTATTCTCGATGATGGAAAAGGATTTGATAGGGAGAGCGTTCCTCTTGGTAACGGTTTAAATAATATGGCGAAAAGAGCTCGGGATATTGGTGCAGAACTTAGTGTTGCTTCCGAAAAAGGAAAAGGGACAACGCTCAATCTAAGGATTCCGAAAAATACCTAACTTTATAGGGCAATTGCCTTATTGCTGAAGATAAGTTAATTCCATAGTTTTAAGTACACCAAACCAACCTTCCGAAGATGACTTTAAGAGTAGCCATTGTAGACGATAATTCTTTTCTGATTCATGCCGTTAAGGAAAAGCTTTCTTTTTTTGAGGATGTTACTGTAAAGCATACTTCCCTTAACGGAAGTGAATTACTTTCCAAGTTGGAGGAAAACCACAACATCGATCTTATCTTAATGGATATTGAAATGCCTGTACTGGATGGTATTGAAACCACCCAAGTGGTAAAGCAGAAGTATCCGCAGATCAAGATTATTATGTTGACAGCCTTCGATAACGACGAAAATATTTTCAATGCCATTAAGGCTGGTGCCGATGGTTATTTACTGAAGGAAATCAATCCGAAGGACCTCTACGAAGGCATCAAGGAAACCTTGAATGGTGGGGCCGCCATGAATCCTTCCATCGCCTTAAAAACCTTGAAATTACTTCGGAATCCGTTGACAATTGAAAATGAAAAGGATAAAGAGGATATTTCTTTGAGCAAACGGGAAATAGAGGTGTTGGAGCAATTAAGTACTGGGCTTAGTTATACGGCGATCGCCGATAATTTGTTTTTATCGCCGAGTACGGTTCGAAAGCATATAGAGAACATCTATCAAAAGCTTCAGGTACATAGTAAGATTGAAGCGGTACAAAAGGCCAAACGGCACAACATTATATAAAAAAAGCCTTCTCTGCGGAAGGCATTTTATGACTAATTTCTTCAGAAATTACAATCCGAAGGCCTCTTTCACTTGAGCTACATAATCCAATTTTTCCCAAGTAAACAGCTCTACTTCCACTTCCTTTTCTTGATTGTCGGGGGTAAAAAAGGTTTTCTTTACCACCTCATTTTTACGCCCCATGTGGCCGTAAGCAGCAGTTTCTGAATACATAGGCTGACGCAATTTTAAACGTTCTTCAATCATGGCAGGACGCATGTCGAAAATCTCAGAGACCTTTTGGGCAATTTCACCATTGGTCATAGTTACTTTAGAGGTGCCGTAGGTATCGATAAAAATCCCCATAGGCTCTACCACTCCAATAGCATAACTTACTTGAACCAAGACTTCATCGCACACGCCAGCAGCTACTAAATTTTTAGCAATATGCCGGGTAGCGTACGCAGCAGAACGATCTACTTTACTTGGATCTTTACCGCTAAAGGCACCACCACCATGAGCGCCTTTCCCACCATAGGTATCCACAATTATCTTGCGACCGGTAAGTCCGGTATCCCCGTGAGGCCCACCAATAACAAACTTTCCAGTAGGGTTAATGTGGTATTTAATTTGGTCGTTAAATAATTTCTGGATTTCAGGCTTCAACTGTGCTTTTACCCTCGGAATTAAAATATGGACAATATCGCTTTTAATCTTCGCCAGCATTTGTTCTTCATTGCTATCAAACTCATCGTGTTGGGTAGAAACGACAATGGCATCAATGCGAATCGGTTTGTTGTCGTCGCTGTATTCTATGGTCACTTGGCTTTTGGAGTCGGGACGTAAATAAGGTATTTGAACGCCTTCCCTTCGAAGTTTGGAAAGTTCAATCAATATTTTATGGGAAATATCAAGTGCCAAAGGCATGTAATTCTCGGTCTCCTTAGTCGCATAGCCAAACATCATACCTTGGTCTCCTGCACCTTGCTCTTCTTTGGTGGCGCGATCTACCCCGCGATTGATATCATCACTTTGCTCATGGATGGCCGAAAAGACCCCACAGGAATTTCCGTCAAATTGATATTCCCCTTTGGTGTATCCAATTTTATTAATGGTATCCCGTGCTATTTTTTGCACATCCAGATACACATTCGATTTCACCTCACCGGCCAATACTACTTGCCCTGTGGTAACAAGGGTTTCGCAGGCTACTTTCGAATCAGGATCAAAAGCCAAGAAGTTATCGATTAATGCATCGCTAATCTGGTCTGCTACTTTGTCTGGATGTCCTTCCGAAACACTTTCGGAAGTAAATAAATATGCCATAAACTCAATTTTTCTTTAGGAAGATTTGGCCTGAAGCGGTTAGGGAAGTCCTACTGCCTTTAGCATTTTTTACGGAGGTTGCAATCAGTCAAATCTTTCCTCTAAAACAGCGACAAATGTACGTATTTTAATCATTCTACAAAAGGAATTACTCCTTCATTAGTATTGCTTTTTGACGCGTGGTTATGGGATAGGAGATGACTTCGGTTTGGTCTTCAGTAGCATAGGTGGTTTGTTGCTGCTCCCTAGACGCTACCGTAATCTCAAACACCATATGGTCTGCTTCAAAAGAAATAAAGGTGGTGAGCAGATTGTTATTGACCTCAAAAAGACTGTACAAATGATTGTCAAATTGTTGGGCATCCAAAATAATTCCGTTGTCCTCGTCTATAATATATTTTCCTTTGGAAGCGTCTTTGGCAATCAAAAAATAAGGACGTTCCTGCCGTTGGTCCCCGTCACCATATACCAAGGTATATTGATATTTTCCTAGGGAATCGGTGGCTTGTAAATGAAACTCCATCGCGTATTCTTTGGTGCCTTGGGGAGCAGATACCAGTAGCGTGCCTTTATAAATACCGAAGTAATCTTCAGGAAAATTTTCTTGGGCCTGTAAGGAATAAAATAGACTGAAAAGGAATAGGAAAAATGACAGTTTGAAATGCATCTGCAAAATTTTAAAATAGATCTTTGAAAAATACTTAAATTTTAGATTTCCGAAGCAAATCTTACGCTTTAAAATTTACGCATTACTAAAACCACCCTGCAAAACATTTCAAAAATAGGAATTGGTTTTTTGACATTTAAGTGATTAAAACAGTATCATGGCTATCGTAAAAATAAAATCATAAGTAGCTATTTATAAGTAAGTTAACTATAAATTAAGCCACTTGGATTTATGTTCAGCGTGTCATTCCCTTTTCTTAAAAAATCTATTTACAATACTTTCGATATACAAACCTTTACAGCCCGGTGAAACCTTATGAGTCAGTTGAATAAATACAGTAAAACCGTTACCCAAGATCCTACCCAACCTGCCGCGCAGGCCATGTTACATGCCATTGGTCTTTCTACGGAAGATTTTTTCAAGCCTATCGTAGGAATTGCCAGTACAGGTTATGAAGGCAACCCCTGCAATATGCACCTAAACGATTTGGCCCAACTCGCGAAGCAGGGTACGTTTGAAGAAGATGTGGTGGGACTCATATTTAACACGATTGGGGTAAGTGACGGAATATCCATGGGAACACCTGGAATGCGGTATTCCTTGCCTTCTAGGGACATCATAGCCGATTCTATGGAAACGGTGGTGCAAGCGATGAGTTACGACGGATTGATCACCGTGGTAGGCTGCGATAAAAATATGCCAGGCGCCTTAATGGCAATGATACGCTTGAACCGACCTTCCATTTTGGTGTATGGGGGAACCATCGATTCGGGTTGCCATAATGGAAAAAAGCTAGATGTGGTATCGGCATTTGAAGCTTGGGGAAGTAAAGTGGCAGGAACCATTTCCGAAACGGAATACCAACAAGTGGTGGAAAAGGCCTGCCCAGGAGCGGGTGCTTGCGGCGGAATGTATACGGCCAATACCATGGCTTCAGCCATTGAAGCCTTGGGAATGGCCCTGCCTTATAACGCATCCAATCCTGCTACAGGAAAAGAAAAGAAAGCAGAAGCTGTCGCAGCGGGAAAAGCCATGCGATTGTTATTGGAAAAGGATATCAAGCCCAGCGACATCATTACCCGTAAATCTTTGGAAAATGCCATCCGGCTAGTTACGATTCTAGGGGGCTCTACCAATGCGGTACTTCACTTTCTGGCTATTGCCAGAGCAGCCCATATCGATTTCACGCTCAAGGATTTCCAAAAGATTAGTGATGCGACGCCTTTTTTAGCCGATTTAAAACCTAGCGGAAAATACCTCATGGAAGATGTGCACGCCATTGGGGGAATTCCTTCGGTATTAAAATATTTACTGAAAAAAGGATTGTTACATGGCGACTGTTTAACGGTCACAGGAAAATCCCTGGCTGAAAATTTATTGGAAGCTGAGGATCTGCCCTTAAATCAAGAGGTGATTCAGCCTATTGAAAAACCTATCAAAGTCACGGGGCATTTGCAAATGCTCTACGGAAATCTTGCTTCGGAAGGTAGTGTCGCCAAAATTACAGGAAAGGAAGGTTTGCGGTTTTCGGGAAAAGCCAAGGTGTTTGATAGTGAATACGATGCGAATGATGGTATTCGTGAGGGAAAAGTAAAAAAAGGAGATGTTGTAGTGATCCGTTATGAGGGACCCAAAGGAGGTCCGGGCATGCCCGAAATGCTCAAACCTACAGCAGCCATTATTGGGGCGGGATTAGGGAAGGAGGTCGCCTTAATCACCGACGGACGCTTTTCTGGAGGAACCCACGGTTTTGTGGTAGGGCATATTACACCAGAAGCCCAAGAAGGCGGCACTATTGCTTTAGTGAAAGATGGGGATGCCATTACCATCGATGCCGAAGCCAAAACCATTACCCTGGAAGTTTCGGAAGAAGAACTTACCATAAGAAAACAGCACTGGAAAGCACCTCAATTAAAGTTTGATCGCGGAGTACTTTATAAATATGCCAAGACGGTTTCTTCAGCCTCGAAAGGTTGTGTGACCGATGAATTCTAAAAACCATCTGTATGGAAACACAAATCTTACATCACCCAAACGAAACCTCGCCCAAAACCGAACGGATTTCGGGTGGTGAGGCAGTAGTTCGCTGTCTTTTGGCCGAAGGCGTAGATACCTTGTATGGCTATCCCGGTGGGGCAATCATGCCCGTATATGACGAATTGTACAAATACCAAAACGAGATACATCATGTATTGACGCGCCATGAACAAGGTGCAACGCATGCCGCACAAGGCTACGCAAGAATCTCAGGGAAAGTTGGGGTGGCTATGGCAACTTCAGGACCTGGGGCAACCAATCTCATCACAGGAATTGCCGATGCTCAAATCGATTCTACGCCGTTGGTTTGTATCACAGGGCAAGTGGGTTCCCAGTTGTTAGGGAGCGATGCCTTTCAGGAAACCGATATTGTGGGAATCTCTACTCCGGTTACCAAATGGAACCATCAAATCACCAAGGCTTCCGAAATTCCGGAAGTGATTGCCAAAGCATTTTACATTGCCAAAAGTGGCCGCCCGGGGCCTGTACTGGTAGATATTACCAAAGATGCCCAGTTTGAGGAATTCGAGTTTCAATATAAAAAATGTACGGGCATTCGAAGTTATACACCCGTTCCCAAAACAGAACTTTCAGAAGTTGAAAAAGCGGCTGAAATCATTAACGCCTCTAAAAAACCCATGGTCGTTTGGGGGCAAGGGGTCATTTTAGGACAAGCTGAAAATGAATTGAAAGCGGTGATTGAAAAGGCGGGAATCCCTGCGGCTTGGACTATTTTAGGGGCTTCTGCGATTCCTTCTTCTCATCCCTTAAATGTTGGAATGGTAGGAATGCACGGCAACTATGCACCCAATAAATTGACTAACGAATGCGATGTGCTCATCGCTATTGGTATGCGTTTCGATGACCGGGTGACAGGAAATTTGGAATCCTATGCGAAACAGGCGAAAGTGATCCATTTTGAAATCGATCCGGCCGAGGTGAACAAAAATGTAAAAGCAGATCTCGCCGTATTGGGCGACTCCAAAGAAAGCCTCGCGATGTTGCTTCCGTTGTTACAGGAAAAGGTTCACACCGATTGGCATCAGGAATTTAAGGATTTATACCAAATAGAATATGAATCGATCATCTCGCGCGATTTACACCCCACCAAAGAGGGATTGACCATGGGCGAGGTGATGAAGGAAATCAATTCCCAAACCGAAGGAAAAGCCGCTATTGTATCGGATGTGGGTCAGCACCAAATGATTGCGTGTCGCTATGCTGATTTCCGCCAAACCCGTAGCAATATTACTTCAGGCGGATTAGGAACCATGGGATTTGCCCTTCCAGCAGCCATTGGCGCTAAGATGGCAGCGCCCGAAAGGGAAGTGGTCGCTGTAATTGGGGACGGGGGATACCAAATGACGATTCAGGAATTGGGTACCATTTTTCAAACCCGCGTACCCGTAAAAATTGTCGTCCTCAATAATAATTTCCTCGGAATGGTACGTCAATGGCAACAGCTGTTTTTTGATAAGCGCTATGCTTCTACCGAAATGACCAATCCCAATTTTGTGCAAATCGCCCAAGGCTATTCCATTGAAGCCAAACAAGTTAATAAACGTGAGGACTTAGCATCTTCCGTAGCCGAAATGATAGCGCATGATGGCCCCTATTTCCTTGAGGTTTGTGTAGAAAAAGAAGATAATGTTTTTCCCATGATCCCTACGGGAGCATCGGTTTCAGATATAAGATTGAGTTAATTATGGAGACAGAAAAAAAACTTTTTACGGTATCTATTTATACCGAAAACAATGTAGGCTTGCTGAACCGTATTTCAGCGATATTTCAGCGTAGGCATATTAATATTGAAAGTATTAATTCTTCCGTTTCTGAAATTGACCATGTGTCCCGCTGGACCATCGTCGTAGAAATTTCCGAAGCACAGATGCGAAAAATCATCGGTCAGATTGAAAAGCAGGTAGAGGTGATCAAAGCCTATTACCACACCGATGAAGAAACCATTTATCAAGAATCCTGTTTGTTTAAAATTAAGAGCGACTTGTTGTTTGAAGAACGACAAATTCAGAATATCATTAAAGAAAGCAATGCCCGCATTGTGACAGTAAACCGAGAATTCTTCGTTCTGGAAAAGTCGGGCCGAAAAAGCGAAGTGGAATTATTGCACCGCGAATTAAAGCCTTTTGGGATCATGCAATTTGTACGTTCGGGAAGAATTGCCGTGACCAAAGACGAAATGAAAATCACCCAATTGCTGGAATCCTTTGCCAGTGCCTAAAAACAAGAAAATGAAAAATTATTTCAATACCCTATCATTACGTGAAAAACTAGCCCAATTAGGAAAATGCCGCTTTATGGAAGCTTCCGAATTTTCGGAAGGCAGCACCACCTTGGAAGGAAAGAAAGTAGTCATTCTAGGCTGTGGCGCCCAAGGTTTGAATCAGGGAATGAACATGCGGGACTCGGGACTGGACGTGTCGTATGCCCTTCGGCAAGAAGCTATTGATCAGCAAAGAACGTCTTATAAAAATGCCACCGAAAATGGTTTTGAAGTAGGCACGTTTGAGGAATTGATTCCTACGGCCGACTTGGTTTGTAACCTAACCCCCGATAAGCAACATACCCCTGTCATTAATAAAGTAGTGCCTTTAATGAAAAAGGGAGCGACTCTTTCGTATTCCCATGGGTTCAACATCGTAGAAGAAGGCATGCAGGTACGTGAAGATGTAACCGTGATCATGGTAGCGCCAAAATGCCCCGGTTCGGAAGTTCGTGAGGAATACAAACGTGGTTTTGGGGTTCCTACCTTAATTGCAGTGCATCCACAAAACGATCCGCAAGGGAAAGGCATGGAAGAGGCTAAAGCCTATGCATTTGCTACAGGAGGTCATCGTGCAGGAGTGCTGGAATCTTCCTTCGTGGCTGAGGTAAAGAGCGATCTTATGGGAGAACAGACCATTTTATGTGGGGTATTGCAAACGGGTTCTATTTTGTGTTTCAATAAGATGGTCGAGCAAGGAGTGGAGGCTTCGTACGCTTCCAAATTGATCCAGTATGGGTGGGAAACCTTAACGGAAGCCTTAAAACATGGAGGTATTACGAATATGATGAATCGACTTTCCAATCCGGCGAAAATTCGTGCCTACGAACTTTCAGAAACCTTAAAGGAAATTCTGAAGCCTTTATTTGAAAAACACATGGACGATATCATGAGTGGAGCTTTTTCTTCAGGTATGATGCAAGATTGGGCCAACGATGATGCCGATTTGCTTCGTTGGAGGGCGGAAACAGGGGAGACGGCTTTCGAAAAAACCGATCCTACTCCCGAACACATCCCCGAACAGGAATATTTTGATCATGGGGTGTTGATGACCGCTTTTGTGAAAGCTGGGGTAGAATTAGCCTATGAAACGATGGTTGCTTCAGGAATCGTGGAAGATTCGGCCTATTACGAATCCCTACACGAATTACCACTCATTGCCAATACCATTGCCCGAAAAAAATTATTTGAAATGAATCGGATTATTTCAGATACGGCTGAATATGGGTGTTATTTATTTGACCATTCCGCAAAACCTTTGCTAAAAGATTTTATGCAAACGGTAGCACCTACCGATATAGGAAATGCGTTTCCAAATAAAGGAGTCGATAATGTTGCTTTGATAGAAGTAAATGAAGCCATTACGGCACACCCGATAGAAATTATTGGAAAAAAACTACGGGGTGCGATGACCGAGATGAAAGTAATCAATACCGAAAAGAAAGAAATGGCCGAAGCGTAATGAGCACGCAACTCACATATTTGCCCATTTTAGAAAAATATGGAAAGCTGCTGAAAAAACAGAAAAAGGCCGAACCTATTTCGACCTTTAACCAACTAAAAAATAAACTATCCTACTAGATAATAGTAGACTGTCCCAGGTGGATATTGGTAAAATTGCGGTTAGTGTCTTCTGGGTGTAAAATAAAATCTTCAATAAAATCCCCTACTTTTTCGGTGGAAATGGTTTTGCCCAGTTTGTTTAAATCGGGAGTGGTAATATCCAATTCCAATGATTTTTCAACGGCCGTTTTAATCATTTCAGCTTCTTCAAACAAAGTAAAATGTTCTAAGAGCATGGCTGCTGAAAGTATTGAGGCAATTGGGTTGGCAATCCCTTTTCCTTTGGCTTGCGGATAGGATCCATGGATGGGTTCAAATAAAGCAAATTGATTTCCTACGGAAGCCGAAGCCAACAAGCCTATAGAGCCTCCAATCACACTCGCTTCATCACTAATGATATCCCCAAACATATTTTCGGTGAGGATGACATCAAATTGCTTTGGGTTCAGAATTAACTGCATGGACGCGTTATCCACAAAAAGGAAGTCCAATTCCACATCTGGGTAACTTTTTGCCAAGTCTGTCACTACTTTTCGCCAAAGTCGGGAACTCTCCAGAACGTTCGCTTTATCTACCAAAGTCACTTTTTTCTTCCGCGATTGCGCTGCTTTAAAAGCCAAATGGGCAATACGTTCAATTTCTTCTTTGGTGTAAAGGCATAAATCTGAAGCTTCCGTTCCTTCCTCATTCCGCTTTTTTTCCCCGAAATAAATACCGCCAGTCAATTCGCGATAGATACTAATATCGGTACCTTGAATTCGATCCACTTTCAAAGGGGACTGTTCCAAAAGGGTGTCGTAGGCTTTTACGGGCCGTATGTTGGCGAATAGGCCCATTTCCTTTCGTAATTTCAACAATCCCTGTTCGGGACGTACCGGTGCAGAAGGGTCATTATCGTATTTAGGATCGCCAATAGCACCAAAAAGTATGGCGTCGCTATTTTTGCACAAATCCAAAGTCTCTTGGGGAAGGGGATCCCCGGTTTCGTCAATGGCAATTGCTCCTACGGGAGCATGGGAAAAATAAAAGGTGTGGTTAAATTCCATGGCAATCGCATGCAGCACCTTAATGGATTGTTTCGTCACTTCTGGGCCAATTCCGTCGCCAGGAAGTACAGCAATGTTCAATTTCATATTACTATATTTTTTGCGCCTCGAAGGCTTCAATTCGATCTTTTTTACTCAGTAGATAATCAATGTCGTCATAGCCATTAATCATGCATGTTTTTTTGTAAGGGTCTATTTCAAAGGTTTCAGTAAGGTTTGTTCCTGTTACTGAAATACTTTGTTTTTCTAGGTTTACCGTAATTTCTGTCTTTGGGTTTTCTTTTACTTTCTGAAATAATTCTGAAAGAAATCTTTCGGAAACCTGAACCGGTAGTAATCCGTTGTTAAGGGAATTTCCTTTAAAAATATCGGCAAAGAAGCTAGAAACGATTACCTTAAAACCATAGCCTACCAAAGCCCAAGCAGCATGTTCGCGACTAGAGCCGCAGCCAAAATTGTTCCCTGCCACTAAAATACTTCCTTTATACTTGGGGTTGTTTAAAACGAAGTCTTCATTTACAGTTCCGTCTTTCTGAAACCGCCAATCCCTAAACACATGATCGCCGAACCCTTGCTTGTCGGTTGCCTTTAAAAATCGGGCAGGAATAATCTGGTCGGTATCTACATTTTCGATGTCCAATGGAATGGCGGTATCGGTAAGGGTCACAAACTTTTCCATATTAATTTAGCTGTTGGGTAATGTCTATAATTTTTCCTTCAATGGCTGTGGCAGCAGCGACTAACGGACTCGCCAAAATGGTTCTGGCACCTTGACCCTGGCGCCCTTCAAAATTTCGGTTTGATGTGGAAACACAGTATTCCCCTTGCGGAATTTTATCATCGTTCATGGCCAAACAAGCCGAGCAGCCTGGTTGCCGTAGCTGAAAACCTGCCGCTTCAAAAATACCTTTTAATCCTTCTGCTTCAATTTGTGCTTCCACTTGTTTGCTGCCCGGAACGAGCCAAGCGGTTACATTTTTTGCTTTTTGTTTTCCTTTTATATATTGTGCGGCTACCCGGAAATCTTCAATCCGTGAATTGGTACAACTACCAATAAATACATAGTTAATGGGTTTGTTGAGCATGCTTTCCCCTGCTTCAAAACCCATGTATTCCAAGGATTTTTTAAAGGAAGCATCTTTTAGTGACGGAATGTTCCCCGATATTTTGATACCCATACCCGGATTGGTTCCGTAGGTAACCATAGGTTCAATATCGGAGGCGTCAAAAGTATACTCTTTGTCGAACACAGCATCTGCATCTGTGGGAAGGGTTTTCCAATAGGCCACTTTTTTATCAAATTCGACATCTTTTGGAGCAAACTCACGTCCTTTTACATAGTTGAAAGTGGTTTCATCGGGGGCAATCATACCGCCTCGCGCTCCCATTTCAATACTCATGTTACAAACGGTCATTCGGCCTTCCATGCTCATGTTTTCAAAAACCTCTCCGGCATACTCACAAAAATATCCCGTACCGGCATTGGTGCCAATTTTAGAAATGATATATAAAATAACATCCTTAGGAAGCACTCCTTTTTTCAGGGTGCCATTTACCGTTACCCGAAGGGATTTCGGCTTGGTCAATAACAAGCATTGGCTTGCAAATACCTGTGCTACTTGGCTGGTTCCTATTCCGAAGGCAATACTTCCAAAAGCCCCATGGGTAGAGGTATGGCTGTCGCCACAAACGATGGTCATTCCCGGTTGGGTAATGCCCAACTCGGGCGCCATTACATGCACAATTCCGTTGTATTGGTGCCCTAGTTCGTATAGGGTAATTCCATTTTTTTGACAATTTTCGGAAAGCTGTTTTAACTGGTTTCTGGAAAGCGCATCCTTTACCGGTAAGTGTTGATTGAGGGTAGGAGTGTTATGATCTGCCGTAGCCACAATTTGCTGGGGGCGAAAAATAGGAATCTTTCGCGCTTCCAGTTCTTGGAAGGCCTGCGGACTCGTTACTTCATGAATTAGATGCTGGTCGATGTACAATACTTGGGGTCCATTTGCTATGGAATCGACCACATGCGCGTCCCAAACTTTATCGAATAAGGTTTTTCCCATTACGCTGAAATGATTTGTTGATAGACCTTACTGGTTTCGATAATTTGATGGATGTCGTTGTCTGCTACCTCCTTTTTCTTGTCGGCAAAAGTGAGGAAATTGGCATATACTTCATCCAGCTGAAGCTTGGTTAATTCGTAACCAACTTTTTTGGCGCGATACGCCAAGGCGGCACGACCACTTCGAGCTGTTAATACGATGGCCGATTCGGTTACGCCTACTTCTTTCGGGTCAATGATTTCGTAGGTTTCCCGATTTTTAATGATTCCATCTTGGTGAATGCCCGAACTATGGGCAAAGGCATTGGACCCCACAATGGCTTTATTGGGTTGGGTGTAGACACCCATGTGTTGGGAAACCAACTGACTCGTTTTATAAATTTCCTTTGTGTTGATGCTGGTATTTAAATCTAAATATGGATGCTGTCTTAAAATCATCACGACTTCTTCCAAAGCGGTATTTCCAGCACGTTCTCCCACTCCGTTGATGGTACATTCAATTTGACGGGCTCCGTGAATCACCCCTTCAATAGCGTTGGCCGTAGCAAGTCCCAAATCGTTATGGCAATGGCAGGAAAGAATGGCTTTGTCAATGCCTTTCACATGCTCCCTTAAGTACTTAATTTTGGCACCGTATTCACTCGGAAGACAATATCCCGTAGTGTCTGGGATATTCAATACGGTGGCGCCCGCTTTAATGGCCGCTTCACAAACCCTTGCTAGGTAGTTGTTATCCGTACGGCCCGCATCCTCTGCATAAAACTCTACATCTTCCACAAACGATTTGGCATAGCTTACCGCTTCAAAAGCCCGTTCAATAATTTGCTCTCGATTGCTGTTGAACTTGTGTTTAATGTGTGAGTCTGAAGTGCCAATTCCTGTGTGAATTCTAGGATATTTCGCTTTTCGTAAAGCTTCCGCAGCCACTTCGATATCTTTTTTAACCGCTCGGGTGAGTCCGCAAACCGTGGCATTTTCTATAATTTCTGAAATAGCTTCCACACTTTGAAAATCGCCTGGGCTGGAGATGGGAAACCCCGCTTCAATGACATTGACCCCTAAACGTTCTAATTGACGGGCAATGATTAATTTTTGTTCGGTGTTGAGTTTACAGCCAGGAACTTGCTCTCCATCCCTTAGGGTGGTATCGAAAATTTGAATTTGGGATTGCGACATTTCTTCAGAATAAAGATTGATAATTACAGACGAATTTATATTTTGGAAAGCTGAAATGCGCTAATTTTATAAAGTGGATTACGGAGTTTAAAATAATTTTTTTAGATTCAAAATATTGAAAATCAGTATTTTGAATTATGTTTTGTTACCATGCCCAAAGTTATAAAAGACCCTCTTTTCGATCTTATCAAGTCCCTTTCCAAGTCGGAAAAACGACAATTTAAATTGTATGTAGGAAGATTGGGGACCAATGAGGAATCTAAATTTATGCAGCTTTTGGAGATTTTGGACAAGCTTCAGCAGTATGATGAGAAAGAAATACTTCAGCATAAAAACATCAAGAAAAGACAGCTCTCCAATTTAAAGGCACATTTGTACAAGCAAATTTTAATTAGCCTTCGGTTAAACCCCATGCATCAAAATATTCGATTGCAAATTCGGGAGCAATTGGATTTCGCTACGATTTTATACCATAAAGGATTGTACAATCAAAGTTTGAAGTTGCTTGAAAAAGCGAAAACCTTGGCCCTATCCAATGAAGAAAAAAATATGGCTTACGAGATTATTGAATTGGAAAAGGTCATTGAGTCGCAATACATTACCCGAAGTATCAGCAACCGTGCCGACGAACTTACGGTTGAGGCCAAAAATATTAGTCAGCTGAATGTCATTTCCAGCAAGTTGTCCAATTTATCGCTTCAGTTGTATGGTATTTTTCTGAAGAAGGGATATGTGAAGAACGATGAAGAATTTCGTGAGATTACGCAATATTTCAAAGACCGTCTACCTTCCGTAGCTATTGAGGATATGGGCTTTCGGGAAAAACTTTGGTGGTATAAAGCCCATTTGTGGTATAGCTTTTTGGTACAGGATTTTTTATCCTGTTACCGCTATGCGTTGAAGTGGACCGATCTTTTTTACGAACAGCCCAACATGATGGTGTTGAACCCCGTGTTTTTTATCCGCGGAAAGCAATACCTGTTGGAAGCCCTTTTCTTTATTCAGGATATTCCAAGGTTTAAGGAAGCCTTGCTGAAGTTTGAAGAAGTGCTTCAAAAAGATTCGTTTCCCGTACGCGAAAATGTACAAAGTTTGGCCTTCCTATACCTGTATTCCCATAAACTGAATCTGCACTTTATGGAAGGTACTTTCCAAGAAGGAACCCAGTGGGTGCCAAAGGTTTTGCAGGGGATAAAAACCTATGAAAGCAAGTTGGATGAACACCATATCATGATCTTTTACTACAAAATTGCTTGCTTGTATTTTGGGATGGGGGACAACAAGAAATGTATTGAATATTTACACAAGATCATTTCCAACAAGTCTTTGGAAATGCGGGAGGACTTATTGTGTTATTCCCGAATCTTAAATTTGGTCGCCCATTATGAAGCAGGTGAGGACTACCATTTGGAACGTTTGATTAAGAGCACCTATAAGTTCTTGATCAAGATGGAAGATTTATACCAAGTGCAAAAGGAAATGATTCAGTTTTTAAGAAATCTGGGCGATATTTACCCTCACGAAATTAAATCTGAATTCAAGAAATTGCATGCTAAATTGAAGGCCTTGGAGGATGATCCTTACGAGCGGAGGAGTTTTTTGTATCTGGATATTATATCGTGGTTGGAAAGCAATATTGAAGGCCGTTCCATTCCTGAAATTATTCAGAAGAAGGCCTTAACCCGGAAATAAAGGCTTTTTCAATACATTTTCATAAATTAGTCCATCAAATTTTAAAGAAACAAGACTTGTAATTTATCGTATGAAAGTAGTTTTAAATAGAGTAAACGACGACTATCGTTTTGAAGGAAAAGGCAGTAGGGAGACTTCGGTTTTTATAGATCATAACCCGAATAACCCTACGGAAGCTAAAGGCGCCAGTCCTATGGAGTTGCTGCTTATGGCAGTGGGCGGTTGTAATGCGATTGATATAATTTACGTACTAAAAAAGCAGCGTCAAGAAGTGACTTCCTATCGTGTGGAAGTAGAAGGAACCCGAACGGAGGTGAAAAAGGCGAAACCTTTTGAAGCGATTCATGTTAATGTGTATCTGGAAGGCACTATTGCTCCAGAAAAGGCACAAAGGGCGGCTTCCCTTAGTTTTGAAAAATACTGTTCGGTATCCATTACTTTGGAAAAGTCGGTTGCTATAACTTACGATGTTTTTGTAAATGGAACCAAAATTTAGTTACCTTTAAAACATGCTTTCCCGAAAAACCAAATATGCACTCAAAGCGTTAAGTCACTTAGCCCGAAGAAAAACCAATGATCCGGTGCAGATTTCGGTAATTTCAGAATCTGAAAATATCTCTCAAAAATTTTTGGAAAGTATCTTACTTTCTTTGAAAAAGGCTGGGTATTTAGGATCCAAAAAAGGAAAAGGAGGAGGCTATTACCTTTTGGAAAAGTCTAGAACCACACCCATAGCTTCTTTTTACCGTTCTTTGGAAGGCCCCATTGCCATGGTTCCTTGTGTAAGTCTCAATTTTTATGAAAAATGTGAGGATTGTAATGATGAGGATGAGTGTGATGTGCATAATTTAATGATTCAGGTTCGTGACAAAACCCTTTCCATCCTAGAGAATACTACCCTTGAGGAGTTTGTAGCCAATCAAACTTCATAAATAAATACTTTATCTAAATAATTGTTTGTAGTTTTGTAAACTCTAGTAAGTCGATAGGATAATTATTCATGAAGAAGATTACGCCACAAAACTTGGCCCTTTTTAATCAGAATGTTCGTTTTGAGGATCCCTTGGAAATTATCGCTTTTGCGTTGGAATTTTCTGAAAGACCAGTGGTCACCACTAGCTTTGGCCCTTATTCGGCAGCCATTTTGCAAGCTTGTTCCAAAGTAAAAAAGGACATTCAGGTAATTTGGTGCGATACGGGGTACAATACAGAGGCCACCTATAAACATGCCCACTATTTAATTGAGAAGCTTCAGCTACAGATTGAAATTTTTTCCCCAAAATACACCACAGCCTTTTTGAACAGTAGTATAGGTATTCCCGATGTAAATAATCCTAATCACGAACAGTTTTCAGAAAAAGTAAAACTAGAACCTTTCGATCGGGCTTTCCAGAAATACCAACCCGATGTTTGGTTTACCAACGTTCGAAAGAATCAAACAAATTACAGAAATGGTCTGGATGTTTTTAGTTTCAGTCAGGAAGGAATTTTAAAGGTAAGCCCGTTTTATCATTATTCCGATGAACAGCTTTCCGCTTATATCAAGTCTAAAAAACTTCCTATGGAGTTCGATTATTTCGACCCTGTAAAGGCTTTGGAAAATAGGGAGTGTGGCATTCACCTGAAGCATTAAATTTTTATTCGAATAATTGGTAAAGACATTTTTATGCCTTTACTTTGTTGTAGTTCATATACTTTTTGAAACGTTATCAAGAAAGGCGGAGGGAATAGACCCTGTGAAGCCTTAGCAACCCTTTGTCCTGCAAAGAAGGTGCTACGTTCTATCCAATTTTGGAATAGATAACAAGAAACCATTTCCTCTTCACTTTCTCGTAACTTCAATGATTATCTATAAAAGATACAATGTGTTATGCATGAAATTGAAAAAATATTGAGAAAAAGAATTCTGGTATTGGACGGGGCCATGGGAACCATGTTGCAGCGTCACCAATTTACGGAAGAAGATTTCAGAGGCAAGCTTTTTAAAAACTTCCACAAACCTTTAAAAGGGAATAACGACATCCTATCCTTAACACAACCGGAAGCGATTGCTGAGGTACACCGACTTTATTTTGAAGCTGGAGCCGATATTGTGGAAACCAATACGTTTTCTGGAACCACCATTGCCATGGCCGATTATGACCTAGAAGATTACGTGTATCAAATTAATTTCGAATCGGCCGCCATTGCCAAACGGGTGGCAAACCAATTTACCCAACAAAACCCGGAGAAGCCCCGCTTTGTAGCAGGCGCTATAGGGCCTACCAATAAGACAGCCAGTTTGTCTCCCGATGTCAATAATCCTGGATTTCGGGCTATTTCTTTTGAAGCGCTTCGGAAAGCCTACAAACAACAAGCGGAGGCCCTCATAGATGGCGGGGTAGATTTGCTATTGGTAGAAACCGTGTTTGATACTTTAAATGCGAAAGCCGCTTTGTTTGCCATCGAAGAAATTAAAGAGGAAAGGAATAGTAGTATTCCAGTGATGATTAGCGGTACCATTACCGATGCTTCGGGAAGGACGCTTTCGGGACAAACCGCAGAAGCTTTTTTGATTTCCATTTCGCATATTCCTTTATTGAGTGTGGGATTCAATTGTGCGTTAGGGGCCAAACAATTAACACCACATTTGGAAGTCGTTTCCAATCGTACCGAATTGGCCATCTCTGCCTATCCCAATGCGGGACTGCCCAATGCCTTTGGAGAGTACGATCAAACCCCAGAAAAAATGGCGCAACAAATTGAAACCTATTTACAAAAACACTTGGTCAATATTATTGGAGGTTGCTGCGGAACGACTCCCGATCACATTAAAGCTATAGCAGATGTGGCTTCTAAATTTTCTCCAAGACCGATACCCAAACTAGAAACTTCGTATGATCCCTACCCAACAAAACATTTTGAATGCTTATAGCAATGTAAAACTGTATGTACATCGAACTCCGGTGCTTACCTCTTCATATTTGGATAGGCTTTCGGGTGCCTCCCTTTATTTTAAGTGTGAGAATTTTCAGAAAATGGGTGCTTTTAAAATGCGGGGCGCTGTAAATGCCATTCAGCAGCTTTCTGAAGCACAAAAACAGCAAGGAGTGGTAACGCATTCTTCAGGAAACTTTGGACAAGCAGTGGCTTTGGCCGCTAAAAACCTAGGCATTAAAGCCTATGTGGTGATGCCCAATAATGCTCCATCGGTAAAAATTGAAGCCGTTAAGGGCTATGGTGCAGAAGTGATTTTGTGTGAGCCCACATTAGAGGCCAGGGAGCATACCTCTGAAGCAATTGTTCAGAAAAATGGCGCTACATTCTTACACCCTTCCAATCAGTTGGAAGTCATTTTAGGTAATGCCACCGCAGCTTTGGAATTAATCGAAGATCAGCCAAACCTAGAAATGGTCTTAGCACCGGTGGGTGGCGGCGGACTCATAGCTGGAACGGCACTCTCGGTGCGGTACTTCGGAAAAAATTGCCAAACCATAGGGGCAGAGCCCCTAGCGGTAAATGATGCTTATCGTTCATTACAATCGGGAAGGATTGAATCTAATGAAGTTTCAAGCACCATCGCCGATGGTTTAAAAACACAATTGGGAGACGTCAACTTTCCCATTATTCAGCAAGGTGTTTCTGAAATTATTTGTGTGGAAGAGGCAGAAATTATAACGGCCATGCGGCTTATTTGAGAGCGTATGAAAATAATCGTGGAACCTTCCTGTGCCGTGCCTTTGGCGGCGGTACTGAAGGAAAAGGAAAAATTTCAGGGAAAGCAAGTGGGAATCATCCTTTCGGGTGGAAATGTGGACCTTTCAGAATTACCTTTTTAAATGAATACATCAAACAGATATTTAAAGCTGTCGGGCTTAGAGCCTTTGGTCATTACCCCGGAGAGTAATTTTATAAACGTTGGGGAGCGAACTAATGTAGCGGGTTCCCGAAGGTTTCTTCGATTGGTCAAAGACGGCAATTTTGAAGAAGCACTTTCCATTGCCCGGCATCAAGTGGAAGGTGGGGCTCAGATTTTGGATGTGAATATGGATGACGGATTAATTGATGGAAAAGAGGCCATGGTCACCTTTTTAAATTTGGTTGTGGCCGAGCCCGACATCGCCCGAGTCCCAATCATGATCGATAGTTCCAAATGGGAAATCATTGAAGCGGGACTTCAGGTAGTGCAGGGAAAATGTGTCGTGAACTCCATTAGCTTAAAAGAGGGGGAAGCCGAATTTTTACGTCAGGCGAAATTAATCAAACGCTACGGGGCTGCCGTTATCGTCATGGCTTTTGACGAACTAGGGCAAGCCGATACTTTTAAAAGACGTATTGAAATAGCGCAACGTTCGTATGAACTATTGGTAAACAAGGTTCAATTTCCTCCAGAAGATATCATATTCGATTTAAATATTTTTCCGGTGGCAACGGGAATGGACGAACATCGCAAAAATACCGTTGATTTTATTGAAGGGACCCGTTGGGTTCGTAACCATTTGCCGCATTGTAGTGTAAGTGGTGGGGTAAGCAATGTGTCCTTCAGTTTTCGTGGAAATGATGTGGTTCGGGAAGCGATGCATTCGGTTTTTCTCTATCATGCGATTCAGGCAGGCATGAATATGGGGATTGTGAATCCTGCGATGTTGGAAGTATACGATGACATTCCGAAAGATTTATTGCAATATGTGGAAGATGTAATTTTAGATCGAAGGGAGGACGCTACCGAACGGCTTCTGGAGTTTGCGGAAACCGTTAAGGGAACCAAAGCGGAAAAGCAAGCCGATGAATCTTGGCGTTCGGAGCCTTTACAGGATCGAATTACAAGAGCCTTGGTAAAAGGGATCGATGCTTACATTGAAGAAGATGTGGAAGAAGCACGGCAACAATCTGAAAAACCTATTGAGGTAATAGAAGGCCCATTAATGATTGGGATGAATGTGGTGGGGGATCTCTTCGGAAGCGGGAAAATGTTTTTGCCGCAAGTGGTGAAAAGTGCTCGGGTGATGAAGAAAGCCGTGGCCTATTTACTGCCTTTTATTGAAGAAGATAAAAATTCGGTTTCTTCCTCCAATGGAAAGATATTGATGGCCACCGTAAAAGTCGATGTGCATGATATTGGGAAGAACATTGTTTCGGTAGTACTGGCTTGTAATAATTATGAAATTGTGGATTTGGGGGTCATGGTACCTCCAGAGAAAATCATTGCCACGGCCAAAGAACAAAACGTGGATGTAATTGGTTTGAGTGGATTGATTACCCCTTCCTTGGACGAAATGGTGTTTTTGGCCAAGGAAATGCAGCGACAGGATTTTAAAGTTCCTTTATTGATTGGCGGGGCAACGACAAGCAAGGCCCATACGGCGGTGAAAATTGATCCAGAGTATGAACAATTGGTCGTGCATGTAAACGATGCCTCCCGTGCAGTGACTGTGGTGGGCGATTTGTTGCAGAAGGAACGTAAGGAAGCCTATAAAACGCAAGTTAAGGAAGCATACCAATCCTTTCGGGAAGGGTTTTTGAAGCGACAACGGGTGAAGGACTTTTTGACGATTGAAGCGGCGCGTCAAAATAAATTTCAAATCGATTGGAAGGCTTCTGAAATCGTAAAACCAAATGAGTTGGGAATTCAGGTAATAGAATCGTTGGATTTGGAAATTCTGAAGGCCTATATCGATTGGACACCATTTTTCAGAAGTTGGGATTTGCACGGAAAATTTCCGGCGATCTTAGAGGACGAAGTCGTGGGCAGACAAGCTTCCGAACTCTATCAAGATGCCCAGCAAATGCTTCAGCAGATCATTACTCAAAATCTATTGAAAGCCAAGGCAGTTTTCGGGCTTTTTGAAGCGAATACGGTCGATGAGGACGATATTGAAGTGAAAGTTTATCCAAATTCAGAAACAAAAACTATTTTCAGGACGCTGCGACAGCAAAGCAAAAAAGCAGCGGGTAAGCCTAATATTGCCTTGGCCGATTTTATTGCTCCGAAGGAAAGTGGGATTCAGGATTATATAGGGTGTTTCTGTGTTTCAGCAGGTTTTGGAACCAAAGCATTGGCTGCGCAATTTGAAGAAATCCATGATGATTACAATGCGATTATGGTAAAAGCTTTGGCCGATCGTTTGGCAGAGGCCTTTGCCGAATATTTGCATGAAAAAGTCCGTAAGGAATGTTGGGGCTATGCTTCCGAAGAACAGCTTACCAATGAGGCGCTCATTTCAGAAAATTATAAAGGAATTCGTCCTGCACCTGGCTATCCGGCTTGTCCCGACCATTTGGAGAAAAAGACCCTTTGGGAGCTTTTAAAAGTAGAAGAATCCATTGGAGTTTCCTTGACCGAAAGCTTGGCTATGTGGCCCGCGGCATCGGTTTCTGGTTATTATTTTGGAAATCCTGAAGCCCGGTATTTCGGACTCGGAAAAATAAAAGAGGATCAGGTGGCCGATTTCGCACAACGAAAAAATATTTCATTAACCGAGGCTACCAAGTGGCTTCAACCCAATATTGCAGACTAAATGAAAGTAACCGAACATATTGAAAAATCCCATGGGAAAACACAGTTTTCCTTCGAAATATTACCGCCCTTAAAAGGAGAAAACATTCAGTCTATTTTTGATGCGATTGACCCTTTAATGGAATTTAACCCTCCTTTTATAGATGTGACTTACCATAGGGAAGAATATGTGTATAAGGAATTGGACAATGGCTTGTTGCAAAAGCAGGTGGTTCGTAAAAGACCGGGTACGGTGGGAATTTGTGCGGCGATTCAGAATAAATATGACGTGGATGCCATTCCGCATATTTTGTGTGGTGGTTTTACCCAAGAGGATACCGAAAACTTTTTAATCGATTTGGGCTTTTTGGGAATTGACAACGTCATGGCCCTTCGTGGGGATGCGGTAAAGAGTGAAACCTATTTTAAACCGGAAAAGGAGGGACACCATTATGCGAGTCAGTTGGTGTCTCAAATCGCCAATCTCAACCATGGGGTATATTTAGACGAAGAAGTACAAAACAATACCCCAACCGATTTCTGTATTGGCGTGGCGGGATATCCCGAAAAACATTTGGAAGCTCCCAGTATGGACAGCGATATTTATTTTCTGAAGAAAAAGATTGCCAAAGGAGCCACGTATATTGTCACCCAGATGTTTTTTGACAACAGTAAGTTTTTTCAGTTTGTGGAAAAATGCCGAAAAGAAGGTATTGAAGTACCCATTATTCCAGGGCTGAAACCTTTGGTTACCAAAAAGCAGCTCAATTTGATTCCGCATCGTTTCAATGTAGATTTACCCGACGACTTGATTAGGGAAGTGGTAAAATGCAAGGACAATGATCAAGTGCGGGAAGTGGGCATTGAATGGTGCCTTCAGCAAAGTAAGGAACTCGTAAAAGCTGGGGTGCCCGTGTTGCATTACTATTCCATGGGAAAGAGTGTTAATATCAAAAAGATTGCTTCGCAGGTATTTTAAATCGGTTACTTTTGCAGCATGAGTCAAAAGTGGTTTTACATCTTTTTTTTCAGTTGTGTTACGGTATTTTCACAAGAAAAACCTACCAACAATTTTACGCTGGATGCACAATATTACTACGGAACCTTACTTCGGCATAATAAAAACATCGCCCATTTGGTAAGGGAACATCCCATAGGTTTTTTGGTAAGCTATAACCATAAAACCTATGGAGAGAAGTATTGGCAACAATCGTATAATTACCCAGATTGGGGCGTTTCTTTTTTGTATCAAAATTTCAATTACGATGTACTAGGGGAAGACTACGGGCTCTATGGCCATTATAATTTTTACTTTTTGAAGCGTCACCTAATGCTTCGTTTGGGCCAAGGAATCGCATACAATACGAAGCCTTTTGATATCGAAACCAATTTTAAGAATATCGCCTACGGAAGTCATTTACTGGCTTCCACCTATATTTTACTTCAGTTTAACAAAGACCATCTTATCGATCGAATTGGGTTGAATGCAGGAATTAGCTTTGTGCACCATAGCAATGGAAGCTTTAAAGCCCCTAATTCGGGAACCAATGCCTTGGGTTTTAATATTGGGCTAAAATATGATTTCACGGAAGGAGAGGAAATCTATCAAAAAGAGGAAGACCCGAAGGACTTTTCAGAAAAGATTAAATTCAATTTTCTTTTCCGAAGCGGGGTCAATGAAAGCGATTATTTCAATTTAGGACAACATCCCTTTTACGTATTTACAGCCTACGCCGATAAACGACTGAATTACCAAAGCACTTTACAATTTGGTGTGGAATATTTTATTTCCCCTTTTTTAGAAAAGGAAATAGAATACATTGCGGCTTCGTTTAATAATAAAGTCTCGCCCGATACCGATTACAAGAGGGCGGCCGTGATGCTGGGACATGAGTTTAGGATAGGTAAAATGGCCATTCCTACGCAATTGGGGTATTATTTTTATTGGCCTTACGAATACGAATCGCGTGTGTACAGTAGGGTTGGGGTGCAATACTACCTTACTGAAAAGCTTTTTGGGGTAGCGACGGTAAAAACCCATGCCGCCAATGCAGAATGTATTGAATTTGGGATAGGGGTAAGAATTTAAAAATGAAAAAATTTAGTTTTTTACTGGTCTTGTTTTTAGCAGCTTGCAATAGCGAGGATGCCAATAATTGTTTTCAAACGGAAGGGGATACGATTGTTGAAGCTTTCTCCATGCCGTTCTTTTCTGAAATTCGAATAGAAGATGACGTTAGCTTGGTGATCCAACAGGGTGCGACCCAGGAAGTACTTATTGAAACAGGTGAAAACCTACTGAATGACGTCTCCGTGGAAGTCATTGATGAGGTCTTAGTGATAAAAGACAACAACCGCTGTAACTTTGTGAGAGACTATGGTATTACGAAAGCCATTGTGACTACTCCCGATTTGAAAGTGATAAGGAATAGTTCGGAATTTGATGTAGTTGGGGAAGGAATCTTAAACTTTACCTCACTTCATTTAATAAGTGATACTACGGGAGGAGTGGAGGATTCCCGTAAAAGTGGCGATTTCACTTTGACGATACAATGTGAAAATTTTCAAATTGATGCCAATGGTTTTAGTGGTTTTTATATTGACGGATTTTCTGAAAAAGCTTCTTTTGTTTTTCAGGATGAGGTACCTCGATTGGAAGCTGAAAATCTAAGAGTGAATGAAGTTCGTATATTTCAACGAAGTGCCAATATCATGATTATTAATCCTGTAGAAAGTTTACGTGGTAGCATTAGAGGAACAGGAGATGTGATCTCTGTAAATAGACCTCCAATTGTAGAAGTAGAAGAATACTATACAGGACAACTATTATTTGAAGATTAGTGTATATTTACAGCCGCTCAAATACTATGAAGTATCTCTTTTCCCTGATCGCGGTCTGTATGGTTGGAACCATTTTGCAAGCACAGCAAAATGAACTAAAACCAGTGTCTATAGACGTTTCTACTTTTTATGGGAGTATTTTAGAGCACAATCCAGATATTTCCCATTTAATTACCGGCCACCCCAGAGGATTGGTAATTAGCTATAACCGAAAGACCTATGGCTATAATGAGTGGGAAAGTAGGTATAATTTCCCTGATTGGGGATTTACCTTTACCTATCAGGATATGCAAAATCCTTATTTGGGACAAAATTTCGGACTTTACGGACATTTCAATTGGTATTTTTTAAATAGAATGCTTCGGGTAGGGGTGGCTCAAGGGGTTGCTTATGCTTCAAATCCTTACGACCCTGAAACCAACTTTCAGAATAATGCCTACGGAAGCACACTGCTAAGTACCACTTTGTTAAAAGGGGAAATTGTAAAGGAAAATATTTACAAAGGGCTTGGAGCGCATTTGGGAATGGGAGTGATTCATTATTCGAATGCTAATCTAAAAGCCCCAAACAACAGTACCAATACCTTTTATTTTAGCGCGGGCTTAAGTTATCAGTTCAATGAAGTGGGGTTTCCTGCAAGAATTTCCCATGGTACTTGGCCCAGTAAGTTTTATGCTGAAAGAATTAAATACAATGCCGTATTTAGAACAGGAATCAATGAAGCCGATGTAAATGGTTTAGGGCAATACCCGTTTTATGTGTTCTCCTTTTTCGCCGATAAACGAATAAATTATAAAAGCACGCTACAGGCTGGGGTCGATTTCTTTTTCTCTAATTTTTTAATTCATTTAATTAATTACAGAAGAATTGCCTTTCCGGGCGATAACTTGGAGGAAGGATTGGACTATCGAAGAATAGGGGTTTTTGTAGGGCATGAGCTTCGGTTTAACCGGATTGCCTTTATCTCACAATTGGGATATTATGTATATTGGCCCTATGAATTTGAAAAACAAATTTATAACCGATTGGGAATTAAACGCTATTTTTTCAATGATCGGTTTTTTGGGGTCGTGAATGTGAAATCACACTGGGCGAAAGCTGAAGCCGTTGAATTTGGAATAGGGGTAAGAATATAGGATGAAGAAATTTTTATACATAGCGCTTATCGCACTTTTCTTTGGATGCAATTCTGAAAATGCATGGGATTGTTTTCAAACTACTGGGGATATCATTCAGCAGGAATACGAGCTGGACGGATTCAATAAAATTATTGTTTGGAACCGGGTACAATTATTTATTTCCCAAGGGGATGAAAGAAAAGTGGTGATTGAAACCGGCGAAAACCTAATTAACGAAGTAAGGGTGCGGGTAGAGGATAGCATACTCAAAGTGAGCGATCGAAATAGTTGCAACTATACCCGGGATTACGACGTAACCAAGGTGTTCGTTACCTTTAACAAGGATTCTTTGGAAATAAGGAATAGTTCAGGTTTAACGGTTACTGGAGTAGGGCCCATAGAATTTAAAAACCTTGTGTTAATTTCTGAGGATAGGGAACAAGAAGACGAATTTCATATTGACGGCGATTTTCGTTTTGACAATCTGGATGTAGGGGAATTAGGGATTCAGGCCAATGGCATTTCAAAGTTCTATCTGAAGGGAAACGCAGTTTCAGGAAATTTTGGATTGTATGATGGCGATGTACGTGTAGAAGCTGCCGAATTGGAAGTTTTCAATTTGTTTATTTTTCACCGGAGCACCAATAAAATGATTGTGAACCCTATCAATAGAATTCAAGGAAGGATTTTTAGTACTGGGGATGTCATTGCTAAAAACAGACCTCCCATCATAGATGTGGAAGAGCTCTTTACGGGAAAGCTTATTTTTGAGTAAGTTCTATGAATAATTTCTCCAAAGAAGTATTTTTTTGGTGAAGTTGTAAAATCTTTAAACCATTGTCATGCGCAAAATCGAATACCTTCGCACGCATATCTTCTTGCGTGGAAAAGTGTAGGTGATAGACAAATCCTATGGTATTTTCTACCTTCTTTACAAAATCGATCTGTTGTAACGCGACTTCTTCAATACGGTAACCAAATTCCACTTCAATAATTTGCTGTTTGTCCTTGGAAAGTTCCTTTAACGATTTATCGAGCACGATTTTTCCTTTGTTGATGATAATGACCCGGTCGCAGATGGCCTCAACTTCCTGCATAATGTGAGTGCTGAGTAAAACCGTTTTTTCTTTTCCTACACTTTTTATGAGTTCTCGAATTTCAATCAACTGATTGGGATCTAACCCAGTGGTTGGTTCGTCTAGAATCAATACTTCAGGATCGTGCAATAAAGCATTGGCGAGTCCTACTCGTTGTCGATAGCCTTTCGAAAGCTGTTGGATTTTTTTATGGGCTTCAGGTGATAATCCGGTTTGCTCGATAACATCCAAGACTTTACTCTTTGGGGTTCCGTATACTTCGGCATTAAATGATAAATACTCCTTTACGTACATGTCTAAATACAACGGATTGTGCTCTGGGAGGTATCCAATACTTCTCTGAACCTTTGAAGATTCACTTTTAATACTATGGTTGTTGACAAAGGCAGCTCCTTCAGAAGCAGGAAGGTAGGTGGTGAGGATTTTCATCATGGTGGATTTTCCAGCGCCATTAGGGCCAAGGAACCCTACAATTTCCCCTTTCTGAATCGAAAAACTTACATCATCCAGCGCTTTTTGCGGACCATAAGTTTTAGTAATATTTTGGACTTCAATAGACATAGGTGTTGTAAAATGTAAAACTACACAAATAAAAAAACGCAAAAAAGATTTTGTTGTTATAAAGTAATGTGTACTTTAGCGACAACGATACAAACAAATGAACACATTTTTTACATATTTCAACTTTTGGTTTTTTTACTTTGGTGGAAAGTACCGGGTTGTCATGTAATTGAAATATATAGCATCATAAAAACCCGGAACGAACTTCCGGGTTTTTTTATGGGTTTTAAACTGAAATTATAAAGCAAATGAAAATAGCAATCCAAGGAATTGAAGGTTCTTTCCACGATGAAGCAGTACAAAAGCTCTTTCCAGATTTGGTTGTGGAATTGGTGATGTGCGACTCTTTTGATGGAGTGACCCAAAGCGTTAAAAAAGGAAAAGCCGATTATGGTGTCATGGCCGTTGAAAATACCCTTACGGGCTCTTTGCTTCCTAATTACAATTTGGTGGAAGCCGGCGATTTTGAAATCATTGATGAAGTATTTTTAAATATACAGATGTATTTAATGGCACTGGAATCCGAATCGATTATCGATATTTTTGAGGTACACTCGCACCCAGTAGCATTACTGCAATGCAAGGATTACCTTCGGAAGTTTCCGCCACAGTTCAAAATCATTGAAGGAAAGGATACAGCAAGCGAAGCCAAGCGAATTAAGGAAAATAACTTGCAGGGGGTTGCTGCCATCGCTGGAAAACAAGTGGCAGAGCGCTTCGGGTTAAAAATATTGGATAGCAACATTCAGGATATCAAAGAAAATCAAACCCGTTTTGTGCTCTTCGGAAATCGGGGGGCTGCCGTGAGTAAAAAAGCGCCTAACAAGGCCTCTATCAAGTTTCAGCTGGGTCATGAAGTAGGTACTTTAAGTAAAGCTTTGGAAGTGATGGCCTCCCATCATATCAATCTTACCAAAATACAATCACTCCCTATTTTGGGAACTCCTTGGAAATACGCCTTTTTTGTGGACGTGACCTTTTCAGAAAGCGAAGATTTCTATCAAGCAGTAGCTGCTTTGGAACCCTATGTTAAGAACTTTAAAATTTTGGGAACCTATGCGCAAAATAAGGAAAACCAACCTAGTAACTTAAGCCAGGTTTTGAATCATGGAAAATAAGAAAGAATTAAGGAATTGGCTAGATGCCATGCAACTTGCCCACCCATTGGTGATTGCAGGCCCCTGTAGTGCCGAAACCGAAGAACAAGTATTAAAAATAGCCCATCAATTAAAAGATACCGATGCCACGGTATTACGGGCAGGAATCTGGAAACCGCGAACACGACCCGGAAATTTTGAAGGGGTAGGTGCTTTAGGATTAAAATGGCTGCAAAGGGCAAAAGAAGAAACCGGTATGCTTACCACAACGGAAGTAGCCAATGCCCATCACGTAGATTTGGCCTTAAAGCACGATATTGATATACTTTGGATTGGGGCTCGGACTACGGTGTCTCCATTTATTGTTCAGGAAATTGCAGATGCCCTTCAAGGCACGGATAAACCTGTGCTTATTAAAAACCCCGTAAATCCCGATTTAGCATTATGGTTAGGTGCGGTGGAGCGTTTTTACAGTGCCGATATCCACAACCTGGGAGTAATCCATAGAGGGTTTTCTACCTATGAGAAGACTAAATACCGAAACAACCCCGAATGGCAGATTGCTATCGATTTGCAGAATCGTTTCCCAGATTTACCCCTTATTTTAGATCCGTCTCACATTGCGGGAAGAAGGGATATTATTTTTGATTTATGCCAAACGGCATTGGATCTTAATTATGATGGGTTAATGGTCGAAACCCATTTCGATCCTGACAATGCTTGGAGTGATGCGAAACAACAAATCACTCCTGAAACCTTAGATAAAATGACGGTCGATTTAAAGATTCGTAAAGCTGTAGGCGATGCCGTAGAATTTAATAACAAGCTTGCAACCCTTCGAACCAAGATAGATGTGATAGATAATCAGTTGCTGGAAATTTTAGGGAAGCGTATGCGTATCGCAGATGCTATTGGTAAACTGAAACGTGACAACAATGTAGCCATCCTACAATCCAAACGCTGGAATGAAATTTTAGGCAAAATGATTTTGGAAGGAGAAGAGCATCAGTTAAGTGAAGAGTTTATTCTTCGTATTTACAAGGCAATTCACCAAGAATCCATTAATCACCAAAAGAAAGTTGTTTCTTAACAAAAAAAAGCCTGCATAATGCAGGCTTTTTTTTAACTCTTTTTAGTGTATGATAACCTTCGCGAGGCTTTACGCATTAAAATGTTAATGAGGTCTTCAGGAGAACTTCCCAAACTTCCTCTTACTTTTTTATTGTAATTCCAAAGTAATACTCCATCTGTTCCGTTGTGCACACTCATGTTTATAGTAGCCGAGTTGGTAGTTCCCCAAAACCCTATTAATAATCCAAGGGCCACAGAAGCACCTTCAGACATAGGTTTATTGGTTTCGTAGTCGCCCATGATTACGGCGTCGACCTCTAGGATCTGTGCTATTTCGTCGCTGGTATATTCGTAAAGATTATCATAATCGATGTCTTGTTTTTTCAGAAGGGCATTGGTTCTTTTGGGATCTTGCAAATCTAGGTTTTCCAATTTTCCACGTTTTTTTCTTTTCAAGAACCAGGAGTACATGGCTGTTTGTATGCTTTCTCCTTCGCTACGTTCCATTTTTTCAAGATCGCCTTCCCCTAGTTTTTTCAATTGTCTAGGTCTTAAAACGACTTGGGTTTTAAAAGGGACTATGGCAATAATTTTATGATTTTTGGCAATTTCATCAAAATCTGGATTTTCATAAAGATTTGTTTGAGCTTGTGAAAAACTCATTATAAAAAATGCAAAAAATAAAGATAAGATTGATTTCATGTTATGTGTTAATTATGGTTTTTACTTGGGCAAAAATAAAATAAACTATGAGAGATTAACTTTTTTTTAGGATTTTTGTACCTGTGAAAGGAACGGTATATAAATCTACAGGAAGTTGGTACACGGTAAAGTCATTTAATGGAACTTTTTATGAGTGCCGTCTGAAGGGGAAGTTTAGGATTGGAGGAATTAAAAGTACCAACCCTGTGGCTGTGGGTGACCGGGTAGTTTTTGAAGTGGAAACCAAGGGAGATGAAACCATTGGGGTTATCTATGAAATCGAACCCCGAGAAAATTATATCATTCGTAAATCGGTAAACCTTTCAAAGCAAACGCACATTATTGCGGCCAATATAGATATTGCTTTTTTATTGGTAACCTTAAACAATCCTACCACCTTTACCACCTTCATCGACCGATTTCTAGTAACAGCGGAGGCCTATCACGTAAAAGCAGTTTTGCTTTTCAATAAAATAGATACCTACGATGAAGAAGCGCTTTTGGAAGTAAAATATTTGGCGGCTTTGTATCGGGAGGTGGGTTATGAATGTATTGGAATTTCAGCAAAAACAGGGAAAAACGTTGAAAAGGTTAAAGCATTAATGAAAGGAAATGTTTCCATGTTTTCGGGTCATAGTGGTACGGGTAAATCGACCTTGATCAATACCCTAGAGCCCGATTTAAATTTAAAGACCTCTGAAATTTCAGAACAGCATATGCAAGGCCAGCATACGACTACCTTTGCAGAGATGTTTGACCTTTCATTTGAAGCACAAATCATAGACACGCCTGGTATCAAGGGGTTTGGTGTTGTGGAAATAGAAAAAGAGGAATTGGGAGATTATTTTCCTGAGTTTTTTGCCTTAAAAGAACATTGTAAGTTTAATAATTGCATGCATCTTCAGGAGCCCCATTGTGCGGTAAAAGAAGCCTTGGAAAATGATGAAATTCCGTGGTCGCGCTACAAGAGTTACCTTCAAATTTTGGAGGGAGAGGACGATACCTACCGAAAGGATAATTATCAAAATGAATGAGAGCAGTATTGCAAAGAGTAAAAGAAGCTTCGGTGACCATTAAGGGGGAGAAAGTTTCTGAGATTAAAACGGGTTTTCTTATCTTGCTCGGCATTGAAGCGGAAGACACAGAAGAGGATATTTTATGGCTAAGCAGAAAAATTTCCCAATTGCGTGTTTTTCCAGACAATAATGGATTCATGAATACATCTTTGCTCGATATACAAGGGGAAGTATTGGTAGTAAGTCAATTTACACTTCACGCTAGTACCAAAAAAGGGAATCGGCCTTCTTTCATTAAAGCGGCCCGTCCTGAAGTAGCGACACCGCTTTATGAGGCTTTTATCAAGCAATTGGGTAACGATTGTCAACAAGAAATAAAAACAGGTGAGTTTGGGGCTATGATGGATGTTGCCTTGGTAAACGATGGGCCTGTTACCCTAATCATCGATACAAAAAATAAGGAATGAGGTTGTTACATTTAGTTGGTTTGATTTTTTTATCCTTTCCCTTAATAGCACAACAATATGCTTTGGGAAAAATGAACGTGAATCTTCTAAAAAATGTAAATGCAGTTGTTCGGGAAGATCGTACCGTGGTTACCTTGGATGATTTCAATACATTAACTTTTGAAAGAGAGTGGGTGGTCACGATTTTAAATGAAAAGGCAGCAAAGGATTTAGATTTTGTCATTTATTATGATTCTTATGATTCCGTAAAGGAATATGAGGCGGTGGTGTATGATGTTTTGGGAGTGGAACAAAAGAAATTCAAGAAAAGGGATTTCATGGATGTTAGTGCCTCTGGGACCAATCTTTATACAGACAATAGGGCTTTGGTGTTGGATTTTACACCTACTTTTTATCCTTGTACGGTGGCCTTAACCTATGCTTATAAAACTTCTAATACTGCCTTCATGCCAATGTTTATGCCTATTCCTTACTCAGGAATGAGCGTCGAGAAGGCATCCTTTAAGTTAGTTAATAAAAAAGGTATTCCTTTACATAAAAAATTTCTCAATTTTGATGAAAATACTATTAAGGTTACAGAAAGCGATCGGGAAATTTTAATAGAAGCCAAGGAGCTTCAACCTGTGCCACAGCAAAAAAAGGCACCTTCTTTCAGTAAACTTCTCCCCTTAGGAAAATTTTACCTAGAACATTTTGAATTGCAAGGGGTCTTGGCCACTGTAAAAGATTGGGACGATTTTGGAAAATGGCAATCTCAAAAATTACTAAAAGGTCTAGATGTGTTGCCCGAACAGACCATTCAGAAAGTTGCTATGTTAACGGAAGGCATATTGGACCCTAAAGAAAAAGCAAAAGTGATTTACCAATTCATGCAGGATAGAACTCGTTACATTAGTGTGCAAATTGGGATCGGGGGTTGGAAACCCTCTCCTGCCAAAGAGGTGGATGCCTTGGGCTATGGGGATTGTAAAGGTTTAACCAATTATACCAAGGCGCTTTTGGCTTCTCAAAATATTCCGTCTTATTATACCATAGTAGATTCCCAATCTTTGGGGGATGATTTGGATGAAGAATATATTGGTATGCAAGGGGATCATGTTATATTGTCGGTTCCTTTTGAAGATGAGATGGTGTTTTTGGAATGTACCAGCCAGGATTTGCCCTTCGGATTTTTAGGAACGCATACCGACGACCGGAAAGTGTTGATGATTACCCCCGAGGGAGGTAAGTTTGCCCATACCCCAAATTATCCTGCTGAAGGAAATTTATGCAAGAAGGAAGCTAAACTAAGCTTTGATACTACATTACAGCTTTCTGGAACCGTTGAAATCACTTCTAAGAACCTTGCCTACAATAGGATTTATAGGCTAGAAAAACTGGACGAAAGTCAAAAGCGAAAACACTATAAGGAACAATGGGATTTCCACAACGGACTGCAAATTCATGAAATGCTCTTGGAGAATCATAAAGAAGAAGTTTCTTTTGTAGAAAAACTAAACATTACCTCCGAGAATTATACCACTTCGGCAGGAGACCTGTTACTTTTATGCCCTAACGTATTTACTCGGGTTTCAGAGGCTCCCAAGAAAGATAGCGATAGAAAGCTACCGCTGGAAATTCGACGTGGCTATGCCTACCAGGATGAGATATTCATACAATTGCCGGAAGGTTATGGGATGAATTCAACCTACGAAAATAGCACCATGGAAACCGAATTTGGCACTTACGAAACCCGTTTGGTGCAAAAGGAGGGTGGCTTACTTTATACAAGAAATTTACTGCTTCAAAAAGGGACTTGGCCTAAGGAAAAATATAATGAATATGTTGAGTTCATAAAAAGCATTTACAAAAAAGATAAATCGAAAATCGTTTTAAAAAAGATTAAATCCTAACCTATGAAATTGAAATTATTTTTTCTCCTATTAACCATTTCATCTTCTACACTATGGGCCCAAAATTTTAAATTTGGAAAAGTCTCTGAAGAGGAAGTCAAACAAAAAGAGCATCCCTCGTATCCAGAAGCAGATGCTGCGGTACTATATCGCGAAGTAAGAACTCATTTTGAGTATTCTGAAGATATTGGATTTTACTTGATTACCGATGTTTTCGAACGCATTAAGATTTATAATGAAAATGGGTTTGAATGGGCCACTAAAGAAGTCCCCCTGTACCGGCAATCCAATAAATATAAGGAGGAGTTATCAGGTTTAAAGGCCTATACCTATGTTTTAAATGAAAAAGGCAAAGTAGAGGATGTGAAACTTCGAAGGGATGGCATGTTTGAAGAGGATAGAAGTGAAATGTATAAAGTAGAAAAGTTCACCATGCCTTCTCTTAAGCCAGGCTGCGTAATTGAATATGAATACAGCGTAAAATCCCCGTTTTATTCTGCAATAAATCCTTACCGTTTTCAGGAAAAGATTCCCGTAAATAAAGTAAGCTTGACTTTCGAGACACCCGAATATTTTAACTATAATACGCATAGGAGAGGCTGGCTTCCGTTCAATATTGATACTAATTACAAGCAGCGATCCATGGATTATCGCCATACAGCAAGCTTTGTTCAAACAAAGTCGGCAATTGGGAATACGACCACCGAGACCGCTACCTTTAAAGAAAATAGTTATGTAGTAACGATGGACGATGTACCTCCAGTGCAAAAAGAGGCCTATTCGGGTAATATCAATAACTATATGTCTTCTTTGGTGTTCGAATTGGCTTATACAAAATTTCCCAATGGTGGGGTAGAGATGTATTCAACCGATTGGGGCTCTGTTTCTGAAAAGATTTATCGTTCTGAAAGTTTCGGAGGGCAACTAGGCCAAGATAGACACTATAAAGACGATGTTGATCGTTTGGTGGAAGGGGTAACTTCCCAAAATGAAAAGGCACTGAAAATCTATGAGTATGTAAGAAGCACTATGAACCATAACGGTTTTATAGGAATGTACACTCAGGAAGGACTCAAAAAAGCCTATCAAGAGAAAGTGGGGAACGTTGCCGATATTAACTTACTACTAGTGTCTATGTTGCGCTATGTTGGTATTAACGCCAACCCTATCTTAATTAGCACAAAATCCCATGGGGTCCCGGTCTTCCCTACCCGAAATGGTTTCAATTATGTAATTGCAGGGTTGGAGCAAAATGGACAAGTGATTTTATTGGATGCTAGCGATAAATTTGGTGCTCCAAATATCCTGGATGAAGAACTCTTAAATTGGCAGGGAAGATTAATTCGGGAAGATGGAAGTTCTACCTGGATCGCCTTACAGTCCCAAAAGCCAAGTCAGGAAATGTTTATGGTGAATTATAAGATTGACGGGAATGCTGAAATTGAGGGGCAATCAAAAGGGCAATATACCGATTATCTAGCCCTGGAACGTCGGAAGGATTTTAGCGGTGCTTCTTCTGAAGAAATTAAAAATAAGATAAAAGGGTTGAATGCCGATTTTAATGACTTCCATTTGGAAAATGCCAAAAATCCCTATGAACCTATAAAGATGGATTTCAGCTTTCATTCTTCAGATTATTTAGAGGAAATTGATGGGAAATATTACCTTTCCCCAATGCTATTTATGGCATTGCAGGAAAACCCATTTAAGATGAACGATCGAAAATACCCTATAGATTATGGTTTTTCAAAGCAACACCGATATATTATTAATATTGAAGTGCCCGACGGGTATACCCTTGAGAGTATGCCAGAAAATGCCAGCATGATTTTAGGGGATAATGCTTTTATATTCAAATATTTGTTAAGTCACAGAGGCAATACCATACAGCTAATGGTAGATTTTACGATAAATAAATACCTTATCGACCCATCTATGTATAGCGAAGTGAAAAAGTTTTATCAAGATTTAGTAGATAAAGAAAAGGAGCAAATCGTATTTGCTAAAGCATAATTATGAACTTACAGCATGCCCAAAAAATAGTAGACGATTGGATTCAGGAACACGGGGTTCGGTACTTCAATGAATTAACCAATATGGCCCAGCTTACAGAGGAGGTGGGAGAAGTAGCTCGAATTATTGCGCGCCGTTATGGCGAACAGAGTGAAAAAGAAAGTGATAAGGATAAAGATCTAGGAGAAGAATTGGCCGATGTGGTTTTTGTGGTCCTCTGCCTGGCAAACCAAACAGGAGTCGATTTACAAGAAGCTTTCGATAAAAAAATGGAAAAGAAAACCCAGAGGGACCATGATCGGCATCATAATAATGAAAAATTAAAGTAAATATGTTCAAAAGGGTAATTAATCATGAGGGCTTTTGGAAAGGGGTAGTTTCGGTAGGAGTAGCTTTTGCAGTCCTTTTTATAGTGTTTAAATGGATTTTGGAAGGCTTTAGTTTTGCCTTTATTACCGAAAAAGACCCATGGCTGTTTTTAGGAGCGGTACTATTAGGTGGATTTGCGTATGGCTTTTTTGTTACCTATGGTAAGTTTTGGAAAAAATTAAAGGAAAAAGAACGCTAATATGTACAGGAAAATACTTTCAGAAAAATCATTTTGGATTAAATCCGTTTGGATGGGATTTGTATACGCAGCATTTATATTTTTGGTGCAATGGACATCCCATAACTTTTCAACAGCATTTCTGAAAGAGATTGATCAACCAATTTTAAAACTGATGCTATTTATTTTATCTGGAATTTTTATAGGTGTTTTGGTCAATTTTATCATTACTTGGGTTAAGCTGAAAGAGCGATAATTGAAGGCATATCTAAAACATAGCTCCTTAGGGAATAACTCTTTTATGGTTCAGGTTACCGGTTCTAAAAGTGAATCGAACCGTCTGTTGATTTTACAGGCTTTGTACCCCAACCTTACCATCCATAATATTTCCGAAAGTGATGATTCAGTATACCTAAAGAAAGCACTCCATTCTTCAGAAAAAACAATTGACATTCATCACGCAGGCACTGCCATGCGTTTTCTTACGGCGTATTTTGCCTCGCAGGGAAATAGGGAAGTTGTTTTAACCGGAAGTTCACGAATGCAAGAACGTCCTATTGGCATTTTAGTGGAAGCCTTACAACAAATGGGAGCGCAAATTTCTTTCGAAAAGATGGAAGGTTTTCCTCCTTTGCGTATCACCGGGAATATACTTACTGAAAACACTATTTCCATTGCCGGAAATACGAGCAGCCAGTATATTACCGCACTCATGCTTATAGCGCCTAAACTTCCCAACGGACTTACAATTTATCTAGAAGGAGCATTGACCTCGGTACCCTATATCGAAATGACACTCTCCCTGTTGAAACAAATTGGGGTAAAGGCTTCCTTTCGGGAGAAAACCATTGTAGTTGAACCTCAAGAGCGTATTGCAGACACCACGGTTACGGTAGAATCCGATTGGAGTTCGGCGTCCTATTTTTATAGTTTGGTAGCGCTTTCGGAAGGATTGAAAGTTACCTTAAAAAATTACCGAAAGGAGAGTTTTCAGGGCGATGCCGCATTGGTGAAAATATATGAGCCCTTAGGGGTGACCACCCAATTCCTTGAAGCGGAAAATGCTATGGTTCTATCCAAGAGTAATCATTCCCTTGAGAATAGGGTTTCATTTAACTTAGTCGATACCCCAGATATCGCACAAACCATTGCCGTTACTTGTTTTGGTTTAGGGATGGAATGCCACCTTACGGGGCTTCATACCCTCAAAATTAAGGAAACCGATCGCTTGGAAGCATTGAAAACAGAGCTTCAAAAATTAGGCGCCAAGATTGAAGTGGATGACCAAAGTTTACACCTTTCGCCTACCAAGAACATTCTTAACAATGTAGATATAGATACCTATAACGATCACCGTATGGCCATGGCATTTGCTCCTTTGGCGTTAAAAACAAGCTTGGCCATTAAGGATTGTAGGGTGGTGACCAAATCATTTCCCACCTTCTGGGAGGATTTAAAAAATATAGGGATTTCGGTGTCCCTTCAATAATAAATGCCTATTTACTTGACAACCCCTATGTTGAGGTTGTATATTTGCAGCTTCTTAAAATAAAGCTGTAACTATGGGAATGAAATTATCCAATTTTAACTTTGACTTACCACAAGAATTACTCGCCGAATATCCAGCCGCCAATCGGGACGATGCGCGTTTAATGGTTCTTAACCGAAAGGAAAAAACCATCGAGCACAAAATGTTCAAGGACTTAATCGATTATTTCAAGGAGGATGACGTACTGGTATTAAACAATACAAAAGTTTTTCCGGCCCGACTTTTTGGAAATAAGGAAAAGACTGGCGCAAGAATCGAGGTGTTCTTGTTACGGGAATTAAATCCAGAGACCCGCCTTTGGGATGTTTTGGTAGATCCTGCACGAAAAATTAGAATTGGAAACAAGCTTTATTTTGGAGAAGATGAGTCTTTGGTAGCTGAAGTGATCGATAATACCACTTCCCGCGGAAGGACCCTTCGTTTCCTTTTTGATGGTTCTTACGAAGAATTCAGAAGCAAGTTAACCGAACTGGGCGAGACGCCGCTTCCCAAATACATAAAGCGAGAGGTGGAGCCGGAAGATGCAGAGCGCTACCAAACTATTTTTGCAAAGGAGGAAGGTGCTGTAGCTGCTCCCACGGCAGGATTGCACTTTTCGAAACACCTTATGAAACGTTTGGAGATTAATGGAATTAATTTTGCGGAAGTAACCCTACACGTTGGTTTAGGAACTTTTAGCCCAGTAGAGGTAGAAGACTTGTCCAAACATAAAATGGATTCGGAAGAGATTATCATTAAACCCGATGCCGTGAAAACCATCAATACCGGAATTTCAGAAAAAAGAAGGATCTGTGCGGTAGGAACTACCGTGATGCGCGCACTGGAAAGTTCGGTTTCTTCCAACGGGACACTTAATTCGTATGCCGGGTGGACCAATAAATTTATTTTCCCTCCTTACGATTTCAGTATTGCCAATAGTATGGTCACTAATTTCCATACGCCAAAATCTACCTTATTAATGATGATTTCGGCTTTTGCAGGACACGATTTTGTGAAAGAAGCCTATGCTGAAGCTGTCAAGGAAAAATACCGTTTTTATACCTATGGAGATGCCATGTTGATTATTTAATCCTAGGCACTAAGTATATAAAGGAAATCCCCGGTTTACGACTGGGGATTTTTTTTATGTGTGTATTGAAATTTAAAATAAAACCCTATCTTAGAGTTTGTTAAACCAAATGGCATGCTATTGAGGGTAAAATTACTTTTTCTCTTCTGTTTCTCTGCAACCGCGGTTTTGTTTTCACAAATAGGAAACGAAACTCCTATAGGTTGGCAATTGGATATAGATGGGGTTCCTGTCGTGGCGCTACCTCCACTGGATTTAACAGCTATTATTGCAGAAGACCGTATCAATGATTTAGATAAAACCTTGCCTTGGCGGTACGGTATGGAAAGGCCCTTAAACTTAAATGTTCTTCAGCAAGGGCAGGAAATACAAATGGCAAATGGGGACAAATTGTGGAGAATTATCATACGTTCGGAAAACGCCTTAAACCTAAGTTTGAACTTCAGTAACTTTTCCATTCCGGAAGGGGCACATTTTCAATTTTATAACGTTGATCGTGCCGATCAATCCAAAGTATACAATGCAACCACCAATCGAGACTCCCAGGTGCTAGGTTCTTGGTTTGTTTCAGGCGATGAAATGATTGTGGAATATTATCAGCCGAAAGGCGTAAATGCTTCTGCAAAGCTACAGCTTGGAAGTATTATCCATGGATATAGGATGGGACGTGTGCACCAATGGGCAGAAGGCTACCGGGGCCTAGAAGACTCTGGAGACTGTAATTACGATGTGAACTGTTCGGTAGGGAGCGATTTTGAAGAAAAGAAAAACTTACTGAAAAGAGCTGTTGCCTTATTAAATCTAGGAAATGGAAAGCTTTGTACCGCTTCCCTTATAAACAATACCAGCCAAGATAAAACCCCTTATTTACTCACGGCCAATCATTGTCTTGAAGGAGCCTCCCCAAACCTATGGTCGGTTCGTTTCAATTGGATGAGTCAAAACCCTATCTGCGGAAATGAAGGCGAGAGCGATAATATTCAGGCCAATTTTACGATGAGCGGAGCTCTGCTTCGAGCACACAATTGGGAAAGTGATTTTGCCTTGGTAGAGTTGTACAATCCTGTTCCAGATTCTTGGGATGTGGTATTTGCCGGTTGGGACCGAAAAGATGAAAACCCATTGTACCAAATAGGCATTCACCAGCCTAGTGGGGATGTGATGAAGGTGTGCAGGGATAATGATCCTGCGGTAAAAGATGTTGCCAATGGAACCCAAGTATGGCTTATTAAAGGGCTTTCCTCCGGAAGTGGGGACGGTTGGGATTTTGGCACGACCGAAAGTGGTTCCTCGGGCTCTCCCTTATTCAACGAAAAAGGAAAAATTATCGGGCAGTTGTATGCAGGGCTTTCCTTATGCAATGGTACCGAAAACAATCGCGAGTTCGACATTTACGGACGGTTTGCCGCTTCTTGGGATGGAGTGGATAGCTCGTCCCGATTAAAGGACTGGTTGGACCCTTCTGGCTTAGGTTTATTGGAGTTAAGCTCCAAGGAAAACTCTTTGAGCATCGGGGAAGTTGAGGTGGAATCACAACTTATGATTTACCCCAACCCGGTCTCCAGCTACGTGACCATCGTCAATACGCAATATCCCAACTTAACGTATGCATTCATGGACGTGAATGGAAAAGTGATTCAGCGAGGGAGTATGTCGAATTCCGAAAACCGATTGGACGTTACTCCATACGCTTCAGGTATCTACTTTCTTCGATTATTAGATGAGGATACGCAAAATACCATTGTAAAAAAGATCATTGTCCGTCGGTAGTCATTCCTTTCGCTTCTTTTATTTCTCGCATAAATAGTAATACCTTTGCGGCATGGCTACAATAAAGAAGGATATTAGGGCGCTTTCCAAAGAAGAATTACGCGTTTTTTTTGAAAGCATAGGAGACCAGGCATTTCGTGGAAACCAAGTATATGAGTGGCTTTGGAGTAAAGGCGCACATACGTTTGAGGAAATGACCAATCTTTCCAAAGAGACAAGAGCACATTTGGATGCGCATTTTGTGATCAACCACATCGAGGTGGACAGTCTTCAGAAAAGTAATGATGGAACGATTAAGAATGCTGTAAAGCTTCACGACGGACTCATTGTCGAATCAGTTTTAATCCCTACGGAATCCAGAACTACCGCTTGCGTATCTTCGCAGGTAGGCTGCAGCTTGGATTGTAAATTTTGTGCCACAGCCAAACTGAAGCGTATGCGGAATTTGAACCCAGATGAAATCTACGATCAGGTGGTGGCCATTCATAAAGAAAGCTTGTTGTATCACGACCGGCCACTTTCCAATATTGTTTTTATGGGAATGGGAGAGCCATTGATGAATTACAAAAATGTTTTGGAATCCATTGAAAAGATTACTAGCGATGAAGGACTAGGCATGTCGCCCAAAAGAATTACGTTATCTACTTCCGGGGTTCCAAAAATGATCAAGAAGCTGGCCGATGATGCGGTAAAATTTAAATTGGCAGTATCCCTGCATTCGGCGATTCAGGAGAAAAGGGAACAAATCATGCCTTTTGCCAAAAGCTTTACGTTAACCGATTTACGCGAATCTTTGGAATATTGGTATGCCCAAACAAAGAGTAAGATTACCTACGAATATGTAGTTTGGAATGGCATTAACGATACGCAGGAAGATATTGATGCTTTGGTCGGGTTTTGCAAATACGTGCCTTGTAAGGTAAATTTAATAGAATACAACCCAATTGACGATGGGGATTTTCAGCAGGCTTCACAAGGGATTCTAGATCGGTATATCCAAAATTTGGAACGAAACCGAATTCCTGTGACCGTAAGGAGGAGTCGCGGAAAAGATATTGATGCGGCGTGTGGCCAACTGGCCAATAAGCATTAAATAAAAAAAGGTGGCTCAAAGGCCACCTTTTCAAATGATATGATAAAGTAAATTACTTTTTAATTACTTTAAAAGACTGCTTTTGTCCTTCAATAGTAACGGTAGCAATATATACTCCAGAAGTCATTCCGTCCATCGCTACTAAAGCAGAGTTAGCATTTAGCGACTTGTTGATGACATTCTGTCCTAATACGTTAAATACAGATACGCTTTCAATAGCAGTAGCTGCTTTAAGGTTTAGGTTGCTGTTCTCGTCCATAAAGTACGTGAATCCTTCAAAAGCGTTTTGGTCAATTCCAAGACCAGTGTCACCAGCAAGAATTTCAGTATCGGGAGTTGCTTCAAAAGCAAATCCTTTAATAGTAAAGGTAGTTGCGTCAGCAGGTACATCTAGCTGAATCCATCCATAATGTTGCTCGGCGCCAACATTAAAACGTACACCTACAAAAGCATCCGTAATACCACCACACCAGTTACTATTGGTGTAAGCACATCCATTCCAGTTAAGGGTTTGGTAGTATGGGTGCGCGGTAAAGTTACCAGACGAGGCAATAGGAGCACTGTTCACTAAAACATAAGGGTAGTTGTAGTTACCCCCAAAATTAGCACCAAGTACAGAGTTGGATTGAGTATTATACATACGAACGGCTGCTCCACTCGCACCAGAATTGGTGATAGTAAAGTCGATTGTTCCATCATTGTTAAAGTCAACGTCATACGAAGTGTCATCGATAGTTTCGTCTGGATCGATATCCGTATAAACCACTTGTCCCATAGCATTAGAAACTCCTGCAATAGCTAGTGACATAGCACCATACTTAGCGAGCTTCTTCGATAAATTTTTTGAAGTAGATTTTTTCATAAATATGAATTAAAGATTAGAATTTAATTACTGTCAATTTTTATTAACTTGCCCCTAAATATAAGAATTTTTTTTTAACCACTAATTTTAATGAAACAAGAAACGAAAATATATCAAGTCACACCTGAAGGTTCTCTTGGAGTTTTAGCTTATGGAGATGAGGCTTTTAGGGTATGGCGAAACGTAAAAAAGAAAGCTAAAGAAGAAGCAAAAAAGAAAGGCACATATGAAGAAGAATAAATTATTACTTTTAGGTTGGGACGCGGCAGACTGGAAGGTGATTGGCCCCCTAATGGCAAGAGGTTTAATGCCTCATTTACAAAGTGTTATTAAAGAGGGTGTTCATGGGAATTTAAGTACAATGAACCCTCCATTAAGCCCAATGTTGTGGTCTACAGTAGCCACCGGAAAAACACCAGACAAACATGGCGTCTTAAATTTTATTGAAATTGCTCCTGACTTGAAAGGAGTAAGACCGGTTACTACTGCCTCGAGAAAATCTAGAGCACTTTGGAATATTTTTCATAATCAAGGAATGAAAAGTAATGTTGTGGGTTGGTGGCCTAGCTTTCCTGCAGAACCTATTAATGGAGTGGTGGTTTCTGATAGATTTCAGAAAATGAATCCAGATCCCAAAAAGAAAAATCCAATTAGGGTAGGAACTATTCATCCACAACCTTTATCCAAAGAACTGGCCGATTTAAGAATGAGACCTTATGAGGTTACTGAGGCACATGTATTACCATTCTTCCCAAAAGCAGCTGAAGTAGATCAAGAAAAAGACAAAGGGATTGGTGTGTTTTCAAAACTTTTGTCAGAAAATGTTTCAGTTCATAATGCGGCGACCAACTTATTGAGAACAACAGAATGGGATTTTATGGCAGTGTACTATGATTTGATTGATCACTTTTGCCATGCCTATATGAAATACCACCCTCCATATATTCCAGGAATACCACCTAAACTTTATGAAACCTATAAAGGGGGGGTAGAAGGTGCCTACCGTTTTCAAGATATGATGCTAGGAAGAGTATTGCAGTTAATAGACGATGATACAACCTTAGTCATCATGTCCGATCATGGCTTTGAATCAGGAAGGAAACGTATTTTAAAAATGCCAAAGTATCCAGCAGCACCCTCTTTGGATCATAGACAGTTTGGAATATTTGTTGCTAAAGGTCCAAATATTAAAAAGAATGAAAAGATTTTTGGTTTAGGATTAATCGATATCGCCCCAACTATACTAACTCACTTCAATCTTCCAATTGGAAAAGATATGGATGGTAAGCCTGCTCTGGATATCTTTAAAAAGCCCGCAGCTCCAAAATATATTGATTCTTGGGAAGATGTTGAAGGTGATTTTGGAGAGATTGACGATTCTGTAAAAGTGGACTCAGTTACTGAGCAGGAAACCATGCAGCAACTTATTGATTTGGGTTACATAGATCGTCCTGATGAAAACATAGAAACTCAGGTGCTAAAAACCAAGTGTGATATTAAGCATAATCTAGCTCGTGTTTATATGGGTAAAAAGGATATTTCTGCAGCAAAAGAGATTCTATTGGAATTAATTAAGGAAGAGGAACCCGTAAATACGATACCTTATTATATGGATTTAATGTCCATAAGCTTGAAAGAAGAGGATTTTGATAAAGCTGAGGAGTATTTACTGTATTTAAGAAGTAAAGATGAAGAATTTAATTTTTCAACTCATTTTACTGAATCTCAAATTTTAGTCGGAAAGGGTAAATCAAAAAAGGCTTTAGAGGTTCTTCATGCTGCTGGAAATAGAAAACCTTCCCCTGAAGTTTACTTCCAAATTGGTAAAATCCATAGGCGATTAGGGGAGCTTGAAAAGGCTAAGGAGTTTTTTGAAAGGGCTATATCTATGGAAACTGATAAAGCAAAATACCATAGGGCAGTGGCTGAAGTTTATTTAAGGCTAGGAGAATTTGAAGAAGCTGCCGATTCAGCCTTAACCAGTATCGAACTGGTTAAATACTTTCCGGAAGCACACTATACTCTAGGGGAGGCTCTAGAAAAACTTGGGGATCTTGAGAATGCAAAAATCGCCTACGAGACCGCTGCTAAATTAAAACCTAAAAAATTCCATAGGGCAGAAAAGGCACTAGAGAATGTAAAGGAGAAAATCTCTAGACCTTTAAGTTTAAATGATAAATCCAATTACAAGTATTTTGATGATCAAATTGTCATTGTGTCTGGTTTGCCAAGATCTGGGACTAGTTTAATGATGCAAATGATGGTTAAAGGAGGGGTTGAAGCACTTACCGATGGAAAAAGAAAAGCAGATAAATCGAATCCTAAAGGTTATTTTGAATATGAGCCTGTAATGTCTATTCATAAGGATAACTCTTGGTTGAAAAAAGCTCAGAATAAATCATTAAAAGTAGTAGCTCCTTTGTTAAAGCATGTTTCTCCAGAATACCGTTATAAGATCATTTTTATGAAACGGGATTTGGATGAAGTAGTGAAAAGCCAGCAGACTATGATTGGTAAGGATCCAGAGACTATCCCTGTAAAATTATATAATTCTTATCATGAGCAATTGGAGCAAATTGAAACTTGGAAAGAAAAGGAACCAGGAGTTGAGCTTATTTTTATAGATTATAAGGATGTTTTATTTGAAACTGAAAAGATGGTCAATAAGGTTCAAAAATTTATAGGCAAAAAGCTGGATACCAAAGCCATGGAGGGCTGTGTGGATTTGTCCTTATATCGAAATAAAGTAAAGGAAAAACAAAATTCTTAATTAAAAAAAGCGGCTCTAAGCCGCTTTTTTGTTCCTTCCATTTTAATAGTTTTAAATATCTTTGAACGATACATGAAAATCGTTTCCCAAATAAAAGCACCCATCGAGGCCGAAATGGAACTTTTTGAAAAAAAGTTCTCTCAATCCATGTCTACAAGGGTGGCGCTTTTAAACCGTATCATGCATTATGTGGTCAACCGAAAAGGGAAACAAATGCGTCCTATGTTTGTGTTCCTTATTGCCAAGATGTGCAACGACGGGGAAGTGAACGAACGTACCTATCGCGGGGCTTCGGTTATCGAGTTGATTCATACGGCTACTTTGGTGCATGACGATGTGGTAGATGATAGTAACCGCCGCCGCGGCTTCTTTTCCATTAATGCCTTGTGGAAAAATAAAATCGCTGTTTTGGTAGGGGATTACTTGTTGTCGAAAGGATTATTGCTTTCTATCGATAATGACGATTTTGACCTGCTGAAGATTATTTCCGTAGCGGTACGCGAAATGAGCGAAGGTGAATTGCTGCAGATTGAAAAAGCTCGCCGATTGGATATCACCGAGGAAGTGTATTTTGATATCATCCGTCAAAAAACAGCCACTTTAATCGCTGCTTGTTGTGCCATGGGGGCCCAATCCATTAATGCTCCTGAAGAAAGGGTAACCCAAATGCGGAAGTTTGGCGAACTTATCGGGATTGCCTTCCAGATTAAAGACGATCTTTTCGATTATGGGGATGAGGTCATTGGGAAGCCTACCGGGATCGATATCAAGGAACAGAAAATGACCCTTCCGTTAATCTACGCTATCAACCATGCTTCGAAGGAAAAACGAAAGTGGCTCATCAACTCCGTGAAAAATCATAATAAAGATAAGGTACGGGTAAAAGAAGTTATTGCCTATGTGAAGGAAGTTGGGGGCTTGGAGTATGCCATTCAGAAAATGAAAGCTTATCAACAACAAGCGTTATCACTACTTCAGGACTATCCGGAGTCTCCCTACAAAGACTCTCTGGAATTAATGGTAAATTACGTAATTGACCGAAAAAAATAATTTTTTTAAACTTCAGACAACCTTTTTTTTGAAACCTGCGTCTATATAAATAGAAGCAATCACAAAGAGTTTGTATGCGCATTATCTCCTTACATAAAAATTATAGGAAAGTCATTGCCAAAGCCAGTGATGGAAACCGAAAGGCCCAACACGAGCTGTACGAACTTTTTGCGCCGAAGATGCTAAGTGTTTGCCGACAGTATGTAAAGCAGGATGAAATTGCGGAAGAAGTCATGCTAAACGGTTTTTTGAAAGTCTTTGTGCATTTGTCCTCCTATAAGTTTGAAGGAAGTTTTGAAGGCTGGGTCCGTCGCATTATGGTCAACGAATCCATTTCACAACTACGCCGGGAGAAGGACCTTTATTTTGAAGACGAAGAAGTATTGGAGTATTCGCAAGAGCATGCTTCTTATCTGGAAACCGATTTGGAAGTAGCAGAAATTCAAAGATTGATCGATTCCCTGCCCGATGGTTACAAAACCGTTTTTGTGCTGTACGCCGTGGAAGGCTATAAACACAGTGAAATTGCCGAGTTGCTCAATATTTCAGAAAACACCTCCAAAACCCAGCTTTTCAAGGCGCGAAAAATACTTCAAAAATTAGTGAACCAAGAAAATAAACAACAGTATGGCACCCAATAAACTAGAAGATACCATCCGTGAAAAACTTCAGGAAAGGGAGTTGCAGCCTTCACAGGCCGCTTGGGAAAAATTGGCTGGAAAGCTCGATAAGGAAGTACCCCAAAAACGAAACCGTTCGTTTGTTTGGGTTGCTGTCGCGGCCAGTTTTATAGGGGTATTGCTACTCAGTACCTGGCTATTTCAGAAAGATCAGGTTGCTCCTAAAATGGTAGAGCAAAATCCAGTGGAGGTGCAAGACGAGAATCGTTCCGTTAGGAATACCACTGTAATCGCTTCCGAAGAATTACCCGAGGAAACCCTTCAGGAGGAACCCATTCCACAAGAAGAAATAGTGGCGAAGGAAACGCCACAAATCGCTTCGGAAAAGCCTAAGGTTACGCCAAAGGTTTCCGGGAAAATTCAGGAAATCGTAATTCCTTCCGAAGAAAAAACAATGGCCCAAAATGTTGAAAAACCATCGATCAAAAAGTCGGAAGAAGAACTTTTTATCGATCAAAAAGTAGGGGAGGTGGTCGTTGCCGTACAGGAACTACAAAATACGAAGAATGAAGTCACGCCAGACGAAATCGATGCGCTATTGGCCAAAGCGCAACGGGATATTGCCAACAATAGGATCTTAAACTCCAACACGGACAAAGTAGATGCGACGGCACTACTTAGGGATGTGGAAACCGAACTCGAGCGGAGTTTCCGCGATAAAGTGTTTGAAGCTTTGGGAGATGGATTCAATAGAATTCGAACGGCAGTGATAGAACGTAACAATTAACTATTCATCAATCGGTTTCCGGGATTCGGAAACCCTAAATCACGAACATTATGAGAATTATCAACTTAAGTGCCGCCTTGGCGGTATGGCTTATGGCTATGTGCTTTTGTCACGCGCAGGAGACCACCATCGAAATTTTGGAAACTTCCAAAACCGCTATAATTAATGAAGAAAAAGACCTGTTGAAAATGGCTGTGGAAAAAATCAATGAGCAGTTACAAAATCAGGAAATCACCCAAGAGGAAGCAGAACAATTAAAACAGGAAGTAGCCGAAAAGCATGCCCTGAATATTGAAAACCGCTTGGCCATTGTGGACAATAAAATTGCACTGCTGGAACGCAACAAAGATGTGGAAGTGATTGATGACGAGAATCGTTCCTATTTGAAGTTTTCCTTGGGCGATAGCGACGAAGGGGTAGTGTATTTGGGAAAAAAGTATAAAACCCCTAAATACGACCGCCGTACGAAAAGTCATTTGGTGTTTTCCTTCGGACTCAACAATGCCATTGGCGATGGGCAAAGCCTAGACGATAGCGACTTTAAAGTAGGAGGGAGCCGTTACGCCGAAATTGGCTTGGCATGGAAAACCCGGGTGTTCGACAACAGTAATTGGTTGCGGATTTTGTACGGAATCTCATTTCAATTTAATGGACTCAAGCCTACCGATAACCGCTACTTTGTAGATACGGGGGATCAAACCGAACTGCAGGTGTTTCCAACCGATTTGGATAAATCGAAATTCCGAATGGATAACCTAGTAGTGCCTATTCATGTTGAATTTGGCCCTTCCAAGAAAATTGAAAAGGAAAACTATTTTCGCTATTCCACCCACAACAAATTTAAAATGGGTCTCGGGGGGTACGCCGGACTCAACCTGGGGAGCCGCCAAAAATTAAAGTTTGAAGAAAACGGGGAAGATGTAAAGCAAAAACTGAAGGCAGATTACAACACCAGTAATTTTGTGTACGGCCTCTCGGCTTATGTAGGTTTCAGTGATCTTTCGCTGTACTGTAAATACGATCTAAACCCTATTTTCAAAAATAATACGACCGATATCCATAACGTATCCCTTGGGCTTCGTTGGGATTGGGATTAATTTTTTTGAATTGGCCATGCAGAAAAAGGCGCTCCTAAAACAGAGCGCCTTTTTCCGTTTAAAATCGTATTTTTACTTTTTGTAATTTTTAAGCATTTGATTTCAAAACTCACCATTGACCAAGTATTTGATACCGCCCGCGTAGAGGAGGTAATTGGTGATTTTGTACAGTTGAAAAAATCGGGCAGTAATTTTAAAGGGTTAAGCCCTTTTACCGATGAGCGTACGCCGAGTTTTATGGTGTCACCAGTGAAGCAGATCTGGAAGGATTTTTCCAGTGGAAAAGGGGGTAATGTCGTGGCTTTTTTAATGGAGCATGAACATTTCACTTATCCGGAAGCCATTAAATACCTGGCAAAGAAATACGGAATTGAAATAGAGGAAACCGAACAAACCGAAGAGCAAAAGGAACAAGCCAACGAAAGGGAAAGCTTGTATTTAATCAATGAGTTTGCACGGGACTATTTTCAGAAAACCTTATGGGAAACCGAAAGTGGAAAAGCCATTGGGGCTACCTATTTCAAGGAGCGGGGGTTTTCGGTAGAAACCATCAAAAAATTTCAATTGGGGTATTCCCCAGATGAGTGGGATGCCTTTACCCAAGAAGCCTTGAAAAATGGATATAAGCTAAGTTACCTTGAGAAAACAGGGCTTTCCATTGTAAAGGGCGAAAAGCAATTTGATCGATTTAAAGGAAGGGTGCTATTTCCCATCCATAGTTTAAGCGGTCGGGTGCTTGGGTTTGGGGGCCGTATTTTAACCAACGATAAAAAAGCGGCCAAGTACCTAAATTCGCCCGAAAGTGAAGTATATCACAAGAGTAAGGTGCTCTATGGAATTTATTTTGCCAAACAGGCGATCGCCAGGGAAGACAATTGTTATTTGGTAGAAGGCTATACCGATGTGATTCAATTTCACCAAACGGGGATTGAAAACGTGGTTTCATCGTCTGGAACGGCATTGACCTCTGAGCAAATTCGGTTGATCCATCGCTTAACGCAAAACATCACCTTGCTTTTTGATGGGGATGCTGCCGGATTAAGGGCTTCTCTTCGCGGAGTAGATCTTATTTTGGAGCAAGGGATGAATGTTCGCATTTGCACTTTTCCAGAGGGGGAGGACCCCGACAGTTTTGCCAAGAATAATTCCTTGGACGAACTGCGCGAGTATTTGCAGGAAAATGCGAAAGATTTTATCAGTTTTAAAGCTTCGCTATTGGCTTCGGAAGCGAAAAACGATCCCATTAAAAAAGCGGAGACCATTCGGGATATGGTGACCAGTATCTCGAAGATTCCCGATACCATTAAGCAGGAAGTGTATTTGAAGGAATGTTCCCGGATTATGGATATAGGGGAAGACGTTTTGTTTAGTACATTGGCACAACTACTTCAGAAAAACCAAAGGGAAGCTTCCAAAAAGAAACCACAGGATACACCGCAAATGCAGGTAGTGCCTTCCGAAAAAGAAGTGGTAGAGAAGGTAGATACCCTATTGGAGTTGGAACAAAAAATTATAGAGCTTTTATTGTTGTATGGGGAGGTAGAAGAAGATTTTGAAGAATTGATTTTGGAGACTTCCGAAGAGGGAAAAATAGTCTTTAAACCCGAATGGAGTAAATCCAAGGTGTTCGAGAAAATCTACTTGGACTTACAAGAAGATGAAATTGAATTTTCGAATGAAGGCTTTAAGGAATTGTATTATGCAATTATTAATGAATATAATCAATCGGGCAGTTTAAAAATCGATCAGTTTGTGAACTCCCTTCCTTCAGAACCTGCCCAAATTGCTACCCATGTGTTAATGGATGAAGAGAAACACCAATTACATGATTGGGAACGCAAGGATATTTTTGTAAAGGAAAAAAAACATGGGGTTTCACAAATTGTAAGTGAAACCATTTTAAATCTTCGCCGCCATTTGGTAGCGATGAAAATTGCCGATATGAGTGAGTTGGTGAAAGAGGAAGGCGAAGACCATAAAAAAAGGGAAAGTCTCCAAGATATTATGGATTACATTTCCCTTAAAAAAATTCTTTCAGAAAAACTGAATCGAGTTTTGTAATTACCCAAATTGAAACATTCGGGACTGATGGATTAAATCGGCTAGATTATCCACTTTAAGTTTTTTCAGTAACCTTGTTTTATAGGTGCTCACCGTTTTTTCATTGATATTTAAGGCATTTGCGATGTCTTTGTTTCTTTTACCGCTGGAAAGCAGGTTCAATACTTCAATCTCTCTTGAAGAAAGTTTTTTGTAACGGCTTAAGGCACTGGATTCTCCTACGTTTCGGCTAGTAAAAGTAGTTGTAAGCTCTTCATTTAGGAAAATTCCACCTTTCGCCACTTTCTTAAGGGCCTTTAGGAATACTTTGTTGGAAGCTGTTTTGGGAACATAAGCAGCTGCTCCGGATTTTATGGAACGCAAGGCGTAGATTTCTTCTGGGTGGGTCGAAAAAATCATTACCCTTGTGTCGGGGTAATCGGTTTTAATGGTTCTCAAAACATTGATGCCACTAAGTTGCGGCATGTCAATTTCCATAATGAGAATGTCGGGTTGATTATTTTCTAGATGTTTAAAAAGCTCATCGCCATTGTTAGCTTTTCCTACAATGTCATAGTCGGTTGCCTTTTTAAGCATACAGCTAATCCCTTTTCTAATGACAGGGTGATGGTCTGCAATAACTATTTTCTTCATTTAGCGTTGTTTTGTTAAAGAAAACACTTACTACTGGGGATCAGGAAATAAGTGTGAGGTTATTTGTAATATTTATACTACAAAATCAAAACTATAAAAAAGAAATTGAGTCCATTTCATTTTTCGTCCAACAACACGGAAATTCGTTCAATAACGGTTAGAACTTGAGTTGTAGTGGTATTTCACAGACAGGGATGGGCTTCATTTTGTGTTGGTTAGCTTTATTGAGGTGCAGATAGGTTTCCAAGACCTGCTTTTCCCTTCCGTGGAAATCGTGAGGGGTTTTTCCTTCTTCTTGCATTTTCATGGCCCATTCCAATTCGTCATAACTGGCTCCTAATTGGTCCTCGTCGGTTCGGCTATCGCCAAACAAACCATCGGTGGGAGCTGCTTTCATGATGGAATCTGGGACCCCCACATGTTCTCCTACAAGGTATACTTCGCTTTTCATTAAATCGGCAATAGGGCTTACATCTACACCACCATCGCCATATTTGGTGTAAAAACCAACTCCAAAATCCTCAACTTTATTTCCGGTACCTGCTACCAAATACCGATGCAATCCTGCAAAATAATATAACGTACTCATGCGTAAACGAGCTCGGGTATTTGCTAGGCTGAGATCTAAAAAAGTATCTTCATTGGTTTGGGGAACTTGTTTTTTGAATTCTTCAAAAACAGGGGTAAGGTCTACCTTTACGTCACTCACATTGGCAAAGCGTTTCTTTAATTGTTCAATATGCTCTTGAGCTCTTGTTACTTGTGAAGGGGCTTGGTGTATGGGCATTTCCACACAAAGGGTGCGCATTCCGGTCATGGCACATAGGGTAGAAGTGGTAGCAGAGTCTATTCCGCCACTTACGCCTACTACAAATCCTTCCATTTTTGCATTTGTGGCGTATTCCTTTAACCAATTTACAATATGTGCAGTGACTTTTTCTGTTTTCATTTTACGCAATTTTATAGAAGATTAATGATACCTTTGCCACACAAAAATAGGGAAAACAAAATTTAATTTGCGGAATATCGTTATGAATCAAATGAAAGCCATTACAACGACTCTTTTTGGGGTTTTTGCCTTAGTTTTATTGGTGTTGTCTTGTGATTCTAAATCGAAAGTAGCAGCCGAGATAGAAAAGATTCCCATAACTGTTGAAATACATCGATTTGACAAGGATTTTGCAAATGCTTCAGTAGAAGATCTCCCACAACTAAAAAACACCTATCCCCAGTTTTTCCCCGAGCAATATCCGGATAGTCTTTGGGAATTTAAACTACGGGATACGCTTCAGCAACAGCTAAATGAAGCGGTTTTGGGGCAGTTTCCCGATAAAACGACTTTAGAAGATGGCTTGCATTCCCTTTTTCAGCATATAACGTATTATTTTCCTGAATTTGAAACCCCTAAAGTATTTACCACAACTTCAGATGTGGATTATAAAACAAGGGTGATTGCTACAGATAGTATCCTAATTATTGAATTGGACAACTACTTGGGAAGTTCACATCCCTTTTATGAGGGTATTTCAAAGTATATTTCCAAGAACTTAAAGGAAAGTCAGGTATTTCCAGACGTAGCTGCCGTATATGCACATAAGTTTATACCGCCTCCCAATGATCGGTCGTTACTTGCGCAAATGGTGTATTACGGAAAAGAGCTTTATTTAAAAGATTTATGGTTGCCAAATGTTACGGATTCAGAAAAGATTGGCTATACCCCAGAAGAACTGCAGTGGGCCAAAGATAACGAAGTAGAGATTTGGCAATATTTTATCGAAAACGAATTGTTGTTCAGTACCAACCCAAAGCTTCCCTTGCGGTTTATTGTCCCAGCTCCCTTTTCAAAATTTAATTTATCGATAGATAATGACTCTCCGGGGATGATTGGGCGTTGGATGGGTTGGCAAATGGTGCGTTCGTATATGGATAAAAACCCAGTTTCGGTGTCTCAATTACTAAGCAAGAGCGCCGATGAGATTTATAAAAATGCTAATTACAAACCTAAAAAATGAGTAAAGTAACTTCAGAAATAAAGTTAACCGTAGGAATGGATGAAAATCGAATTCCTGAAAAACTACATTGGACGGCCCCCGATGGTGGCGTAGAAAATATGGAAACCAAAGCCATGTTGCTTTCGGTTTGGGACCATAAAGCCCAAGAGGCCCTTCGTATCGATTTGTGGACCAAGGACATGCCTTTGGATGAAATGAAAGTATTCTTTCACCAGACCCTTACAGCTATGACCAACACCTACCAACGTGCCACGGGAGATGATAAAATGAGCGCGACCATGAGGGATTTCTGTGATTATTTTGCTGAAAAACTAGAGTTAAAAAAGTAGTTAAAATCCTTCAGCGTTTAATTGCTGATTCAATTGATCGATATATTCCAAAACCTCTTCGCGCCCTGTATTGTTGGAAGCTGAGGTGATAAAATAGGCAGGCATTTCTTCCCAAAATTCCAACATTTTAGCTTTGTAAGCCTGGATGTTTCGCTCTAATGCTTGGGGTTTCAACTTGTCGGCTTTAGTAAAAATAATGTGGAAAGGCAGTTGGTTTTCGCCTAGCCATTGCATAAATTCCAAATCAATGGGCTGGGGTTCATGTCGACAATCAATCAATACAAAACCTAAAACCAATTGCTGCCTTTTGGAGAAGTATTGGGTAATGAATTTCTGAAAGGTTTTTTTGTCTTTTTTCGATACCCGTGCATAACCATAGCCGGGCAAATCCACTAGATGCCAATTCTTATTGATTAAAAAATGATTGATAAGTTGGGTTTTACCAGGCTTTCCACTGGTTTTAGCCAAACTTTTTCGCTGCATCAACATGTTGATAAGGGAAGACTTTCCTACATTGGAACGTCCTATAAAAGCATATTCTGGAATATGCGTATTGGGGCATTTGGCAACATCACTATTGCTCATTACGAATTCTGCTGAAGAAATCTTCATAAACTAGAGATTAATATCCTCTATCTTGTAACCAGCTGTAGAGAATTTCATTAAAAGTGTCGGGATGTTCCATCATCGCTGCATGTCCGCATTTGTCAATCCAGAAAAGATCGGAATCTGGAAGCAATTCGTGAAACTCATCTGCTACCTCGGGAGGGGTAACGGTATCATTTTTACCCCAAATAATACAGGTGGGGTTTTTCATATGCGGAAGGTCTTTTGCCATGTTATGGCGAATGGCACTTTTTGCGATAGAAAGCGTACGAATGAGTTTGTTGCGGTCGTTGACACTGGCATAGACCTCATCAACTATTTCTTTACTTGCAACGGAAGGGTCGTAAAACACATTTTCCGCTTTTTGCTTAATATATTCGTAGTCCCCACGTTTTGGATAGGTTTCGCCCATAGCACTTTCGTAAAGACCAGAGCTTCCCGTGATGACTAAGGCTTTCACTTTTTCAGGAAAAAGTTTAGTGACCATTAAGCCAATGTGGCCTCCTAGAGAGTTTCCAAGTAAAATAACTTGGTCGTACCCTTTGTGGTCGATGAACTTTGCCACAAAATTAGCAATGTTCTTTACATTGGTTTTTAAGATAGGCATGCTATAAATGGGTAGTTCGGGAATCACTACTTTATACCCTTTTTCTGGAAAAAAATCGACTACCCCATCAAAATTGCTCAAACCTCCCATAAGTCCGTGCATGATGATAATGGGCGTTCCTTCGCCGATTTCCAAATAGGTATACTTTCCTTCTTTTTTTAGCGGATAGGCCATACGGTTTATTAAAACTAAACACAAAAGTAAGCAAATTTTACAGAAACCTAAGGTCTCTTTTTTCTGTTGAAAACTTCAAACCTATTCTTTTAAATAACCCATTGAAAATCAGAAGGGATAACTTCTTAACCTTGGTATTTGGTTCTGGTGGTGGGAAAACTTATCAACAAAGTGGTAAAAAGTGGTAAAAAGTGGTAAAATTCATTTATATTTGATTCCAATAGTAAGTGAAAAGGCAAGAATGCTAAATCTCATAGGGACATACAATTGTAAGGCAGACACGAAGGGAAGAGTGATGATTCCGTCCGATTTAAAAAAACAATTGGCGCCGGTGGCGGCTTCTGGTTTTGTGATCAAAAGGGCGGTCTTTCAGTCTTGCTTGGAATTGTACCCGATGGAAGAATGGCAAAAATTAATGCAAAAAGTAAGTGCTTTAAATCGCTTCAGTAGAAAGAACAACGATTTCATTCGTCGTTTTACCGCAGGAGTGAGAACTGTAGAGATGGATGCTGCGGGAAGGTTGAACATTCCTAGGGATTTAATGGCCTTTGCAGGAATTGAAAAAGAAATTGTGGTCTCTTCCGCGATTAACATCGTGGAAATCTGGGACAAAGAAAAATATGAAAAAGCGATCGATGATGCTGCCGACGACTTTGCCGATTTGGCAGAGGAAGTCATGGGTGGTGCCAATGAAATAGAGGATGGAATATCATAATCCGGTTTTGCTTAAAGAGACCGTGGCAGGTCTTAACATCCAGCCCAATGGCGTTTATGTGGATGTTACCTTTGGCGGCGGCGGGCACTCCCGGGAAATTTTAAAACACTTAGGGGATCACGGAAAGCTGTTGGCTTTCGATCAAGATAAAGACGCTCTTAAAAATGCTATCGATGATCCACGCTTTACGCTCATCAATGAAAATTTTAGGTACCTCAAACGATTTCTCCGTTTTTATGGACACACCGAAATAGATGGAATATTAGGTGATTTTGGGGTTTCCTCGCATCAGTTCGATGCGCCAGAGCGTGGATTTTCTATTCGGTTTGATGCACAATTAGACATGCGAATGAATCAGGAGAGCCCACTTTCGGCATACCAAGTAGTCAATGAATATGACGAAAAGGAATTGCGGAGAATTCTTTCCAAATACGGAGAATTACGGGCTGCGGCTGGGATGGCAAGGCTTATGGTCGAGCATCGGGTTAAAAAGCCCATCACTTCCAGTGAAGAGTTGAAGCAAGTGTTGGCGCGATTCATACCCCGAAACAAGGAAAACAAAATACTGGCGCAGATCTTTCAGGCTATTAGGATTGAGGTGAATCAAGAACTGGAAGTGTTGAAGGAGTTTTTGATGCAGACTTCGGAGGTCTTAACCGTAGGAGGGCGCTTAAGTTTGATTTCCTATCATTCTTTGGAAGACCGTTTGGTGAAGCGTTTTATGCGGAATGGACTATTTGAAGGAGAGCCGGAAAAAGATGTGTTTGGTCGGGTGGAGGTCCCTTTTAAACCTGTTGGAAAATTTATCATTCCGTCTGAAGCTGAAATAGCACAAAATAATAGGGCGCGAAGTGCCAAACTTCGAATTGCTGAAAAAATATAAATGAAGAAAAGTTTTTACGATATCGTGAAAGGAAAGTTTTTGGTAAGCGATGATGCTTTCAAGAATTGGCGGTTCATCATTTTTCTTTCGTTGTTGGCCATCATCATGATTGCCAGTTCGCATCAGGCCGATAAAAAAGTTCATGAAATTGCACGGCTAAGCAATGAGGTGAAAGAACTAAAAAGTGAATATGTCGATGTGCGGATGCAATTGATGCAGTCCAAAATGGAAACTAAAATTATTAAAGCCATGGAAAATCGTGGGTTGTTCCCTTCCGAGATTCCACCGCAAAAAGTGATTATCAAAAAAAGCGAATAAAGTGCCGGTAACCGAAAAGAACATATTAAACCGTTTCTACTTTGTCGCCGGAGGTATGTTCATCTTCGCGGGGTTGATCCTGTTTAAATTGGTGAGTATTCAGTTTGTGGAAGGCGATAAATACCGTCAACTGGCCCATGAAAATACCACCAAAAATTTTACCATTGCCGCCAATCGCGGAAATGTCTATGCAGACGACGGCAGTTTATTGGCTACCTCAGTTCCTAAATACGACATACGTTTTGATGCGGTGACGGTTACTTCAGAAGATTTCAAGAAAAATTTAGTGCCGCTTTCCGAAGCCTTGGGAAAAATGTTTCACAAACCTGCTTCCTATTACCAAAATGTTTTCAGAAAGGCACGTTCCAATAAAAACCGCTACTTATTGGTGGCGAAAGGGTTGGGGTATTCAGACTATATACGCGTAAAAAGCATGCCCCTGTTCAATAAAGGGCCGTATCGCGGCGGAATAATTGTAGAGCAGAAAACGGTGCGCGAACACCCGTTGGGAAAGATTGGCGAACGATTGGTGGGTAACCAAAGACGTGACAACCCAGGAGTGTACGAAGTAGGGTTTGAAGGGGCTTTTGATGATTTTCTGAAAGGAAAGAACGGAAGGCGTTTAAAGCAAAAAATTGCACAAGGGCAGTGGAAACCGGTATCTGATGAAAATGAGATTGAGCCACAGGATGGTTTTGATATTGTGACGACCATTAATGTAAACATTCAGGATATCGCACACCATGCATTATTAAAGCAAATGGAATATTATGAAGCCGATCATGGGAGTGTGATTGTCATGGAGGTGAAAACAGGTGAAATAAAAGCAGTTTCCAATTTAGGGCGAACCAGTTCGGGGCGTTATTATGAAAAATTAAACTACGCAGTAGGAGAGAGCCATGAGCCAGGATCTACGTTTAAGGTAGTGGCTTTTACGGCTGCTTTGGAAGACAAGGTAATTGATACGGCTACTGTGGTGGATACCAAGTTGGGGAGCAAAGCTTTCTACGGAAGAATGATCACCGACACCAAGGGGCACGGAAAGATTTCGGCGGCAAAAGCCTTGGAGGTTTCCTCCAATATTGGGTTGGCTTCCTTGATTGACGATCACTATGCCGATAAGCCCGAACGATTTATCAAATATTTAAAAGACTGGCACCTTAATGAAAAAATAGGAATTCCTATTGAAGGAGAGGGAATACCTTCCATTCCAGAACCAGGTCACAAGTTATGGTCCCGAAATGCATTGCCTTCTATGGCGTATGGCTATAACTTGGAGATGACACCTTTACAAACCTTAAGTTTCTATAATGCCATTGCAAATAATGGTGTGATGGTAAAACCGCGATTTATAAAGGAAATCCGGAAAATGAATCAGGAGGTGGAATCTTTCGAAACGGAAGTGGTTAACCCTAAAATCTGTTCCGACGAAACCTTAGCAAAAGTACGGGACATTCTTAAAAACATTGTGATTCGCGGAACAGGTCAAAAGCTCTATTCCGAAAATTTTTCCATGGCGGGAAAAACAGGAACGGCCCGTACCGAATATTGGCTTCCGGGTTGGGAAAAGGACCGAAAGTACATTTCCTCTTTTGCGGGTTATTTCCCAGCTGAAAATCCAAAATATTCCTGCATTGTTGTAATTCATAAACCCAGTACCAAAAAAGGATACTACGGTGCCGATGTTACGGGGCCTGTGTTTAAGCGAATTGCTCAAAAGATTTTTACAGATAGTCCTTTGATCGATGAGGTAAAAGACGGAAATCCCGAAGGGAAATTAATTTCTGAAGACTTTAAAGCGTATTACGCCAAGGCCCAAAAAGGAGGTAATAAAATACCTAATGTGGTGGGAATGTCTGGGATGGACGCGATTTCCTTACTGGAGAATATGGGGCTTAAAGTGATTTCTGAAGGCAATGGAACTGTGGTGAAACAGTCTATTGCTTCTGGGGAAACATTGAAAAGGGGACAAAAAATTACACTGAAATTATCGTGATTGTATTAAAAGACATATTGTATCGAGTGAATCTTGAAAAAGTGGTGGGAAATACTTCGGTAGCAATTTCGAATATTGAATTCGATTCCCGTAACGTAGGTTTGAACGATGTGTTTGTAGCGATTAAAGGAACTGTTTCAGATGGGCATGAGTATATCAAAAATGCAGCAGATCAAGGGGCAATTGCCATTGTGTGTGAAACGCTTCCGGAAACCATAATCAATGGTATTACCTATGTGCAAGTAACCGATTCGCAAAGAGCTTTGGCTTATATGGCAGCCAATTTCCATGAAAACCCTTCGGAAGCGATAAAATTAGTAGGAGTCACGGGAACCAATGGAAAGACCACTATTGCAACGTTGCTTTATCAACTGTTTACCAAGGCTGGTTTTGAGGTGGGGCTACTTTCCACGGTGAAAGTAATGATTGGCGCTAAAGAATATCCTGCAACCCATACCACACCAGACTCCTTGACTATCAACAATTATTTAGCCAAAATGGTGCAGGCTGGAGTGGAATATTGCTTTATGGAAGTGAGTTCGCATGGCATCCATCAAAAAAGAACGGAAGGATTGCATTTTCAAGGAGGTATTTTTACGAATCTTTCCCATGATCATTTAGATTATCACAGCTCTTTTAAAGAATACAGGGATGTGAAAAAATCCTTTTTCGATCAATTGCCGAAATCGGCTTTCGCCCTTACCAATGTTGACGATAAAAATGGTTCGGTGATGTTGCAAAATACCCAAGCAAGGAAGCTTAGCTATGGCTTGCAGAATTATGCCGATTACAAAGCCCAGATTCTCGAAAATCAGTTTACGGGTTTGTTGCTGAAGATTGATTCTCACGAGTTATGGGTAAAACTTATTGGAAATTTCAATGCCTATAATTTATTGGCCATTTATGCTACGGCCGATTTGTTGGGGCTGGAAACTATGGAGACCCTTCAGTTAATGAGCACTTTGGAAAGCGTGAACGGAAGGTTTCAGTATACCATTTCAAAAGGCAAAATCACTGCCATTGTCGATTATGCCCATACACCTGATGCTTTGAAGAATATTTTGGAAACCATCAACGCTATCCGTACGGGGAATGAAGCGTTGATTACGGTAGTAGGTTGTGGCGGCAATCGGGATGCAGAGAAACGCCCCAAGATGGGGCAAATCGCAGCCAGTTTAAGTACCAAAGTAATATTTACCAGTGACAATCCGCGGAACGAAGATCCCGATGCCATTATCGCTCAAATTGAAAAAGGGGTGCCGGCAGAGCATTTCAAGAAAACCACTTCAGTAACCGATAGAAAACAAGCCATAAAAACAGCCTGTTTATTGGCTTCCGAAGGGGATATTATTCTTATTGCGGGAAAAGGACATGAAACCTATCAGGAAATTAAAGGAGAGCGAAAGGACTTTGATGATTTTAAAATCGTAAACGAAATGCTAACCCACTTAGAAAAATAAATATGCTGTATTACTTATTCGACTTTTTGGAAAGAACATACAACATCCCTGGGGCGGGCCTATTCCGGTTCATCACTTTTAGGGCAGCACTAGCGGTGATTCTTTCCTTGGTCATAGCGACAGTGTATGGTAAGAAAATAATTTTGCTGCTTCAAAAGAAGCAAGTTGGGGAAACCATACGAAACCTCGGGTTGGACGGTCAAAATGAAAAAGCCGGAACGCCAACCATGGGTGGAGTTATCATCATTTTGGCGACCATCGTCCCGGTATTGCTTTTTGCAAAACTGGAAAACATTTATGTCATCATGTTATTAATTACCACTATTTGGATGGGGGTGATTGGGTTTATTGACGATTACATCAAAAAATTTAAAAAAGATAAAGCTGGTCTTCCTGGTAAATTCAAAGTGTTTGGGCAAGTAGGATTAGGGATTATCATTGGTGCCACGATGTATTTTCACCCCGATGTCACGGTGCGAAGGGAGAAAGCCAACGTGATGGAAACCCAGGAATTGGTGCAGACTTCAGAAGCTTCCCAAGACTTTTATGAAGAGGAAAAAACTTTATTGACCACGCTTCCCTTCGTCAAGGATAACGAAATTAATTATGAAAAATTGGTCACTTGGATGGGGGAGGATTATAAAAAATATGCATGGATCATTTTTATTCCTATTGTCATTTTTATTATTACTGCCGTTTCGAACGGAGCCAATCTTACCGATGGCATCGATGGTCTCGCGGCAGGTTCTTCTGCCATTATTGGGGTAACCTTGGCCATTTTCGCTTGGGTCTCTGGAAACGTCATTTTTTCAGATTACTTGAATATCATGTACATCCCAAATACGGGAGAGCTTACCATTTTTATCATGGCCTTTGTAGGGGCATTGATAGGATTTCTTTGGTATAACACCTATCCAGCGCAAGTATTTATGGGGGATACGGGAAGTTTGACCATTGGAGGAATTATCGCAGTGATCGCCATCGCTATTCGCAAAGAATGGTTGATTCCTATTCTCTGCGGAATTTTCTTAATGGAAAACCTTTCGGTTGTCATGCAGGTGAGCTGGTTTAAGTATACCAAAAAGAAATATGGTGAAGGCCGTCGAATTTTTAGAATGTCACCCTTGCACCACCACTACCAAGTGAAAGGCTATCATGAAAGTAAGATTGTAACCCGCTTTTGGATTGTGGGTATCGTACTCGCTGTAATAACCATTGTGACCTTAAAAATTAGATAGTGATGAAGAAACGATTGGTCGTATTGGGTGCAGGTGAAAGTGGCGTGGGAACTGCGATTTTGGGTAAGAAGAAAGATTACGAAGTTTTTGTTTCCGACTTCGGAAAAATAAAGGAAAACTATAAAAACGTTCTGAAAAATATTGAGGTAGACTGGGAGGAAGCGGGACACACCGAATCCAAGATTTTGAATGCCGATATCGTCATGAAAAGTCCAGGAATTCCCGATACGGCTCCAATGGTAGTAAAGCTGAAAGAAGCAGGCGTGAAGATTGTTTCTGAAATTGAGTTTGCATTTCCGTATACCCAAGCCACATTGGTGGGCATTACGGGTAGTAATGGAAAAACCACCACCACGCGGTTAACCCATCACTTACTGAAAGATGGCGGATTGAATATTGCTTTGGGAGGGAACATAGGAAAATCCTTTGCCGCATCGGTCGCACAGGATCAGTTTGAGAGTTTTGCCCTCGAATTAAGCAGTTTTCAATTGGATGGGATCGAAACCTTTCGTCCGCATATTGCGGTGTTGACGAACATAACCCCCGATCATTTGGATCGATACGACTATGATTTCAATAAGTATATCGCTGCCAAGTTTCGGATTGTCATGAATCAGACAAACGAGGATTTTTTCATTTACGATGCCGATGACCCAGTGATTGACAAATGGATAAATACCCATCAAATTGCCTCAAATAAAATGCCTTTTTCCCTTCAGAAAAAGTTGGAGAAAGGAGCCTATATAGAAGAAAAAAATATTGTCATAAAAACCGAACATAAATTCATTACCATGCCTATAACAAGTTTGCAATTATCAGGAAATCATAACCTAAAAAATGCGATGGCTGCCTCTACCGTAGCTACTTTATTAAAAATAAGAAAAGAGACCATTCGTCAATCCTTAGAGCATTTTCATGGGGTCGAGCATCGTTTGGAAAACGTCCTGAAAATTAATAATGTGAATTACATCAACGATTCTAAGGCCACCAATGTAAACGCTGCTTTCTACGCCTTGGAAAGTATGGATACGCCTACCGTTTGGATTGTGGGAGGTGTGGATAAAGGAAATGATTACACAGAACTGCTTCCTTTGGTTAATGAAAAAGTGAAGGCGATAATTTGTTTGGGTGTGGATAATGAAAAAATCATTAAGTCCTTTGGCAATGTGGTCGATATGTTGGTAGAAACTGAAAGTATGAAGGATGCGGTAGAGGTTGCCTACCGACTTTCTGAAAGAGGTGACACTGTATTGCTTTCCCCTGCTTGTGCAAGTTTTGATTTGTTTGAAAATTATGAAGATCGGGGAAGACAATTTAAAGAAGCTGTAAGAAACCTATAAATGAAAACGTTTTTCCATAACATAAAAGGGGATCGAGCGATTTGGGCAGTGGTGGCCCTTTTGGCCCTTTTCTCATTTTTACCGGTATATAGCGCCAGTAGCAACTTGGCGTATCTGTACGGGGATGGAAATACACTCAAATTTTTATTAAAACACCTTGCTCATTTACTATTGGGTTTTGCCATTTTGTATGGAGTGCATAAAATTCCATATCATTATTTTAGGGGGCTTTCCATTATTGCCTTACCAGTAGTGGTGCTTTTATTGCTCATTACTTTGGCGCAAGGGAATACCATAGAGGGTGCTAATGCTAGTCGTTGGATTCGCGTTCCTTTTGTAGGCGTTACTTTTCAAACCTCTGCTTTGGCCGCTGTGGTGCTAATGACCTATGTTGCACGGTATTTGTCAAGAATCAAGGACAAAGAGGTTACCTTCAAAGAAACTTTATTGCCACTGTGGCTTCCGGTATTCTTGGTGCTGGCATTGATTCTTCCTGCCAACTTCTCCACCACAGCTATTATTTTTGCCATGGTAGTAGTGTTGGTTTTCATTGGCGGTTATCCCATTCGTTACTTAGGGATTGTCCTAGGAGCTGGATTGGTCATGCTAACGCTCTTTGTACTTACCGCAAAGGCATTTCCTGGAGTCTTCCCCAACAGGGTAGATACCTGGATAAGCCGAATTGAAAACTTTGCCGATAATGAAGATACCGAAGCCGATTACCAAATTGAAAAAGCCAAAATAGCCATTGCTTCTGGGGAAGTAGTAGGGTTAGGGCCGGGAAAGAGCGTTCAGAAAAACTTTTTGCCACAGTCTTCTTCCGATTTTATATATGCCGTAATAGCCGAAGAATTTGGTTTAGTAGGCTCTTCTGTTTTATTACTGTTGTATCTCTTACTGCTATTCCGTTTGGTTATTGTAGTACATAAAAGTACTTCGCTCTTCGGAAAGTTATTAGTTGTAGGAGTAGGATTGCCCATTATTTTTCAGGCCTTGATTAATATGGGCGTTGCAGTAGAATTATTCCCGGTCACTGGGCAAACGCTACCCTTAATCAGTAGTGGAGGAACTTCCATTTGGATGACTTGCTTGGCCTTAGGAATGATTTTAAGCGTAAGTGCCAAAAGGGAAGTAGAGTTAAAAGAAAAAGAAGAAGAAAATCCGTTAGATATTTTAAGTGAAGCCTTATAAATTCATCATATCAGGAGGGGGAACGGGAGGACATATCTATCCCGCCATAGCTATTGCCGATGCCCTTAAAGAGCGTTATCCGCAAGCAGAATTCTTGTTTGTAGGAGCCAAAGATCGTATGGAGATGGAAAAGGTTCCACAAGCAGGGTATAGAATTGAAGGACTCTGGATTTCGGGATTACAACGAAATTTGAAAGTGCAAAACTTGGCATTTCCTTTCAAGTTAGCCTCTAGCTTACTTCGCTCAAAAAGTATTATTAAAAACTTTCAGCCCGATGCAGCCATTGGTACGGGTGGCTATGCGAGTGCGCCATTGCTACGCGTGGCGTCACAAAGACGTATTCCTTGCTTGATTCAGGAGCAGAATAGCCATGCCGGAATCACCAATAAATGGCTCAGTAAAAAGGTTCAAAAAATATGTGTGGCTTATAAGGGGATGGAGCAATTCTTTCCGAAGGATAAACTGGTGTTTACGGGTAACCCGGTTCGTCAGGATTTATTGGAAATCGCATCCAAGAAAGATGAAGCGCAAGCGTATTTCAATCTAAACAAAAATAAGAAGACGCTATTGGTTTTAGGTGGAAGCTTGGGAGCCAAGCGTGTCAATACGTTAATTGAAGAAGCGCTTCCTTTTTTTGAGGAAAAGAACCTTCAGCTTATATGGCAATGTGGTAAATACTATTTCGAAACGTATAAAGACAGTGCTTCCAAGAATGTACAGGTGCATGCTTTTTTAAACCGTATGGATTTGGCGTATGCAGCAGCCGACTTTATCATTTCCCGCGCGGGAGCGCTTTCCGTTTCAGAATTATGTCTAGTGGGAAAACCGGTAGTATTTATTCCTTCTCCCAACGTAGCAGAAGACCATCAAACCAAAAATGCGATGGCCATGGTGCAGGAAAAGGCCGCGCTAATGTTGAAAGAATCTGAATTGGAAAGTGAGTTTGAGCCGTTATTCTCAAAATTGCTAAAAAACTCCGAGCAGCAAAAAAGTCTTTCGGAAAATATCAAGAAAATGGCTAAACCTAATGCCACAAAGGCCATTGTTGACGAAATAGAACAATTATTAAAAAAAACCATTTGAAATCTTTAGAGCACATATCGGCTTTTTACTTTGTAGGAATTGGTGGTATTGGAATGAGTGCCTTAGCACGGTATTGCAAAAAATTAAACAAAAAGGTTTCAGGGTACGATAAAACAACTACAAATCTTACGACGCTTTTGAGTAAGGAGGGCATGGATATTACGTTTAGGGATGCCGCTACGGAAATTGATTTCCAGGTTTTCAACCCTGAAAGTTCTTTAGTAGTATACACGCCTGCGATCCCAAAAAATAATCAAATTCTAAATGCTTTCAGGGAAAAAGGTTTTGAGGTGGTAAAACGCTCGCAATTGTTAGGGGAGGTTACACGGAATACCTTGTGTTTGGCGGTGGCTGGAACCCATGGAAAAACAACGACTTCGGCTATTTTGGGACATTTATTGGCAGCATGTGACATGCCCGTAACCGCATTTTTGGGTGGGATTGCAGAAAACTACCAATCTAATTTCATTTCGAGGGGGACTGAAATTACCGTTGTGGAGGCCGATGAATTTGATCGGTCTTTCCTTCAATTGCGCCCCGATATTGCTTGTGTAACTTCTATGGATGCGGACCATTTGGATATTTATGGAAATTCAGAAACCCTTGAAAATTCGTTTTCCGATTTTTCAAAATTGGTCACAGACCCTTCCAATTTGTTATTTAAGAAAGGCTTGCCTTTAACGGGTCGTACGGTTGCCATTGGGGAATCGGCCGATTATGAAGCACAAAATGTTCGAATTGAGCATGGGGCTTATGTCTTCGATTTAAAAACCCCGAAAGAGAATCTCCTAGGGTTGCGATTCTTACTTCCTGGGCATCATAATCTATACAATGCCATAACGGCCTTGGGAATGGCGCTTTTGGCAGGGGCCCCTTCCAAAAAACTGACTCATGCCTTAGCTACTTTTAGGGGCGTGGAACGTAGGTTTTCATATAAAATCAATAGTGAAAACCTGGTGCTAATCGATGATTACGCACACCATCCCACAGAAATAGATGCGTTATATCAAGCTGTTTCTGAATTGTATCCAGAAGATCAAAAATTGATTGTGTTTCAGCCACATCTTTTCAGTAGAACCAAAGATTTTGTAGAGGGTTTTTCGGAAAGTCTTTCCAAATTTGATAGCATACTTCTCATGGATATTTATCCCGCTAGAGAGGAGCCTGTACCTGGAATCACTTCGGAATGGTTGCTAAATAAAATTTCAAACCCCAATAAAAGTCTTGTATCTAGAGAAGATTTGCCTGCTAAAATAAAGCAAAGTAGAGCTAGGGTAAAATTGCTCGTAGGAGCAGGCGATATTGGTGCTGAGGTAGAAAAAGTAACTCAATTTTTAAAACAATGAAGATGCGTTGGACCTTCATAAAATTATTGTTGGCGCTAACTCTTACGGGGGTGTTGTTCGGTTTTTCCCAAAAGCGGAATAATGCTAGAAACCTTACGGAAGTTTCCGTAGAATTTACCGATAACAATGATCCATTTATAACCCTTACAGCGGTTAATAAATTGTTAATACAAAATAACGACACCGTTACGAGCATCGCCAAAGAAACTTTAGTTTTGAAAGAGATGGAGTTTAGGCTGTTGCAAAACCCTATGGTACGTGAGGCTCAGGTTTTTGTAACTATCGATGGAACGCTAGGGGCAACCATAGAGCAACGTAATCCCATCGCTCGAGTGACTGGGACAGTGAATTTTTATATCGATGAGGATGGTAAAAAAATGCCGCTTTCTTCGGTTTATTCAGCTAGGGTTCCCTTGTTAACAGGGTATTCGGAAAGTGATTTCACGGAATTAACCTCGTTGTTGTTGCAATTACGGAATGATGATTTTATGAATCAAGTGGTCACGGGGATCCATCAAAGAAAGGACGGCAAACTTTTATTTGCCCTTCGGAAACAAAATTTTAAAGTGATGTTCGGAAAGCCGGAAAACATTCAGAAAAAGTTTCAAAATTTTAAAGCCTTTTACCAAAAGGCCCAAAAAGATACCCTGCTTTCGGCGTATCGCTTGGTAGATTTACAATTTGGGAGCCAAGTAGTGGCCACAAAAAGATAAAACATGGAAAATAATAACATTGCCGTAGGATTGGATATAGGAACCACAAAGATTGTGGCGATGATGGGCCGTAAAAATGATTATGGCAAGATGGAAATATTAGGCATTGGGAAATCCAAGAGTTTAGGGGTGCATCGTGGAGTGGTGAACAATATCACTCAAACCATTCAGTCTATTCAACAAGCGGTACAGGACGCCGAGACTTCTTCTGGAATGAAAATTTCTGAAGTGGTAGTAGGCATTGCCGGACAACATATTCGTAGCCTTCAGCACAGTGATTATATTACCCGAAATAATAGCGATGAAGTTATTGATGAAGAAGATATCGACCGTTTGTGCAATCAAGTACATAAGCTCGTGATGCTACCTGGGGAAGAAATTATTCATGTGTTGCCTCAGGATTTCAAAGTAGATGGGCAAGCCGAAATTAAAGAGCCTATTGGGATGTATGGCGGAAGATTGGAAGCTAATTTCCACGTGGTAGTAGGCCAGGTTTCCTCTATCCGAAACATAGGACGTTGTGTAAAGAGCGCCGGCTTGGAACTTTCTGGAATTACACTGGAGCCTTTGGCTTCGGCCAATGCAGTTTTGAGTCAGGAGGAGAAAGAAGCAGGTGTTGCCTTAATTGACATAGGAGGCGGAACCACCGATTTAGCCATTTTTAAAGATGGGATCATTCGGCATACCGCTGTGATTCCTTTTGGCGGAAATGTGATTACGGAAGATATAAAAGAAGGCTGTTCTATCATAGAAAAGCAAGCAGAACTTCTGAAAATCAAATTTGGTTCGGCTTGGCCTGGAGAGAATAAAGACAATGAGATTGTATCTATTCCAGGATTACGTGGCCGTGAACCTAAAGAAATTACCCTAAAAAACCTTTCCAAGATCATTCACGCAAGAGTGGTAGAAATTATTGAACAGGTATACTTGGAAATCAAGAATTATGGTCATGAAGAACAAAAAAAGAAATTAATTGCTGGGATTGTCCTAACAGGTGGTGGAGCGCAACTTCGTCATTTAAAGCAATTGGTCGAATACATCACCGGTATGGATACCCGAATAGGATACCCCAACGAACATTTAGCTGGTGATAGTGATACTGAAACAACAAGCCCTATGTATGCTACGGCCGTAGGTTTGGTATTAAATAGTTTGAATGCCAAATCAAAAGCAGCTCCTAAAATTGTTGTAGAAGATGAAGCTGAAAGCAGTACGGAAGATGAAGTGGAAGCACCTGCTGAAAGCGAAATCGAAACCGAAAAGAACGCTAGAAATAAAGGCGGGAAAAGGTTTTTTGACAAATGGGCTGAAAAGTTCAAGGAATTTTTAGATAACGCAGAATAATTGAAACATAACAACCTCACAAAAAAAAATAGTATATGAGCAGTACCACAGAATTTGATAACATTTCGTTCGATCTGCCCAAAAACCAATCTAATGTAATTAAGGTAATTGGAGTCGGTGGTGGCGGTAGCAATGCAATCAATCACATGTTCAGTCAGGGAATTAAAGGCGTAGACTTTGTGATTTGTAACACCGATTCACAAGCCCTCGAAAATAGTCCGGTGCCTATTAAAATTCAGTTAGGGGTCTCCCTTACAGAAGGTTTAGGCGCGGGAGCCAATCCTAAAATTGGAGAACAGGCAGCCGTAGAAAGCATGGATGAAATTAAGGAAATGCTATCTACCAACACCAAAATGATTTTTATCACTGCTGGAATGGGTGGTGGTACAGGTACGGGTGCGGCTCCTATTATAGCTCGAATGGCTAAGGAAATGGATGTGTTAACAGTAGGTATTGTTACGATTCCTTTTCAATTTGAAGGTAAAATAAGAAACGATCAAGCTCATATTGGAGTAGAAAAGCTGCGTCAAAATGTCGATTCCTTAATTGTTATCAACAATAATAAATTACGTGAGGTATATGGTAACTTAGGGTTTAAGGCAGGTTTTTCAAAAGCCGATGAGGTTTTGGCGACTGCCGCCCGGGGAATAGCCGAGGTTATTACGCATCATTACACGCAAAATATTGACCTTCGCGATGCGAAAACCGTATTGGCCAATAGTGGAACTGCAATTATGGGTAGCTCTATGGCTACCGGGGCAAACCGTTCGCGGGAAGCTATTACCAAAGCGTTGGATTCTCCATTGTTAAATGACAATAAAATAAAAGGAGCTCAAAATGTACTATTGCTCATTGTTTCCGGTACCGAAGAAATTACTATTGATGAAATTGGGGAAATTAGTGATCACATTCAAGAAGAAGCAGGTCATAGTGCCAACATCATCATGGGAGTGGGAGAAGACGAATCTTTGGAAGGAGCTATTGCAATTACCGTAATTGCTACAGGATTTAATGCCGAGCAACAAAATGAGATCGTAAATACGGAAGCCAAAAAAATTATTCATACTTTAGAAGAAGAGCAAAAGGCAGAACAGGAATTATTGTCAAAGCCTTCGGCAAAAGCCATGGATGTCCTTTCCGAAGAAACCATAAAGGAAACCCCGAAAGAAAACCCGAAAGAAGAGCAAAAAGTAATTAAACATACCCTTTTTGAAGATGATTTAGAAGACGAAGTACCTGCTGTAAAACCAGCAACAAACATTTCTGAAAAAGCGCTTCCTTTTGAAGGGTATATTGAAACTACTGAACTAATTAAGAACCTTCCGGTAGATGCTTCTGTGGTAGATATTCATTACATCGCCGAATTTGAGCAACTACATATCAATGAAATTGATGTGAACGACTTTATCATTTTGGCCCCTAAGGATGAAAAAGGACCTGCAGCCTCTCCTCAGGTTGAAATAACGGACAATCAAGATCAGATGCTTATGTTCGATATGCCTATTAATGAGGTTTCAAAAAGCACCCCTTCCAAGGTAGCGGCAGAAGCTTCTAAAGAAGAAGAGGACGAACCAGAGCTTTTGATAAGGGATTTGGAAGATATTGAAGTGAAAGCTGTGGAAGTAGTTCCTGTAACTGAGTTTTCAGAAAAAGGAATGAAACGGTACAGTTTGGACGATTATGAAGAGAAGGAAGAGGAACTGCTGAATGCAAAACCTTCCGCAAAGAAAGAAGAGGTACTCTCTGAAGAACTTCAGTTTGAAAAGAAAACCATTGAAGCTCCCGATACAGAAAAAGATTCTGAAGAAGCAGCCGACCCTTTAAATTCGCCAATTTCGAAGCTGTTAAGTGATCGTGCAGAGGAAAGGAAACGAAAGATGAAGGAGTTTAATTATAAATTCAGGAACAGTGCTTCCAAGATTGATGAAATTGAAAAGCAACCGGCTTATAAGCGTATGGGAATCGATTTGGACGAAACCAAGAGTGACGATACTAAGTTGTCTCGGACTTCCGTAAATACAGAGGATGACGATATTGATTTACGCTCCAATAATTCCTTTTTACACGATAATGTGGATTAATGCCTTTTTTTGCCTCCCTAATTAATCTGAAAAAGCCTCCTGTTTGGGAGGCTTTTTTTTATGATTCGTAATTTACCTTCTACCCAGTTTGTTTCGAAGTTCCTTCAGGTTTTGCTTATTGAAGGGATTCTTCTCGCCTTACTCAGAGTTCTTTCAGGTTTTGCTTATTGAAGGGATTCTTCTCGCCTTGCTTCGAGGTTCCTTCAGGCTTTGCTTATTCAAGGGATTCTTCTCGCCTTGCTTCGAGGTTCCTTCAGGCTTTGCTTATTCAAGGGATTCTTCTCGCCTTGCTTCGAAGTTCCTTCAAAGCTACGCTTTGAAAATAAAAAGCCCAAACTTACAAATTCAAGCAAGCTTGATTTGACGTCTAGGCTTTTTATTTATTCGTGACCGCGGAAGGGTTGGATTTCCTTTCAAGCTCAAGGTTGCAAATAAGAAACCGCGTATCGGCAAGGGCGCTACTTGTTTTCTGTTTCCCTTGGTTTACAAAAGCAAAGCCTTTTAAACACTTGAAAACAGAAAACCACACTGCTAAAGTGTGGTTTCTTGAGTGTAGTGACCGCGGAAGGATTCGAACCCTCAACCCTCAGAGCCGAAATCTGATATTCTATCCAGTTGAACTACGCGGCCTTTATTTTTTGCCTGCGTGGTTCGACAAATCCCCAAAGGGCAGTTGAACTACGCGGCCTTTATTTTTTTGCCTGCGTGGTTCGACAAATCCCCAAAGGGCAGTTGAACTACGCGGCCTTTATTTTTTGCCTGCGTGGTTCGACAAATCCCCAAAGGGCAGTTGAACTACGCGGCCAAATTCCTGCGAAGGCAGGAATCTTAATCTTTTACTTAAGACAATTTAGCTTTTACTATGTTTGAAATAGTCTTGCCATCGGCTTTTCCAGCCAATTGGTTACTGGCCATTCCCATTACTTTGCCCATGTCTGCCATAGAGTTAGCCCCAGTCTTTGCAATGATATCTTCCACCACTTTCTCAATTTCCGACGCACTCATTTGCGCAGGCAAGAACTGGGCAATTACTTCTGCTTGATCCAACTCGGGTTGCGCCAGATCTTCCCGACCTTGCTCTTTATAAATAGCAGCGCTATCCTTTCTTTGTTTTACAAGCTTCTGTAAGATTTTTATTTCTTCAGTTTCAGAAATTTCTGCTTTAGCACCATTCTCGGTTTGTGCTAAAAGTAACGCCGATTTTACGGCGCGTAAGGACTCCAATGCTGTAGCATTTTTTTCCTTCATGGCAGTTTTCATGGCATCCATGATATTTTTCTGTAAACTCATTGTGCTTCTATTTCAGGATGCGAAGATACATAAATTCAACATTAAAAATAAATGAAAATCATTTCGCTTTTATCTGAAATGTAAACTTGTTATTTTTACTATTCTGAAATAAAAAATATGATGTATCAATTATTAGCTATCGGTTCCCGAATTAACCATCCCGAATTTGGAAAAGGGGTAATTACCAACGTAGACTCCCGAATGTATTGGGTGACTTTTATAGACAATGGTCTTGAGACCATTCCATTAGATGACGATTTTGAGGTGATTGAAGCTTCTGAAGATGATTTGGATACTGTGAGTTTTTATGAAGTAGAGCGAACGCTGCGGGAAATCTTAAAAAAATGGAGTGACGCTAGTGAAATTGTACCTATTGCCGATAAGTATAAAGGCGGTACCCTAATCTTGCAACCAAAGGACGTCAATCTTGCCAATAAAGAGCTTCCTATGGAAACGTTTTTCCATAAAATTGTCATGCTTCGTGACCGTTTAAGGGTTATGGAGCAAAAAATCAATTCCCATTCCGGCTTGGACGATCAAGATAAAGTGGATCTTCAGCAGTACATTACGCGATGTTATGGGTCTTTAACTACTTTTAACGTGCTGTTCAAAAATAATTCGCAACAGTTTAAAGGCGATAGTAGTAAAAAATAAACATCCTTTTTTGACGTTTTATACAGATAATTAGGGTTTTGCAAATTATCATTATCTTACCCATCCCAAATCTGTATGATGCTATTATTACAACCTAACGAAGAGATAAGCTGGATGGCGCCTTATGCCTATGCAATTGTCTTATTGGGTTTCGGGCTGTTTCTCTTTAGGGTTTTTGAAAACTGGTATGCCGACAAATACGATAAGCCCTTTTATCGTCATTATTTTGTATACAAAAAACTGACTAAGGGTCAGCTTGCTATTTTAGAGTCGGAATTAGATTTCTACCACATGCTTTCAAAGCGGGAAAAACGGCAATTTCAGCATCGGGTGGCCATGTTTCTTTCCGAAAAAAAGTTTGTAGGACGTGGCGTACTTACGGTGACCGAACGAATGAAAGTGCTTATTGCTGCTGTTGGATGTATGCTTTCCTTTGGAAGAAAAAACTATGAGTATAGTTTAATCGATTTTGTATTGATTTATCCAGATGAGTTTTACAGTAACTTAAATGAAAGTTATCACAAAGGGGAATTCAATCCCCGGGAAAAGGCGTTGGTGCTATCTTGGAAAGATTTTGAGCAGGGCTATCAAATTACCAATGATAATCTCAACTTAGGGATTCACGAGTTTATGCATGCCATGCAACTGGAAGCTAAACGGAGTCGGGACATTGATGCAACACGATTTACCAAGCAATTTCAGAATATCTTAAAAAGGTTGACCCACCAGGAGGTAAAGGATAAGCTGGATGAGACGCGTTTTTTTAGGGAATATGCTTTTACCAATCAATATGAGTTTATGGCCGTTTTGGCGGAGTATTTTTTTGAATCTCCAAAGGATTTAAAAGAGCACTTTCCAGAAATTTATACTGCGACACAGAAGATGCTAAATTTCCGCTTTGCAGGTTATTGAAGTTTTTTGGCAATCGCTTTTGCAATCAATTCTGAATGGATTCGGGAGTTTTCAATAAACCATTTATGGGTTTCCATCCCACCGCAAATAACGCCCGCTAAATAAATTCCAGGGACATTGGTTTCCATGGTGTCTTGATTGTATTGCGGAAGGTACTTACCATCTTCCGACAGTTGTATGCCCAAACTCCTTAAAAAGGATAGGTTGGGTTGATAGCCTGTCAAGGCCACGACAAAATCGTTTTCCAGTATCTTTTCCCCTTCGGGAGTTTGAATTACTAGTTCATGAGGTTTAATTTCCTTGATTTCAGAATTGAAATACGCTTGGATGCTCCCCTCTTCAATGCGGTTTTCAATATTCGGTTTCACCCAATATTTTACGCGTTCCCCAATACTGGGACCACGAACAATCATCGTAACTTCCCCTCCTTTTTGCCAAATTTCCAGAGCGGCGTCTACCGAAGAGTTGCTAGCGCCAACCACAGCCGTTTTTTGCATCACAAATGGATGTGCCTCTTTAAAATAGTGTTGCACTTTGGGAAGTTCTTCCCCAGGGACTTTCAGCAGGTTAGGAATGTCATAAAAACCTGTGGCAATAACGATATTTAGGGTAGTATACTTCGCTTTTTCCGTAGTGACCAAAAAGGTATCCTCATTTTTTTTAACCGAACTTACCTTTTCGTATAAATGGATCTTCAATTCATAAGAAGTAGCCACCCTTCGGTAATATTCCAAGGCGTCATCGCGATGGGGTTTGGGGTGTTTGGTGATAAAGGGAATACCGCCAATTTCCAACTTATCTGAAGTAGAAAAAAAGGTCATATTCAAGGGGTAGTTGTAGAGCGAATTGACAAGCGCTCCTTTTTCAAGAACCAAGTAATCGAGGTTTCTTTTTTTGCATTCTAGGGCACAGGCAATTCCTATAGGGCCTCCGCCAATAATGACGACATCTTTTTTGGTATTCAAGGGTATTCTTTTGTGCAAAGATAGAAAAAGCCTGCTTCATGAAGGAAGCAGGCATTCTTGAATACTTGGAAAACTTACTTTTTCACGACAATTTTTTGTAAATAGGTATCTTCGGAAGAGGTTCCTTTTAGGAAATAGACTCCTTCTTGAAGGTTACTTGCATCCCATGTGTTTTTTTCCAAAGGTAGGGAGGCTACTTTTTGTCCCTGTAGGTTAAAGAGCTCTAGCGACTCAATGGACAGCGAATGTTGTGTGTGTAACTGAAAAAAAGTTCCTACGGAAGGAATGACAATTATTTTTTTGTCTTTTTTAACCGCTCCCACCCCAAGGGTTGCATCCCGAAGTACTACAGCATTGGGTTGTACGAGTCCGCTGCTTCCACTTTCCACTACGTTATCCACAAAGGTCCCATCTTCCATAAATAAATCGATACTGGCATTTCCGCCATTTCCAATAAGATATCCACCAGAAGGGTGGGGGGCTATTCCTTCGGGTTGGGAAACAGCATTGGTAAAGATTTCCAGAAAGTTCCCGGAGCTATCAAACCTTACAACATCTCCACCTCCCCAATTGAGTACCAGGAAATTCCCGTTGTCTTCAACATGAACATTTGTAGGACCATTGAGATTGCTATCAATAAAATCTCCTTGACTTACTCCTGTATCATCAAATTGTTTTACTGCGTTTCCGCCATACGAAGTGATATAAAGGTTTCCCGTAGAATCCCAGTCGATACCAATGCCGGTACCTACTCCAATATTGGTATAGGCACCCTCTAAAGTGCCATCTTCTTGGAAGCGTAAAATTTTGTTATCTGTATTGCTCCATTGAACTACATAAATAAAGCCGTCATCTCCCAACTTCATTCGTGTAGGTCCCCCTGGGACTGAAGCAAAATCTTCAATGTAAGCACCTGTTTGTGCATTGTGTTTTGTGATTCGGTTTCCAACGAGGCAAGATACCAACATTACGTTTTGATCTTCCAAGAAGAGGATATCTTGTGGCCAGCCAATGTTTTCAGATTCAAAAAAAGTATCATCCACTAACACCAATGGGTTGCTCCCATCCAAGTCGTAGCGAATTATCTGCCAAGGGCCATCTACATTAAAGCCTCCAGCATCACTAACATAAATATAGTAGTCATTTTGAGCCGATAGGTTCCAACATGTGAAAAAGATCAAGCAAATCGATAAAAGTTTAAGTAATTTCATAGTGTATGTTTTTTGGTTACATCCACTAAATTGATCAAACTCTATTGTAAAGTAGTTTAGAATTATGATTCTAAACTCCAGTTTTATGAATTTGGGAAGAAATATGTGTTTTCCTGAACTGCGAGGGAGTGCATTTGTATTTCTCCTTAAAGGCATTGTAGAACGTAGCTTTATTATTGAATCCTACTTCGAAGTAAATAGTTTTGATAGGTTCATTCGGAAGTTCCAATAGTAATTGTTGGGCTTCTTCCAGTCTGTAATCATTCACAAACTGATTAAAGTTTTTTCCAGACTTTTCATTAATTACTTTTGAAAGAAAGTGTGCCGAAAACCCTAATTGATCGGCTAGTTGTACCATACGAAGTTCATTATTGGTATAGGGTTTTTCATTTTCCATACATCGGATTAATTTTTCGTAGAGGCTTTCTTCCATGACGTCTTCTTCGGAAGCAATTTGTTTTTTAGGAAGAAATACTTCGGAAAAAAATTCACCATTAAATATTTGGGGTTCCTTGATCACAAAATACCCAATAGTGTAGATGGAAAATGACATTACAATAGAGATGGCATAATCCCATTCGTTATTAAAGAAAGGAAAACGTACGAGGATATAATACGAACTATATGCTAAGGTAAAAGTACCATAAAGAAACAATAGTGCTTTAGACCATTTTGCTCTTAATTGATCGTATTGGGTAGCACTTTTTTGAGCAAGCTTCAATTTTAGGCAGAGTATAAAATAAATACTTAAATGGAGTGCTATAAACCAAGGGTTTCTAGAAAACCAAAGCCACGGAATCTCCAAGTCCCCTCCTAAACGATTAATAAGTAAAGAAGCGTAGGTGAATAAAACCAAAAGGGCCGGAATAAAATGAGGGGAATAGGAAAGCGAAGGCTTTTTATGGTAAATCTTTTGAAAATATAAATATAGTAGTGGCCCTGTACTATAATAGCAAACATGCGGAAGCATTCCGAGATAAGGAAATAAGGTTGTATGTTTTGTCCAGTATAATACATACTGTATCAGAATAATTGAAAACCCCAGTAATAAAAAGGCAATAGGAAGGTTATTTCTATTCTTGCTTGTACCGATTATGCTGGATAAAAATAAGCCTAATCCAATGGCAAATAAAAAAAGAATGGTCCAAGAATCGAAAGAAGGTGCTCCCTGCATGCTTAAAAGTAGCTATTTTAGGTAAGGCATTCCCTTTCTAGGAATCTAAATTTATAAATCTTGGCAATTAAGAAGTAAGCTTCTTTAATTCTGAAATGGTCTTGGTTGGGTTTTCAGAGCGAAATACAAAACTCCCTGCCACCAACACATCTGCTCCCGCTTCTTTAAGTTGTTGGGCATTTTTACTGGTGACCCCTCCGTCAATTTCTATTTTAGTGGAAGCGCCTTTAGCTGTAATCAGTTGTTTTAGCGTTTTTACTTTATGGTAAGTATTCTCAATAAAACTTTGTCCTCCAAACCCAGGATTAACACTCATCATGCATACCAAATCAATATCTTGAATGGTGTCTTCCAGAAGTGAAACGGGTGTATGCGGGTTAAGTGCAACACCTGCCTGCATACCTGCTGACTTAATAGCTTGAAGGGTTCTGTGTAAGTGGGTACAGGCTTCATAATGAACAGTGAGAATAGTAGCTCCAAGTGCTGCAAAGGTGTTGATATAGCGATCGGGGTCTACGATCATTAAATGTACATCGATGGTTTTTTTGGCATGTTTGGAGATGGCTTCCAAAACCGGCATTCCGAAGGAAATATTGGGAACAAATACACCATCCATAATATCGATGTGGAACCAATCGGCTTCACTTTCATTAACCATTTCTATATCCCGTTGTAAATTGGCAAAATCGGCCGCTAAGATGGAAGGAGCAATCAGGGTCTTACTCATTTTAATCAATAATAAAAGGTTGTAAAAGTCGGTGCAGTTTATCTGCGGTAGAACTTTCTTTTAGGCCTTCAAGATACAGAAGAATATCCTTTAATTGTTGCGATGTTCTAATTATTTTAAAATCGGTAGCGTACCCTTCAAAAAAACGTTTTTCACGGGGCTTGTTCATTACCTCGAATATATTGTGGTGTCTATTATCTACTTTAATTTTTTCATAAAGGGATAAAATTTCATCTTCATCCCCTTCAATGACCTGAAAAAAATGTCCCATAGAGTGCAATAGGATTCCTGAAATCTCTTTTAAGGAATTGTTAGTGTAGGTTTTGTTCAAAATTGCTTCTAGTTGTTCTTTATTCAATCCTTCCGCAGAATTGCTTACATAGCAAATAGAGTGTGGCATTCTAATTTTTTGTTTAACGATATATTTTGCTAAATATAAAAAAACTTAGTAATGACGGGGAATTTTTAACACTTCTTAAAAGTTAAATGTTAAACAAAAAAACCTCCGGTAATCAGCCGGAGGTCATTCATCAATCAAAAAACGAACAGTTATTTTTTTAACTGTTGTTGCTTTCAGGGTCTTAGCCCAAATAGGTTTTAAGGATTTTGCTTCTAGAAGTATGCTTGAGTCTTCTAATGGCTTTTTCCTTAATCTGGCGTACCCTTTCACGGGTAAGGTCGAAGGTTTCACCAATTTCTTCCAAGGTCATGGGGTGCTGGTTTCCTAACCCAAAGTACAGACGAATTACATCTGCTTCACGTGGGGTAAGTGTTTCCAAAGCACGCTCAATTTCAGTGCGTAGGGACTCGTGCAATAAAGTACGGTCTGGATTGGGCGATTCGCCACTACGTAAAACATCGTAGAGGTTGGAATCTTCCCCTTCTACCAAAGGCGCATCCATAGAGACATGACGACCAGAGTTTTTCATAGACTCTTTTACATCGTTGATGGTCATGTCCAATTCCTTGGCAATTTCTTCCGCAGAAGGTGGGCGCTCGTGCGATTGCTCCAAAAATGCGAACGTCTTGTTTATTTTATTGATGCTTCCAATTTTATTCAAAGGAAGTCGTACAATACGGGATTGTTCTGCTAATGCCTGAAGAATGGATTGGCGGATCCACCATACGGCATAAGAGATGAACTTAAACCCACGGGTTTCGTCAAAACGTTGTGCGGCTTTTATAAGCCCTAGGTTTCCTTCGTTGATCAAATCGGGAAGGGTTAAACCTTGGTTCTGGTACTGTTTTGCAACCGAAACAACGAAACGAAGATTGGCCTTGGTCAATTTTTCCAAAGCGCGCTGGTCACCCGCTTTAATGCGTTGTGCCAATTCTACTTCTTCGTCTGCGGTGATTAAGTCAACTTTACCAATTTCTTGTAGATACTTGTCCAATGAAGCGGTTTCCCTGTTGGTAACCTGCTTGGTAATTTTAAGTTGTCTCATTAAGGGGTTCTCCTAACTTTTTTAATTAAATTTTCCTTTCGTATTGGGTTATACGTAAAAAGAAACCAAAATGTTACAAAAAAGTGGTTTTTATTTTAAGATAGGGTACATTATTCATTACAACTACTTCAATAAATGCTGTAAACCTCGATAGAGGTTTTGCTCTAAAATGTCGTAATCCCCATCTTTGAGAAATAGGGTTTTAATATCGTCAAACAAATGATCAATTTCGGTGCTGGATAAACCATGAGCCTCTATAGCGGCTTCAATTTTTTCAAGACTTTGGTAATCGTTGTCTTTTTCAAATTCGGCATGAATCTTCTCAAAATCCGTGTGCTGCGCCTTCGCTTTTATATAGTCAATCTCTTGCGGAGTCTCATTAAAATTGGCTTGAGCGCAATAGATTAATAAATAGATTTTTAATTCTTCTTTATTCCAATGGGTGCTCATTTGACTTTGTGTTTTTATTTGTCAATTTAGCTGAAGGCTTTTATTGGAAGCCCAAAGCATTCCTTAAAGGTAGTGAATTTGTCTTTTTTCCTTTTAAGGGATGCTAAAATATTTTCTGTTAAATAAATCCTTATTCGTTTATGGAATCCTTGGTTTTCTGGGTGTTTTTTAAAATACTGTCGATTACTTTTGGATCTTCAATGACCATGTTCTGTTTGGTGGAATCGTTGTAGTAATAATACTTCGTTTTTACTTGATCGCTTTTCTCGGTCCAAAGCGTATGATCACTTTTTTGGGTTCCTGAAGTTTTCTTTTCTGAAACTTCCTCTTTTAAGGTAGTATTTGTGGCATCCTTTAGGCTTTCTTCGGAAGATTTCTTCTTGTTATCTGAAGTTTCTGAAACGGCGCTTTCAGTAGCAGAAGGGCTTCCCCCTTTTTCTGAAGACTTTAAGCGGTCCTTGGTTACAATTTTAAAAACTTCTTCCGTTTCACGATAGGTTGGGGTGCTATCGGTTTTGTTGGAAAGACTATCCAATTCCCATACTGTAATATCTTCTTGAAGGCTGTTAGGGGAATTCTTTTTAGAAACTGAAGCGGCCAAAAGGTATAATAGGAGGAGTGCGGTACTTGCTCCCGTGAGCCATAAAAAGAATAGGCGTTTTTTCTTTTTTCGATCCTTTTCATCCAGGGAATCTTTCAGGGTGTCCCAAGAGGTCGTCTGGGGAGAAGCGTTGCCTTGCTGTAGCTTTTCTTCAAAAAGCTTTCCGATATCTTCTTTACGATCCATAACTTGGTTTATTTTTTTGGACTTCCAAATGGTAGTCGGTTATTTTTTGTTTTAATATAAGTTTGGCCCTATGGTAATTGGACTTAGAAGTACTTTCAGAAATAGAGAGCATTTGCGATACTTCTCTATGCGAATAGCCATCTAACTGAAATAAATTAAACACCAACCGGTATTGATCGGGTAATTCCTGAACAAATCCTAATAATGTACCTAAGGGGATTTTGGTGAGCTCTTTTTCGATACTGGTATCTTCTAAACTGGGGAATTCTTCGGTGGGAAACTCCTTTTGTTTCTTATATCGGTCTATGGCCTTGTAAATGGTTATCCGTTTCATCCAGCCTTCAAAAGAACCCTTCCCTTTATAGGTTTTTATTTTTTCGAAAATGGTCATGAAAGATTCCTGAAGGTTGTCCTCCGCATCGGCTTCGTTCCTGCAGTATTTCAAGGAAAGGAAGTAGAGGGTGTCTTTATACTTCGTAAAAAGTTCATTTTGTGCCTTCCTTTTATTTTTTTGGCATTCTGAAATGATATGTTCTAAAGAGTGGCTATTCACAGCTAATGGCTTCAATAGTAATCATTTTTTTATGAATTTTCTTGTTGAAAATCCTTTTTCAGTACGTATTTGAATAATATAACTTCCTGAAGATAATGAGGAAACATCAACGTTACTACCAATAAGGGGCTTTTCTTGTAACACAAGATTTCCTAGTGAGGTATAGATTGAAATTGCACGGATGGGTTCTTCGATGCCTTGAAAATTTAGAATGGTTTTCACAGGATTGGGATATATTTTGAATAGGGTATTTGTCAATGCATTACTGGAAACGCCTAACGAAGTACTGCTCAATTTTGTCATAAAGCAGTCGGCATCTCCTTGGGAGGTGACCCAATTTTCTTCAGGGCCAAATTGCAGATCGGCAGTTTCCCTAAAAGTACTGGTTAGGTAAATGTTATCTGAAGCATCAATACTCAATGCCGTACCAACATCCCTACCGCTTCCGCCTATGCTACTGGCATGAATAAAGCTTCCGTTTTCATCCAGCTTCACTAAAAAAGCATCTTTTTCTCCATTGGACGTGAGTTGGTTGGTAGCGTTAGGATCTGGGTTAAAATCGGTTGTGGCCAAAAACCTTCCAGTGCCAATTACATTATTGTTAGCGTCCGTCACAATTTTAGAGGTTAGATTGAACCATGCATCGGCCCCTCCAAAAGTGGCTGCCCAAAGGTAGTTGCCTTGTAGATCCAATTTTAGGATAAATGCGTCCTGGTAGATTGGTTCGATGATATCGGTCCCAATTCCTGGATCAAAATCCACTGTGCTGCTAAATCCCCCGCCAATAAAGAATTCACCGTTGGCACTGGCATGATTACTTGTAATACTTACAAAAGAAGTAGGGTCTTCTGCTTCCAGTTTATGGGCCCATAGAAAGTTTCCATTATCATCAAACGAAGCATTAAAAACGGCTCTTCTGTCGGGCAAAGTACTAGATAGCTGGAAAGTAGCGTTGCTAGGGTCTACATCTACCATACCTTGAAAATGGCCAGTAACAAGTAATCTGTCTTGAGATACAGAAAGGTTGTAGGCAGAGACCCAGCCATTGCTGCCCCCTAGCTGTTTAACCCATTCAAAAGTACCTTCCTGGGAAAGTTTCAATAAAAAGGAGTCCCATTCACCTTGTGGAGTTAAGGTGGTATTTCCATTTGAAAAATCAAAATCCATACTGCTTTGAAAAATCCCACTAAGGATAATACCATTATCTTGGGTGGTAATAAGTTCGTTTGCATAATCATCTTCAGCGCTCCCAAGGGACTGCCCCCAGAGGAGTTCTCCATTGGGTGTTAGTTTTACAATGGCCATATCTGTTCCCGAGCTTGTAAATAGTAATTCCCCTGCGTTGGGATCTAAGTCGATATCCCCTCTATAAAATAATGAGAGCACAAGATTTCCGTTTTGATCTACAGTCATATGGTCACTTTCAATATTTTCGGTGGCATGTATGGTTTTAACCCAGACAAAATTGCCTGCTTCGGTATATTTGGCTACATAAACCGCACCATCATTGGCTGTAATCTCAACAACTTCTGGTCCGGGATCAAAGTCTGTAGTTCCTAAAAAATACCCTAGAACATAGACGTTTCCTTGTCCATCTTCCTTTATATTTATAGGAGCTTCGTAATCCTCTCCACCAAAATGAACAGACCAATCCTGTTGTTGGGCAATACTATATGTGGTTGTCACAAGAATTAAGATGATTTGAATAAAGGTCTTCATAAAATTTTTATTTAAGTGAATAATGCAATTCCTGCAAGCCTGCTTCTATACGCTAGTCTGTATTCTGAAAAAAAGTTGCGTCCATTACAAAAAAAAACGCCCTTCATTGCTGAAAGGCGTTTTCGGATCTATAAGTTTGGAAACCTATTTAGTCTCTGTTCTTATCTCGATTACGGTTGTCGCGACCACGATTGTCACGACCTCCACTACGTTTGTCATCACGTTTAGGGCGTTCCTTATAACTTTCCGGTTTTGGAAGTAACGCTTTTCTGGAAACTTTTTCCTTTTTGGTTCTAGGATCAATACCGAAGTACTTCACATCCAAGACATCCCCCATGTTTACCACATCGGTGACATTTTCGGTGCGTTCCCAAGCTAATTCAGAAACGTGTAATAAGGTTTCTTTGCCAGGGGCATCCATGTATTCCACTACAGCTCCAAAGTCTAAAAGCTTGATTACTTTCACCTCGTATACACTACCTACCTCAGGTTTAAAAGTAAGGGCTTCCACAGCTTTCAATACTTTTTCAATTCCTTCTTGGTTGGTTCCTAAAATCTCCACGATTCCTTTTCCATCGGCTTCATTGATCACGATGGTAGTTTCGGTTGTTTTTTGAAGCTCCTGAATGTTCTTTCCACCGGGTCCAATAAAGGCGCCAATGCAATCTTCAGGCATTTCGGTGTATACAATCTTAGGTGCGTGCGCTTTCACATTTTCGTTTGGCGTCGCAATGGTATCGGTTAATTTCTCCAAGATATGAAGTCTTCCGTCACGGGCTTGCTTTAAGGCTTTAACTAAAATTTCATAGCTTAAACCTTTGATTTTAATATCCATTTGGCAAGCGGTGATTCCGTCTTCTGTTCCGGTTACTTTAAAGTCCATATCCCCTAGGTGATCTTCATCTCCAAGGATATCACTTAAAACCGCAAAGTCTTTTCCGTCGGTAATCAATCCCATAGCGATTCCACTTACCGGTTTTGTTAATTGAATCCCTGCATCCATCAATGCCATGGTACCGCTACATACGGTTGCCATCGAAGAAGAACCGTTACTTTCCAGTACTTCACTTACCACACGAACGGTGTAAGGACAGTCGTCTGGTACCATTCCTTTTAGAGCTCTTTGTGCCAAGTTTCCGTGTCCAATCTCACGACGTGAAGTTCCACGAATAGGTCTGGCTTCCCCAGTTGAGAAAGGAGGGAAGTTATAATGCAAATAGAAAGTCTCTTCCCCTTGAAGGGTAGGTAAGTCGATTACATTGGCTTCTCTGGAAGTTCCTAGGGTTACGGTTGCCAAGGCTTGCGTTTCCCCACGGGTAAAGATCGCCGAACCATGTGTGGATGGAAGGTAATTCACTTCACACCAGATAGGTCGGATGTCGGTGGTCTTTCTTCCGTCCAGACGGATTCCTTCTTTTAGCACTACGTCGCGTACGGCTTCTTTATGGGCAATTTTAAAGTATTTGGAAATCAAGTCTCCATTTTCTTCAAGTTCTTCCTCACTGAACAAGGCTTTCACTTCTTCTTTTACATTAGCAAAAGCTTCACCGCGCTCTTGTTTGGTGCTTCCTTGCTTGGCAATGTCATAGCATTTGCTATATGAAGCTTCGTATACTTTTTGCTGAAGGGCTTCGTCTTCCCGTTCTCCTTCATAAGTACGGGTTTCTTTTTTACCTACTTTTTCAGCGAGTCTTACCTGCGCTTGACACTGTACTTTGATGGCTTCGTGTGCAAATTTAATAGCTTCAGCCATTTCCTCTTCGCTACATTCCTTCATCTCGCCTTCTACCATCATCACGCTATCTTCTGAAGCACCTACCATGATATCGATATCTGCTTCCTGAAGCGCTTCATAGCTTGGGTTGATAACAAATTCGCCATTGATACGGGCGACACGTGCTTCAGAAATAGGACATTCAAAAGGAATATCACTTAACTGAATGGCTGCCGAAGCCGCCAAACCAGCCAAAGCATCGGGCATAACATTGTCATCGTGAGACATTAATTGAATCATCACTTGGGTTTCCGCGTGATAATCTTTTGGGAAAAGTGGGCGTAAGCAACGGTCTACCAATCGCATGGTAAGAACTTCCTCGGTGCTGGGTCTTGCTTCCCTTTTAAAGAAGCCGCCAGGGTAACGCCCTGCAGCGGCAAATTTTTCACGGTAATCTACCGTAAGGGGTAAAAAGTCTACGGGACTTGCTTCTTTGTTGCTTACAATGGTGCAAAGCAACATAGCATCTCCCATTCTTACTACCACAGAACCATCGGCTTGTTTCGCCAATTTTCCAGTTTCGATAGAGATTTCCCTACCGTCTCCAAGGTCTATAACCTCATTAAAAGTTTTTGGTATCATTTTGTTCTTCATTCTTGTCTGCCATAGGCAGACGGTTTTTAATGGTCACTGACTGGTTATCAGTCAAAGGTTGTGTTGTTGTGGTGGGACCAATGAAAAACTTAGGGTAGCTTTTTTATTTCAAAGAGTTTTCAGAAAGTATCCTGAAAAATAAAAAGGGACACAAAAGTGTCCCTTGGTATAGATTACTTACGTAGTCCTAATTCTTTTACAATAGCACGGTAACGGGTAATATCTTTCTTCATTAAATAGTTTAACAAAGAACGACGCTTACCAACCATTTTTACCAAAGAACGCTCTGTGTTGTAGTCTTTGTGGTTTTGTTTAAGGTGCTGTGTTAAGTGTTCGATACGGTGTGTGAACAATGCAATTTGTCCTTCTGCAGAACCAGAATCGTTCTCGTTCTTTCCGTGTTTTTTGAAAATTTCTTTTTTCTTTTCTGATGTTAGATACATGCCAATATTATTTAAATGATTTTTATGTATGTTGATAACCTTTTGATTACCGAGCGGCAAAAATACAAAATCGTATTGAAAAAAAAGGTAGTATTGTATAAATATTTATTACTGAAAATACGTAATCAAACTATGAGACGTTTTTTTAGTCATAGTGTTATAACATTTAAAAACCCAAATTATGAAAACCATCCTAAAGAAAATGGCCCTGCTTCCTTTATTGGCTTTGGGCTTAATAATCATTTCCTGTAACAAAGACGATGCGGAAGACCCAGAAGAGGTTAATTTTTCTGCTGAAGACACGGCCTTGGTCGCTAAGACCGACAATATTGTAGAAGGTACCCAAAATATTGTAGAAGGCGGTTATGTAAGAATTGAAGAGCCAGGGCGTATGTCTGGGAACGATATCTTTCCAGAGTGTACCTCTTTTACCATTTCTGGTGGGGGTAATAATGGGGGTACCATTGTGATCGATTTTGGAGACGGTTGCGAATTGGCCAATGGAGCTTTTGTAACAGGGTCTATTGATTTGGAATACGGGCCGTTGGTAGCGGGTCAAAGAAACATCACTTATAATTATGTAGATTATACCTATAATGGAAATAGTGTAACGGGTGGGGGAACCATTCTTCGAAAAGTAGCCAACGGTAATGGCAATCCAGAGTCTACCGTAAACGAATCGATTGAAGTGAGTTTTCCAGATACTCCGGTTACCGCCACCCGAACAGGGCAACGTATTGCCGAGTGGGTTGATGGAGTAGGGAGTGGTATATGGGCCGACAATGTTTATTTTATTGATGGGAACTGGCAAACCAATTTGAGTAATGGTTTTGAGCGTACGGGTGTGGTTACCGAAACCTTGGTACGAAAGTTAAGTTGTTTGTATTTGGTGAGCGGCCGTATTGAGGTTACCCAAGAAGGCCTTACGGGTACTTTGGATTTCGGGGATGGGGATTGCGATGCCATTGCGACCATTATTTTTAATGGGAACGAATATCCGGTAGTTCTCGGTTTGTAATAAAACAATAAGTTAGTTGAAAAAAACCCCGCCAAGTGGCGGGGTTTTTTATTTTTTAAGCAAGTTGTTTTTCCCGTAAAGGTCGGTTTAATACCAGGTCCAAATAGAGATTTACTTTTCTTTTTAAGTCTTTTCGGTGACTAATAAAGTCTAGGAAACCGTGTTCCAAAACAAATTCTGCCGTTTGGAAACCGTCGGGCAGTTCTTTTCCGGTGGTATCCCTTACCACACGAGGTCCTGCAAAACCTATCAAGGCTCCAGGTTCGCTAATGTTGATATCGCCCAACATGGCAAAAGATGCTGTGGTTCCTCCAGTAGTTGGGTCGGTACATAATGAAATGTAAGGAATCTTCGCATCGGCCAATTGTGCCAAACGGGAACTGGTCTTCGCTAACTGCATTAACGATAAAGCGGCTTCCATCATACGGGCACCTCCACTTTTGGAAATGATCATAAACGGAGCTTTCTTTTTTAAGGCATATTCTGCGGCGCGGGCAATTTTTTCACCTACCACACTTCCCATAGAACCTCCAATAAAACTGAAGTCCATACAGGCCACCACCAAGTCTTCACCCATGGATTTTCCTACGGCAGTCCGTACCGCATCCTTCAACCCGGTTTTATCTTGAGCATCTTTTAAACGATCGGTGTATTTCTTTTTGTCCTCAAATTTAAGGGTGTCTTTGGAAACCAAATTTTTATCCAATTCCTTAAATTTATTATCATCAAAAAGGATTTCAAAGTATTCTTTACTTCCAACCCTTACGTGGTAGCCATCTTCCGGACTCACGTAGAAATTTTCTTCCAGCTCATCGGCATCGACAATTTTTCCGGTAGGGGATTTGTACCAAAGTCCTTTAGGCACATCCTTTTTCTGTTCGGTGGGGGTTTGAATCCCTTTTTTTGTTCTTTTAAACCAAGCCATAGTATATAGGTTTGTTTGGTGTTATAAGGTGTTTACGTTGTTAAGGTCTTCAAAAGCCTGAATCAATCGTTTTTTAAAGGTTACTTCTCCTTCACGTAACCATTTTCGGGGATCGTAGAATTTTTTATTCGGAATATCTGCACCATCGGGGTTTCCAATCTGCGTACGTAAATAATCCACATTATTGACCATGTAATCGCGAATGCCTTCCGTAAAGGCAAACTGAAGGTCGGTATCAATATTCATCTTTACCACTCCGTAGCCAATCGCTTCCCTAATTTCCTCTAGGGTAGAACCACTTCCGCCGTGGAATACAAAGTCGATAGGGTTATATCCGGTTCCGTAGTTTTTCTGAATGTATTCCTGAGAATTCTTTAAAATCTTTGGTGTCAGTTTTACATTTCCCGGTTTGTACACCCCGTGCACATTTCCGAAGGCCGCAGCAATCGTAAATTGATCGCTTACTTTTTTAAGTTCTTCGTACGCATAGGCTACTTCTTCGGGTTGGGTATATAATTTTGAGCTATCTACATCGGTATTGTCCACGCCATCTTCTTCCCCTCCAGTAATTCCCAATTCAATTTCCAGGGTCATGTTCATCTTGCTCATGCGCTCCAAATAGCCTTTACAGATTTCAATATTCTCTTCCAAGGGCTCTTCGGAAAGGTCAATCATATGCGAACTATACAAAGAACGACCTGTTTTCTTGTAGTGAGATTCACTCGCCGATAACAAGCCGTCGATCCAAGGCAATAGGTTTTTGGCACAATGGTCGGTATGTAAAATAACAGACGCCCCATAAGCTTCTGCAAGTGCATGTATATGGTGTGCTCCGGCAACCCCTCCTGCGATGGCTGCCTTTTGGTTTTCGTTGGAAAGACCTTTTCCCGCATTGAACTGTGCACCTCCATTGGAGAATTGTATAATCACGGGCGAATTTAATTCCTTTGCGGTATCTAAAACAGTATTGATGGTGTTGGAACCTACCACGTTTACGGCGGGAAGGGCAAATCCCTTTTCTTTAGCAAGTTTGAAAATTTCCTGAACTTCTTTCCCAGTGGCCACACCGGGTTTTATAGAATGACTCATAAATTGGTTTTTAGCTTACAAAAATAAAAAATTTATATGGTTTAGAAGGGATAATTAATTCCGATGTTGATTACCGAGTTATTGAAATTGTATTGTTTAAACCATCTATCCCCTTCTGGTAGGGCAGGGTTGTAGGTCTTAAATCCTAGGTCTACCCGTGCCACAAAAAAACCAAAATCGTATCGGAGACCGAAGCCCGTAGCAAGTGCAATTTCAGTAAGGTCTTGAATACCTTCGAAACGGGAAGCAGGGTCTTCTACATCATCGAACACATTCCATATATTTCCAGCATCTGCAAATAAAGCTCCTTTGAAAGCTCCAAAAATGGGAAAGCGATACTCGGCATTAAAAGCTAATTTGAAATTCGCCTCGTTAAAATCCAATTGGCTTCCACTACTTCCGGGTCCTAGGTCGTACGCGCGCCAACCCCGGTTGTCGTTGGCGCCTCCAGCAAAATAACTTCGTGTAAAAGGAATGGAAGTACTATTTCCGTAGGGAATGGCGATACCACCAAAGGCTCTTACGGCCAAAATGGTATTGCTGCCCATATTCCAGTGCCGGATATAGCTGGTTTCCAATTTGGTGTATTGTGAAAATACCACTCCAAAAAGCTTGTAGTTGTCGTTTTCGTTTTTTTCCAGTCCTGCTGCAGAAGCTACCTGTGAAAGAATATTTCCAGCGACCTCTACTTTCCATTGCACTCTTGAAAAAGACTTGTCATTAATGTTTTCCCTGCTATCGCGTGTCCAAGTAAAACTGGAAGCTAAGATGAGGTTGTTTTCGGTTAGTCGATCTTTTCGTTGTTTAATACTTCGTATTTCCTCTGTAATTTTAGGGGTAATGGCTAAGTTGGGGTCGTTATCTAAGACCGATTGTATAAAATTATTGGCTTCTTCAGGGATTCCTAGGGAATTTTCTTCATTCTGAAAATTATATCCGGTTTGTTGAGCAATCTCATTCAGCCGATCGAAAGAAGTTTTGTAGACACTGAAATACCTATCGGCATTCAAATTACGAACATATTGTAAATCGGCTAAATCGAATTGGTTGGTTCTAATATTGGAAGGTTTCCATTGGTAGCTGAACGCCCCATTAAAGTTTTGTCGATCCAAACCAATGTTATTCTGGGAGTTCAACCCTGCACTAATGGTGGTCGTGGGCGAAGTATACTTTGGGATAAATTTATCGGTATCGAGCGGAAACAAAATTCTAGGAAAGGTAAGTTTTACGTTGGCCCCCACATCTGAGGTATTGAAAAAACTACTATTGCTATCTGCGTTATCCTTAGAAGAACCCACACTTCCGTTGGCTGAAATCTCCAGATTTTCAGCTCCTCGAAATACATTTCGAATTAGGAGTCCGCCGGTAAACCCTATCCCAAATTGCTGGATGGTCGAAGTATAAGCATCAAAGCTGGCATCGAAGGTATATTTCTTTCTAGGATTTAATAAAATAGTGGTAATTAAACCTGTGCCGGTGGTATCCTTTGGGTCTTCTTGATAGGTAATATTGGGGTATTTGAAATTCCGAAGATCACTTATTTGATTGTAAGTAAGGGTTCGGTCAATGTCCCTAAAAATTTCCCCTGGTGCTATCGATACGGCATCGGTAATAGCTTTTGGGGTGTATTTTAACTTTTCATAAGAATACAACTTATAGCCTTCGTAGTTGGTCGAGTCGGTAAAGGCTTTGGAACGATTTTTATAATTGTAATCGGTCACGATTCTTACTTCATTAATAGTATGCACTTTAAAAGGCACTGTTGAAGCGCTATCATTTTCATTAACTCTTCGATTCGGAATGATATAATCAATGTGCACCCGCTGCCCAACATTGTTGGTGTCTGCTTCAAAGGTCACATAATCCTGATCAAAATAATACAGTCCCGAATTCCGCATTTGAAGCGTGATTCTCGAACGCTCATTGTCAAAATCGGCTACGTCGTATTGATGGCCCTTTTTTACGAAAGTGCTTCTTAAGCTACTCTGAAATAAAGAGTCTACCACAGGAGATTCAATTTTTTCATAAGAAATGGAATCAATGCTATAAGGTTTGTGTTTTTCCAAATAATACGTTACAGCGCCCCTTTTTTCTTTGGTGGTGTCTTTATTTACCTCATAACGGCCTTCTACATTGAAGAACCCTCTATTGTAATAGTATTTTTTAATGTTTTTAAGCGATTTTTCCGATTTGCCCTCATCGATAATCACGGGCGCAGACCCCGTTCGCTTCAGCCAGTTGTTAAAGCTTACTTTGGCGCTGTCTAAGGCAATGACTTGTTTCTTGGACAATAAGCGAATCAATCTTTTTTCCCTATTCGGTTTTCGGTGCAACCATTCCTGGAATGTGGAATCTGGATTTTTTTCAGCAATATTGTATATATGAAGGCTTAAGGGAATTCCTAAAATGGGAACCTTCTGATTCGGTTTTTGGGAAATAAGGCTGTAAGCATCGGTATCTTTACTTTCCTCACCGTCTGTGATGATGGTGTTTTGGGTGAGAAGTAGCTCGTCCTCTTCAAGGTGTTTTACCGCATTACAGGATGCCAGTAGCAGGATAGTTCCTAAAATAATTGATATTTTTGTGAGGCTTTGTCTCAAAGAGTATGTGTTTCTCAATTCAAAAATAGGATAATTTTGATAAGCAAAAACGAAATTAAATTAATAACGTCGCTTCAGCAAAAAAAGTACCGTTTACAACATAGACTTTTTGTGGCGGAAGGGCAAAAAATCATTCAGGATTTCATGCAATCGGGATGGATTCCTAAGTTTCTTTTTGCTTCGGAAGAAGCCTTCCTTACGCAAACCGAAGGGAGGTTGATTTCAGAAAAGGAATTGCAAAAAATAAGCAGTTTGAAAAATCAGAGTGGGATTTTAGCGGTTTTTGAAATTCCTGAGGCAGAAAAAAATACCTCCAACGATTTAACCGTAGTTTTGGATGCGGTGCGGGATCCGGGAAACTTGGGAACGATTATTAGAATGTGCGATTGGTTTGGGGTGAAGCGTTTGATTTGTTCGGAAGATACGGTAGACTGCTACAATCCTAAGGTCATACAAGCGACCATGGGGAGCATTGCACGAGTGGAAGTTACTTACCAGGATATTGAGGTTTTTTTAAAGGAGGCGTCCCTGCCCGTTTATGCTGCAGTAATGGAGGGCGAAAATGTCTACAATCAAACGCTACCCCAGGCAGCTGTATTGGTCATGGGAAATGAAGGCAATGGCATTTCAGAAAAAATACTTCAGCAGGTGACCCACCACATTACCATTCCCCAATTTGGGAAGGGTGAACATGCCGAAAGCTTAAATGTAAGTACCGCAACCGCGATTCTGTTAAGTGAATTCCGAAGAACTACTGAAAAGTAAAATTGAGGAAAATCCCTCGGGTTTTCAAACTAGATATGTTTGAAGTCCATGGGCTAAATGGGCTGTCATCGGGCACCAATTCGTCACTGGTGGCAAAAACACCGCGTATGGACGGGGTAAATTTGAAATAATACAAATACAAATCGATCCCGAAACCTAATTCATAATAGCCGGTACTTCGCCGCATACGAAATTGACCTTCAAAGTTGTCTTCTGGATTTTTTTCGTTGCTCGCCAAATTAATGGATCGGGAAACCCCCATGACGATAAAGGGCTTAAAGTTATTGATTCTTTTGGTAGAAAGTTTTAAGAGTAGGGGCACATGAATATAGGTAGACTTCACTTCCCTTAACTCATCATTCTCTTCTTCAAAACCAGGGAAACGCAGATTCCTGTTGGTAAAATAAATACCAGGTTCCAAGCGTAGGTTCATGTATTTGTTAATACGCATATCCCCAATAAGTCCAACGTTAAAACCCATTTGGGTTTCTACATCGATATCGGTTTCTTGATCACCTAGGTCATTTTCGTAGTCAATTTTGAAGTCATATTGATTGAACCCTAAATAATACCCCCAGGTAAGGAAACGATTGTCGAAGGTTTCCAAATTTGATAGCTTCTCACGACTAAAAAGCTGCGCTTGAGCCGTTTGAGCCAATAAACAAAATGCGAGAATATAAAATAGGTTCTTCATCATTACTTTGTCGCTGTATAAATGGTCGCTACCCCAAGGGTTTGGGGTTTGTTTTTCACCTCTATAAACCCAATTTTACGTAAAATATTGTTGAGTTTTTCCCCAAAAGGAAAAACCGAAGCACTTTCACTTAAATATCGATAGGCTACTTTATCTTTCGAAAAAAGTTTGCCAATAATAGGTAAAATTCCCTTGCTGTAGATATGGTATCCTTGTTTCCAAGGAAATTTAGTAGGAACCGAAGTTTCCAAAATCACAAAAATACCCCCTGGTTTCAATACCCTGTAGATTTCTGAAAGTCCTTTTTCCAGATTTTCAAAATTTCGGATTCCAAAAGAAACCGTAATCGCATCGAAGCTATTCTCATCAAATGGAAGCGCTTCACTATCGCCTTTAACAAATTCAAGGGTTTTGGCAAAACTGCTTTCAGCTACTTTTTTTCGGGCGACGGAAAGCATGCCTTCCGATAAATCAAGCCCAACAATTTTTGAGGCTTTGGTTTCTTGAGCAAACTGAATGGCTAAATCCCCAGTTCCTGTAGCGATGTCTAGAATGCTTTGCGGTTTTTTTTCCGCTACCAAATCAATCACTTTTTTACGCCATTTTATATCACTACCCAGTGAAATGACACGATTGAGGCCATCGTAGTTGCTTGAGATGGTATCGAACATTTGTTCTACCTGCTGCTTCTTATTAAGCTGTGACTCTTTGTATGGGGTAACCTTCTTTTCCATAAATGCGGCTGCAAATTTACTATTTTTAAAGGAATCACAAGTATGAAATCTAGCCTTCTTTTCATTTTAAATAGGTCAAAATTTGTACATTTGCCACAAAATTAGCTCATAAGAAGCCCATGAAAATTATTATTGCTGGAGCCGGTGAAGTAGGATTTCATTTAGCAAAGTTACTTTCTTTCGAATCACAGGACATTACCCTTATCGATACCAACCGAGAATCCTTGGCCTATGCCGATACGCATTTGGATATTCGTGTTATTAGGGGAGATGCCACTTCTATTTCAGTGTTAAAAGATGCACAAGTGCAGCGAACCGAGTTGGTGATTGGGGTGACTTCCAGTGAAACCACCAATATTACAGCCTGTGTATTGGCAAAGCAATTAGGGGCCAAGCGTACCATTGCCCGAATTTCCAATACCGAATTCTTGGAAAATAAGGATGAGGTTGGGTTTACCAAGTTTGGAATTGACGAATTGATTTCTCCCGAAGCTTTGGCCTCCAATGAGATCGAACTGTTGCTTAATCAAAGTGCCTTTAACGATACCTATGAGTTTGAAGATGGAGCTTTGACCATGATTGGCTTGAATCTTTCCCGAACGGCAATTTTTGTAGGAAAGACCGTAAAAGAAGTTGGAGAGACTTATCCAGAATTGAAATACGTCCCCATCGCGATACAACGCTACGGAACCCAGTATACCCTTATTCCTCGTGGGGACACGCAATTCAAGGAAGGGGACCAGGTGTATTTTACCACGGCTGAAAAAGGAGTCGATCAAATTTATAAACTTTCTGGAAAAGTGAAGGATGACATCCGCAACGTCATGATCTTGGGCGGAAGTAATATTGGGAAGAAAACAGCAATCGATTTATGCAAAAGCCGCTTTAATGTGAAACTTATTGAAAATAATAAGGATAAGGCTTTTGAGATCGCCGACGATGTGCCTAGTTGCTTGGTGATTAATGGAGATGGGAGAAATGTGGAACTGCTTCAGGAGGAGTCTATTACCGAAATGGATGCCTTCATTGCCGTGACTGGCAATAGTGAAACCAATATCATGTCTTGTTTAGTGGCTAAATCCAAAGGTGTTAAAAAAACGATTGCCTTGGTAGAAAACATGGATTACTTTCAATTGTCCCATTCTATCGGCATTGATACGCTTATCAATAAAAAACTTTTGGCGGCCAACCACATTTTTAGGCATGTAAGGCAAGGGGAGGTCGTAGCCATGACCCGACTAAACAACATGAATGCCGAACTATTGGAATTTATTGTTTCGGCATCTTCACAAGTATGTGATAAAAGGATTAAAGATATTGATTTTCCGCGATCTGCTATTATTGGTGGAGTCATTAGAAATGGGGAAGGGATTATTGCCCTAGGTGATTTCGAAATTCAACAAGGCGACCGAATTGTGGTTTGCTGCCTTCCACAATCCATTAAAAAAGTGGAAAAACTCTTCGTTTAATGAGCAATTCCTTTTCCAAAATCAATTTTCGCATTATTGCCCATTTAATGGGATTGCTGCTATTGGTAAATGGAGGGTTTATGCTTATTGCTGCCTTGGTAAGCCTTTTGCATAAAGATGGAGTGGTACAGCAAATGGGATTGGCTTCACTTACCGCCATACTTATTGGGGGCGTCACCATGTTTTTGACCAAAAATCACCGGAAGGAAATTCAGAAAAAGGAAGGATATATTATTGTAACCTTTGGGTGGATTTTTATGTCCCTGGTAGGGACACTACCCTATGTTTTTACTGGGGCTATCCCTAATTTTACCAACGCCTTTTTTGAAACCATGAGTGGGTATACTACAACAGGGGCATCCATATTGAGTGATATCGAAGGTCTCCCTGAAGGGGTGTTATTTTGGCGTAGTATCACGCATTGGATAGGGGGTATGGGAATCATAGTCTTGGCGATTGCTATTCTACCATTACTGGGTATAGGAGGAATGCAGTTATTTGCTGCGGAAGCACCGGGACCAGGAGGGGATAAGCTGCATCCAAGAATTACGGATACCGCTAAACGATTGTGGCTTATTTATGTAGGCTATACCTTAGCGGAAACTATTTTACTTTGGGTGGCGGGTATGAGTTTCTTTGATGCGATTAACCACTCGCTAAGCACCTTGAGTACTGGAGGCTTTTCAACCAAAAATGCCAGTGTGGCTTTTTGGAACGGCCAGCCTATTATCCAGTATATTATTATTGTATTTATGTTTTTGGCAGGGACTAATTTTGTACTGAGTTATTTTGCATTTAAAACGAAGTTCAGTAAAATTTTTAAGGACGAGGAATTTAAGTTATATGCTGCTTTTATTATTGGATTAACGGCTATTGCAGCGGCAATAATTTACTTTCAGGCAGATCCCGCTATATCTTCCATAGATCATCCCATGGTGTGGGGACCACTTGAAAGTGCCTTTAGGCATGGACTGTTTCAGGTTTTAGCAATAGTGACCACCACAGGGTTTGTATCTGCCGATTACACCTTATGGACACCTTTTCTTACCATTTTCTTCTTCGGATTAATGTTTTTAGGCGGTTCGGCGGGTTCAACAGCGGGAGGGATTAAAATTGTACGCCACTTAATTATGATCAAAAACGGGATTCTGGAATTTAAGCGAACCCTTCATCCTAATGCCATATTACCGGTTCGTTATAATAACAAATCGGTGCAACAGCCCATTGTATTCAACGTACTGGCTTTTTTCATTTTGTACATGCTTTCATTTATTATTGGAGTGTTAGTGTTTTCTTGGCTAGGTCTGGATTTTGAAACTTCTTTGGGGGGTGCCGCTTCTACTTTAGGGAATGTAGGGCCTGCATTGGGTAGTTTGAGTCCGGTTGATAATTATGGGGCCTTGCCAGCTGCTGCCAAATGGTGGAGTAGCTTTTTAATGCTTATTGGTCGTTTGGAGCTCTTCACGGTATTGATTCTCTTAACTCCTTTCTTCTGGCGTAATCGTTAATTGTCAATATGGGTGATTTCAATTTCCACCCTTCTATCGAATTGGTCTCCTTTGCCCGTGGGTTGCCGGTAGGCCATACCAACGTAACGCATACGTCGTTTGTTAATTCCCCGCTTTACCAAATAATTATAAAGGGACTTGGCACGCGCTTCAGAAAGGTTGTTTTCCCCAGTGCGTACATTTTTTAAATCCAAATGCGGCCGTTCTTTATCGCCACAGCAAATATGGCCAATTAACTTAAAACGAATTTTTGGATTTTTTTTGATAAAAGACACCAATTCGTCTAAAGCATTCCTGCTTTCATCCATGATTACATCACGGTCGGGGTAGAACATAATGCCTTCCAAAGTAACTTTATCCCCAATTTTAGGAAGGTTCAAAGAGGCTACCGAAGATTGAGTCGGTTTGGTGTCAAAAGGTTCTATTACAATTTCCCCTTCTTCAGGAATATGGTATTCCTTTAAATGGATAAGAATGTCTACCCTTCGGTTGTTTGCCGCTTCACTATTTAATTCCCCATACCCCATGCTAGAAATAATTGTAAACTCCCTTAACTCCTTTGTCACATTTTCGGCCCTTTTTTTAGAGAGTTCCAAATTGTATTCGTTAGTGCCAATGCTGTTGGTGTAGCCTTTTATATGGATGTCGAACAGTTGCTTATCGGAAATACTTTTTAAACTATCCAATAACTTGTAATGCTGCTGTGTAAGCTCGTAGTGATCGTTGTCATAATACAATGAAAATTTTTGTTCGGTTTCCTGTGAACAAACCAAGCTTGGAATCATACAAAGTAGGAAAGTATACAACCGGATCATGCCCTAAAAGTAAAAAGCATCCTTCAGAAAAACTATTTTAACAACTAAAAATCAAGGCTTCACGGTTATTTTTTTAGCTAACTCTTTAGCGCGTTCTGTTACTTCGGAAACTTCCTTTCCTAGAGAATCGTAGGTTACGACAACCCCCATTCTTCGGTAAGGACGGGAACTGGGCTTGCCAAAAAGCCTGAAGTCGCTTTTGGGTGCCACCGCCAGGTTTTCAATTCCTTCAAAAGATGGTGTATTGGAGTTCTCTTTTGCTAAAATAACTGCGGAAGCTCCTATACGTTCTTGAGTAATTTCAGAAATGGGCAATCCCAGAATGGCTCTTAAGTGCAATTCAAATTCATTGAAGTTTTGCGTATTGGCTAGCGTGACCATTCCCGTATCATGCGGGCGTGGGGATAATTCAGAAAAATACACGCCGTCATCAGCGACAAAAAACTCTACACCCCAGATACCTGCCCCTCCCAAAGCAGCGGTCACTTTATCGGCCATTTGTTGGGCATCTCTTAAATGAGCTTCATTCATTGCAGCAGGTTGCCAGCTTTCCTGGTAATCCCCTCGTTCTTGACGGTGCCCTATGGGAGCACAGAATAGGGTAGGGCCTTTTTTTTGTGTAACGGTTAGTAAGGTAATTTCATACTTAAAATTTACAAAAGCTTCTACAATCACTTCCGCTACATCCCCGCGGGAACCTTCTTGAGAGTAATTCCAGGCTTTTTCAATATCTGCTTCGGTTTTAATGGTGCTTTGACCCTTCCCACTAGAAGACATTAAGGGTTTTACCACACAGGGTATTCCTATTTCGGAAACCGCTTGATGTAACTCTTCTGCAGAGGTAGCATAGCGATAGACGGCAGTTTTTAACCCAAGTTCTTTTGCGGCCAAATCGCGTATTGCCTTTCGATTCATAGTAAAGTTGGCGGCTTTTGCAGAAGGCACTACTGTAAAGCCTTGTTTTTCATAATCATAGAAACGTTCGGTGCGAATAGCTTCAATTTCTGGGACAATATAATCGGGTTTGTGTTTGGCTACAATGGTATCTAAGGCATTTCCATCGAGCATATTTATAACTTCAAACTGATTTGCAACTTGCATTGCGGGTGCATTTTCGTAACTGTCTACGGCAATGATATGTTGCCCTATGCGTTGGGCGGCGATGACAAATTCTTTGCCTAATTCACCAGAACCTAAAAGGAGGATTTTTGCCATTTGAGATATTTTTCAACTAAATTCCTATTATTTTCTGAAAGTAGCCCATAAAATCCCAAAAAATAATTTTTGGTAGCTTGAAGGGTGTTTTAAGGAAGTGTTAAAAAAATATAGTAGTTTTAGAGATCTAAAACCATTATAACATGAAAAAAATAATACTTTTTTTGGGACTCGCATCCCTAAGTTTTGTAGGATTTTCCCAAGCAAATAACTATCAAAACGGAGATACGGTAAATGATTTTACCGTAACAGATACCGATGGGGTAACCCACAATCTTTATGATATTACTGCTTCTGGTAAATATGTGTTTGTAGATTTTTTCTTTGATACCTGTCCGCCGTGTCAGCAAACACAACCTATTTATAATGAATTGCATGATAAATATGGCTGTAACGAAGGGGATATTTTTGTTATTTCCATCAATAATGGAACCGACACCAATGCCGAGGTGATTGCTTTTGAAAATACCTATGGGGGCCCTTTTGAGCATGCCCCAGCAGTGGGTATTGAAGGGGGGTGTGCTGCAGTTGATAATGACTTTGGGGTAAATGCCTATCCAACGTATTGTTTGATTGGTCCCGATAATAAAATGGTTGAAAGGGATATTTGGCCTATAAGTGATGTAAGTACTTTTGAGGGTGCTTTTCCTGCAGGATTTGATCCAGAACCTATGGAATGTACACCGCTGTCGGTTGTTGAAAACACCTTGACCCCAAATGGAGTGACGCTATATCCAAACCCTGTAACGTCAAACGAGGTATTTAAGATAAACCTTCCAAGTTCAATGAAGTCCCAAGTGATTATTTACAATTTATTAGGAAAACAAGTGTATTCCCAGTCTTTCGAAACGGCCACTATTGTAATTCGGCAGAAATTGGAGGCAGGTTCCTATTTTGTAAAAATAGCGAGTGATTTTGGAACGGTAAACAAAGCTTTTTTAGTAAAATAAAAGTTAAATGAATTCATGAAAAAAAGCCCGATACATGTATCGGGCTTTTTTTCTTATTCTAAAACTTTTTTGATTCGTTTCATGGCGTCTTTTATATCCTTTTCGGAAGCTGCATAGGAAATTCTTATGCAATTAGGATCGCCAAAGGCTTCTCCAGTGACGGTAGCCACTCCCGCTTCTTCTAAAAGGAATAAAGCGAAGTCTCCTGCTGTGTTAATATTTTTTTCTTTTAAGGTTTTTCCGAAGTAATACGAAATATCCGGGAATACATAAAAGGCTCCTTCGGGCTCATTGGTTTTAAAACCAGGAATTTCAGAGAGCAAACCAAGGATTAATTTTCTACGCTCTTTGAAGGCATCTACCATGTATTTTATTTTGCTTGGCGGATTTTCTAAAGCAGTAATCGTAGCTCTTTGTGCAATACAATTGGCCCCGCTGGTGACTTGTCCTTGCATTTTGTTACAAGCTCTTGCAATGTATTCTGGGCCACCAATATAGCCGATTCGCCATCCTGTCATGGAGTAGGCTTTGGAAACACCATTTACCGTGACTGTGCGATCGTACATATCTTCAAAAGCAGCCATGGACGCATGCGTTCCTACAAAATTGATATGCTCATAGATTTCATCGCTTATTACGATAATATCTGGATATTTTATCAAAACATCAGCAAGGGCACGAAGCTCCTTTTCACTGTACACCGAACCACTAGGATTACAGGGGGAGCTGTAAATCATCATTTTGGTTTTTGGGGTAATAGCAGCTTCAAGGGCTTCGGGGGTTATTTTAAAGTCGGTTTCAATACTCGTAGGTATTTCTATAGGAATACCTCCCGCGACTTTACTAATGTCGGCATAGCTAACCCAATAAGGAGCAGGTAACAACACTTCGTCTCCTTCATTTAGTAATACCTGAGCCAAATTTGCCAAAGACTGCTTTGCACCAGTAGAGACTACTATTTGCGCAGGATTATAGTTTAAGTGGTTGTCCCTTTTAAATTTGTTAATAATGGCTTGTTTTAAATCGCCATACCCATCAACAGGGCTATAGGAATGAAAGTCATCATGAATCGCTTGGATAGCAGCTTCTTTTACAAAATCTGGGATGGTAAAGTCGGGTTCTCCTAAGCTTAAACCAATAATATCTTTTCCTGCCTCCTTGAGCTCCCGTGCTTTCGCTGCCATTGCAAGTGTGGCAGAAGTAGACATTTCGTTGACACGATGGGAAAGTTTTGGATTCATAGTTTACATAGATAGGGAGGGTTTTGCTCCCATTTGTTTTAGGTGTTTAAAATGTGCCACAATGGCTTTTCGCGTTGTTTCATATTCGTGGTACGGAAGGTTGAATTCTTGCGCCGTACTTTTTACGATTTCTGAAATTTTTTTATAATGAATGTGACTTATATTAGGAAATATATGGTGTTCTACTTGATGGTTTAAACCACCTGTAAACCAATTTACAATTTTGTTATTGGTCGAAAAATTTACCGTAGTAAATAATTGGTGAATGGCCCAAGTATTTTTCATGGTTCCAGTCTCATCGGGCATAGGCATATCGGTTTCTTCTACGACATGGGCCAATTGGAATACCACACTTAAAATTAATCCTGCTGTGTAATGCATCACAAAAAAACCGATAAGTATTTTCCACCAGGCGATATCGAAAAACAAAATGGGAATGACGAGCCAGATGAACGCGTATAAAATTTTGGTGATGATTAGGGTGCTCCATTGGGCAAAAGGATTCGGGAACTTTCCATAGGAAAGTTTTCTTTTAAGATACCGGCTGGTTTGTTTAAAATCGGCTGTGAGTACCCAATTAATGGTTAATAAACCATATAGGAAAACACCATAAATGTGTTGAAATTTATGAAATCTTCTCCATTTGGCATGTTCCGAAAATCGCATAATTCTTCCTGCTTCCAAATCTTCATCATGACCATGAATATTGGTATAGGTGTGGTACAAAACATTGTGCTGCACTTGCCAGTTATAAACATTTCCAGCAAGGATGTACATACTTCCGCCCATTACCTTGTTTACCCAATTTTTGGACGAGTAAGAACCATGATTGGCATCATGCATCACGTTCATGCCTACGCCAGCCATTCCAACTCCCATGATAATAGCCAATAACAACTGGAGCCATCCAGGCATTGGAACGAAAAACAGGAGAAAATAAGGGGCTACATAAAGTAAAAACATGACAAAAGTCTTCAGGTGAAGTTTCCAGTTACCGGATTTTGAAATATTATTTTCTTTAAAATAGTGATTCACCCTTTTGTTGAGGGTTCGAAAAAATCTTGCGGAATCGTTTCTTGAAAATCTAATTTGAGCGTTCACTTCTTTAGGTTTGTGGGGATATTCATATTCTAGGGCACTAAAGTACATATCTTCAGTTGAAAACCCTCCTTTAATCTACTTAAATTTATTAAGTAAATCATACTTTTGTGGTTAATAACTCGAACTATGGATAGGATTCAACACTATTTTCCTGAAATTTCTGAAGCACAACGATCCCAATTCTCGGCACTTTTCAATTTATATGTAGAGTGGAATCAAAAAATCAATGTGATTTCCCGAAAGGACATTGACGAGTTGTACAAAAAACATGTACTTCATTCTTTAGGCATTGCCAAGGTGCAACCTTTTTTGCCGTCCAGTACCATACTGGATGTTGGTACAGGCGGTGGATTTCCGGGCATTCCTTTAGCCATTCTATTTCCTGAAACGAGATTTCATTTGGTCGACAGTATTGGAAAAAAAATTAAAGTGGTAGACGAAGTGGCGGCCGCTCTACAATTGGAGAATGTTACAGCTTCCCATGCTCGGGTAGAAACAATAGAAGACCGTTACGATTTTATTGTGAGCAGAGCCGTTACCCAAATGCCAACTTTTGTGGGGTGGGTAAAGGATAAGGTTGCGAAGAAAAGTAAACACGAACTGAAAAATGGGATTTTGTATTTGAAAGGAGGCGATCTCACTGAAGAGCTTCATCTTTTTCCAAAAGCAAAGGTATTTCCTTTGGCTACCTATTTTTCAGAGGACTTTTTTGAGACCAAATCGGTTGTCCATCTTCCTTTAAAATATAAACCATAAAAAAAGCCCAGGACCATACCTGGGCTTAAAAATGGTTGAGATTTGTTGTTAATTATTCTACAATTAACTTCTTGACTGCTAATTGTCCATCTCTTTCAATATTTACAAAATAGGTACCCGTTTTAAGGGAGGTAATAGCTACTTTTTCCATATTGGAGTTTATGGTTTCTGAAAGAATCACTTTTCCTAAAAGGTCATATACTGTAACAGTAGAATTTTCAGCATTTGTTACCGTAAATTGATTTTTCGCAGGATTTGGGAACAAAGAAACCGTATTAAGCGTATTTTCACCAATCCCAACTATTAGAGGGATGTTATAAAAATTGGTAGTTTCTCCAGAACCGTAATTTCCATTGGTTTCATAAATAACAAAACCATCCAGATCAATTAAGGAAACGGCTCCGCCACCATCACCATAGGTGTCAATAAGGTTGAAGGTATAGCAACCATCCACTGGGAGGTCAAGTTCTTCGGTATACGTATTGTTATTACCGTAAGGGCCTCCGTTGAACAAAGTATTTCCGTCTACATCTTGAATGTTCCATCTTACTTCCGTTCCCCAGTTATCGGTATTAACCTCTAAGGTTAAAGTTCCATTAGAGCTGCTGGCTTCATCGAAAGAAACATTTTGTGTATTGTTGCTTACATCTTCATCCGTATCAAGGATTACCTCTAAGGTATTATTGGTGCTTTGAAGGTCGTAACTCACAGAAGGCAAAGCTACGGTCTCTCTTTGAAGAGGAGAAAGTGTGCCTGTCCAAGTATAGGAATGTGATGTTCCATTAATAATATATTCGATGTCTAAGGAACTGATGGTATTTGCACCAAGGTTTTGAATTTCAATTTCTGGAGCCAATTCATTATTACATTGGTCCAAGATGGAACTTACGCTATTTAAAGAAGCATCATTTTGATATTCAAAATTTGAATAGGTAGGGAAAGCACCATTGCCACTAATTAATTCTTGAGTGGTTTCTGTCATGAAAACAACTACTTCCATATCTGCTAATTCTGCAGTGATGCCATTGTAATCGGCAGGAATTGTATAAGTGTAAGTTCTGTCAACAAAATCTCCTGTGCTTGTCGAAGTAATATCTTCTCCCCACTGTCCAGTTAACAAGTAGACCAATCTGTGTTGGTGCACATATTCGTCACTCATACCTCCACCGGTCTGTGGACCTAAGGTGTTATTTTGAAGGAGGGCTACATTTAGTTTGTTGGTAGAAGAAGGGCTATTTCCAGTGTAGTAAGATTCAACATGAACTGTAAGTTCTCTTTGAGTAAATACGGAAAACACCAAATAAAAAAGCCAGAGGAACTCCTCTGGCTTTTTTATTTGGGTATAAGATTTGTGTTAACCTAGGAAAGGATATCGATAGTCGGTTGGAGATACAAAAGTTTCCTTGACCATTCTTGGGCTTACCCATCGGTACAAATTTAATTTGCTTCCTGCCTTGTCGTTGGTTCCACTGGCGCGAGCCCCGCCAAAAGGTTGTTGTCCTACTACGGCCCCTGTTGGTTTGTCGTTAATGTAGAAATTACCCGCTGCATTTTCTAAAATTCTCACGGCAGTTTCCATGGCATAACGATCCTCGCTGAATACAGCGCCTGTTAGGGCATATTCACTTGTGTTGTCTACAAGCTTCAACGTATCTTCCCAAGTTTCATCTTCATAAACGTAAATAGTTACTACAGGTCCAAACAACTCCGTACACATGGTGGTGTATTGTGGGTCTGAAGTTTTAATCACGGTGGGTTCAATAAAATATCCTTTGGACTTGTCATAGCCACCTCCTGTAATAATTTCGGCTTCCGGGTCTTTTTTGGCTTGGTCGATATAACTTGCCAGTTTATTAAAGGACCCTTCATGAATAACAGCAGTAATGAAATTGCTCATATCTTCTGGCGATCCCATTTTAAAGGAGGATACATCTTCCTTTACAAACTTTTCAACCTCGGGCCAGATGCTTTTTGGAATGTAGCAACGGCTAGCGGCACTACATTTTTGCCCTTGAAATTCAAAAGCGCCTCGGGTAATAGCGGTAGCTACTTGTTTAGGATGGGACGTTTTATGAGCTACAATAAAGTCTTTCCCCCCCGTTTCGCCTACAATCCTTGGGTAAGTCTTATAATTGTGGATATTCATCCCTATCTTCTTCCAAAGATCTTTAAATACATGAGTAGATCCGGTAAAATGCAAGCCACTGAAATCAGGGCTATCCAAAATAGTATCCGTAATCATTTCAGGATCCCCCATCACCATATTGATCACTCCATCGGGTACTCCAGCTTCCTTGAAGACATCCAGAACTACTTTAGCAGAATACACTTGGCTATCGCTAGGCTTCCAAATGGCCACATTTCCCATAAGGGCGGCACTTGAAGGAAGATTTCCTGCAATAGCTGTAAAGTTAAAAGGAGTAATGGCATAAATAAAACCTTCTAAAGGGCGGTATTCCAAACGGTTCCAGGCTCCTGAAGTAGATTCGGGTTGTTCCGAATAAATTTCAGTCATGTACTGCACGTTAAACCGAAGAAAATCAATCAACTCGCAAGCCGAATCAATTTCAGCTTGGTGAATGGTCTTGGATTGTGCTAGCATGGTTGCGGCATTTATTTTAGCACGGTAGGGACCTGCAATCAATTCAGCAGCACGGAGAAAAATAGCCGCTCTTTGCTCCCAAGGGGTTGCAGCCCACTTTTTCCGGGCTTCCAAGGCAGTAGAAATAGCCTCTTCAATGTGCTTTTTTTCTGCTTTGTGGTAAGTTCCAAGAATGTGTTTGTGGTCGTGTGGCGGAGCCATCGTGCCGGTTTCGTTGGTTTTTACATCCTTGCCATTAATGTACATAGGAACTTCAATCGTGCTATGGTACATTTCTTTATAGGTATCTAATACTTCTTTGCGTTCTTCACTATCTGGAGCATATGTTTTAATAGGCTCATTAATAGCAATTGGAACTTCAAAAAATCCTTTTCCCATGGAGTTTATTTTTTTAGTTAAAATGTGTAGCAAAGGTAGGAAAAATTAAGGGTTTTGGGAAGTAACCTAAGTTACGTTTCAAGAAGTCATTTAAAAAAATTTAAAACTATTTTGAAATTCTTTTCGTATGTTTCCGACAGAAACCCTGTTTATGGTAAACACTGGAAAAATAATTGTATTAGCTTATCCAGACACCTTCGTAAAAATGAGCGATGAATGGATCTGTAAATTATTGCCGCTTGTGGGTCTTGGAACTTGGGACTATATAAAAGCAGGTCATGCGGCTCAAGTTTTGGTGCATCCCGAAACAGGAGTCCTTCACTATTATGATTTTGGACGTTATTTTACTCCGAAGGGGTTCGGAAGGGTTCGAAGTGCGCATACCGATGCAGAACTTACGCTGCCCATGAAAGCCCAATTCGATCATTCTGGGGCGATTTCAAATCTGTCTGAAATTTTGATTTGGTTGGAAGCACATCCCGAAAAAACCCATGGAAAGGGGAGATTGTTGGCTTCCGTATGTGAGTCAATCGATTTTTGTGCGGCAAAAACCTTCGTTACTTCCCTTCAGCAACAAGGTGCCATACCCTACAAAGCTTTTCATAAGAAAGGCAGCAACTGTTCCCGTTTTGTAACCGATACGCTATTGGCTGCTACTTTCGATAAGAAAATTCGGAAAGGTTTGCTTTTCAATAAGAGGTTTACGCCAAGTACCGTGGGTAATGTTGAAAAAGCGGCCACCAATACTAGAATCTATAGAGTGAAAAATGGAAAAATAGCTTTGTACCATGGGAGTGCTTTTAAAGAGAACCTCACAAATTATTTCCATAGAAAACCCAGACAAACCTCTCTTTTCCAAGCTTTAGCTCATGATATTGTTGCGGTATTCCATAAAATTGAAGGTATAGGCAGCAATGCTTATTTTGAAATAGTACAAACCGATCTTCCCATGGGGCATTTCCGTATTAAAAAATACAATGATTTTCTAGAGGAAGATTTTGACGGAGTTTATTTTTCTGAGAAATTCAACTTTTTAAACCCTTATAAATTCACCTATGAATCGCATTACGCCTATTGTCATGTTATTCAGGATGAACAAAAAATCAAACTGGAACGGGTTTCCAGTTTCAAAGAATTCAATTCATTGCAAAAGGAGCGCTCAGCCTAAATAAGGGGATGGAAACTTCAATTTGCTGCCCAGAAGCTGTTTCCATTTGGTAGTGACCTTTCATACATCCAAAAGGGGAAATCATGATGCAACCACTGTTGTAATGATGGGACTGCATGGGTTGAATTATGGGCTGTTCACCAATAACCCCGTTTCCTTTAATAATGTCTGTTTGGTTTAAAGCGTCTTTGACAATCCAAAACCTGGATTTTAATTGAACGGGTTCATTACTAAGGTTTTCAATGGATACCGCATAGGAAAAGGCATATTGTTTTCTATGATCTTTGAAGAAAGTTCCTTCAAACTTCGCGTCAATAGAAACAATAATATTATTTGTTTTCTGCTGTACCATGATGTTCCGTTAATACGTTGCGGCTGTAATGCCAAAAAATAATATAGCTACAATGAAAATACCTATATTAAATATAATGTTTAAAAGTAAGAATTTTAAAATGGTAATTATCCTATTTTGTTGATAAAAGTTTCTTAAAGCTTTGTAAAAATAGAAGGGGCCAATGAATAGAAGTAATATGCCTGTAAAAATATCGTCGCCCAACAACAGATCGGGTAGCAAGCAGATAAGCATGCCCAAAAATACGAATCCGAAGATGTGAAATATAAAAACCAGGTGTTCCATATAGGTGTGCCCTTTTCTGAAATAGATAAGAGAAAAGAAAACAGCAAAAAAGGGTGCGAAGAAAAATAGGAAAAAAGGAATTTTACCTAACAAATAGCTTACAAATCCGAAAGGATTTTCTTTGATTCTTTTCAAAGAGTTGTTCTTGTTGTAGAGCCATCGATTATACCGTGTGTTTTGATGATTTAAGCTATCCAATGCAGCAGTGGCATCTTTTATTTCCGTTTGCTCGTAAAAGTTTCGGTAAAGGGTAAACCTTTCCACGAGTGCGTTTGCAGGAGATAGGGTGTCAAGGTCTTCTTCGGAAAAAGTACTTTACTTCCGGTTCTTTTTCTTGGTTGAGCAAAACGGTATCTTTTCCTACAATTAACGTGTCTTTATTATAGGAAACGGCCTGGTCTTTTGGGACATTAAAATCCCTATTGTTTAAAGTGAAGATATTTTCATTTTCTATGGGGGTCCCATCTTCATCAAAATTCACGAAATTATTATTTCCGCCCACATTTACAATTAACCCTTGTAGCAAAAAGTAGACTATCGAAATGCTTAGGAAAAACCGAAATGGATTGGCATATTTAAGGCGTTGGCCTTCCACATAATTTTTGGTAATGGTTCCGGGTTTAAAAAGTAAATCTTTAAGGGTGTATCGTAATCGGGAATCATAATTTACGATACTACTTAAAAATTCCCCCAAAAAGTCTCCCAAAGAAAGTTGTTTGGTAGAGTTTAATTGTCCGCAATAAGAACAGTACCGATCGCTTAAATCCAAAGGATGTCCGCAATTGAGGCATTTTGCGCCACGATACTTAGTGGCTTTGCGTCCAGATTGTTTTTCGGGAAGGTTGGTCATAAGGTAAAAATAAACAATCTTCCTTACATTTTAAGCTAGTTGTTGGTGATTACCGTAGAATTACCTCTTCCCATGCCTATAATTCGGTCAAAACGCTCTCCAGGGCCCCGGTAATAAGCCAAGACGGTGTAATCGTTTTCGGTCTGCCAGAAATTGCCACAGATAGCGCCTTCTTCAATACTCCCGTCGCGATCGACCAAAACAAATTTATAGTTGTAGAATCCTTGTTTAAAAAGGCGTGTGTTTCTGAAGGTATCTGTTTCCTCATCGTAGCGCATGTAGGTGCTTTCATCGATGGTCCAGTTATTGAAATTTCCGTAGATATGGATTTCCTTGTCGCCAATATCTTCGTAATATTTAAGGGCAAAGTGTGTGCGGATATATTCTGCTTCAATATTTTGGTTGTCGGTATATAAGGCCCGAACTACGAAATTTCCATTAATATCCGGGTAATACGTATAAGGTCTTTCGGCTCGGGACAATCGAGTGTTTAAATAGTGATCAAAAAGGTCGTTGAGCTCAATATAGCGTATGCCATTGCTGGCCACCCGAGCCTCTTTACTGTCAAAATTTTGATACTCATTTCCGGCCCAAAAGGAAGATTCTTGATCGTAGCGGTAAATTAATTCAGATCCTAACGTATACTGAGGTTTCAAATCGGTAATTGCAGTCTTGATATTGCTGTTTTGAAGCACCAGTGTTTTTAGGTTTTCATTCGGGTTTATAAGTAGATTTTCCCCAGAGTTGATGGTAAACTGGACATTTTGTTTTGAATCGATGAAATTAAGGTTACGGGATCGCTTGATTTCCACCCCAATGTTCACCACATTTTCTACTACCATAAACTTTCGGGTGAAGACGAGTATGCCATCATAATTATAAAAACTAATCATATAGTTTCCGCTTTTCTTGAGGCCTCTGGTTTCCCGGTTGGGGATGGTAAGGGTGTAATGGGAGTACAACTGAAGACTGTTCAGGGAGTTTTCATAAGTTTCAATCCGAACATCATCAAATCCGTCTAGGTATTCCCCTTTGGAAAGGTCGCTTTCGCTCCAATCAAAATTATGATGGGTGATTTTGTAATAGTAGTCTTCTTCGTTCCCATTGATATCGTCGAAAGATAGCTGAAGGGTTTCTCCAAGACGGATAATAGGCAATTGGCTCTGGGCCGTATTTCCCTTAAACTGAATGGTGCGAATGTAATAGGGTTCTATTTTTTCGGTGACTTGCCCGAAAGTGCTTAGAATAAAAAAACTAAAAAAAATAGAAAGTAGAAATTTCTGAAACATTTGAATTGAGTTTTGTGGCTAAGATAAACAAATTTTATGCCTTCCTCATTTCCGAAAACGGTATCGTGCCTTTTTATATAAAATTATAATTAATTATTGTGGAAAGCAGCTTTTAATTCATTAAATTTGCACACCCAAAAACTGAGATGAATTCAGTGGGGAATCAAAAGAGAACTTTAATATAAGTATTCCATGTCCAAAGACATTAAGATTAGAAAAGGTCTTAATATACATCTTAAAGGCGAAGCCGAAAAAACCCTTTCCAAAGCACCACGCTCTAGGACGTTCGCCATAAGACCTAAAGATTTCCACCTTGTAACTCCTAAAATGGTCATTAAAGAAGGCGCTAAAGTACAAGCGGGTGACGTGATTTTTTATTCAAAATCGAATGAAGATATCAAGTTTGTTTCCCCTGTTAGCGGAACTTTAACCAAAATTGAACGAGGAGCAAAACGGGTGATTTTAGAACTGCTTATTGAAGCAGACGCGCAAGATACCTTTAAGGATTTTGGTGCACTGAAACCAGAAACCGCTAAAGCGGAAGCCATTAAGGATTTATTGCTTTCTGCGGGTTGCTGGCCATTCATTAAGCAGCGTCCTTACCATGTCATTGCCAATCCAGACACGACTCCCAAGGCTATTTTTATATCAGGGTGCGCTACGGCTCCTTTAGCGGCCGATTTGGATTTTACCCTCAACGGTAGGGAAAAAGAATTGCAGGCTGCCATCACCGCACTAAGCAAACTTACAGAGGGTTCGGTACACATTGGAATTGGTAAGGGAGGGAACTCTCCTTTTAAGGGCTTGAATGATTGTGTATTACATCAGGTAAGCGGGCCACACCCTGCTGGTAATGTGGGGACGCAAATCTCAAAAATTGATCCTATAAACAAAGGGGAAACGGTTTGGACAGTAGGGGCACAAGATTTGGTGATTATTGGTGAATTGCTTTTAACAGGTAAGTTTAACCCAGAAAGAGTAGTGGCTTTAGCAGGTTCTTCTGTAAAAGTACCTAAATACTATACTACCCGAATGGGCGCCGAAGTATCCACATTTGTGTATGATTCTGGTCTTTCAGAAGAAAACTCAAGGGTGATTAGTGGTGACGTACTAACCGGAACCGAAATTTCCCCGAAGGGGCATCTTGGCTTTTATGACAATACGGTAACTGTAATTCCTGAAGGAGACGATTATGAGTTCTTCGGATGGAACAAGCCTGTGTTTGATAAAATATCCCCTTCAAGGGCTTTGACCTTCTCTTGGCTAATGCCTAATAAAAAATATGATTTAGATACCAATACCAATGGGGAACACCGCGCTTTTGTGGTAACAGGAAACTATGAAGAAGTTTTCCCAATGGATATTTACCCGCTTCAAATTCTGAAGGCTTGTATGGTCAAAGACTTAGACCAAATGGAAGCTTTGGGGATGTATGAAGTGGCACCGGAAGATTTTGCACTCACCGAATTTGTATGCGTGTCGAAACAACCACATCAGCAAATTATTCGGGAAGGTTTGGACTTAATGTATAAAGAAATTGGATAATGATTCATTTTGAAAAAATGAAAAATAGGTAGTATATGGGATTGAAACAAAAATTACATACGCTTAAGGAAAAGTATAAGGGGACCAAAATGGCCCCTGCATTTAATGCATTCCATACTTTTCTATATTCCCCCAATGAAACCACACACGGAGGTACACACATTAAAGTGGTCGACGATTTAAAACGAACAATGAATACCGTCATCATGGCGTTAATTCCATGTTTGATTTTTGGGATGTTCAACGCAGGTTACCAACACCATTTGGCTACGGGAGAAATCCAAGCAGTTTCTAACGGCTTTTTTAGTGCCGAATTTTGGAGCTGGAGCAATTTAGCCATCGGTGCCTGGAAGGTGCTTCCTTTGGTGATAGTTTCCTATGGAGTAGGACTTGCAGTGGAGTTCGTTTTTGCCGTGATTAAAGGACATGAAGTAGAAGAGGGGTATTTAGTTACCGGAATGTTGGTGCCTTTAATCGTACCGATTGATATCCCATTATGGATGTTGGCGGTTGCGGTTATCTTTGGAGTGGTGATTGGAAAAGAAGTTTTTGGAGGTACTGGTATGAATATCCTAAACCCCGCTTTAACCATCCGTGCTTTCCTGTTCTTTGCTTATCCCACTTGGATGAGTGGTGACAAAGTTTGGGTGCATGGTGCCGTGGAAAGAGCTAATGAAATGGCTGCGGGTGCCAATGTAGATGCTATCTCTGGAGAGACAATTCTAGGTAGTTTGGCACAAAATAAAGCTTACAATTTTGATACGATGGATATGTTCTTCGGATTTATCCCTGGTTCGGTAGGGGAAACTTCTACCATGCTTATCTTGCTCGGTGGTTTGTTCCTTGTGTTTACCAAAATTGGAAGTTGGAGGATTATGCTTTCTGCGGTGGTAGGGGCCTTAGTGATGGGATTCCTTTTTAATAGTGTTGTAGACGCAGGATGGATCGCTGAAGGAAGTAAATTCTACGGCTTAATGAGCTTGGACTTCTGGAAACACCTAATCATTGGAGGATTAGCCTTCGGTATTGTGTATATGGCTACCGATCCGGTTACGGCTTCGCAAACCAATAAAGGAAAATGGATTTATGGTTTCCTCATAGGTTTTATTTCCGTATTAATTAGGGTATTTAACCCCGCATACCCAGAAGGAGTGATGTTGGCTATTTTATTGATGAATGTATTCGCACCAACAATCGATCACTACGTATTGCAAGGAAATATTAAAAGAAGAATGAAACGTTTAAAAGTTAAAAGCGCTTAATCATGGCATTGAACACAGATAAAAACAGTTATACTATCATTTTTTCTGTATTGATGGTATTGGTGGTAGGAGCCCTTCTGGCCTTCCTTGCACAAGTGTTAAAACCCACTATTTCTGAAAATCAACGAATTGAAATTCAGCAGAACATCCTATATGCAATGGGAGTGAACAATAATTCTGAAGGAAGTGTAGAATTCGTGGATGCTAATAACGCCGGAGAAAAGTTTTCAGAATACATCAAAAAACAATTGATCATTCAAGACGGTGAAGTTTCTGAAGATGATGATGCTTACCTAATAGACTTAAAGAAAGAGCAAACCATGGCTAAGGATCCATCCTATGCACAACGTCTTCCTCTATTTGTGGGTGAGAAAGATGGAGAGACTTTCTACATTGCACCGGTAAGGGGAAAGGGTCTTTGGGACGCGATCTGGGGTTATGTAGCGATGGACAAGGATATGGTGGTACAGGGAGTCTTTTTTGATCACAAAGGGGAAACCCCTGGATTGGGAGCGAATATCAAAGAACGTTTCTTTATGGACGATTTTGAAGGGGAACAGCTATTTAATGATGCAGGAAACTTTGTTGGAATTGATGTTGCCAAAGGAAATGCCGATCCTAAAAATATGAATAAGGACGATAATGAAGTGGATGCCATCGCAGGAGCTACTATTACAGGGGACGGTGTATCGCAAATGCTTAAGAAAGATTTAAAACTATACGTTCCTTACTTTAAAAATTTAAAAAATTAACTATGGGACTATTATCCAAAAAAGATAGCAAACTTATTTTAGACCCCTTAGCAGATAACAACCCCATTACCATTCAGGTTTTGGGAATTTGCTCTGCCCTTGCCATTACGGCACAGCTGAAGGCATCCATCGTGATGGCACTTTCGGTAATTTTTGTATTGGGAATGGGGAACGTAGTCATCTCGTTGATGCGTAACATCATTCCTTCCAAAATTCGAATCATTGTACAATTGGTGGTTGTTGCTGCCTTGGTAATTATTGTAGACCAAGTGTTAAAAGCCTTTGCCTACTCTTTAAGTAAGCAGCTTTCTGTATTTATCGGGTTGATCATTACCAACTGTATTATTATGGGGCGTTTTGAAGCATTTGCTTTAGGAAATGGTCCATGGCGCTCTTTCCTTGACGGGATTGGGAATGCATTGGGATATGGTGTCATCCTAATTATTGTAGGATTTTTTAGGGAATTACTGGGCTCTGGAACTTTATTAGGGTTTAAAGTATTAGGAGATCCTATTGAAAAGACAGGATTGTATTCTATAGGATACGAAAACAACGGATTTATGCTGCTTTCGCCCATGGCCCTTATTGTGGTAGGAATCATTATCTGGGTACAGCGTAGCCGAAATAAGGCTTTAATCGAAGAAAATTAAAATTAGTCACTAAGCTTGCTTAGCACTTTATAAAAGCATTGATATGTTAGAACACATCGAATTATTTTTCAAGTCCATATTTGTAGACAACATGGTGTTTGCAACTTTCTTGGGAATGTGCTCCTATTTGGCGGTTTCCAAAAAGGTGAGTACAGCCGTTGGATTGGGAGCTGCGGTTATATTCGTATTAACCGTAACCGTACCAATTAACTGGTGGTTGGATCAATACATCCTTCAACCGGGTGCATTAACTTGGTTAGGAGCAGAGTATGCCGATTACGATTTAAGTTTCCTTTCGTTTATTCTATTTATAGCAACCATTGCTACCATGGTACAGTTGGTTGAAATTGTCGTGGAAAAGTTTTCTCCTTCCTTGTACAATTCCTTAGGGATTTTCCTTCCCTTAATCGCAGTAAACTGTGCTATTTTAGGAGGCTCCCTATTTATGCAGTCTAGAGAAATTGAAACGGTAGGTTTGGCTTTAAACTATGGGTTTAGCTCTGGAATTGGATGGTTCTTGGCTATTTTGGCCATTGCTGCCATTCGTGAAAAAATCCGTTATTCCAATGTGCCGGCTCCTTTAAGAGGCCTAGGAATCACGTTTATTATTACCGGACTTATGGCGATTGGTTTTATGAGTTTTGGCGGAATGCTTACGGGAGGAGAGGATGCTTCCGATAAAGAAAAAACAGAAACTGTTATAAATTCAGAAGAAGATAATACTAATACAAATGTGGAAGTTGCTGAAAATGCGGTAACTGAAGCATCTGAAATAATCGAACAATAACATGATTTTAGCTAGTACGATAGGAGTTGTCTTAGCAACGGTAGTTGCCTTTTTGGTATTGGTTCTTTTATTGGTAACCCTTTTAATTGTTACTAAGGAAAAACTTTCCCCTTCAGGACCGGTAAAAATTACCATCAATGATGAAAAAGAAATTGAAGTGCCTTCTGGAGGAACTTTACTTTCCACCTTAGGGTCTAAAAAAGTATTTCTTCCCTCTGCTTGTGGTGGTGGTGGAACTTGTATTCAGTGTGAATGCCATGTCTTGGAAGGTGGTGGAGAGGCCCTACCTACCGAAACTCCGCACTTTACACGTAAGGAATTACAACATGGGGCTCGTTTGGCTTGCCAAGTGAAAGTGAAACAGGACATGAAAATCCAGATTCCTGAAGAAGTCTTCGGAATTAAAAAATGGGAAGCTACGGTAGTCCGTAATTATAACGTTGCTTCTTTTATCAAGGAATTCGTTGTGGAAATTCCTGAGGATATGAATTACAAAGCAGGAGGATATATTCAAATTGAAATCCCTCCGTGTGAAATTAAATATAAAGATATTGATATTACGGCACACCCTGAAGAACATGACAAGCCCGATAAGTTTCAAGATGAATGGGACAAATTCAATCTATGGCCCTTAGTGATGAAAAATTCTGAAGTGGTGGAAAGAGCTTATTCTATGGCGTCGTATCCAGCCGAAGGTCGGGAAATTATGTTAAACGTACGTATTGCGACCCCACCATGGGATCGCGATAAAAACCAATGGATGGAAGTGAACCCTGGAATAGCTTCTTCTTATATTTTTGCACAAAAACCAGGGGATAAGGTAACGATATCGGGTCCTTATGGAGAGTTCTTTATCAACGAATCGGAAGCCGAAATGCTCTACGTAGGTGGAGGTGCGGGAATGGCTCCTATGCGATCACACTTATACCATTTATTTAAAACATTGCAAACTGGTAGAACCGTTACCTATTGGTATGGAGGGCGTAGCAAGCGGGAATTGTTTTACATAGAACATTTCCGTGAACTGGAAAGAAGTTTCCCCAACTTCAAGTTTTATTTGGCACTTTCAGAACCCCTAGAGGAAGATAACTGGAAAGTGAAAAAGGATATTAATGATGAAGGCGACGGATTCGTTGGCTTTATCCATCAAGTAGTGATTGATAATTACCTAAATCATCACGAAACGCCAGAAGATATTGAACTATATTTCTGTGGACCTCCTTTAATGAATAAGGCGGTTCAGAAAATGGGAGAGGATTTTGGTATCCCAGATGAAAATATACGATTTGACGATTTTGGAGGTTAATTGTACATCCTAAATAGTTAAAAACCAGCTCGATCGAGCTGGTTTTTTAGTTTTTTGTAAGAAAACTTCCCTTTTATTTGTATTTCGTCGAAAAAAAATAGCTTTTAATCTGTAAAAGTATATTTTTGGGAAAACTTTAACGAATTCACCCAATGATGAAATCTAAATCTACGCTCAGGTACTTGCTTATGGTTGTATCTGCGCTTTTAATCGGGACTTCTTTTTATTCCTGTAGGAATGAAGAAAACCAGAATACGGAGAAAGAAATTGTAAGCATTTCGGCTCAAAACTATAAGGACTTCTTAGAGAACCATCCTTTTAGGAAAACCATGAAAATGTCTAAAAAAGAAAGACAGGCCATTGGTTTGCCACCTAACAAATGGTACGAACAAGAATGGTTGTATACAAGTGATCCAGCTTTGTTAAGACCCGCACCCGAGCGGGTACATCAGCTTCAGCAATTAATCGCTGAAAACCCACAAATGAGAACCCCCCTGGAAGTGCTACAAATTCATGGACAGAGCGGGGCCCTAACAATGTGGGAGGTAGAACCCATACCTTAATGTTTGCTCCTGGAAGTACAACCAAAGTGTTTGCTGGTGGGGTAAGCGGCGGACTCTGGGTGAATAACGACATCACTAGTGCTGGGAGTGTATGGCAGCAGGTAAGCGGTGTCCCTGGAAACATGGCAGTTATGTGTATGACGGTAGATCCTAATGATCCCAATACCATGTACATCGGTACTGGTGAAGTCTATACATGGGGTGCTGTAAATGGAAATGGAGTATACAAATCAACCGATGGGGGTGTTAATTGGAGTTTAATCTACAGTGGCGGAACTTCAATTGCAGATAAAATTACCTATGTGCAAGATATCATTGCCTGGGAAAACCCAAATACCAATCAAACGGAAATTTTCTTTGGGGTAGATGCTATGGCTTACACTGAAGAGGTTTCGTCTGGTTCTGCTGGTGCAGGGTGGAATTGGTTGGGATCTAATACCATAGGGCTTTACCATAGTACCGATGGGACCAATTTTTCCCGTTTAACGGGAAGTCTATACGAAAGTTCTCCTGGAAACTATTTTGCGCCCAACGACTTCGATGTGGATGCTGCTGGGAACCTTTGGATGGGAACAAAGTATAGTTACTTCACCGGTGAAGGCGGTGGACGGATTTTCAGAAATGATGGAACTGGTTGGACCAATGTTCGGGATCTTGGAACCAATGGTCGTGTAGAACTAGCTTGTTCTGGGCAAACCGCTAACACAATTTATGTTTTGGCTGAAGATAGGGTGAACACCGCAAATCCAGCCAAAATTTATAGAACCACAAATGCTTTTGCAACAGCTCCTTCACTAAGAGCATACCCCAATGATGCTGATACAGGAATACCTGCAGCCGATTTCACTCGTGGTCAAAGTTTTTATGACTTAATGATTGGCGTAGATCCAAATAACGATGCGGTAGTCTATGTGGGAGGGATCGATTTGTTTAAATCCACAAACTCTGGAAGTAGCTGGTCACAATTTACCCATTGGTACGGTGGTTTTGGGTATCAGGAAGTACATGCCGATCAACATGGAATAGCCTTCGCAAACTCCAACCGAATTGTTTTCAGTAACGATGGAGGGGTGTACTACACCAATAACGGAGGGACTAACACTTTTGCAAGAAACAATGGCTATAACGTTACGCAGTTCTATAAAGGGGCGATAAATCAGCAGACTTCTACCGATAAGTTGTTGGCGGGAGCTCAGGATAATGGATCGCAGCTTATCAATAACGCACCTGCAGGAATAGGCTCTTCTTCGGAAGTCACCGGAGGGGATGGTTGCTGGGTATTTATCGATCAGGATAACCAGTACATGATTTCTTCTTACGTATACAACTCTTATTACCGATTAAGTTACACCTCTGGAGCACAGCAAAGTACTATTGCGAATAATGGAACGGATGGGGATTTTGTAAATCAGTGTGGTTTAGATAGTAATAGCAATTTGCTATACGCCAATGGTACCAATGGTACCAATTATAGAATCTATAGGTATAATAATATTACAGGTTCTGCTACTAGGACTACCTTAACCAATGCAATGTTGGATGCAATCCCCACAGCTTTTGTGGCCTCTCCTTATACTAATAATAGAGTACTGGTAGGAACTGCCTTAGGAAAAATTATTCGGTTGAATAACGCTAATGCCACACCTACTTGGACCGATATTTCCATGCCGGGTGCGATTGGTGCAGTTTCGGATATTCGTTATGGTGCTTCTGAAAATGATATCATGGTTACATTCCATAATTACGGTGTAAACAGTGTTTGGTATACGGCAGATGGAGGTTCTAACTGGGTGAGTAAGGAAGGGGATTTACCCGATATGCCAGTTAAATGTATTTTGCAAAATCCGCTAAGTCCAGATGAAGTTATCGTAGGAACCGAACTAGGGTGTGGCAAACCTCCAATTGGAGCGATGCTAGTCCTAACTGGACGCAATCCCAAAACGGAATGAGTGACGTAAAGGTGCTTTCCTTCGATTTTCGAAGTGCCGATAATACCATTTTGGCGGCTACTTTTGGACGTGGTATGTTTACCGGAACCTTTGAAGCCGCCGCCAGTGATCCAGAAATTTCTTTCGATACGACTACTGGAACTACTATCGAAGGGTCCAATTGTAGCTATACCGATTACGACGTAAATCTTAGTATTGCTTTAGGGGCTTCAGCCGATGCCGATGTGAACTTTTCAGTAAATGGGTCAAGCACAGCTACAGACGGAATTGATTTTGAATTAATGACTTCTTCAGTAACATTCCCTGCAGGTTCTACTTCAACTCAAACCATGACGGTACGGGTTTACGAAGATGGTATTTTGGAAGGGGATGAATCTGTTGTTATTGACTTTACGGTAAATGCCAATGGCGGGGATGCTGTTGCAAATACCAGTGCAGATACCTTTACTCTTACCATCAATAACGATGACGATGCACCTAACAGTGTTTCCTCAACTACCCTATATTCTGAAGACTTTGAAGGTGGAAGTTACAACGTAACAACTTCGAGTAACTCAGGTACTCCATGGGCTGTTGGGAATACAGCAACGGCGTCTAGTACTTATTGGGATACAACTGGTAATAGTACCAATTTTGCTTTTACAAATGACGATGCATGTAACTGTGATAAAAGTAACGATCGTCTTACTACAACGGTCATCGATATGAATGGCGCTTACAGTAGTGCTAGCTTAAGTTTTGACCATGCTTTTGCCGATGTGATAGCTGCTGAAGCGGGCACGGTACGGATTTCAACCAATGGAACCACGTATACTACCATTCAAACATTAAGCAATACTTCTATCAATAACGGAAGTGGCTCGTATACCACTCCTTGGGTAAATACAGTTACGGTAGATCTAAGTACGTATATTGGACAATCGACCGTTTATATACAATTTTTGTATAATGATGGAAATGATTGGTCCTATGGGATGGCAGTTGATAACATTCTGGTTACCGCCTCTGGAAATACCGGAGTACAAACCGCTGTGAATACAGGAACCCCAGATCAGTTGAATGTCAATCAGATGGGAACCGCTTATGCGCAAGACCCAGGAACCAATGATGTCATGACCGCTATTGTAGACAATGATGGTTTCGATTATGGTTGTGTAGATGTGGCTGTGTCACGCTCTGGAACAGGTGCTCAAGCTTACAACGGAAGTGTGCTCCCAGATTTGGTGGCCGATAAAACATTTACTTTTACGCCTAGCAATACAACAAGTTCTGGAGATAATACACTTATTTTCTTTTTTGAAGAAGCTGAAATTGCAGGATGGGAAGCGGCTACTGGGTTAAATCGAAATGCCGATTTGGTGATAGGTCGCGAAGTAGGAGCTGCTATTTTGGAAACATCCAGCGTAACTATTGGTTCTTTTGGTTCCAATGTTACGGTGTTGGGTAATTTTACAGGGCTGGAAGGAACTTATTATTTTGGGACCTCAGATTCTTTTGTAGGATGTGCCGGAACAGTGAAAACATGGAATGGTAGTAGTTGGAGTCCTGTAGGTGCACCAGATACTACCAACCCTGTGGTATTGGCAGGAAACTATAGTACTTTAACCCATGGAGACCTAGAGGCTTGTACCCTTACGGTAAATGCGGGAAATACTCTTACCGTTGGCGCCAGTAGTTATGCTTTAATACACGGAAACATTACCGTGGACGGTTCCCTTATAGTGGAACACCAAGGAAGTTTGGTTCAAGAGGATAACGATGCCATAGTTACCAATAATGGAACTATTAATGTACTATTAACCTCACCAAACCTAGCTAGTCGAGATTTTATGGTAATGGGAAGCCCAATGAGTGCAGAAACGCGCACAGGGGTATGGAATAGTGCCTTCTTGGTACTCAATCATGACACCAATAATTTTGTTCCTAACCCAGCCGTGGCAGCTGCGTTCCCATTGGCAGAGAATTTTGCAGATGATAACTACGATAATTGGAATCCTTATTCAGGGGCGATTACGGTAGGGGAGGGATATATTGTGCGTCCTCAAGCAGGCTATGGACAACCCGGAGGTATCTTCAACTTTACGTATGAGCAAGGAACCTTGAACAATGGTGTGGTAAACTTTAATGTAATTTACAACACCCCAGGAACACCTTCAGAAAACAAAAATGCAAGTCCGAACATTGTAGCCAATCCTTATGCCAGTGCTATATCGGCAGTAGATTTTATCAATGCTAATGCCATGGTTGATGAGCTGTATTTTTGGGAGCATAATACGCCTCCAAGCCAAAGTATGCCAGGGGCAGGAGCCATGAATTTTTCTATGGAAGATATTTCCATGCGCAATCTCTTTGGAGGAACAGCTGCTGCTAGTGGCGGTACGGCTCCCACAGAGTTTATTTCTACAGGACAAGGTTTTGGCTTTAAGGCCAATGCGGCAGGAACAGCAGTATTCAATAACTCCATGCGTCGTACCGATAATAACGATACCTTCAGAAATAGTATGGATGCCGACCGTATTTGGTTGAAAGTATCCGAAGCTACCTACGAAATGGGGAACACTACATTGGTAGGTTTTTCTGAAGTCACCTCTGAAGAAGAAGATGCTGGATATGATACAAGAAGATTGGCTACGGTCGTTTCTTTGTTCAGTCATCTTCAAGATGGTACTAAAGAATTTGGAATTCAAGCCTTAGGGGCTTTCGAAACGAGTGCCAAAATCCCAATGGGCTTTTCCACCCTTATCGATGCGGAATTGGAATACACCATTTCTATGGAAAATGTGGAAGGAGCAAACCTAGATCTTGCAACCGTTTATTTAATGGATAACCAATTAGGGATTCTTACCGATCTTACGGCGGAAGATTATCTATTCCGAAGTGGTAAAGGAACCTATCCAGGTAGGTTTACACTGCTTTTTGAGCAATCCCCCTTGGGTGTAACTGAGTTTAATGAAAACAGTGTGGCAATGTACCCGAACCCTTCGGATGGACAGTTGACCATTATAAGCAAGCAGGCCTTGGTGGAAACCATTACGGTATATGACCTACAGGGAAGGAAAGTAATGACTTATGAAGGCGGTACTTCTGTGGTACATATCAATATGTCCCATTTAAACGCTTCTGTTTATTTTGTGGAAGTAAAAACCACCGAAGGAACCGTGAATAAAAGAATTATTAAAAAATAATACCCATATCCACAGAACGATGAGAAAGCGCCCCATATTGGGGCGCTTTTGTTTTGAAACACCTAACTTTGTAAGGTTGCAACATTACAGTATGTCTAAAGAACTTACAGCACAGGAACTTCATAACCTCGCCATGAATATTGTGGGCGAAGACTTACAGGAACAGGGATTCGAGTTTTTGGCGGTAAACTCCAAATTGAAGAAGAACCCCCAATTTGTCGCCTTAAAGGATAAAAACCTGCACTTTGTGATCGTGAGAGCGATTTCCTATCCGCAGGATGCCCATAGTTATGATCCGGTTTTTATGCAAACCATAAAAGAACATGCAACTAAATTTGAAGCAAAAACCTATTATGCAGGGGTGGGGTTGGGGCATGGTGAGGATTATTCAAAACCGGTAATTAAGGACGAGCCTTATTCGTTGTTGTATAAAGGAATTCAAGAAATATTATGAGAGTATTTTTATTTTTTGTGGTTGTATTGACTTTCATTTCTTGTAAAAAGGAAACCAAAAATACTCGTATTTTACAAGGGAATGCTTTTGGAACTACCTATTCCATTCAATATTACAGTCCGAAAGAATTTAAGGTACAACAAGGGCTCGATTCCGTATTGGCAGCGGTCAATGCTTCGGTGAGTACCTATATGCCCAATAGTGCTATTTCAAAGATCAATAGGGGTGATAGTACAGTAGTGGTAGATCGTATTTTTAAGGAGGTATTTATCATTTCCGAAGAAGTACATAGAAATTCCTTAGGGTATTTCGACCCTACGGTGGGTGTCCTACGGAATGCCTATGGGTTTGGAGAGGAAAAACCACTAAAAATGATAGATAGCACCGTATTGGATTCGCTTCGGAAGTTTGTGGGTTTTCAAAAGGTGCAAATTACCCCTAAAGGCACGATAGAAAAAGAATACCCAGAGATATACTTCGATTTTAATGCGGTTGCCAAAGGTTACGGAATCGATTGTATAGGGCGCTATTTAAACGCTCAAGGGGTGAGTGATTATTTAATTGAATTAGGGGGCGAAATTTTAGCCAAAGGAAGAAATTTGGATAAACAAAAGCCCTGGGTGGTGGGCATCGAAGGGGTAGACTCTTCCTTGGAAGATCGAACCTATACCCATACAATAGCCATAGAGAATATGGGAATGGCCTCTTCCGGAAATTATAGAAAATATCGAATCGATTCACTCACGGGAAAGAAATATGTACATACCATTAACCCCCTCACGGGAAAAGCAGAAGCTTCCAACGTTACAAGTGCCACTGTTACGGCTAAAACCTGTGCTTTGGCCGATGCCTATGCCACTGCGTGTATGGCAATGGGACTCGATAAGGCGAAGCAAATGTTAGAAAATTTAGAAGGGGTGGAGGCGTACCTTACTTATTTGGATGAACAGCAAGAAACGCAATCTTTTGCAACGGAAGGCTTTCAGAAATTATTGTTCAACTAATTTTTTACAAACAGGCAGTAATTCGCCTTTAGGAAGTCTCATTTTTTCTATTTCTTCTTCTGAAAAATACGCGGTGTAATCTACCGCCTCTACCGTAAACCCTACGGAAGCCAATTTTTCAAAATAGTCCATTCCATACACCCGAACGTGATCATATTGGCCAAAAATACGGGCTCGTTCTTTAGGATCGGTAATGGAGTCGTCTTCAAAAGTATGTTCTCTGTGCTTATCGTACGGAACTTGTAGGATAGCAGTTCCATTAGGCGCCAAAACCCGGAATAACTCCTCAAGGGCTTTGGTATCGTCTGGGATATGTTCCAACACATGATTGCAAATAATAAAGTCGAATTCGTTTTCCTGAAAGGGAAGTTGACAAATATCCGCTTTTACATCGGCAATAGGAGAGTTGAGGTCGGTAGTGGTGTAGGTAATGTTTTTCAGTTTTCTGAAACGTTTCAGAAAAGCCTGTTCGGGAGCGAAATGCAGTACGTTTAGTTTTTCTGAAAAGAAGGAAGTTTCATTTTTTAAATACAACCAAAAAAGGCGGTGCCTTTCTAGTGAAAAGGTTCCTGGGGCCAAAACATTCTCCCGCACATTTTCGTATCCATAGGGGAGGAATTTTCGATAGGATTTTCCATCAATGGGGTCGGTGTATTTGTTTCCACGAAGCAATAAAGCCATGAAAGGCCGTACCCAATAACTGAAGCGTATTAGAAGCGGTCTTGGAAATAAATTCAGAAAAAATTTAAAAAGCTTTTGCACCGTTCTTAATTACAAAACCAAATCTTTTTGGCGGAACTCTCTTTCTTCGTCACTTTCAATCCCCAGGGCTTCGTACACATACGCAAAGGTGGAAAGTAATTCGGGTTTTCCATTCACCAAGGCCACATCGTGCTCAAAATGTGCACTAGGCTTTCCGTCTCTTGTAACTATAGTCCAGCCATCCTTTAATTGGCTTACCCTGTGGGTGCCCATATTTATCATGGGTTCGATAGCAATGGTCATTCCTTCAACCAATTTCTTTCCTCTTCCGCGTCTTCCGTAGTTCGGCACTTCGGGATCCTCATGTAACTTTTTGCCCAAACCATGACCTACCAATTCACGAACCACGCCATAGCCAAACGATTCACAATAATTTTGAATGGCATAGCCAATGTCCCCCACACGGTTTCCGTGTTTGAATTCCCGAATACCAACATAAAGGGATTCTTTGGTCACTTTCAAAAGTTTTTTGACTTCTGCTGCTACTTCCCCAACCTCAAAAGTATAGGCATGATCTCCGTAAAATTCATTTTTAATAGCCCCACAGTCGATAGCCACAATATCCCCTTCCTCTAAGGGTCTATCTGTGGGAAGTCCGTGAACGACCGCTTCGTTAACACTACAGAGAAGGGTAGAGGGGCAATCGTACAACCCTTTAAATCCAGGGATCGCTTGATGTTCATCCCGTATGTAGGCCTCAGCAATTTTATCAAGATAATTGGTGGTTACTCCAGGCTTTACTTCTTTAGCGAGCATACCTAAGGTTTTGGAAACCACCAAGGCACTTTCCCGCATCAATTCTATTTCCTCAAGTGTTTTTGTAATAATCATAAATTAAAATCCAAACCAGCCCTTTTTCTTTTTCTCGGGCTGAAGGTTAGCACTGTTTCCGCTAGTTAATTTTTGATAGATTTCCCCCCAGCCAATCATTCCTCCTAGGTTACGATCATCAATAAACAAATCTGCATTGATTTTTCGGCTATATTTGGGGTCAAATTCTTCCTCTGGGAAACTTTTGTTTACAGCATAAAATGTGATGCCGTTTTCTTTACAGAAGCTTACAGCATCGTCCAATTCCTTTCCATATCGGTACGTCCAAAGAATAAGGCGATGCCCATCCTCCTGAAGTTTTTTTAGGGTTTGAAAGGCGAAAATCTTCGCTTTTCCAACTTTAGGATACTCATCGTCAACGATGGTGCCATCAAAATCTACCGCTATGGTTAAAGTTTCTTTCATTTTAGGGCGTTTGCGCCGCAAAAGTACAAAGAATCTTTGCAGTAATAAATTTTATTCTGCATAAGCATGTTTGTAGGGTTTTCCGCTAAGAATGGTAAGCATGTCTTTCTCGAGACTTTCTTGGGTATATTCTACGATACGGTTGATTTCTGCACCATCTTTAAAAAAGATAATAGTGGGTACGTATTCTAGCTCATAACCTTCTTCCAAATTATTTGGGGTGTCCTTGTCATGGGTAACCGCGACCATTTCCAAATGGTCCATTTTATAATCGGAAGCTTCTAGGACCTTTTGTAGTGCAGGGATCTCCCTTTGGCTATCCTCACACCAAGTTCCCATAAATACTTTGATGGAGATATTTTTCAGAAGTGGTTTTAAACTATCCACTACTGCAGAATCCAATACATGTCCTTCTTTATTAAGCTGAAACCATTCTTGGTAAGGCTCGTTTTGAAGTCCTTGGTAATTGATTTTCCCCAAAAGCATCTCACCCCCATCTACTTCATCGGGTACTTGGTTGTTATAGCCTTCTAGGTTAATTTCAGAAGTTTCTTCTTTGGGTGTTTCTGAAGTTTCGTCTTTTTTAGTTTCATTTTTACAAGAAACAATGAAGAGGATGGCGAATAGGTAAATTAGATTTTTCATAAAGTATTTTTATATCAGTGGTTGTTGTGTCATTGCTTCGGGTTGAGGAACCCCCATCATTTTTAAAATAGTAGGAGCGATGTCTCCCAATACACCACTTTTGATCCATTTAATATCTTTATCAACTAAAATAAGGGGTACTGGGTTGGTTGTATGTGCCGTATTGGGTGTTCCATCTGGGTTTTTCATGGTTTCACTATTTCCATGATCGGCGATAATGATTACACTGTATTCATTTTCTTGGGCAGCCTCTACAATTTCTTTTGTGCAGGTGTCTACCGTTTCACAGGCCTTTATCGCTGCATCCATGTCTCCCGTATGCCCTACCATATCTGGATTGGCAAAATTGAGGCAGATAAAATCGGCCGTATGCACGTTGATTTCGGGAAGAATCTTATCACGAATCTCGAAGGCACTCATTTCGGGTTGTAGATCGTAGGTGGCAACTTTTGGGGAAGGGCATAAAATTCGGTTTTCCCCTTCAAAAGGTGTTTCCCTTCCGCCGTTAAAGAAAAAGGTAACATGTGGGTACTTCTCTGTTTCAGCAATTCGTATTTGTCTTTTCCCATGCTTGGAAAGCGTTTCCCCAAGGGTGTCCTTGATATTGTCTTTGTCGTATACTACGTGAACATTTTGGAAGGTGTCATCGTAGTTGGTTAGGGTGACATAATGCAGTGAAAGTTTCTTCATGTCGTATTCTTCAAAATCCTTTTGAGAAAGAGCTTCCGTAAGTTCCCTTCCGCGGTCGGTCCTGAAGTTGAAGAAAATCACTACATCTCCTTCAGAAATAGTAGCTACCGGTTCATCGTTATCCATCATGACAATAGGTTCAATAAACTCATCTGTAACACCATTATCATAGCTTTGCTGTATACTTTCTTCAGCATTGGTAGAGGATTGTCCTACCCCTTTCACTAAAAGATCGTATGCTTTTTTAACACGTTCCCAGCGTTTATCCCGGTCCATGGCAAAATAGCGACCAATTACCGAGGCCAATTTACCCCCTGTTTTTTCAAGGTGTTGTTCAAGTTCCTGAACAAAACCTTTTCCACTTTTTGGATCGACATCCCTACCATCGGTAAAGGCGTGAACAAAGGTATTTGCAACCCCCATTTCCTGAGCGGAGGAAAGAAGTCCTTTTAAATGGTTGATATGGGAATGAACGCCTCCATCGGAGAGTAATCCTAAAAAGTGAACTTTTTTATGTTGATCTTTTGCATACTGAAAAGCTTCTTTTAAGACGGGTTCGTCTTTTAGGGTGTTTTTTTCTACGGCAATATTGATTTTTGCTAAATCCTGATAAACAATCCTGCCTGCTCCAAGATTCATGTGTCCTACTTCACTATTGCCCATTTGTCCTTCAGGGAGGCCTACGTTCATGCCATGGGTAAGCAATTGCGCGTTGGGAAATTTATGGTATAAGGAGTCGACAAAGGGGGTTTTCCCTTGAGCAATGGCAGATATTGCTGGGTCTTGTGTAATACCCCACCCATCGAGGATGAGTAAAATAACTTTCTTGTTCATAGTTTAGCTTGAGTGGATTCAAAGATAACGATTCCAATTTTAAGAAATGATCAAATCAACAATTAGCGCTTTGAGCTCGATTTAATTTAACATTCAGTGTTTTATAATGTTAAATTTATGTTATATGAATTTCTTTGAGTAACAAAACACTTCTTATTCTCGTCTCTTAATATGTAATCAAAAAACAATCTAAAATTTATTCATCATGAAAAAAACGAGTTTAATTCTTGCGCTAATCCTAAGCTGCTTTGCTATTTCCTTACAAGCAGCCACTGAAATTCCCTCTTCAAATGAGGTAAAGATCTCCAAAAACAAAAATGTAACCCCACTATGTTTGGCTATTTCCAAAGGTGATGTGGACGGTGTAAAAAAACTAATTGAATTGGGGGTGGATATAGAAAAGAAATCCAATGGTTTGGAGCCCATTCACTATGCTGCACGTTATAATCAAGTAGAAATTATGAAAGCTTTAGTCGAAGGTGGCGCCAATATTCATAGTAAGTGTGACAAAGGGCATACGGCTTTGGATTATGCAAAACTGTCTAATGCAACCGATGCGATTCAATACATTAAAAGTGTAAAATAAGGAATTAGTTATTTTAAAAAAGCCTCCCAATTTGGGAGGCTTTTTTTATTGATTGTTATATTTTTCAATACTCTCTTTTATTTTTTCAATTCGATTGTCTGGATCGGGGTGCGTACTTTGAAATTCAGGTACTCGGCTTGGTCCTGCAGCGGCTTTTAAAATTTCCATTACGTCAATCATTTCATAGGGGTCGTACCCGGCATCCATCATAAATTTAATTCCTAAGTCATCACTTTCCAATTCATCCCCACGACCATTGGTAAGTAACGTATTTTGACCTATCCCAGCTACCAAATCGCCTGCATTGGCACCCACATTAGCCCCTTGGGCAATGGTTTGCCAGAAGTCGGTTTCGGCAATACGTTCACTGGAATGCCTTCCTAGTACATGTCCAATTTCGTGTCCTAAAACACCCGCTAACTGATCTTCACTTTGCAATTTTGAATAAAGTGCGTAGGTGATAAAAATCTGTCCGCCCGGAAGGGCAAAAGCATTGATGGTTTGTTCGTCGGCCAAAAGGTGAAAATCATATTGATAAGGGCTTTCTTTGGCCATAGATGCATTTACTAATTTTTGTCCTACATAATCTACTCGATCCTGCATTTGTTGATTGGGGTAAAGTCCGCCATATTCCTGTGCCATTTGCGGGGCACTTTGCAATCCCATGGCAATTTCCTCTTGCGGGTCCAAGGCAATAGCCTGTTCCCTTCCGGTATACGGATTTACTTCTTTACTATTACAATAGTTAAAATATCCGAAGGCTACAATGGCCAATCCTATGAAGATTCTAATTTTCCAACTGCCTCTCATAATGTGATGGTTTAGTGAAGGTTGTTAAAATTACAAAAGTTTTGGATTGATATCTAAAATATTTTCATTCCTGTATTTTTGAATAAATTCTTCAGAAAAATGAGCGCTTCCCAGTACTTTTTCTTCGGAAAGAATTTTTTTAACATCTAATTTTTTGAATGCCTGAAGCATGGGTATGGAAACAGGCGCATAGCTAAAATGCCAAGGTTCGTAATGAAACCCTTTCCGTTGTGGGTCGTCTGTATATACCTCTAAAAAGCCAAAAGAAGCTGCATGTTCATTCATCCATTCCTTCATTTTACAAAAGGGGCCGGTACCCTGAAAGTGATCGGCTATCAACACATTTTTAGGCTTTGGAACCCCTCCATCAATAAGATCCAAATCGGTTCCCCAATGGTGGCGGGAAGTGCCTGGAATGGTAGAATACTCAATAATTTTTTGAAGGGCTTCCAGAGGGCTTGCCCCTTCTTGGGTATATTTTCGGTACTTTCCTTCAAAAATTTCTTTTTGTCGCTGGAAGCTCCGATAGGCAGAAACCACTTCAATTTTAATTCCGTGCCCAGCAGCTTCCTTTTGCATTTTGCCAAGCGCTATGGCAGTGTCTTTATGCATTTTGCTGAGGTAACTATCTCCTACTATATCGGGGTTGCCTTTTCCAATAAGTTGCTCTCGGGTAAAATTTTGGAATAAGGGTGAGCTTGTCCAAGAAGGAAGTATGGAAAGTGTCCCTAGGGCTGCGGAAATTTTCAAAAATTCATTTCGCGTCATGCTTAAAAGGTATCAATTTTAGTGCCGCTTGTAATTTCGTAAGGAGCTTTTCCGTGTTCAAAAACCCGTGCCGATAAGTTTCCTTTTAAAATAATTGTATCTCCTGTTACTTGAAGCCAACTTCCTTCGCGAAGCCCTATTACCGGCAATTGGTTTTGGGTGTGAAACTCCTTGATTCGGGTTTCTCGGGTTTCCCCCATGTGCTTGCTATTGGGGTCTGGGTCCAGGTAATGCGGATTGATATTGAAGGGCAAAACCCCTAAAGTTTTAAAAGAAGGAGGCCGTACAATGGGCATGTCGTTGGTGGTTTGCATAGTGAGTCCGCAAATATTACTGCCCGCAGAAGTGCCTAAATAAGGTGTCCCATAAAAAATGGCATCCCGAAGCGGTTGCATCAATTTTTTCTCATGCAATTCTTTAACTAATAAAAAAGTATTTCCACCACCCGTAAAAATACCACGAGCATTTTCAAGGGCTTCCAATGGGTCTTTAAAGGTGTGCAGCCCCACCACTTTTTTCCCTATTTCCTGAAAAACTGCTGCAGCCCTAGCCGTGTAGTCATTATGGGATATCCCGCCAGGTCTCGCAAAAGGAATAAAGAGTATTTCGTCTGTTTGGCGAAAATGATGGGATAGCACTTCCCCTAAATAGTCAAGGTATTTACCCCCGTGAAGCGTGGAAGTACTGGCTACGATAAGATTTTTCATAAAAAAGCAGTTTTTTCAAATTTAACAAAACCTTGAGAGTTGTTTTAAGGTTTTCATAAGAAAACATCAATTATATTTACTAATGTGAAAAGAACTACCCCATCTTTAAAGTGTTGTTTTTTGATCCTATTACTTTTGGTGGTTGGAAGTTTTGAAAGTATTTCCCAAACCAAAAAACTTTTTGGGAAAATTGCCAATGAGAAAGAAGTGGAAGGGATTCATGTATTGAATACTTCTTCAAGATTTTATGCCATTAGCAATGAAAGTGGAAGCTTTAGCATTTCTGTGAATCCTCAAGATACTTTATTGATTTCTTCCATCAATTTTCTTCCGGAGGAAATCGTGGTTACTCCCGAAATTTATAAGACTGCCTATATTTCCATTGTTTTGAAAGAACAAATAAATGAACTTTCAGAAGTATTTGTAGGGGCTCGTTTTACAGGCGATTTGGAAAAAGATATTGCGCAAATACCTGTAGTGGATTCCTTGGATTTTTACGATGTAGGGATCCCAGGTTTTCGCGGAACACCAGAAGAAAAAATCCCCAATATGTTGGGTGGGGTTATTGCGCCTACAGCGATAAATATAGAGGGGCTTTACAAGCATCTAAGTGGTTATTATAAACGATTACGGACCCTTCGAAAATGGAAAGGGCAAGATGCTACCGTAAGTAGGATTATTCATTATTTTGGCGAGGCTTTTTTTTGGGATGCTTACGGTATTCCGAAGGAAAAGCTAGAGGATTTTTTGCTGTACTGCCTTGAAACTTCTACCTTGCAGCAGGATTTTAATAAAGGCAATAACGCATTGGTCCTTACGGTTTTTTCTGAAAGAAGCCTAGAGTATATAAAACGTATTTCTGAAAAAAAGGAATGATGTTTGTAACCTTTTGATGGAAATACTGTCTTATTACATATTTTAACTTTTATATGCGCTTTATAAAAATTGCTTTAGTACTTAGTGTTTTTCCAATTTTGCTTTCAGTTTCAAGCCACAAATTTTATGTAAGTACCACAAAAATTGAATATGTAGCGCAAAAACAATCCCTCCAAATTATTTCCAAATTGTTTATCGACGATATTGAAGATGTCTTGCAAGAACGCTATGATTCACAGATTAGCTTAGCTACCAAGAAAGAACGAAAAATGGATGAGGAATACCTCAAAAACTACGTGCTTGAAAAATTAAAAATTTGGGCAGACGGCGAAGAAGTTTCATTAAAGTACATCGGAAGGCAATATGAGATCGATATGGTCGAACTATTTATTGAAGTAACTCCCGTAACCCCCTTCGAAACTATTACGGTCGAAAATAAAATGCTTTTTGAACTCACTCACGAGCAACAGAACATAGTTCATGTAAAATGGGGTAAAGAACGCCAGAGTTTGATTCTGGATTTTGAAAATCCTAATGGTTTGTTAAACTTCAATTAAAGATTTATAAAACTGAACAATAAAAATTATTTTTAGGCACATTTTAAATTATTCAATCAATAATATGAGATTCATTAAACTTTTATCCTTGGTCATGGTATTTCTTTTCGCAGGAAATGCGGTGGCTCAGGATACCGAAAAACAAGAAGAAAGAAAACCAGGTCATTATAATAACAATCGGTTTAAGCAACTTTACGAAGAGTTTTCGACACCCAATATGTATCGATCTCCTAATGGGGCTCCGGGGCCAAATTATTATCAGCAACAGGCCGATTATGTAATGGATATTCGTCTAGATGACGAGAACGCAAGGATTTATGGAGAGGAAACCATTACGTATACCAACAATTCTCCAGATGACTTAGAGTATCTTTGGGTGCAGTTGGACCAAAACAAAAGAGCTAGGGATTCTAAATCTCCTTTAATTGAAGCCGATGGTGCTTTTCCAGCCGATTTGGCCTCAAGTTTTGTAGGCAAATACATGGGGGAAGGTTTTGATGGGGGTTTCAAAATTGATTGGGTAAGGGACACTAAAGGAAATGCCCTACCACACACCATTAACCGAACCATGATGCGTGTGGATATGCCGGAGGTGCTGGAGCCAGGTAAAAAATACACTTTCTCTATTAAATGGTGGTACAATGTGCCCGATCATACTGTGGACCGTGCCCGAAGTGGATATGAAGTATTTGATGACGGAAACAAAGGCTATGTCATCGCCCAGTTTTATCCACGTATGGCCGTATATAGCGACGTAGAAGGTTGGCAGAATAGTCAGTTTTGGGGAAGGGATGAATTTGCATTACCCTTTGGAAACTTTGAAGTAAATATCACCGTGCCGTCCGATCATGTGTTAGATGCTACAGGGGAACTTCAAAATAGAAAAGAAGTGTTTAGCAAAGAAATGTTGAACCGTTTCGAGCGTGCTAAAAAAAGCTATAAAGAACCGGTAGTGATTGTAACACAGGAAGAAGCGGAAGCTGCGGCTAAGAGTTTTTCAACTACTACAAAAACCTGGAAATTTAAAGCAGAAAATGTACGGGATTACGGTTTTGCTACTTCTAGAAGATATATCTGGGATATGATGGCCGTAAAAATTGGAAATCGCGATGTAATGGCAGTTTCTGTATATCCTCCAGAAGGAAATCCGCTTTGGGGAGAGTGGTCTACCAAAGTAGTGGCAAGTACCTTAAAGTCTTATTCAAGAATGACTTTTAATTATCCCTATCATAAAGCCATTTCGGTTCATGCCAAAAATCAAGGGATGGAATATCCTATGATTTGTTGGAATTATGGCCGTCCCGATGCCGAAGGAAACTATAGCGATAGAACCAAATACGGTATGATGAGCGTGATTATCCATGAGGTAGGACATAATTTCTTCCCTATGATTGTAAATAGTGATGAGCGTCAATGGACTTGGATGGATGAAGGAATCAATACGTTTGTTCAGTATGTGGCCGAACAGGATTTTGGCGAAGCTTATCCTGAAGCAGTAGCTCCCAATAAGGCATATCCTTCCCGTAGGGGTCCTGCAAAATACATTGTTGATTACATGGCAGGAAACCAAGACGAATTAGCTCCCATCATGACTAAAGGATTAAATACCTATAGTTTTGGAGCCAATGCTTATTCTAAGCCCGCGACTGGATTAAATATTTTAAGGGAAACCATTATGGGGCGTGACCTATTCGACTATTCTTTTAGAACCTATGCTCAGCGATGGATGTTTAAACATCCAACTCCAGAGGATTTCTTCCGTACCATGGAAGATGCTTCAGCAGTAGACCTAGATTGGTTTTGGAGAGAATGGTTCTATACAACCGACTATGTGGACATAGGCGTGGAAGAAGTAAAGAAGTATTATGTTACTTCAAAAATGAATAAAGAAGTGAAAGAAATGATTGCTGCCCGAGGTATGAAGGAAAGCGATTTACCTCCATTGGTTTATTTGGTGGAAGAAGGAAGTGAAGATTTTGAAGAGGATATGAAAACCCAAACCCTGAACGACGTGACAACGCTTCAGGAGTATCTTATGGATAATTTTTCTCCTGCAGACAGAGCCAAAATGAAAGCACCAAAGTATTTCTATGAAGTGACCTTCAATAAACCGGGAGGAATTCCGATGCCAATTATTGCTGAATATACTTATGTAGATGGCACGTCCGAAAGAGTTACGTATCCAGCTCAAATTTGGAGATTGAATGATGCTCAGGTGAGTAAAATTATTGCTTCAGAAAAGGAAATTGAAAAAATTGAGGTCGATCCCGATGAGGAAACGGCCGATATTGATACTACTAATAATTCTTGGCCTAAACGTAAAAAATTAGGCGAGTTCGATAGCTTTAAGAATAAGGTGAAAGGAGAATAATTTCCTTCTAAAATTAACAGAAAGCCCTGCAAACTTTTGCAGGGCTTTTTTAATATTGCGCGGCAACTTGTGTATATTTGCACCATGCAAGTAATTCCTTTCTTTATAAGCGGTGCCGAAATAGGATTTATCCTATTTGTTGTACTGATGGTTTTTGGGGCCGATAAGGTTCCGGAAATTGCCCGTGGCCTAGGAAAAGGTATGCGCCAAATAAGAAATGCTACCGACGACATTAAAAATGAGATTACCAAAAGTGCCGAAAAACAGGGAATGGACTTTAAAGAGGTCACTAAGGAGATAGATAAGGTAAAAGAAGATGTCGACGAAATAACAGGGCCCATTAAAAGAAAGTTCTAAATGTTTGACACCCTAAAGAAATGGGATAGGGAACTCTTCATATTTCTAAACAATCTAGGAAGCGATTCTTTTGACCGATTTTGGGTTATTGTTACTCAAATTGAGACCTGGACCTTCCTGTTTGTTACCTTTTTTCTACTTATATTCAAATATTACAAACGAAGGAAAGCATTTTATATAGCCCTATTTACCTTATTAACCTTTGGCATTTCTTACTTTTTAAAGTATTCCATTAAAATTTATGTACAGCGTTTAAGGCCTAATAATACACCAGACTTGGTAGAATTTATTCGGGTTTTGGATACTCCAATGGATTTCAGTTTTTACTCGGGTCATGCTTCCGTGAGCTTTGCAATAACTACATTTTTGGTATTTTCCCTTCGAAAGTTTTCCCGCTGGATGTACCTTCTTTTTATTTGGCCTATTTTATTTTCGTTCAGCAGGATTTATGTGGGGGTCCATTTTCCTAGTGATATTATTGTAGGGTTCTTTGTAGGGGTCATCATTGCCTTCGGAATGCATTATCTTCAAAAAACACTCATTAAGTAAAAGGTTTTTTCAGTATATTAATGGTTTAATTGTCAAAAAACCAACCATCATGAAAAAATCTGTTTATTTTTTAATGATTACTTCCTTGTTGATAGTTTCCTGTGCTAAGGAGGAATCGCTATTGGAGGAGTCTGTAAATCTAGAAGTGGGCATATCTCAAGAGTTGTTGACAATCCCTCAAATCAATCAAATTATTGACCAATCCCTAAAAAATACAGGAGACTTTAATTGGTCCGAAACCACAGACCAAGTACTGTGGAGTGCTGCTATTCACGGGGATGGAATTCTTACTATTGGTTATGGAAACAAGGGTGAAAGTTTTGCTACGGAGAGAAACTCGCGGCTAAACAATTCAAAGAATAGTATCCTTGCTGAAGTTCTTGAATGGGAAGGAGGAAATCGTGAAGCTGTATTATATGAAGATCCTATACTTAATGTTTTAGAAGTAAAAATCCGATCTATTGAAACAGTAGCCCAATTACGCAAAAGAACCGACATACGATATATGGAACCAAATGGTTATTCTTTTTTCGCGAACGAAGCATACCCACAAAACCAACGCTCTTCGAGTGGCTGCGGATTTGAAGGAGCAACTTTAAACAATAATGATTTCAGGACTGTTTCTCCCGGGTCTTTGGTCAGTTGGACGTACGATCAACATAATATTGAGCAGGCATGGTCCTATGCCACAGGTGCTGGGATTACGGTTGGTTTAATCGATACAGGGGTGTCGCAATACCAGCCTTTGTTGGGCTCTCAATTTAATGATGGTGCAAGTAGTGGCAGAACCATTCAGAAGTATGGAACTTTTATCGATTCCATTTGGCCTTGGTCCAATAATTATGATGGCCCTAATGATAAATGTGGCCATGGAACCAGTATGGGTTCAACGATTGCTTCACCACGCAATAACAATGGTATGCCTGTAGGAGTAGCCTATAATTGTAATTTGGTTTCTTATCGCGCTACGGAAGATGTACTTTTAAACGATTATCACGAAAGAAAAGGGGTTCGCGATGCTTTGGTACAATTGGCCAATAGAAGTGATGTGAAAATTATATCCATGTCGATAGGGTATCCTTGGTCTATTGGAAATGTAAAAGATGCTGTTCGCTATGCCTACGGAAGGGGAAAACTGATTTTTGCTGCGGGCGGTACTTCTCTGGACTTTACCAATTGGTACCCCGTGATTTTTCCGGCAAGTATGCCTGAAACAGTTGCGGTAACAGGAATAACCGACGATGGATCTTACCAACAATGCGATACATGTCATGATGGTCCAGAAATAGAGTTTACCATAGTCATGGAGCGGGACAACAACAATAGTAGAACCGGAACAGTCCTTGGTTTTTATAATGGGGATACCGATTATGTGGGCGGGTCTTCGGTAGCAACCGCAACCACCGCTGGAATTGCAGCTTTGGTATGGTCTAAAAACCCAGGTTGGTCGCGCAATCAAGTATTGAATAAATTACGGCAAAGTGCCGAGTTTTATCCCTACAAGGATGGTACAAAAGGCTATGGAAATATAGATGCCCTTCAGGCAGTTCAGTAAAAAAAGTCTTTTCCTGCTATAGAGTCTTCCTTAAACCGGAATATATCTTACACGGGGAAAATCCTTTATGGTTAAAGGATTTTCCCCTTTTTTTTAATTCCTTATAAAAGGTAAGTATTTGATATTCAGTAAATTTAAGTGTGAAGTCTTTTATCAAAGAGAAAGCTCGATACACTTTTTCTCTAAAAATAACTGTAACTTTATCTGAAACTTAAACCAAATGATTATGAGACAAATAGCTAAATTAATCTGGGTTGCCTTACTTCCCACAGTGTTGATATCCCTTTGTACCGGATGTAATGAAATTACTGCAGAAGCTCCAGAGCAAACCCTATCCCCTAGAGAAGCAAATGTTTTGGAGGAAACGTACAAAAATACCCGTGCAACTATTTTAAATGATACCTTGGGTTTTGAGGATACCCGGGAATTCTGGTTTTCTATTGATACCCTCAAAAAATACATCGCTTATGTAGAGCAAGAAGGCGCAAAAATGAATAAAACCGGATTGGGTTTACGAGTTTATTTTGGAGCCTATCCTCAAGATGGAAATTATCCTAACCCAGGTTTTAGTACCGTGTTTTTTGTGCCTACAGCCAAAGCAACAAATACTACTGCGGTTAAAGGGTTTGCGCCAATGCAATCGAACGACGAAAATTTGGATGGACTTCAAGCCTTAAATTATGGCAGTGGAGGAATCCCTCCCAATGATTATGAAGGTGAAGAGTAATTTCGATGGGCGATGTTTCCTATATTTCGTATGTTTTATCTGCAATTGAGTTGCTAGCCTCTATTGTGGCAACGCTACATTTTAGGAAATATCAGTTTTCAACAGAGAAATGGTTTCTTTACTTTTTGTGGTATACTTTTTTAATAGATACTACTGGCTTGATATTAAAAATTTTTTCTTTGAGTAGCTTTTGGTTGTATAATATATTTACCATCTCAAGTTTTCTCTTTTTCTATTTTTGGTATTATACGGTACTTCAATCCAAACGATTCAAAAATTTGGTTCGGCTACTTACGTTATTTTATTTGATCACGGTACTATTAACGAATGCTTTTGAAACACTTTCCAACCAAGGTTATGCTTTTTTTATAGGGGCCATTTTTCTGTTGCTACTTATTTTAATGCACTTTAATCAACTTTTAAATAGCAACGAAGTGGTGATTATAAAATATAAGCTAAGCTTTTGGATATCAACAGCCTTGCTGTTGTTTTATATTGGTATTTTGCCACTCATGCTTTTGGGTAAATACATCGATGTGAAAGGAGAGTACTTCAATGTTATTTTATTAAGTTTAAATGTGATCTTATACGGTTGTTACATAATTGGATTTATATGGACGAAACAAAAATACAATCGTTTTTAATCGTTTTTTCCATCATTGCTTTTGCTTTGGCATTAACCATGATATTTCTTTTCGCCATTTTTCAAAAGCGAAAAAACAAGTTGTTGTTGGAAAGGCAAGAAGCCGAAAATCGCTTCAAGGAAGAAATTATTGAAACCCAGATAGAAATTCGTGAAGAAACCCTTCGGAATATAAGCTGGGAGCTACATGATAATATTGGACAACTTTTAACTTTGGCGAAGATTCAATTGGGGCAAGTGGAAGAAAATAATAATAATGTTTCAGAAGCAGAGCAAACCTTAACCCAGTGTCTTACCGAGCTAAGAAGCCTTTCAAAATTAATTAACCCTAATACATTCCGTAGCCTTTCCTTGGTAAATGCTTTAAAAATGGAAATGGAACGTTTTAACCGTATGAAATACCTCGAAACCAAGCTTACCTTCAATGAAGAAAGCTTTGAGTTGGACACCAAGGTGGAAATCATTATTTTTAGAATGCTTCAGGAATTTTTTGCGAACACCATGAAACATTCCAAAGCTTCAAAACTGGAAGTCAATGTAACGTATGAAGGCGATACGCTTGTAATCATGGCTATCGATAATGGAATTGGCTTTAATGCACAATCAGGGGATTTTGAAGGCATCGGACTTATGAACATCAAAAGTAGGGCGAAGATTATTAAAGCAGAAGCCCTTATTACCTCCCAACTAGGAAAAGGGACAGAGTTTTTCCTAAAATATAAAAATCAAAATGATGAAGCATACCGTAGTAGTAGTGGATGACCATAATCTGCTATCACAAGCCATTGGGGGGCTGGTCGATAGTTTTGAAAATTTTAAAGTACTTTATACCTGTAGAAATGGGAAAGAACTCATTAAAAGACTAGATCATCCAGACGATGTCCCCGAATTGGTGCTGATGGATGTAAACATGCCTATTTTAAATGGTATTGAAACTACCGAATACCTTAAGAAAAACTTTCCAAGAATTAAAGTGCTCGCATTGTCTATTGAAGAAGATGAGGCTGTTATCCTAAAAATGCTTCGGGCAGGTGCCAGGGGGTATTTGCTGAAGGATGTTAAAAAAATCGAATTGTACAATGCCCTATTGGAAGTATTGGAAAAAGGCTTTTACCATACCAACACGGTTACTAAAATACTGGTCGATTCCCTTACGGAAGACAAGGAAAAGGAGACTCAGCTAAAAGATCGTGAAATTGAATTCATACGCTTGGCCTGTACCGAAAAAACCTATAAGGAAATTGCAGACATCATGCATTTAAGCCCTAAAACCATCGAAGGGTACCGTAATAATATTTTTGAGAAATTGCATCTGCGTAACCGAACGGGTTTGGTCATTTACGCCATTAAAAACAAAATATTCATTCCGTAGCTTACCGAACCCTTGAAATTGTTAAACCATCCCGAATAGGCAATAGTACGGTTTCCAGTCTGGCATCCTCATGCAGCATTTTATTGTATTGCAACAAGGCATGGGTATCCATGTCGTCTGCTTTGGGTGTGGTCACTACCTTACCGCTCCAAAGTACGTTATCGCTCAATATAACCGTGCCTTTTTTCAGTCTGGGGAGTAATAGTTCTAGATAATTGGGGTAGTTTTTTTTGTCGGCGTCTATAAATATTAAATCGAAATCTTCCCTAAGGCTAGGAATAATATCCATGGCATTTCCTACATATTGAATGATTTGATCCCCCTGCCCGGAAAGATCGAAATACTTCCTTTGAAAATCGTACAATTCTTCATTAACATCAATGGTATGAAGCGTTCCGTTTTCTTGGATGCCTTCCATTAAGCACAGTGCCGAATACCCCGTATACGTACCAATTTCCAAAATGTGTGTAGGTTGTATCAATTTCGAGAGCATGCTTAACACCCTTCCTTGTAAATGCCCACTTAGCATGCGAGGCGCCAATACCTTTTGCCACGTTTCCTTGCTTAATTGCTGAAGTAATTCGGGTTCTGCTTGCGAATGATCCGTGGCGTAGGCCTCTATTTCCTTAGGCAGAAAATCCATTACCCTAAAATTCTTTTGACCAGTTTCTTTTTGGCTTCCTCATCATCACCGCAAAGCCATTGCAATACATTGTCTTCCCACATCGCATCGCACTCTGCTTCCGTAACAATTCCGCGATCACGGGCTAAGTCCAATATTTTTCCAGGATAGGAGGACTGCGGAACACTTTCCATTTCCCCTAACGGATAAGGATCGTCCAGTCCCATTAATACCTGTTTACTTCCTTGATTTTTCACCAAGAGTTGTAAAGACCCCGTATCATGCACTAAGGTGTCAAAAAAGATGTTTTTATGTCCTACGCTCTTTCTGGGATGAACCTTCCCCTCAAATAAATCGGGACGGCCATCAAAACCTTGGATTCGCCTTCCCAAATTAATCTGGGCCAATTGTCCACCGTGTGCAAAACAAGTCCGCATGTTGGGGTATTTGTCGGCATAGCCATTTAAGGTTAAAAAGTGATAGGCATCGGCACATTGCGCCAACATCCAGATGAGGTGAAAACGCCATGCCGTATTTTCCAATTTAATGAACTTTTCACCGTCATAAGGATGAATCTCCACGGCAAGGTTGTATTTGGAAGCCATTTCAAAAATGGGCTCGTTTTCTTCATCAAAAATACAACGCCAAGTCCCGATGGTGTCCATATAGTGCGTGGGCAAACACAACAGCTGAAGCCCTAACTCTTCCACACAACGTTCAATTTCCCATAAAGCCCCTCGCACAAATCCCGGGTGTACTACAAAGCCGCAAGTAAATTTCGACGGATTCTCATGTTGGATCTTTGCATTAAAATCGTTCTGAAACCGTAACGCCTGCTTCATTTCCTCTACCCGAAGTCCGTTTCCGTACAACTGGGAAAGATTCAACACCACCGCATGATCGATCTTGTACCGCTCCATCCAAGCCAGTTTTTCGTCCAGGAAAAAGCTGGAATCGGTCACCGGTCGGCTCCAATCTTTTTGAAGCATAAACTTTCGGTCCTTGTCTACCCAAAAAATTCCCTTATCCTTCATAAATTGAGGGATTTCCTCTGGATAAGGCAATAAATGTGAATGACCGTTAATGCGAAGTTTACGTCTCATAGGTTGTTTGTTTTATGGGCGTGCCCCCGAAAATTCGGGGTCGGGCTTTCGCTGCTACACGGTAGCTAAGCTCAATCCCTCACGCGGCCCGCTTAAAATTACAAAGATTTTGTTCTTCCACCATCCACCGGAACGTTAATTCCGTTGATGTAGCCTGCTGCCGGACTTGCCAAAAATGCAATGGCATTGGCAATCTCATTAGGTTCCGCAAAGCGATGCGCTGGGGTGGTAAGCTTCATGGCTTCAGCAGTTTCTTCTTCTGTTTTCCCAAGTTTCTGCGCCTTTTTTTGGATTATTTCAGTAAGCCTTCCTGTTAAGGTAAACCCAGGAAGTACATTATTGACCGTAATTCCGAAGGGCCCTAATTCATTGGCCAAGGTTTTGCTCCAATTGGCCACGGCCCCCCGTATGGTATTGCTTACCCCTAGACCATCAATAGGTTGTTTCACCGATGTGGAGATAACATTGATAATCCTTCCGTAGCCTTCTTCCTTCATACCCTGCACAACATTTTGCACCAAGATATGGTTACAGACCAAATGCTGGGTAAAGGCTTTTTTAAATTCCCCAACTTCCGCGGAAAAAATAGGCCCGCCAGCAGGCCCGCCTGTATTATTGATTAAAATATGGTAGTTTTTGTTGAAAGTGGCTTCAATAAGGGTCGATTTCAACGCTTCCGGATTATTGAAATCGGCGATGATATAATCGTGTTCCTGTCCTTCATGGGTAGAAAGTGTGGCAACGGTTTCCTGAAGTTTTCCTTCATTTCGAGCCAATAAGGTCACATTCGCTCCTAGCGAAGCAAGTTCCAAGGCAGTGGCTTTTCCAATTCCAGCGGTACTTCCACACACCAAGGCGTTTTTGTTTTTTAGGTTTAAATCCATAAGCTTTTACTCATATTTTATACATACATTCTTTGCTTCCGTAAAAAACCGAAGCGCTTCAAATCCGCCTTCCCGACCTACACCACTGGCTTTAACGCCTCCAAAAGGGGTGCGCAAATCACGGTTCAGCCAAGTATTTACCCAAACAATACCCGTTTCCAACTGTTTCGATAGACGGAGGGTACGGTCAAGGTTACTGGTCCACAAGGTAGCGGAAAGTCCATATTTCACTCCATTGGCATAGGCCATAACTTCTTCTTCCGTTTCAAAAGGCATGAGGGTCACTACCGGGCCAAAAATCTCTTCTTGGTTTACCCTGCACTGTGCATCGGGCACTTCAATCACCGTAGGTTCTAGGTAGTATCCATTTTCATAACCTTTCACCGTTACTCGCTTCCCACCCGTGAGAATGGTTCCGCCTTCTTCTTGGGCCAATTGGATATAACTTTCAATCTTATCGCGATGCGCTTCCGAGACCACGGCCCCTAGGTTCACTTCCTCCATGGGATGGCCTACCTTCAGTTTTTGTACTTCTGCAATAAAATCTGTTTTAAACTTAGCATACAGGGGTTTTTCCACAAAAATCCGACTTCCGCAGAGACATATTTGCCCTTGATTGGCAAAAGAGGAACGTACAGTGGTTTTCAGCATTTGGGCATAGTTACAATCCGCAAAGATGATGTTGGGGTTTTTGCCGCCCAACTCCAGAGAAAGCTTTTTAAACATAGGAGCTGCGGTTCGAGCAATATGTTCTCCCGTCTGGGTACCTCCCGTAAAAGAAATTGCCTTGATGTTTGGATGCTCTATAATGGCTTGTCCCGCAGAAGGTCCTGTTCCGTGCACTATATTGAGTACACCTTTTGGTAACCCTGCTTCGGTTAAAATTTCACCCAATAAAAAGGCAGTCATGGGAGTCACCTCGCTAGGCTTGGCGACCACCGTATTTCCTGCGGCAATCGCGGGTGCTACTTTCCAAGAAAATAGGTACAACGGAAGGTTCCAAGGGGAAATGCATCCTACGACCCCAATGGGTTGCCGTAAGGTGAAATTTAGGGTATTGAGTCCTACACTTTCATGGGCATCACTCGAAAATTGGGTAATGGCATTGCCAAAAAACCGAAAATTGGCCGAAGCACGCGGAATATCCACACTTTTGGCTAAACTTAAGGGTTTTCCGTTATCCATAGACTCCGCTTCAGCCAGACGGTCTAAATGCGCTTCAATTAAATCTGCTATTTTGAGTAAGATGCGGCTGCGCTCTTCGATAGTTGTAGCACTCCAAGATGAGAAGGCAGCCTTAGCGGCTTGATACGCTTTTTCAATATCTTCAACGGTGCTATTGGCAATTTGCCCGTAGACCCTTCCTTCACTGGGATTGACGTTGTCTATCCATTCATTTTTTAAAGGAGGCGTGAATTCACCATTGATGTAATTCAGGATTTTGGACATGCTATAAAGGTTTGTAGGCCATGGCTTTAATTTCCACTAACAAGTGAGGGTGCGGTAATTGGTGCACCGCTACCGTAGTTCGCGCAGGTCCCGTTTCCTTATCAAAAAACTCACCGTACACTTCGTTATAACCGGCAAAGTCATTAATGTTCACCAAAAAGGTAGTCACATCCACAACATCGGCTAAGCTGGCATCTTCGGTAGCAAGATAATCTTTTATATTTTCCAGGACCGCCCGGGTTTGTTCTTTAATATCCAATCGCATACTGCCCATTTCGTCTACTTGGTAAACACCCGCAAAGGTATTATCGGGCAGCCTGGAACTCGTGCCGCTTACAAATAAATAATCCCCTGCACGCTTCACATGCGGATAGGCGCCACGCGGATTGGCTTTTCCTTCTACGAGTCTACTTTTATTGCTCATCACTTATACGTTTTTAGCTACGGCATCGTCGTGTAGGATGTCGTTGGTTTCTTTAATTACTAAGGCTAGTTTTTCCTCTAAGGTCATGGCTTCCGTAAGTTGGCCATCGTCCAATAGGTTGAGGATGGCTTTATCTTGCGCCCTTCCCCGTTGCATGGCTTCGGAATAGGGGATGTCTTCGTTAAAGGTCACCAAAGAATATTTACTGGAATAGGCTTCCGGTAATTGGGTTTCAAAAGCAATTTCCAATTTTCTTTTCTGCTGAAACAAGGCACTTGCAGTGTGTTCTTTCATTTCATGGAAGTTATCCACGGCCAAATCGGCTATGGCATCGGTGTCTTTTTTACGGGCTTTTTCATATTCATAAAACACCCGTTCCCAGTCGCCTTCATATTGTTCCAATACTTCATCAAAAACCACGACATCTTCAAAGGAAGCATTCATTCCCTGTCCGTAAAAAGGAACAATGGCATGAGCGGCATCCCCTAAAATAAGGTTTTTTCCGTAGCAATGCCACGGCGAACATTTAATAGTACCCAGGGTTCCCATAGGATTTTCAAAGTATTGTTCGGCTAAATCGGGCATCAATTCCAGAGCGTCTGGAAATTCTTTCTGAAAGTATTCGGTTACGCTTTCTGGAGTGTTCAGGTTTTCAAAGCTGTAATCGCTATGGTCGTAAGGAAGAAATAGCGTTACGGTGAAACTTCCGTCGAGATTGGGAAGTGCGATGAGCATATCTTTTCCGCGGGGCCATATGTGTAAGGCGTTTTTGAAGGTTTTGTATTCGCCTTCTTTGGTAGGTCGAATCTCTAATTCCTTATAGCCATGACTAAGCCATTGTTGCGAAAAGCTGAAGCGAAATTTTTTATGTTCGAACATGCTCTTTCGAACCGCTGAACCCGCTCCGTCGGTTCCCATCACGATGTCTGCGGTTATGGTTTCCGTTTCTTGGGTCGTATGGTTTTTGAAATGTCCTGTGGCGTTTTCCAAATCTATTTTTCTGCACCCTAAGTTGAAAAGGGTCGTCACATTAGGCATTTCATCCAAGGCATCCAACAATAGCATGTTCAATCCAGGGCGGGAGATGGAATTAATGTATTCGCCTTCACGCCCGCTATACGGACTCAAAAAAGGGTCGCCATTTTCTGGGTGAATCATACGGCCATTCATAGGAATACAAAGCTCCAAGGCTTTTTCCTCCAAACCTGCCAATCGAAGCCCTTTAAGTCCTCGATCGCTCAACGCTAAATTAATGGAACGCCCTGCATCTTGCGTCACCTTCCGGAGGTCGGGGCGTTTTTCGGTGAGGGTAATTTGGTAGCCTCTTTGCGCTAAGCGAAGTGCCAATAAGCTTCCGCAAAGTCCGGCTCCTACAATTAGAATATGCTCTTTTGTTTGCATTACAGTGTTTTTTTCAATCGTTCGACAAATTCAAAAACATCCTCAAAGCTATTATAGAGTGGGGCAGGGGCTACCCGAATAACGTCGGGTTCGCGCCAGTCACTAATCACTCCCGCTTCCGTTAATTTTTGGTGTAAGTTTTTATCGGCATTCTTTACCTGTATGGATAATTGGCAACCCCGGGCTTCAGGATTTTTGGGGGTAATCACTTCAATTCGATCATCCTGTAATTCGTTCAGTAAAAATTCCAAATATCCCGTAAGTTGAAGCGACTTTTTCCGAAGATTCTCCATTCCAGCTTCTTCAAATAAATCCAAAGACGCCCTAATGGCCGCCATGGAAAGAATAGGGGGGTTGCTTAATTGCCATCCCTCGGCTCCGGGAATTACGTCAAATTCCTGACGCATATTGAACCGAGTGCTTTTGTTGTGTCCCCACCATCCTGCAAAACGGTTCAGGTCTTTGTTTTGTGCATGTCGTTCATGGACAAAAACCCCGCCCAAACTTCCTGGGCCGCTGTTGAGGTATTTGTAGGTACACCAAACGGCAAAATCGGGTCCGTTTTCATGCAGCTTCGGTAGGATGTTTCCAACCCCATGGGCTAGATCAAACCCTACTTTACAACCGTGTTGATGACCTAATTGAGTGATTTCTTTGATAGGGTACCATTGTCCTGTATAATAATTGGTGTTCCCAATCATGAGAAGCGCTACTTCATCCTGATGTTTTTCCAGTAGTTGCTCCAAGTCTTCCAGTCGGCAGAGCTCTTCCCCTTGGGGTGGTTCCCAAAGTAGTAATCCTTCCTTAGGATCAAATCCGTGAAATTTTAACTGACTCTCCACGGCATATTTATCACTGGGAAAGGCATCTTTTTCAATAATGATTTTGTAACGTTTTGGGGTAGGTTGGTAAAACGAAACCATCATGAAGTGCAAATTGGCGGTGAGTCCATTCATAATGACAACCTCTTCCGGTTTGGCTCCTACGATATTTGCCATGCTTTGTGTTAAGAACTCATGGTAGGGCATCCATGGGTGTTTTGCTTCCGTGTGCCCTTCTACGCCTAGTTCGGCCCAATCTTTCAGTTCTTCTTGAAGGTAGGTGGCGGTTTTTTTAGGTTGTAGGCCTAACGAATTCCCGCAGAGGTATATTTGTGGATTTCCGAAGGAATCCTTTGGAAAATGAAACGCATCCCTAAACTTTTTTAATGGGTCCTGAGCATCGCACTTTTGGGCGTATTCCAATGAGTTTTGGTACATCTTATTCAATGTGAAGGTTGGTAAAATACAACTGAAAGTTTCCAGTACTGTCTTGGTGTTTGGTTGCTAGTTTGATATCATTAAAATCTTTGTTTTCCATCCAGGTAGTTGCTAGCGAGGGGTCTTCTTGATTGCCTTTACGGAAGGTCCATTCTTTAATTAGAAAGTCGTCGTTATAGTAAAAGTCATAGGCATCCCCAGGGGTGTAGCCTCCTTCGTCACCGTACCTTATCGTTAATTTGTGTAAAAGTTCCTTGGAAATAGGTGCTGTTGCTTTGTCTTCTTCAGTATAACTAATTCCTTCATCCCAAACCAATTGAAAAGGAGCCAGTAACCAGTATTTATCGTTTATAAAGGCTTGGTCTGCTTTTATTTCAAGACTGTCTTTAGGATTTTTGTGGTTATAAGTAAGTGTGTCGGTAGCTGTTTTATAAGTAACTTTTCCCGTTTTGGGCTCCCATGTATAAGAACGCTCATAATGGTTTTCACCGCGATCTACGTTAAAGGTAAAAGCGATACTATTTACTTGATCCCAATACTCCAATCCGTAGTGGTGAGCAATGGCTTCGGGAGTGGTTCGGGTTTTTTCGGCAACCTCTTGTGAGGGTTTTTCGGTAGTTTCTTTGGTGATTTCCTTACAACCTACCAAAATGAACAGTAGCAATGGGAAAAATGCAATGCTTCGCATAGGAATATGTTTTCCGTAAAAATACGGAAAGTAAAAAGGGTTTCATAATTTCAACTCTATAAAAAACAACCTGTCTTTATATCGTTTTTGAAAATTTGAAAGAGCGTATTGAAATTGCGCCACTTTTGTTATTTTTATAGAATGGATACGATAAAAAAATACACTCATGACGGGGTTACGGTAGTTTGGAAACCACAGCTCTGTATTCATTCGGCCAATTGTGTAAAAGCGTTGCCTGAAGTTTTCAAACCAAAAGAAAAACCTTGGGTGCAACCTGAAGGAAGTACAGGAAAAGCTATTATAGATGCCGTAAAAAGATGCCCTAGTGGAGCTTTGACCTATGAAACTGAACAGAAGATAGCGGATACTTCAGAAGAAAATTCAGAAAACATTCAAGTAAATTTGATCGATAAAGGCCCTGCTATTATCATAGGGAATTGTACCATTACCCATCCAGACGGCACTACCGAAGTTCGTGAGCGTCGTGCTTCTTTTTGTCGATGTGCCAAGTCGGCCAATTTCCCGTATTGTGATGGCTCCCATAAAAATGCTTAGATGGACTTGCGAATTTTGGATAACCCTGAAAAAAAGCGTTTCGAAGCCCCTATAGAAGGTAAGATAGCTTTTATAGAATACATCCGGGCAAAGGATGCTATTTACCTAACCCATACGGAAGTACCCGAATCTTTAGGAGGTAGGGGAATAGGAAGTGCTTTGGTTAAAGAGGTTTTACAGCAAATTGAAGGGGAAGGTTTGCTGTTAGCACCACTCTGTCCGTTTGTAGCGGGTTACCTTAAAAAACATCCCGAGTGGCAACGACTATTGGCCAAGGGGTATCATGTATAAATGAAAGCGGTTACGAAGTTTGTCTAAAATGTGATGGCTCCTATTAAATTAGGGATGGTTTATAAATTAGTGAGTTTAATTTCTGTTTTCTTTCAGTAATTCTGGATATTTTTTCTGAAATTTTTTCAACCTGGGGATGGATACATTCTGAATGTAAGGGTGGTCGGGATGTAGCTTTTCAAAATCCTGATGATAAGCTTCCGCTTTCCAAAACTTCTGAAAGGGCAATACCTGTGCGGCTACTTTTCCTTCGCCAAGCTCTTTCTCAATAGCTGAAATTTTAGTGTCAATAATTTTTTTCTGTGCTTCATTTTGATAAAAAATGATACTTCGGTACTGACTCCCATTATCTGGGCCTTGTCCATTAATTTGGGTAATATTTTGGGACCCGAAGTACACTTCCACCAATTCCTTAAAAGAGATGATGTTTGGATCGTAAATTACTTCTACCGCTTCTGCATGACCGGTTCTTCCCGTATTGCTCTCTTCATAGGTGGGATTCTCGGTGTGACCGCCACTATAGCCTGAAATGGATTCCTTTACCCCTTTCACGCTTTCGTAAATTGCTTCTACGCACCAAAAACAGCCACTGGCAAAATAGGCCCTTTCGTAACCCTCTTGTGAAGGCACTTCTACCGGGGTTTGTTCTTTTTGTGCTACTGCTTCCGCTGTTTCGTTTTTTTTATTTGCATTTCCGCATGCAATAAACATTGTCGCAAATAAAGTGATGAGTACAATAAATGACTTTTTCATGGTGAATTTTTAATGATTTCTCAACGCGTTGATCAATTCTCTTTTATTCATTTTTGAACGTCCGGAAATGTCTACCTTTTTTGCTTGTTGGTATAGCTCTTCCTTTGTTCGTTCTTCATATTTTGGGGCTTTGCCACCTTTCTTTCCGCTATTGGGAGTATTAGCAATACGTGCTGCCTTTTCTTTAGACATTCCTTGTTCGCGGAGTGCTTCGTATTGCGCGTCGTTTTTAATGCTATTTCCGTGATCTTTCGCCATAGTAAGTCTAATTTATAGGTAATCCTTACAAAAAGTAATAAAAAAAGCCCTCACAAACTGTGAAGGCTTTGTTATAATTTATACAATAGCGTATTATTTCACTTTTTTGAAAAGCTTGTCCATCTTTTCCCTTTCTTCTTCAGCTAGGGCAGGGTCCACTAGAATTCTTCCACTGTGCTCATCGGTAATGATTTTCTTTCGGGAAGCGATTTCCATTTGTACCTGTGGAGGGATGGTAAAGAAAGATCCTCCTGAAGCACCACGTTCAACGGGTACTACGGCAAGTCCGTTTTTTACATTGCTTCGAATTCGCTTGTAAGCTTTTACCAAACGCTCTTCAATATTTTTCTCGTACTTTTCAGACTCTTTAATTAAAGCTTCTTCTTTCTTTTCGGTTTCGGCAAGGATTTCATCCAACTCCCCTTGCTTGTGCTTCAAGTGTTTTTCACGCTCTTCTACACGTTCTTTGGTTTCTTCAATGACCTGCTTCTTTTGTTCTATCTGGGCTTTGAATTCCTTGATGTGTTTTTCAGCCAATTGAATTTCCAACTCCTGGAATTCAATTTCCTTGCTCAAACTATTGTACTCACGGTTGTTACGCACTTTGTCTTGTTGCGAGGTGTATTTTTTAATTAAAGCTTTCGCTTCTTCGATCAGGTTTTTGCGATCCTTGATATTTTCTTCAATGGTTTCAAGATCGGTATTCAATTTATCCAAACGGGTGTTTAAGCCGGCGACCTCATCTTCAAGGTCTTGTACCTCCAAAGGAAGCTCCCCACGTACATTTCTAATTTCGTCCACACGCGAATCGATTAATTGTAAATCGAATAGCGCTCTTAACTTCTCTTCTACGGTGATTTCGGTTTTCTTTGCCATATTTTAGTAATAGCTTATAGGATTGGTGTTTACTTTCGATAAAACGACTGCAAAATTAGTAATTTTTTTGGTAAGGTGTGCAACTAAAAGCTCTTTTGTGTACTGTTCGCTCTCATAATGACCTATATCTGCTAAAAGAAGCTCTTTTTCTGCAGCAAAAAAGTCATGGTATTTCAAATCGGCTGTTACAAATGCATCCGCCCCTTGCGCCTTGGCGGCGCTAATGGCAAAACTTCCACTACCGCCCAAAACCGCTACTTTCTGAATTGACTTTCCAATTCTTTCTGAGTGACGAATTACCCCGGTATGAAACGTATTTTTCAGTTTGCTTAAAAATTCATCTTCCGTAAGCGCTTCAGCAAACTCGCCAATCATTCCCATGCCAATATGTTGATGGGCGTTTTCCAAGGTCGTAATTTCATAGGCCACTTCTTCGTAAGGATGGTTTTTATGAAGTGCCTGAAGCACTTTTTTCTCTAGATGTTTGCTGAAGGTAATGCCTATTTGGGTTTCGGCTCCCTCGTGGGTTTCCCCTTTTTTACCAACCACGGGATTGGAAGCTTCATTCCCTTTAAAAGTACCTGTACCAACTACATTAAAACTACAATTTTCGTAATTCCCGATACCTCCCGCTCCTACCGAAAATAGGGCATTTCGCAAGTTTTCAGCTTCTTTGGAAGGAACAAAGGTGACCAGTTTTTTGATGGTGCCTTCCTGTGGAAGCAGGATGGATATGTTTTTTAAGCCTAACTTTTCACAAATTTTAGCATTGACCCCGTTCCAGGCATTGTCCAGTGCCGTGTGGATGGAAAAGATGGCTATGTCGTTTTTAATAGCCTTTAAGACAGTCCGTTCTACATAATTCTTTCCCGTAAGGGATTTTAAACCTTTAAAAATAATAGGATGGAAGCTAACGATAAGGTTGCAATTGTGCTCTATGGCTTCCTCCACTACGGTCTCCAGTGTGTCCAAAGTAACCAGGATTCCTTGTACTTTTGTTTGATAATCCCCTACCAATAGCCCTGTATTGTCAAACCCTTCCGAATAGGATAATGGCGCCAGTTCTTCTAGGGTGGCAATAACCTCTTTTACCGTCATATCTTTAAATTTTAGTGTAAAGATAAAAAAGTATATTTTCGTGCTATGAACTTTCGGAAATTCCTTTATCCTTTTTCGATTTTGTACGATGGCGTAACCTCGCTTCGGAATTATGCCTACGATAAAGGCTGGAAGGAAAGCACCGAATTTGAGGTCCCGGTAATTTGCGTAGGAAATCTTTCGGTAGGAGGAACTGGAAAATCGCCCATGGTAGAACTTTTGGTTCAATTTCTAAAAGAAGATTATAAAGTAGCTGTGCTAAGCAGGGGATACAAGCGGAAAAGCAAGGGCTTTTTAAAAGTGACCGAAAGCGCTACTTCCGAAATGGTAGGCGATGAACCGCTTCAGATAAAACGAAAATTTCCTGAAATTACGGTTGCTGTCTGCGCTAATAGGAGGGAAGGGATACAGAAACTTCAAGGAAAGGCCGAAGTAATTCTGTTGGATGATGCCTTTCAACACCGAAAGGTAAAACCAGCTTTCAGTATCCTGCTTACGGCTTTCGATAGCTTGTTTATTGAAGATTATTTGCTTCCGGCAGGGAACTTAAGGGAATCTCGAAGAGGGGCTTATAGAGCCGATATTATTGTGGTAACCAAATGTCCAGATAGGGTTCCTTATGCGAAATTACAGGAGATTCAGTTTCGGATGCAGCTAGACCCAGAGCAAAGTATTTATTTTTCCCGAATAGGATATGATCCTTTCATTTATGGAAAAACAGAGCAACTTCCTTTGGATTATTTAAAAGGAAAACCATTTACTTTAATTACGGGCATTGCCAAACCACAACCATTAGTCAATTTTCTGAAGGGGAAAAAATTTGAATTTCAGCATAAAAGATTTCCCGATCATCATCATTTTTCAGATTCAGAAATAAACACTCTGCAAAGGGAAGAATTGATTCTTACTACAGAAAAAGATTTTCAACGATTGTCGCATCGTATTCAAAAAAAAGCCTTTTACTTCTTACCCATTAAAACAGAAATTCTGCACGAGCGGGAAGCGGCTTTTAAAAAGGAGGTTTTGAACAGGTTGGAATATTATCGAAAATTTTAACTTTCAATAGGGAGTTTCTGACTTTCCAGAGTGCGGTAAATTTTCTCAAAAAATTCTTCCGTCTTAAACGGCTTTGGGATAATTTCGTTAAAACCAGCACGGTAGAAATCGTCCAGGTTCTCATCAATGGTTACCGCTGTAAGAGCAATAATAGGGAGTTGTTTGTTGAACTTTCTAATTTCTTGGGTGGCTTCAATACCGCTAATGCCCGGCATGTGAATGTCCATTAAGATGACATCGAATGTGTTTTCCTTAACCAACTTAATGGCTTCCATCCCATTGTCTGCCACAGTACAAACCATTTGATTCTTTTCCAGGATTTTTTTGGTAATCATTTGGTTGATTTTATTGTCTTCAACAACCAATACCTTTCTGTTCTCCAATGATGCGTAATCAATACTTAATGCTGCGTTTTTAGGGGAAGTACTTTCATTGTATTGTTCTGCCACCTGGAATTTAATATCAAACCAGAACTTGGACCCTTTTCCTAACTGACTTTCCAATTGGATCCTACTCCCCATAAGCTGTAAAAGGTTCTTGACAATAGCAAGCCCCAATCCCGTTCCTCCAAATTTTCGGTTAATTTGTAAAGAGGCTTGAGAGAAAGACTCAAAAATACTCTTTTGTTTCTTTTTGGAAATCCCAACTCCATTGTCCTCTACCTCAAAATGGAGGTGCACTATATTGCTGGCATCTTTTATCTTTTTGACCCGGATAAACACATCGCCATTTTGTGTAAATTTTAATGCGTTTCCAATAAGATTGATAAGAATCTGTGAAAGCTTGAGTGGGTCACCCACGAGTTTTTCCGGAATCGACTCATCAAATTCTAAATGTAAATTGTTCTTTTTGTCATCGGCACTTTTCTTCAACGCAACTAATACGTCGTTAATTCGCTTTTTTAGATGAAAAGTGGTTTTTTCCAATTCCACTTTGTTGGCTTCCAGTTTGTTTAAATCGAGTATGTTGTTGATAAGCGATAATAGGTACTCTCCTGAAAATTTTAGGGAATTTAAGTGCTCTTTTTGATCGGGTTTAGGATTCTCTTCCAACAATAGATGGGTCAAACCTGTAACCGCATACAGAGGGGTTCTTAATTCGTGGGTAATGGTAGATAGAAATTGTGCTTTGGCAAGGGAGGCTTTTTCCGCTTTTTCCTTAGCCAATTGAAGCTCATTGTTCTTGTCTTGTAAGAGTTCGTTTGCCTTGGCACGAAGATTATTGTTTTTGTAGAGCGATAATGTTAATAGGGAAAGAATAACAATAAGTGCAATACTTAACCCAGTGGTCATCTTACCAAAATTGATCGATTTTTTTTGCTTATCAATTTCAGTTTGTTTCTTATCAAGTATTTCATTTAGATTCAATAAATCGGTTTCGCTATCGATACCAGTCGAAATAGCGGCCAAATAGGATTGCGTAATTGAATCATTCCTTTTTTCGTATATGTCCAAGTTTTCTTGGGCAAATTCAAAATTGTTTTCCCGTAACGCTATGTAGGAGGCAATTTTGTAGCTATCTATTACAATTTTAATTGCATTGTTTTTTTTGGCAATGGCTCGGGCTTCTTGAAGTGCTCCTTTTGCTTTAGTGAGATTGTCATTTATTTCGGAAGGGTTGGCATTCAACAAGGCTTCCGCTTTTAATAATTTTGCTTGGGCTTCTTGATAGGTCGCATTTTCTAATTCAAATTGCGGGATAGCCGCATCCAAATAGTTGATGGCAGAAGTATAATTGTTTTTCTTCAATTCTAGAATTCCGAAACCCAATAGCACATTGGCCCTATTTTTTTCATTATTCTTACTGCTAAACCAATTATCAGCTTTTTTCAATTGATTTTCTGCTTCTGAAAACCTACCCATTTGACTGTAAATGAGGCTCAATAGCGTATTGGCTTCAGCCACTTTTTCTTCGTTCCCAGTATTTTCCAAAGCATTAATAATGCGTTGGGTTTCTTTGGAAGCTTTGTCATAGTTTTGAAGCAAGTAATGTAACTGTGCAATACTGAATTGAATGTCCAACCGTTGGTTCCTAAAAGTTGGGGAAGCTGCCATTTTGTAGGCCTTGGAAAGATCTACAATAGCATTTTCGTAATCGTGAATTTTAACAAAATTACGCCCATTTAAATGAAACTTCTGAATGAGTTGTAGTGTATCCTGTTGGGTTTGTGCCAAACCACAAAAAGCCACTAAAAAAAATAGCAGCAGCGGGGGGTATACAATATGCTTTTTGAAGTGGTAACTCATTAATTATAAACGTACTTCGCCGATAAATATACTCATTTCCTCGAAAATTGTAAGATTAAATCTACAATTCTTGATGAATACCCTACTTCATTGTCATACCAGCCAATGATTTTCACCATCTTTCCAATTACGGAAGTCATTTCCGAATCAAAGATGCATGAATGGGGATTGTCAATAATATCAATTGAAACAATGGGGTCTTCCGTATATTGTAAAATACCTTTGAGTGCTCCATTGGCCGCATTTTTGAAGGCTAAATTGACTTCTTCAATGCTGGTCTCTTTTTTTACATTAAAAGTTATATCGGTTAAGGATCCATTTGGAACAGGAACCCTTATACCACAGCCTCCAATTACATCAGCTAATTCTGGAAAAATCTTTGTAAGTGCTTTGGCTGCTCCTGTAGTGGTTGGAACAATGGATTGTCCTGCTGCGCGGGCCCTGCGTAAATCCCGATGCGGTTGGTCGTGCAGGCTTTGATCGCTAGTGTACGAATGAACGGTGGTGATATAGGCTTGGTCAATCCCACAAAGCTCATGAATGATTTTTACCATGGGGGCCGCATTATTGGTAGTACAAGAAGCATTGGAAATAATGGTATCCGTTGGTTCGAGTATCGCTTCGTTAACGCCAAGGACAATGGTTTTAATATCATCCTCAACGGGCGGTACCGATAGAATTACTTTCTGAGCTCCTTGCTTGATATGCTGCTCCAAAGCCTCTCTTTTTTTGAATTTTCCAGTACATTCAATAACAATATCTACGGAATCCCACGATAGGTGTTCAATTTGTTTTTCTGAAGAATAACGAATCGTTTGGCCATCTACCGTCATATGGTTTTCACTTACCGTAATTTCTGAATCCAAGATTCCATGAATACTGTCATATTTCAGTAAATGCCCCATCGTTTTTATATCGGCGATATCATTAACGGCCACCACCTGTATGTTTGGGTGTTTCAGTACTTTTCTGAAAAGCGTCCGGCCAATTCGGCCAAATCCATTAATGCCAACGCTTATGGGAGTATTCATTTACAGAATGTGTTTATGCGCCTTGTAAGAAGATCGTACTAAAGCACCGCTTTCTACATGTCGGAATCCCATCTCTAGCCCAATTTGCTCATATTTTTTGAACTGTTCGGGGGTGATAAATTCTTTAACCGACAAGTGTTTTTTGGAAGGTTGAAGGTATTGGCCAATTGTTACTACATCAAGATCAACCTCCCTTAAATCTTGCAAGGTTTGTATGACTTCTTTTTCGGTTTCTCCTAAACCTAACATAATGCCACTTTTGGTTCGGTGGACTCCTTGCTCTTTTAGGTAACGTAATACTTCTAGGCTTCTTTCGTATTTCGCTTGAATTCGTACCTCACGGGTTAACCGTTTTACGGTTTCCATATTATGCGACACCACTTCTGGGGCTACGGCAACAATACGATCGATATTTCGAGTTTCTCCTTGAAAGTCTGGGATAAGGGTTTCTAGAGTAGTTTCAGGATTCATTCGGCGAATCGCTTTTACGGTTTCTGCCCAGATAATGGATCCCATGTCTTTCAAATCGTCACGATCTACCGAAGTGATTACAGCATGTTTAATCTCCATTAACTTGATGGATCGGGCCACTTTTTCAGGCTCATCCCAATCGACAGTCTCTGGCCTACCTGTTTTTACTCCGCAAAATCCACAGGACCGGGTACAGATATTTCCTAAAATCATAAAGGTAGCAGTTCCTTCCGTCCAACATTCCCCCATATTGGGGCAGCTTCCCGAAGTACAAATCGTGTGAAGGTCGTATTTATCAACCAGGCTCCGAAGTTCGGTATATTTTTTACCGGTGGGTAATTTTACGCGCAACCATTTGGGCTTTGGAGTAGGTTTTTTTAGTTCTGCAGTGTTTGTTTCCATAGCTTTTACAAAGATACAATATTATAGATATCCTATCCTAAAATAGTGAGATAAGATACCAAATACTAAATCCTACCAAAAGCAAAATGGAGAGGTTGCTGTAGACCTTCAGCCAAGGTTTTGGCTTTTCTGCACTTGGCACTTCTTTACTATTCATAAGTCGGTAAGTGACTATGGCATAAAACGGTGCAGTTAGGAAGGATAATACCGTAGCGATTTCAATAAGGAGGCCCATTTCAGAAATAAAGAAAAAGAAAATAGACAATGTGCCTGCAATAAGGATCAATAACCAATAAATGGCGCCCCTTTTAAATCTTTTCTGAAAGAGTAATTCCGTGGTTTTGTGCATCACCCTTGGAGAAGCATCCAAAGTGGTTAAGGTGGTACTAAACATGGTAGTAAGTGCAGCAATACCAATGAGCCATTTTGCCCAGGGCCCCATGCTGGAAGTATACATGGCAATCAATTGATTGGCAAATACGGTTCCATTTCCAGAAAAGCTTGTTCCGGCATTATGCATCACCATAGCCCCCAGAGCCATAAATCCAAGTCCTAGAAAAACAGTAGCAATGTATCCCACGTTAAAATCGAACAAGTATTGTTTGGTAGTCATTTCGGGATTCAACTTTCTTTTTTCAAGGGTCCAAAGGGATTGCCAAATGGTAAGGTCTAAAGGCGCAGGCATCCAGCCCATGAATGCGATTAAAAATGCGACTCCTAATGTATCTCTAGGGATTATTTGTTCAAGGGATATTGAAGTTCCCATGTTTTTTGAGGCTAGAATAACGGCCAATACAGTACTTATGGATAAGGTAAGTACAATATATTTCATCAAGGAGTCAAGCACCTGGTAGCGTCCTATTAAAACAATTGTGAAGCAAAGAAGGGTGATTAGTGTCGTCCAGAATACCAAGGTTCCATAGCCAAATAGGGAAGAAGCAATACCAGCAGTTACAATAGTTACTGCTGTTTGTATGGTGAACATGGTTGCAAACGTGATTACGTAATAAGAGATGAGTACCCATTTCCCCATGTTTTTTAACCCATAAAGCATATCCTTCCCAGTGGCGCAGGCATATTTAGGCCCAAAACGAAAAAAGGGATATTTAATAAAATTAATGAGTAGTAATGCCCAAACCAGCCCAAGCCCGAAATCGGCTCCAGCCCTCGTAGATTGCACTAAATGGGATACACCAATTGCCGCTCCGGCAAATAAGAAACCTGGGCCAAACTTTTTCAGTAAGTGTATCAATGACTTCTGTTTTGGGTGATGATTTCTGCCAATAACTTTTTAGCTCGCAATAATCGTACTTTTACATTGCTTAACGGTTCTTCCAAATGGTCTGAGATCTCATTGTAACTCATTTCCTGAAAATAGCGCAAATTAATAATGTCCTGATAGTGGGGTTTCAGCTGTTTGATGTACCGAAGGAGTTCTGCCAAGTTTTGTTCGGTAATCAATTTATCTTCTGGAGACGGATTTTGATCGGGTATTTTCCGAACATGCTCATCACTGGCATCGGTAGTGTGCGAATAAATAGAGGCGTTTTTCTTTCGTGTTTTATCTATTTGGATATTTTTTGAAATGGCGACCAGCCAGGTTCCAAATTGGTATTTTTCATCAAAGGTTTCAATGCGGTCGAATGCCTTTGAGAAGGTTTCAATAGTAATATCTTCGGCATCATGTTCGTTGTTGATGCGCTTTAGTTGAAACCCATATACTTGATTCCAAAAATAGTCCAACAAAAAATTGAAGGCACTTTGCTTGCCTTCTTTTGCTTTCTGAATATTCTTTAAAACTTCTTTTTCGGTTATTTCCAAGTTTTTGGTTTTGCTAAGGAATTGGAAATAAATATAACCAATTGCGTACAAATCAAAAATAGTTCAAAAATTGGAATCCAAAGGGCGAGATCTTTTTCTTGTAATAATGTAGATGCTTTTCCCACTACAATATATTGAAGCATGGTTCTGAAGACAATAAGTGCAAGGGGGATTTTCCAATCAACAATAAAGAATATTAAAATGGCCAGAACCCAAAAAAGTAGCACGCTTAGGTAATATAAACCTAGAAGGATTTTATGTTTTGTTTGGTAGTGGTTAGCCGTACTAATATGCCTTCTTTTTTGATGGATCCACTGCGCAAAAGAAGTTTTAGGTTGTGAATAGGTAAAAGCATCAGAATGGTACATCAAAGCCGTATTGCTTTTTGTGGCTGCTTCGTTTACAAAAAGGTCATCATCTCCAGAGCGTACATTCATATGTGACATAAAGCCGCGGTTGTCGTAAAACAGTTTACTGGTATAGGCAAGGTTTCGGCCAACCCCCATGTAGGTTTCCCCTATTTTTGCGTAAGAAAAATACTGAACTGCGGTCATCAGGGTTTCAAACCGAACGAGTTTGTTGAGAAAGCCTTTGTGTTTTTCATAGGCTCCATATCCTAGGATCAACTGTTTTTCTTCAGAAAACTGTTGTACCATATATTGGATCCAGTTTTTACTGGCCGGTCGGCAATCGGCATCGGTAAAGAGCATTCTTTGGTTTACAGCTCTTTTAATTCCTAGGGTTAAGGAATATTTCTTATTGCTCCAAAATGCTTCGTTGTTTTTTATGTGAACAGTATGCACCCTTGGATCGATTTCAGCAAAACCATCAATAATTTCAGGAGTGGCATCTTGTGAGGCGTCGTTAATGAGAATGACTTCAAAATCTGGATAATCCTGTTGTAGGATCAAAGGGACATTTTTTTGAAGGTTTTCCGCTTCGTTTTTGGAACAAATGATTACCGAAACCGGGAAAGTAGTCTTTTTGTCCGATAGGTGTGGTACGGACATGCTAAACTTAGAAAAAATGATAAAATAGATGCTGTTGAGAAGTACAACGGCAAGAAAGAAATACAGTAGCATCATAGGCTACAGAAATTATTCTTTGTGGGATTGACCGTCACAGGTATCAAATTGGTCTGGGGTTTTTCCGCAAAAACCACAAGCATCCCCATCTTTATTTAAAAAAGGACTTTGGCTAGCGCAAGTACCTGCAAACTTTCCGTCTTTTTTGGCCCATAATTTAATGGCGATACCCGCAAAGGCTAATAGTAATAAAACAAGTGTAATGACTAAAATTCCCATAATCTTATTTTCTGTGGCAAAAATACAATCTTTCTTGCTCTTTTGATAGGAATTTAGTTAATTTTAGCCATCATTTAACGCATTAAATTTATGAAAGCTAGTCGTATCGTTATTTTTTTCTTTCTCTTTGGAATGGTGATGGGGTCCTGTAAAAATCAGGAGAAAGAACCCGAAGTAAAACAAGTAGAATCTACCGTTAATGAAGTAGAGATTCCTGAGAAAAAGGAGTTGACCGAGCAAGATAAATCGATCTTGAACAGCGTCTTTTCAAAAGTAATGACCACGGTCGAACTAAAAACATTTGCTCGTGCTTCGGTGACGGCCAATCTGGCCGAAATGCTTTCAAAAGAAAAAGGTCCCTACACTGTTTTTGCTCCTTCCAATACAGCTTTTGAAGCCTTGACAAAGGAACAAATGAATGTGCTTCAAAATCCTGCCAAAAAGCAAGATCTTGTCACGCTATTAAAATCGCATATTATTCCTCAAAACCTTACTTCCGCAGACATCGTCCAATCTTTAAAAAATCAAGAAACACTGGAATTTAAAGCAATGGCCGGTAATAGTTTGAAAATAAAGAAAGATGGGATGGATTTATGGGTGGAAGATGCTTCCGGGAATACCACAAAAATAGGGAAAAGTGATATTTTAGGAGGGAACGGCGTCGTTCATGTAATTGATTCGGTTTTGACAATTAAATAACATTTACTTCAGGTTCTATGTAAATACCGAAAAGCTTCTTTACCTCCCTTTGAATGGTAAGGGCTAATTCCCAAATTTCTTCACCTGTGGCATTGCCGTAATTTACCAATACCAGTGCTTGATTTTTATGGACCCCTGCATCTCCATACCGCTTGCCTTTAAAGCCTGCTTTTTCAATGAGCCAACCCGCGGGAATTTTAAATTCAGTAGGAGATACCTCATAAAAAGGGGCTTCAGGGAATTGCAGTCGGAATTCTTGAAATTTCTCTGCAGTAATAATTGGGTTTTTAAAAAAACTACCGCTATTCCCAAGTTCTTTGGGGTTGGGAAGTTTGGATTGGCGGATTTCAATAACGGCTTCGGAAACATCCCTGATGGTTGGATTTTCAACTCCATTAGTCAATAATTGCTGCTGAATGGCCCCGTAGGAAGTATGAAGTTGGTGATGGTTTTTTGTGAGTTTAAAAACTACGGAAGTAATAATGTACTTTCCTTTTGCTTCATTTTTGAAAATGGAGTCCCTATAGCCAAATTTACAATCCTTTAAATTGAACTCTTTCTCTTCTTGAGAGTCAATTTCGATAGCCTTGCAGCTAGTGAAGACATCTTTTAATTCCACTCCATAAGCACCAATATTTTGAATGGGTGCCGTTCCTACATTTCCTGGGATTAAAGATAAGTTCTCAACCCCTCCATAATTGTTTTGCAAACAATAGAGAACAAATTCATGCCAGTTTTCTCCTGCTTTTGCTTCTACCCATACTTCTTGGTCGTTTTCAGAAAGAATTTCAATACCCTTTATGTTTATGTGCCAAACAAAGGCTTCAATATTGTTACGCAACAGCATATTGCTGCCCCCACCTAAGATAAAAATAGGGGTTTTGCGTTCTGAAGAAAGAAGGGTCTTTAACTCTTTTTCCGAAGCGATTGAAACAAACTTTTTCGCATAGGCATCAATCCCAAAGGTATTATAATCTTTAAGCGATTTATGGTTTTCAACCTCCATTAATTAGGATATTGTTTTAAGGCAGCTTTTAATATCTCTACCGCTCTTATAAGGCTTTCTTTTTTCAGAACATAAGCAATGCGCACTTGATTTTTGCCTACCCCTGGTGAGGAATAAAAACCTGCAGCAGGAGCCACCATGACGGTTTCTCCCTCCAAATCGAAACTTTCTAACAGCCATTGGGCAAAGTCATCACTGTTTGTAACCGGAAGTTCTACAATACAGTAAAAAGCACCTTTGGGTACGCCTACTTTAACACCTGGGATTTCACGTAAAGAGTGTACCAAAGTATTTCGGCGGTCTTCGTATTCTTTAATCACTTCATCAAAATAACTCTGCGGGGTTAAAAGGGCAGCTTCACTGGCAATTTGGGCAAAAGTGGGCGGACTTAACCTAGCTTGGGCAAATTTGAGTGCAGTAGTAATTACTTTTTCATTTTTAGAAACCAAACAGCCTATTCGGGCACCACACATACTATATCTTTTGGATACAGAGTCGATAATAATAGCATAGTCATCCATGTCGGGTTCCCGTAAAATTGAATAATGCTCAAGTCCTTCGTACACAAATTCGCGGTATACCTCGTCGGCAACTAAAAATAAGTTGTGCTTTTGGACAATTTTAGCTAAAGTTTGAATTTCCTCTTTAGAATACAGGTAGCCTGTAGGATTTCCAGGATTGCATATTAAAATGGCCTTCGTTTTTGGGGTAATTAATTTTTCAAATTCTTCAATAGGAGGCAAGGCAAAATTATCCTCAATCTTTGAAATTACAGGAACAATGGTTACTCCCGAAGCGGTTGCGAAGCCATTGTAATTTGCATAAAAAGGTTCTGGAATAATTACTTCGTCTCCTTGGTCGCAAATAGTCCCCATGGCAAACAGCAGCGCTTCGCTTCCACCTGTGGTTACAATAATGTCTTTGGCTTCTACTTCAATCCTGTTTTTTTGATAATAGGTTGCTATCTTTTTTCGGTACTCTTCGGAACCTTCCGAACGGGTGTAGGCCAAAATTTCCAAGCTGTGCATCGTTACTGCATCCATGGCTATTTTGGGCGATTTTATATCGGGTTGCCCAATATTGAGGTGATACACTGTTTTATTTGCTTGATACGCTTTTTCAGCATAAGGAACCAGTTTCCGGATGGGGGATTCTGGCATATTTTGTCCTTTATGGGATATGGAAGGCATATTTTATAAAATTAGACCACAAATTACCGAAATAATTATCAAATTATTAAAGAACAATCTTAAAATTGAAAGGTTTTTAATATCTTTTACTATACAAATTATTATTTTGAAAAAACCTCTTTCTTTTATATTGGTTTTCTTTTTTGGGCTTTCTGCTATTTCTCAAAACTATTCACTTCCAAATTCTAAAAAAAAGGATAAAATTAATTTTCAGTTGGTCAATAACCTGGTGATCATTCCCGTAAGTATTAATGGTAAGGAATTGTCTTTTATATTGGATACCGGTGCAAGCCATACCTTGTTGTTCAGTTTAACCGATATCGATTCCCTTGAAATTAAGGATGTTAGTAAAGTAAAAATACGTGGAATGGGTAGTGAAGGACTAATTGATGCCTTGAAGAGCAAGAATAATACAGTCGCTATTGGAGACACAAAAGCTCTGGCACAAACACTTTATGTGGTGTATGATGAAACCGTTAGCCTATCGCCTAAAATGGGGGTCCCTATTCATGGGGTTATTGGATATGATTTTTTAAAGGATTTTGTAGTCGAAACAAATTACAATAGGCAAAAACTTATAGTTTACAATCCTTCTATGTATCGTAAAAAGCGATCGAGAAGATACGCTCAATTTAAGTTGGACTTTGAAAATGATAGGCCTTTTATAAATGCAGTGATTACTCATCCTGAAAACGAGAAAGAAGTGCGCCTTTTGTTGGATTCTGGATCTAGTGATGCTTTATGGTTGTTTGATGAGAAAAATGGAATCGTAGCAGATCCCCAAAATTATTTTAATGATTTTTTGGGAACAGGAATTAGTGGGGCCATCCATGGAAAGAAATCAAAACTTGAAAGTCTCTCAATAGGAAATTTTAGCTTTGAGAATGTGAAAGTTTCTTATCCTGATTCCTCGGCACTCAAAGAGCTTTCTTTTCAAGAGGATCGGGATGGAAGTTTGGGTGGGGCAATTCTAAGAAGGTTTAAGGTGGTTATCAATTATCCCGAAGAGACCCTAACTTTACGTAAAAATTCACATTACAACGATCCTTTCCACTATAACATGGCTGGAGCCGTATTTGAACAAAATGGCCTTATTTCGGTAGAAGGATATGAATCCAATGGAGGATACTCTTTAAAACCCAAAAATAATGTAACCTTAGCCGGCGTTGTTGAAATAATGGTGAATCCTATCTTGTATCAATTCATGGCGCCTAGGTTTGTCCTGTCTGAAGTAAGGGAGAATTCCCCGGTTGAAAAAGCAGGCCTTAAAATAGGCGATGTACTTATTTCCATAAATGGCAAGGAAGCCTTTAAGTTTAAGTTATATGAAATCAATGCGCTCTTCTCTCAATCTAGAGAAGGAAAACGTATCCAAATGGTAGTTAGCAGAAATGGGATAGAAATGGAATTCAGGTTTACCCTAAAAAAAGTACTATAAAAAAAGCCACCCTATAAAGGTGGCTTTTCAGTATAGAATGGTATTTTATTAATTTTCTAGAACACTCTTATCGTCAAGGACTTCCCCTTTAATTTTAAGTGCTTTTATCGGTTCGGAGGCATTGGAATAAACCGTTACGGTTTTTCTAATGGGCCCCACACGATTCGTATCATACTTTACCTTAATTTGTCCTGTAGCGCCAGGAGCAATAGGATCCTTAGGCTTTTCTGGAACGGTACAACCGCAGCTAGACTTAACATCTGAAACAACAAGGGCTTCGTTTCCAGTATTGGTAAACTCGAACATACGAACACCATCACTTCCTTTGGCAATTTCGCCATAATCAATGGTTTCCGATTTAAATTCAATTTTGGCCTGTGCTTGGGCAGCAAAACTAACTAAGGCTACAACGGCTACTAAAATTACTTTTTTCATGGTTATGTTATTTTAACAGATTACTAAAGTAGATACTTTTTGCTCATTGTGCAAAAACTTTTATAATCTTTAACTTATACCTACTTTTGCACATTACTTTTCAAAAATTAGACCAAAAATGGCTTTAGAGGCAAAATATATCGCAAAAGAAGTAGAGGACAAGTGGTATCAATACTGGATGGAGCATCGCTATTTTCATAGTGAAGTAGACGATCGGGAGCCCTATACCATTGTAATTCCACCACCAAATGTTACTGGGGTTTTACATATGGGCCATATGTTGAATAATACCATTCAGGATGTGTTGATCCGTCGTGCGCGATTAAAAGGTTTTAATGCCTGTTGGGTTCCGGGGACCGATCACGCCTCAATTGCTACGGAAGCAAAAGTGGTCGCCAAATTAAAAGAACAGGGAATTCAGAAAAAGGATTTGTCCCGTGAAGCGTTTTTAAAGCACGCCTGGGATTGGACGCATGAATATGGCGGAGTCATTTTGGAGCAACTGAAAAAACTGGGCTGTTCTTGCGATTGGGACCGCACCAAGTTTACGATGGATGACGATATGAGCGAATCGGTTGTAAAGGTTTTTGTAGACCTGTACAACAAAGGCTTGGTGTATCGTGGCTACCGAATGGTCAATTGGGATCCGGAAGCGAAGACCACTTTATCTGACGAGGAAGTGGAATATGTAGATAAGCAAGGAAAGCTTTATCATATTACTTACCAAATAAAGGATTCTGAAGAAACCGTTACTATCGCCACAACCCGTCCCGAAACCATATTAGGAGATACGGCTATCTGTGTGAATCCGGAGGATGAGCGATATACGCATCTGAAAGGAAAGAAAGCCATCGTACCTATTTGTAACCGTGAAATTCCCATCATTGAAGATGACTACGTGGATATGGAATTTGGTACCGGATGTTTAAAAATTACACCGGCTCACGATGCGAATGATAAAAACCTTGGGGACAAACACAATCTTGAAGTAGTCGATATTTTTAATGAAGATGCGACCTTGAATAGCTTCGGAATGCATTACGAAGGAAAAGATCGTTTTGTCGTTCGGAAGGAAATAGAAAAAGAGCTTGAAGGATTGGGATGTTTGGCAAAAGTTGAAAATTACAACAACCGTGTTGGAATTTCAGAACGAACCAAAGCAGTTATTGAACCTCGTTTAAGCGATCAATGGTTCCTGAAAATGGAAGATTTGGTGAAACCTGCCATTACTTCCGTATTGGAAAAAGGGGATATCAAGCTATATCCTAAGAAAATTGAGAATACCTACCGTCACTGGGTAGAAAACATTCGGGACTGGAATATTTCCCGTCAACTCCTTTGGGGACAGCAAATCCCAGCCTATTACTATGGTGATGGGGAAGCCGATTTTGTAGTCGCTGAAACTTCAGAAAAGGCGCTTCAAATGGCAAAAGAGAAGTCGGGTAATAGTCAGTTGACTGCAGCCGATTTAACCCAGGATGCCGATGTGTTCGATACGTGGTTTTCCTCTTGGTTATGGCCCATTTCTGTGTTTGATGGTATTCGTAACCCAGATAATAAAGAAATTAATTATTACTATCCTACCAACGATTTGGTTACGGGGCCCGATATTATTTTCTTTTGGGTAGCGCGAATGATTTTTGCTGGGTATGAATACCGAAACGATAAACCTTTCAGTAATGTTTATTTTACAGGAATTGTTCGTGATATTCAAGGTAGAAAAATGTCGAAGCAATTAGGGAATTCGCCCGATGCCTTAAAACTTATTGAAGCATATGGTGCCGATGGTGTTCGTACGGGGATGTTGTTGTTGAGTTCGGGAGCTGGAAACGATTTGTTGTTCGATGAAGATAAATGTCAACAAGGTAAAGCCTTCAGTAATAAAATATGGAATGCCTTTAGACTGATAAAAGGGTGGGAGGTAAGTGATACCGAGGTCCAGCCCAATTCGAGTAAGGTAGCATTGGAATGGTTTGAAGCGAAGTTTCAGCAAAGTTTGGCTGAAATTGAAGACCATTTCAGTAAATATAGACTCTCTGATGCTTTAATGACAACCTACAAATTGGTTTGGGACGATTTCTGTTCTTGGTTGTTGGAAGCGGTAAAACCGGCCTATGGAAGTGCTATGGATCGTAATACCCATACTTCGGTTATTGCAATTTTGGAAGATTGCCTTACAATCTTACATCCTTTTATGCCTTTTGTTACCGAAGAAATTTGGCAGCAAATTATCGAGCGTACCCCAGAAGAAGCACTTATTGTCGCTTCTTGGCCAGTTTTGAAGGAGTTCGATGCGAATTTAATCAAGGATTTTGATTTTGCTACGGAAGTAGTCTCGGGAATCCGAACGATTCGGAAGGATAAGAACATCCCTTTTAAAGATGAAATTTCCCTGTCTTTAATCAATCATGAGAATGCTTCCAAAACCTTTGATACGGTAATTCAGAAGATGGGAAATATTTCTGAAATTCAATATGTGTCGGAAAAACAAGAAGGGGCACTCACCTTCCGTGTAAAGAGCAATGAGTATTTCGTACCCATTGGTGGCGCAATTGATGTGGAAGCGGAGATTGCTAAAATTACCGAAGAGCTACAATACACCGAAGGATTTTTGAAAAGCGTTCAGGGAAAATTGAAGAACGAACGTTTCGTAAACAACGCCCCAGAACAAGTGGTCGCCATGGAACGACAGAAAGAAGCCGATGCTTTGGCAAAAATTGAAACTTTAAAAACAAGTTTAGCTAGCTTAAAATAATTGAAAGCCACTTTTAAGTGGCTTTTTTATTTAACCGTTTATTCTTTCGGAGACTTTGAATAACTGTAAGGCAGTAGCTTTGCCTTTTAATTCGGTATTCCCAAGTGGGGTGTAGGTTAGTTTATCGGAATCACTTAAGCCCTTTTTTAAATTCTCAGAAATAAGCAGCTCAGTTTCAAAATTGTTGCAAAGCGACTGAATACGGGCGGTAGTGTTTAAAACGTCACCCGTATAGATGATTTCCTGTTTTACGACCCCTATTTCTCCCGTGGTGACAATACCTTCATGCATACCCGCCTTAAAAGAAGGAGTTATATGAAACTGTTCCTGATAAAAAGAAGCCTTTTTCAATAGATCCTTTTTCATGGTAAAAAAGCATTCCAAGCATCGATTGTTCTGAACCCCTCTTTTTAAGGGCCAGGTGATGACGATTTCGTCCCCCACATATTGATAAATTTCCCCAGAATGTTTAACAATGGCAGGGGATAGATCCCGGTAATAGGCTTTCAGTAATTCGAAATACTTCGTATGACCTATTTTTTCAGCAATAGTGGTAGAGGATTTCATATCCACAAACATAAAAATACGTCGTTCTTCTTTTGGTGTATGGTACTTTCCTGTGAAGAAGTTAAGCAGTACCCCATGCCCAATATTCTCACTTATTTCAGCATAAAAAAGGGAAATGAGAAGCATGGACCCCAATTGCATTAAAGAGCTGATGTTGGTCCAACTTGTAAGATACACCGTAAACTTTGTCCATACTTTTGGGTCTAGGATGGAGGTTCCAAGCTCTATGCTGGCGGCAATAGGGTAGGTGATTAAAGTGATCACAGAAAAGAGAAGACTGTAAAAAAGAAACTTGTACAGGATTTTCCGTGCAAAGCTCTTTTGTGCAAAGCGTTGGTTGAGGTAAAACAATTCAATCGTTCCAATAAGCAGCCCTATAAACGTAATGGATGCTAACGCAAAGAAAAGAACTTTGGGTGTTAAATCTATTCGAGTCTCATTTCCCTTGGGAATAGTGCCCGTAACTCCAATTTCTACAATAAAGAAAATAATAGCCAGAAAAAGCCAAATAATTCCAAAGGGAAGAATACGTTGTAAATTGTATTTGGCAGTTGGAGACAGGCTTTTCACCCTATAAAGGTATTAAAACTGAAAATATGGTGTTTTTTGAAAGCCTTCTAATTGAATAAGCAGAGATAAAACCTAGCATCAAGATAGTATGTCTATTCTAGGTCCCTAGTATTGGCTACTTCGCGGTGAAGTTTCCATTTACCATCCTTCTTGTCTTTTTTGAGCACTGCGAGGAAAGTAGCAGTTAATTCAATAGGTGTTCCTTCCTCATTGGTGTAATAAGTAGAGCTGGTTCCAAAGTCGTATGCAACACTATCGCTAACGATTATCGTTTCTACGGGGCGCATGACAAGGCTGTCATAATGAAACTTACCGCTAGGATTCTCCCGAATCGTTTTGAAAGGTTCCCAGGAACCACAGTCGGGCGTTAGGGATTTTACATCGGAAGTTCCATATTTTTTTAAATCGCCAAATCTATTTTCCTTTACCGCTAGTTGAAAGGCTGTTCGGGTTTCTTCAATGGAAGCAAGCTCGGCTTCTATATCCAATACTTTGGTTTTTTCAGTTTCCTGTTGTTGTGATTGTTTTTGGTTGTCACAAGCTATAAAAGAGATGAAGCAAAGGGCTAGAAGAAAAGTTCTCATTTGGTAGATGGTTTATTAAATATAAAATTTACAGAAGTTTAAATATAGTAAAACTTACTGGTTTTCAGTGTAAAGCCTAAAATTTTCCAAAATGGCCTGCCAACCTTCCTGCTGCATTTCTGGTGGATTTTGATTTTCAGGCTCGAAGGTTTCAGTTACTTGTGTGCGTCCTTGGGTTTCGGTGAATAGAACACGAACCTGTCTTCCATCCTCCAAGGTGTAATGGAGTTCTTGTTGCGGGATAATTCTCTGGTAAGTGGCTTTCAAATCAAAACCAATAGTTCCATCTTTGGCTTCCATACGCCATAGCAGCTTTCCGCCAGGAACAAGATCGTTAACGGCATGAGGGCAGCACCAATCTGAAGAAGCAAAATTCCATTGGGTAATGTGCTCCGGATTTGTAAAGCAATCCCAAGTTTTAGCGACTGGGGCATTTACCGTGGTGGTTACAGTAATCGGTGTTTTCATGCTATCTACTTTTTGGGATTTTGTAAGGGGATCCAGAACGTTTCTTCAGAATGAGGATCTTCGCCTTTGTATTTCTCTCCCATTATGGCTAGGTGAGGTCTATCGTCTAATTGGTAGGGGGATTGAGGAATCCAACTTCCGTAAATGTATTGATAGGTAGCTGCAGCCTCACTCGGTTTGCCTACATAGGTGAAAACAGCATAAAGACCTTCAGGAATTTCTAGGATTTCCATTCCTTCGGGGATGTTTTCCACGTCATTCACCGCTACCGCCGCCCATTTTTCAAACGCTCTATGCAAGTCAAAATCCTTGAAAAAGTTAGCTTCAGAATATACTTCAACCGAATAGAGGTTGCGATTCTTAATATGGGAAATATCGTTTTTATGAGGCATAAAACTTTTCCAAAGTGTCACCGTTTTATTTTCAGCATACGACATGGAAATTTTTTTTCCAACGAGTTGGGTTTTGGGAAAAGTCTGAATTTGCGGTTCTAGCTTAAGCTCCATCAATATAAATTTGGTATTTACTCAAAAGCCCTGATATTCCTTCCAATGAAAAGAGCGCTCCTTGAAGGGCATTTTTTTCTGGGTCGATTTCATAATTATAGGAACGTCGCAAATCGGTTTTTTGTAATTGGGTACCTTCAAACTTCGCGTGGTTAAGATTGCAGTTGGTTATTAAACTTTCCGATAAATCAGCAGCTGCAAAATCGGCCCCGTCAAGCTGGCAGTCCATAAATTTAACGTGTTTCAGCATCATTTTGAAGAAGGATGTATGATTTAAATTACAATTTTTAAAAGTAATTGCCAATCCTAGGGTGTTGCAATGTTCAAAAGAGACTCCCAGCATTTTACATTGCTGAAACCGTACGCCTTGTAAAGCGGTTTCAGTAAGTGATACATTGCTAAGGTTGCAATCTATAAATTCGGTTTCTATAAAATGAAAGTCCTCAACTTTGCTTCCTTCAAAATTGCAATTGATGAAAGTACAATACTCATAATCGCCTTTTTCAAGGGGCTGGGTTGAAAAATTTATGTTTTCAAAAACCTCCTCATCGATGTACGCTCTTTCCATTTAAAATAATTTAGTAGCATAAAAATTTACAATGAAATAAATTGATTTTAGTCAAGGTAAGGTTAAATGCGGAATTTGTTGAATTATCGTTTTATGGGAAACTGGCTATTCACTTCAATCCAATAGCCGTCGGGATCGACCACATATACTTGCCGAATACCATCTGCCCGTACGGTCACTTTTTGTTTTTCGCCGTTCCAACTTAAATAAGGAATATTTTGAGATTTCAAACGATTTAGAAATTCATCAAAATTCCCTACAGTAAGTGCAAAATGAACTGCTTTGTTAAGTTTGATGGGTTCTTTCACTACAGAAATAAGGTGCAGTTCTTTGCCTTCTCCCAGAGACATCCATCGAATCCCAGGTTTTTCGGTACGATTGGTAATTTCTTTCAGAAGAAAGGTTTTTTCATAAAATGCCACGGAAGCATCCACTTCACTCACAGAAAGTGCTACATGATCAAAGGTAATAGTGTTTTTGGTAGTTTGGGAACTTCCGATGAAACCAATAAGTAGGAATGATAAGCTAAGTATCCAGTGTTTCATTGTGGTATATTTTTTTGATGTGATATTTTGGAAATGATTTGTTCAAGTTCTTTGGGTCTCTGGGTCCCAATACATAGTTTTTTGCCATTTTGCAGTACTAAGGCGAGTCCTTTATTGCCTTTTGTGTTGTAAACCGTTCCAAATTTACTTCCAAGGCGTATGCCATAGCCTACAAAGCCATATTTTACCACTTTGGCAGAAGCTACTTCACTCCAAGGAATATTTTTTTTGATAAATGGGACATATCGCATGGAAATTCCGTGAGCATCGATCTTAGTCTCTAATCGCATGTAGGCAAACAGAACCAAAATTGAACTAGTAAATAGCGTCACCGCAATAAGTCCTGCGTTGGATAGTGGATTGTTTCCGAAAGGCTCTTTAATGATAATCTGTTGGTAAATGCCATACACAAATGGTGCTACGGTCGCCAAAAGAATCACCCAAAGCCACCATTGGGTAAATCGTTGTGTTTCTTTAAAAATCATTAAGGTTTTTAATTTCACCTAAATATATAAAAAAAGACGCCCTCGAGCGTCTATATCTTTTTTTTGCTGAAATTATCTAAGCTTTTTAATCGTAATGCTAGAAGTTCCAGAATCTTTGAATTGGATGGTAGCACTACTACCGGCCCGATAGGAACGTAATTTTAGATAGTTTTATGTGAAAGTGATAAAATTAATTATTTCCTATAGAGAAAATATTGATTCACAGTTTCAATGTATCGCTTTTTTGCTTCTTCTTGGGTAAGTCCTTTACTTTGAAATAAGGCATTGGTTTTAAAAGCATTGATTAAAGGATTGCTACTTCCAGGCGAATCCTGGTTGTTGGTCGCTCTTTTGTAGTAGGCATAAAGCTTTAATAGTACATCGGCAGGGAAGGGTTCCACATGGTTATTAATGCTATTTACTGCATTTTCAAAAGCCAATTCCAACTCTTTAGGCGTCATGATCTAGAGCAGCAAGTACGGTCATTCCGCCTTTAACTTTTTGGTTTAACGTTACATTTACTTTGGCATCAAGGGGTAAAAAGACATCTACCCTCGATCCAAATTTTATAAAACCACTGTCACTAGCTTGCACTACTTCATTTGGAACCTTCGCATAATTTACAATACGTTTTGCTAAGGCTCCGGCTATTTGTCGGTGCAGTATTTCGCCAAAACGACTGTTTTTAACAACAATAGTAGTACGCTCGTTTTCTTCGCTGGCTTTAGGGTGCCAGGCAACTAAAAATTTTCCTGGATGGTATTTGCTGAAAGTTACTTCGCCTCCTACGGGATATCGGGTAACGTGTACATTTAGGGGCGACATAAAAACTGAAATCTGAATACGTTTATCGTTGAAATATTCTTTTTCAAAAACCTCTTCAATGACGACTACTTTTCCATCTACCGGGGAAAGTACAAAATCATCGTTAAGGGTAAAATCCCGTTTGGGGTTTCTGAAAAACTGAAGAATAAGTAGTAGTAATAGGAACCCCCCAGCATAGATTAAATATTGAAGCCATTCTAAGTTCACGAAACGGTGCGACAACAAAAATAAGGCCGCTACCACAATAAAGGTGATGACTATAATTTTATATCCTTCTTTATGAAACATAATGTACAATTTCTAGATAAGTATAGATAAAAGGGCTTACAAAGATAATACTGTCTAAGCGATCATAAATTCCTCCATGTCCTGGCATGAGTACCCCACTATCCTTCACTCCTGCCTGTCTTTTAAACTTACTCTGAATTAAGTCTCCAAATGTGCCTAAAATAGCTATTATAAATCCTAAAGAGCACCATATACCCATACTTAGGGATCCTAGGTACTTAAAGATAAGAAAACTAGCCAGAAGTGTGCCGGCCAATCCGCCAAAAAAACCTTCAATGGTTTTTTTGGGAGAAATTCGTTCTAAAAGTTTTCGCTTTCCGAAATTTTTTCCGAGAAGATAAGCAAAAGTATCATTTGCCCAAATTAGTATAAATACTCCCACGATAATTTTTGGGGAAAAGTTTCCATCCCGAAAGGGAATAAGGGTTAAAAAGACAAATCCAGAAATAATATAAAAAATGAGCGTCACATATTTTTTTTGATAAAACATGGGGATACGATGTACAACGAGTAAATCCCGTATTAAAAAGAGATTGACAAAAACGGCAGTTACTGCGTAAAAATATACCGCATTAAGATCGATGACTTTATAACTTAAAAAGAACAATAAAACTGAAAAAATCAAGAAAGAAGCATAGCTATTCAAGTGAACAAGCTTCTGGAACTCATTAATGGTTAAAAGCCCAAGAAAGAAGAAGAGCGCCAAAAACAACTCGCGGGACGCGAACATGGCAAACACGATAATGGTTACGTACAATAATCCCGAAATGCCACGAACAATAAGCTCTCTCATGAGTTTTTTATAGGTCTTCTAGTAGCAGCAAATATAAGTTTTTCGTGCTACTTCCATAACTCATAAAGTCTTTTTCCTTGTCACATTCAAAATCCTGAATAGTGGTGATGTTGCTAGGAATATAGTTCTTGCTGCGGCTTTTAATAATACGGAGGCCTTCACTAATATTTTCAACTAACTGACTTGTAGTGGCGAAAATGACAATGTTAAAGGGAAGTTCTTGGAGCTTTTTTTCTTTGATTTGATTGGAGCAAAGTAGAATAGACCCATTATTGGCTACTAAAGATTCACACTTAGAAAGAAAAAACGCCGCTTTTTCCTTAAGTCCGAAATTTAAATTATAGCCGTCAAATTTTTTTTGTAACTGTTCGTCAACACATAGCACATCCTTCTCGTACCAATCATTTTCCAGAAGAATGTTATCGAAAGCTTCTTTTATCTCTTCCCAATTTTCACAGTAGAGAAATTTACCACCATTTTTATTAAAATTGTAAGTAAACTTTTCATCGATTGGGAGTTTTTCCTCGGGATAATATTTGCTACTACGGTCAGCCTCATTAGGCTTCTCTTCAGATTTGTTTTTTCCTTTTAAAAGTCTTTTAAATAGACTCATTTACGGTGAATTTGAGGAGTTGGACACGCATTTTCCCAAATATATAAAAAAGTCTACGAAGTAGTAGGCTTCTTTATCATTTAATCGTTATTTTGAAAACTTATGAAGTTGTAGCTTCTTCGGTTTCCCCTTCAGTACCTTTGTTAGAGTCTTCTGTGGAAACCTCTTGTTCTTTGTTAGAAGAAGTTAATGGCACGGCTTCTTCTTTTTCAAAGGGTCGTTTCCCAAAAATCCGTTCCAAACTCTCTTTAAAAATAACTTCTTTTTCCAACAGTTCGTTGGCGAGCTCTGTAAGTTTATCCTTGTTCTCTTCTAGAATTTTTATAGCGCGTAGGTACTGAGCTTCAATAATGCTGGAAATTTCTTTATCAATCATCTCGGCTGTCTTTTCACTATACGGCTTACTGAAGTTGTAGTCGTTTTGTCCAGATGAATCGTAATAAGTAATATTCCCTAATTTGTCATTTAAACCATAAATAGTCACCATGGCCCGAGCTTGTTTGGTCACTTTTTCCAAATCACTTAATGCACCCGTGGAAATTTCATTAAAAATAACCTTTTCGGCAGCCCTTCCCCCCATGGTGGCACACATTTCATCCAGCATTTGTTCTGGACGAACAATAAGCCGTTCCTCTGGCAGGTACCAAGCAGCTCCTAAAGATTGCCCTCTTGGTACAATGGTCACCTTTACAAGCGGCGCTGCGTGTTCTAGCATCCAACTTACAGTAGCATGACCTGCTTCGTGAAAGGCAATGGCTTTCTTTTCTTTTGGAGTAATAATTTTATTTTTCTTTTCAAGGCCTCCCACAATTCGGTCTACAGCATCTAAAAAGTCTTGCCGTCCTACCGCTTTATTTCCTTTCCGTGCAGCAATCAATGCTGCTTCGTTACATACGTTGGCAATATCTGCCCCAGAGAAACCTGGAGTTTGTTTGGCGAGGAAATCGGTATCGAGACTATCATCTTTTTTAAGGGGGCGTAGGTGAACTTCAAAAATTTCCTTTCGTTCCCTTACATCAGGTAGGTCTACATAAATCTGTCGATCGAAACGTCCTGCACGCATCAAAGCCTTGTCCAGTACATCTGCACGGTTGGTAGCTGCCAAAACAATTACATTGGTATTGGTGCCAAAGCCGTCCATTTCGGTTAATAACTGGTTCAGGGTATTTTCCCTTTCATCATTCGATCCAGAAAAATTGCTTTTCCCTCGAGCACGCCCAATGGCATCAATTTCATCAATAAATATGATGGATGGTGATTTTTCCTTAGCCTGTTTAAAAAGGTCACGAACACGTGAGGCTCCAACCCCTACAAACATTTCCACAAAATCAGAACCAGAAAGAGAGAAGAAAGGAACTTTTGCCTCTCCGGCTACTGCTTTAGCTAAAAGGGTTTTACCCGTTCCAGGGGGGCCTACTAACAAAGCACCTTTTGGAATTTTACCCCCCAAGGAGGTGTATTTGTCAGGGTTCTTTAAAAAATCGACAATTTCCTGAACTTCTTCTTTAGCGCCTTCAAGTCCGGCGACATCCTTAAAAGTGGTTTTTACATCGGTTTTTTCGTCAAATAATTTGGCTCGGGACTTTCCAATATTGAAAATTTGACCGCCAGCTCCACCGCCTGCTCCAGAAGACATTCGGCGCATAATATAGATCCATATTCCAATAATTACGGCAAAGAAAATGATGGAAGGAAGAAACTCTGCCCAAATATTGGATTCGGTGTTCCAAACCACTTTGGTATTGAGGTTATTCTCCTGTTTAATGGTATTAATGCTATTTTCAAAATTTTGAAGATCCCCAAATTCAAATTGATAGGCCGGATCCCCGGGACCGGGTTTTATAAGACCTTTGTTAATTTTGGAAGAATGAACCTCTTTTTTTCGGGCATCTTCCGTAAGATAGACCTTCGCTAATTTTTTATTGATAATTTCAACTTTCTCAATATCACCTTGTTGAAGGTATTTTAAGAATTCAGATTGCGTAGTTTTGGCAGGAGCCGAAAGACTACTTCCTCCAAAAAACTGAAGACCAATAAAAAGTAAAAAGATGGCAATATATATCCAATAGGCTTGAAACCTAGGCTTGCGGGGTTCGTTTTTTTTATTCTCGTTCGCCATGGGGCAATTTCTTTATTTAGTAAGAGGTTTGTATTGTAACGGTTTTAGCATCTCCCCAGAGGCCCTCAATATCGTAGAATTCACGAATATGTTTCTGAAATACATGCACTACAACATGCACATAATCCATTAAAACCCATTCGGCGTTGTCACTACCTTCAACATGCCAAGGCTTTTCTTTAAGGGATTTGCTAACCAGTTTTTGAACAGAATTAACAATGGCGTTAACCTGTGTATTTGAAGTACCATTGCAGATGACGAAGTAGTCGCAAACCGTATTCTCTATATCCCTGAGATCCAAGATTTGAATGTCTTGTCCTTTTACTTCTTCAATTCCTCTAATTATTTCAGTGACTAATTGGTCTGTTCCTATTTCTTTTTTCTGCATTAAAGAGTTTTATTTGTACAAAAATATTATTTTTTTGTTAGCTGAAGCGTTTTCAGCGTTTAGATTAACACAATATTAATTTAGTTGAAAATAATCAAAATTAATGCCATTGGTTCTACCAATGATTTTTTAAAGGATTTAGCCAAGCAAACTTTTGTGGCGGATGGTACCGTTGTGCGTACTGAGGATCAAACCCAAGGGCGCGGACAAATGGGAGCCAGTTGGCACTTTGAACCTGGTAAAAGCCTAGCTTTTAGCGTGTTTAAGCGATTTCCGAAGATGCCCTTGAAGCAAGCTTATGCGGTAAATTTTGCGGTAAGCTTAGGAGTGAAAAAGGCGTTGGAAGAACTTGGAATGACTTCGGTGACCATAAAATGGCCTAACGACATATTGGCAGAAGGGGGCAAAATCTGTGGCATATTGATTGAAAATCAGTTTAGGGAACCGGAAAGTTTTACGAGCATCATAGGGATAGGGATTAATGTGAATAACTCCAACTTTCATGAGCTCCCCAAGGCTACTTCCCTGTTCATGCAGAGGGGAATGCCATTTTCTTTGGACGAAGTTTTTGAAACCGTGGTCAATTTTGTTTTAAAGGAATTGAACGCTGCCAGCCAAGATAATTTTGAAAAGCTGAAAAATGAGTATGAAACCTATTTATTCCGAAAGGGGAAAGTATCCACATTTGAAGGAAATGATGGAGCTGTCTTTTCTGGAATTATTAAAGGAGTGAGTTCTGAAGGCTTGTTGCAAGTACTCTTGGAGAACAATCTATTGCGTGAATTTCAACTGAAGGAATTAAAACTTATGTATTAAAGTTTTTCCAGATTTTCTGAAAGTGTGGCCAAAAACTTGGTGATAGGGCCTTTGATCATCATGGCCATCATCGGGTTAAAGTCTCCCGAAAATTGAAGCACTATTTCTGAAGTAGTTTCAGAAACTTCCGAAATGTTCCCTGTTAATGTAAAAGGTATTTTATCGCTCATGGCGCCGAGTTCCAATTGACTGTATGGATCCTCTTTTTTTATTTCCAAAGCAATCTCAGGCATTCCTTTAAGGGCAAAAACAAAAGCATCATCCCGAAGTACTTCAAATTTGCTTATGTTTTCGGGCATAAGGTTTTCAAAATTCTTGACGTCCTTTAAATAGTTAAAAAGCGATTCTTTGCTTTTTTGAACGGTTGCTTTAGGGCTACTGATTTCCATATTTTTTGAATCTGATTTTAAAGGAAGGGGCAAAACCTATGCCTTAGTTCCATTCTGAAGGGTTTTTTCGCCATGAAGAGAGTGTTTCGGCCTCTTTGGCAGAAATATAGCGTGACTTTTCGGCTTGCTCTAAAAGATTGTCATAATCACTTAGTGTATTTAAAGTCACATTCGCCTTTTTGAAGTTTTCTTCTGATATAGGAAAACCATAAGTAAAAATTGCAACCATGCCTTTTACATTGGCATTGGCTTCCCGAAGGGCTTCAACAGCCTTTAGGCTGCTGCCTCCCGTACTGATTAAATCTTCAATAACAACCACATTTTGCCCTTCTTCAAGTAATCCTTCAATTTGGTTTTTTCTGCCATGCGATTTGGCCTCGGGCCGAACATAGCAAAAAGGAAGGTTTAGGTAATCTGCTACCAAGGCTCCAATTCCTATGGCACCCGTAGCGACACCTGCAATTATATCGGGTTTTCCATAAAGTTCCTCTACTTGCTTCGCAAGGTTTTCTTGGATATAATTTCTAATCGCTGGATAAGAGAGGGTTATGCGATTGTCACAATAAATTGGCGATTTCCATCCTGACGCCCACGTAAAAGGGTTTTGTGGTTGTAATTTTATTGCATTAATTTGCAGGAGTAATTCGGCCGTTTTTTGGGCTGTTTCTTTTTTTAAGACCATACTGCAAATGTATAAAGTTTTTGTAAAAGATATCCCTATAATTCTCTCAACAGAGAAAAATATTGGAAAACAATATACGGCCATTCCGCTTAAATTGGCCCGATTCAAAAAGTTGATCAAAAAAATCAACAAAGGAGAACTTCTTTTTGTAAATCTATACCATAAAAATCCAGAAAAGCTTGAAAAATTTCTGAAGAAAAAACTTCCATTTGTTGAGGCGGCTGGGGGGCTGGTATACAATGAAAAAAAAGAAATACTATTTATTTATCGGAATGATCGCTGGGATCTACCCAAAGGCCATGTAGATAAAGGCGAGAGTTATGAAGCCGCTGCCATAAGGGAAGTAGAAGAGGAAACGGGCGCCCAAAATCTTGAAGTTCGACGATTCATAGAAAAGACCTATCATGTTTTCAAGCGAAATGGGAAATTTAAATTAAAAGCCACCTATTGGTTTGAAATGTACACCCATTTTGATGGGGAGTTGGTCCCTCAGACAAAAGAAGGGATTGAAAAGGCTAAATGGAAAAATTTCGAAAAATCCCAAAAGGCACTTTTAAATAGCTACGAGAACATCAAACTCCTTTTTCCGAAGGAGTACCTAATCCAGCACCCTAAGAATAGGGTATCGTAAATGAGCCTTCTCATAGTAAGGGGATTGTTTATGCAACCAATCCAATTGAGCGTACCAGTTGGCTGCAAAACTTTGATCCTCCCTTTTTTTGTTGTCAAATTCTTTGGCTATGGCAGGGTTTTCTTTCAAAAACTGAAATGCTAAATCTTCCCAAACATAAGGGGAAAAGCCTTCTTTCTGCTGAAGAATGGCGTCAAAATAATTCCAATTAAAGAAGGAGTCTACAGCGCTGGGTTCCAAAGTTTCCAATAAGTAGCGAACACCAGGTTGTTGGGTTTCAACAATATAATCGCCAGCCTTCAAGGGAACTTTTTCAAACTTGGCATTTACCTCGGTATTGTAGTGTGGGTAATGTCCTTCGTATGGATTTTGAAAGGTTTCATAGTGCTGAATGTGGTACACTTCTGCAGTGATGATTGTGTCCTTTTCTAAAATACGGAATTTGATATCATTATTTTTTAGTTGCTCTATGATATTCCAGTAACCTTTGGGAACAATGTACTTTGATGGAATGACTATCCCTTTTGAAGGTTTGAAGTAATTGTAGTAGGTAATGGGTCTGGTAAAAGGTTTTTGGCGATGGTATTTTAACCGGGGTAGATTAGTGATTTTGCTCTTTTCCGAAGCGGCTTCATATCCTTTAAATTGAAGTGTCGAAACTTGAGCGCTATCTATCTCCCAAGAAATAGGGTAGCTTGAGCCTGGAGTGTAGTTTTTCCAATACTCCTTCCGAAGCACCGCCATTTTTTCTGCATCTTTTTCGGCAATATTGATAAAGGATTTCATTAATTCATAGGTACCCATCACCCTTTGTTTGTAGGGTTTCAGCATATGGGTTTCTACCATCATTCCTACCGTATTAAATAAAGTGGTATACCCAGTAGAATATCTTGGGTAATCCATAAACTGTGAAAATCCCGTTTCGGGGGTTTTGTTAAAGACATTCACATAGGGGGTGATGTCCCAGTTTTTTAGGGCAAGGGAATCTTGTAATTCGGGCATGAACGAATCATTTAAATACTCACCCAAGGCCCCGCCTAATTTATTGTGCTGGGTGAAAAGGTGTGTAAGAACATATTGATAGTCGGCTCCATTGCTAACATGGTTGTCTATGAACCAATCCGGTTTTAGTAGATGGAAGATCTTGGCAAAACACTGGGCGTTTTTGGTATCGGCTTTTATAAAGTCCCTATTCAGGTCGAAGTTCCTGGCATTTCCTCTAAAACCATATGCTTTAGGACCATTTTGATTGGTTCTGGAATGAGAATTTCTATTGAGTGCACCGCCTACATTATATATAGGTATAACTGCTATGATGGTATTTTGGGGTGGTGGAATCGTTCCTTCTGCTACATCCCTTAAGAGCATCATGGAAGCATCGATGCCGTCGCTTTCCCCAGGATGAATACCATTGTTAATGAGTAACACATTTTTTTGGTGGGAAGTTACATCTTCAAGAGATGAAACCTTTTCTTTACTAAAAGTAACAACATGTAAGGGGTGGCCGCTATCGGTTTTTCCAACTTCGAATACAGAAATGGAGGGGTAGGTATGGGATAACCTCTTATAAAAAGAGATTACTTCTTCGTAAGTGGAGGTCTCTTCCCCTCCAGAAACCTCAAACGGAATCTCAAGGTTTTTTGGGGTTTCGTGGGGCAATTTGTCAAGGCATCCTAGTAAGAAAAGTGAGGTGAAAACAATAATTAATCGCATGTTAATAGGTATTTTTATCACAAATATCATAAAGATGTTAATCTATAGTTGTATAATTAATATCTTTTTTTAAATTTGTTGAATAACTAAAATAATTTACAAATGAAAAAAATTACTTTATTTTTTGCTGTAGCACTTACAAGCGTGCTAGGTTTTTCTCAAACCGTTATTATTGATAGACCAAACGATAACGGAACTGGTCTAATTGCAACTGAAGGAAATGATGGTACTGGTGTATACTGTGCTGACCAATTTGAAGTTACTTCTGAAATCGCTGTAAGCGAAATATTGGTTTACGGTTTTAGTTCCTCTGGACTTGATTTGACTCCTTTGGTAACTGGATTTAACGTTTATATCTTTGAAGATTTTAGTGGTGAGCCAGGTGGTAACCCTGAAGTTGGTGGTGCTCTTTATGATCTTTCAGATCTTGCTCCTGGAACTTTCTCTATCGCTAATGACGGTGGTAACCAAAATGATTTCAGTGTAAGCGACATGACTGCTGCTAATGGTGGTGATCAAGTTGTATTAGATCCTGGTACTTATTGGTTCTGTGCTTTCCCAACAGTAGACACTCCTCCAACTGATGCTGGACGTTGGAACTGGACTGGATCTTTAAGCACTGAGCCTGCTGTGCAGCCAGTATTGATTGACCCTGCAGACCTTTTTGGTGCTGGTGCAACTAACTGGACTAACATTTCTGGATTGATCGCAGCTGATTTCCCTGCTTTCGGATGGCAATTAATCGATGAGCCAGTATTAGGAACTGAAGATCAGTTAGCTGAAGCTATCTCTATCTATCCTAACCCTGCAGTTGACGTATTGAACGTTAGAATGCCTTCTAACATCCAAATCAACAATGCAGCTATGTATGATGTATTAGGTAAGAAAATCAACGTTACTGTAAACAACGGACAAATCAACATTTCTGATTTGAGCAGTGGTGTTTACGTGTTAGAGCTTAACACTAACGAAGGTTCTCTATCTCAAAAAGTTATTAAGAAGTAATTCTTAATTGCAAATATTAAAATGAACCCTGTGGTATTCCACAGGGTTTTTTTTATTTTCAAAAAATAGAGAATGACATCTGGAACTGGGAAGGGGTATTTTTACGTAAGGTTTCTTCTGTGAAGTAAATAATTTCAATGGGTGGAATGCAATTCACAACCTCCATTACTCATTTTGATAGCCTATTGAGCCTTTTCCTATTATATTTTTACTATATATCACGAACGGTTGTTTGATTGGATAGTATAAAAAAAAAGCTCCTCTAGAGGAGCTTTCTTGCTTTATTTACGAAAGTGCTTTTAACCGTTCATAGAGATTAAAAACTCTTCATTGTTTCGTGTTTGCTTAATCTTATCGTTGATAAACTCCATAGCTTCCACAGGATTCATATCGGCAAGATATTTTCGCATAACCCACATACGTTGTATGACGTTTTCGTCTAATAAAAGATCGTCTCTTCTCGTACTGGAGGAAGTCAGGTCTATCGCAGGGAAAATTCTTCTGTTGGATATTTTTCTATCTAACTGAAGCTCCATGTTACCGGTTCCTTTGAATTCTTCAAAAATTACTTCGTCCATTTTTGATCCGGTTTCAGTAAGGGCTGTAGCAATGATGCTTAAAGACCCTCCATTTTCAATGTTACGGGCCGCACCAAAGAAACGCTTCGGTTTGTGAAGAGCATTGGCATCGACTCCTCCACTTAAAATTTTACCACTGGCAGGTTGTACGGTATTGTACGCCCTTGCCAAACGGGTGATGGAATCTAAAAGAATGACCACATCATGACCACACTCAACCAATCGTTTTGCTTTTTCAATAACAATATTTGCAACTCGTACGTGTTCGGTTGCTTCTTTATCGAAAGTTGAAGCCACTACTTCCCCTTTTACGTTACGTTGCATATCGGTAACCTCTTCGGGACGTTCGTCAATTAATAATATAATTTGATAAACTTCTGGGTGGTTTGCCGCAATCGCATTTGCGATGTCTTTCAACAACATTGTTTTACCTGTTTTGGGCTGCGAAACGATCATTCCCCTTTGTCCTTTTCCAATTGGCGCAAAAAGGTCTATAATTCTGGTAGAAACAGTGCTTTGTCTTTCTGCTATATTGAATTTTTCATTCGGAAAAAGAGGGGTAAGGTGTTCAAAAGAGACACGGTCCCTTACAACATTAGGCTTTAAGCCATTAATTTTGTTGATTTTGATCAAAGGAAAATACTTCTCTCCTTCTTTTGGGGGTCTTACTTCGCCTAAAACAGTATCCCCTGTTTTTAATCCAAACAATCTAATTTGGGATTGTGATACATAAATATCGTCAGGAGAGGAAAGGTAGTTATAATCACTAGAACGTAGGAAGCCGTAGCCATCCTGCATAATGTCTAGCACCCCTTCACTTTCAATAATACCATCAAATTCAAAGTCGGGCTCACGATACCGGTTTCGGGTGTCTTTATTGCCGTTTTTATTGGAATTGTTTTTATTGTCGTCTTTTTTATGATCCCTTTGTGGCTTTTGGTCATTTTGCGATTTGGACGGAGTGTTCTTAGAAGGCTGTTGGTTCTGAGGTTTATTGTCAGATTCCTTTTTCTGGTTGTTCGATCGCTTTTGATTGCGATTATTGTCTTTTTGTTGACTCCTAGGACGACGCTCTTTCGCGTTCGTATTCGTATTTTTATTTTGTTGAGGATTTCCCGGCTTGTTACTAGCACTGGGTTGATCCTCTTTCTTGTTCTCATCGGCTACTGCTTTTACAGCTTTTGGATTTGCTGCTTGGTAGTCCAATATCTGGTAAACAAGATCTAATTTTTTAAGGCTACGGTATTTAGGTACGCCTAGTTCTTTGGCAAGTTCCTGTAATTCAGGAAGCTTCTTTGCTTTTAATTCAGAAATTTCAAACATTTAAGAAAATATCAATAAATTATTAGGTGTGTTATTTTTATTTCAAATAAGGAGAGTTAGTCGAAAATTGTTTGGAGACTAAGTAACCGTTGTTGAAGTGGTTACGAATTGTATTGCAATAATACAACAATATTTTGAATAATGCGTTTATTTTTTCTGAAAAGAAACCTTATTTTTGCCAAGCCTTTTGAACTAGAATTATGTTACAAAGAATCCAAACATTATACATGATCCTTTCCATCTTATTGATGGTGGGACTGTATATCTGGTTCCCATCGATTACCGATGCAGAAGGCAATACGGTTATCTCTAAGGATGAAGTATTGGTAATGGTACTTCTATTGGGTTCTATTTTACTAGGGATCATTTCAATTTTGAATTTTAAGAAGCGTCAACATCAATTTGTGTTAAACCGCTTGAATATCATATTAAACTTTGTATTACTGGGAGTTTTCGTATATCGAACCCTAAAAGTATCCGGAGAAACCTTGGTTTCAGAGAAGGGTATTGGGATGCTCTTGCCCGTCATTTCTATCGTTTTTTTAGTGCTGGCCAATAAGGCCATCAAAAGGGATGAGGATCTCGTAAAATCTGTGGATCGATTACGGTAAAACTACCTCTTAGTATCTATTAGTGCAAAAACCCTCAAAGAAATTTGAGGGTTTTTATCTTTTAAACTCAATGACTTCTAGATTCTTTATTTCTTTTCCGTGCACTTCAAATCTTAACATGGTGCGAACTTGGTGAAATCCATGTTTTCCTATGGCTCCAGGGTTCATATGAAGCAGTCTCAATTTTTTGTCGTTCATTACCTTCAGGATATGTGAATGTCCCGAAATGAAAAGATGTGGCGGATTTTCACGAATTTTATCCCTAATTCGTTGGTCGTATCGGCCAGGATACCCTCCTATATGGGTGATCCAAACTTCCAATTCTTCACATACGAAACGAAGGTCCAGCGGAAACTCTTGTCTTGCTTGAGCACCATCGATGTTCCCATAAACGGCTCTCAAGGGTTTTTGGGATTGTAAAGCTTCCGTAACGGAAAGGTCTCCAATATCCCCTGCATGCCAAACTTCATCTGCCCATTGCACATGTTTTGAAATGGCTTCATCAACATATCCGTGGGTGTCGCTAAGCAAAAGGATCTTTTTCACAATCTGTCTTTTTTTGCGAAGGTACACACTAATCCGTAAAGCAAAAACCTTCCTACTCAATTGTAATTTGTAATTTTGTAGCTTCATAAAAAAGACATTGAGATACTTCTTGGAAATAGCCTATCATGGCAAAAACTATTATGGGTGGCAGCGACAGCCAGACGCAATAAGCGTTCAGGAAGTGGTGGAGGATGCGCTGTCCAAGTTATTGCGTACAGAGGTAAATATTACGGGAGCGGGCCGCACCGATACGGGTGTACATGCGAAACAACTGTTTGCTCATTTTGATGTTGATTTTTTGGCCGATGTGAAACAGTTAAAATATCGCTTAAATTCCTTTCTGCCGAAGGATATATCCGTTCAGGATGTTTTTGAGGTTACGCCTAAGGCTCATGCCCGTTTTGATGCGACTCAAAGGGAATACGAATATTGGATTACCTTGGAAAAGTCCCCTTTTTTAAATGGTTTGGCCTATTTGTTACGTAAAAATCCTAATATGGATTTAATGAACAAGGCTGCTGAAATTCTATTTCAGTATCACGATTTTCAATGCTTTTCACGTACAAAAACCGATGTAAAAACGTATCATTGTACTATTAAAAAGGCAAATTGGGAACAAAAGGGCTCTAAGTTGGTATTTACCATTGCTGCCGACCGATTTCTTCGGAATATGGTTCGTGCTATTGTAGGAACGATGTTGGAAATTGGCTATGAAAAAATGACTTTGGAAGATTTCCATACTGTTATTCAGCATAAAAACCGAAGCAATGCAGGGGCTTCTGCACCTGCTCACGGATTGTATTTAACCAAGGTAATATATCCAGAATCGATTAAGATTAAACAATAATGGCAGATAAAACCACAGGAAAAGCATTCGACTTTAAGCTTTTTAAAAGGCTATTAGGGCATACAAAGCCTTATAAATGGACTTTTGTATTTGTTGCTATTGCTGCCATCGCCTTATCGGTTTTCGGGGTTTTGAGTCCGATAATTTTAGAAAGTGCTATTGACGAAGGGATTCTTCCAAAAGATTGGGATTTACTGATTTACTTCACTATCTTAATGTTAGGTGCTTTACTTGCTGAAGTGCTTTTTCAGTTTTCGTTTATTTATTATGCCAACTGGCTGGGACAAACCGTAATTCGGGACATCCGGGTGAAGCTTTTTAAATTAATGATGAGCTTCCGAATGAAATACTTCGATAAAAGTGCCGTAGGACGACTCACCACCCGAGCTGTAAACGATATCGAAACCATTGCCAGTATTTTTAGCCAAGGGTTGTTTACCATAGCAAGTGATTTGCTTAAAATGCTGGTCATTCTCGGTGTGATGCTCTACAAGAGTTGGGAATTAACGCTCATTTCTATCGCTGTAATGCCCATTTTAATTTATGCGACCCGTGTTTTTCAAAGGGCTATGAAAAGTGCTTTTGAGGATGTTCGAAACCAGGTGGCCAATTTAAATACTTTTGTACAGGAACGTATTACGGGTATGAAAATCGTACAGATTTTTGCCCGGGAAAAAGAAGAGTATGAATCATTTCAAAATATTAATGAAGCGCATAAAAAGGCTTGGGTGAGGACCGTTTGGTATAATTCTATCTTTTTCCCCATAGCAGAAATGTCCGGAGCTATTGCTCTGGGACTCATAGTCTGGTACGGTGGGCTGCATGCTGTGGCCGATGATTTGGCGGTCGATGGCGATATTACTTTAGGACTTATCACGGCATTTATCCAATTGTCGCAAATGTTGTTTCGTCCACTTCGAATGATTGCCGATAAGTTTAATACCTTGCAAATGGGGATGGTGGCAGCCAATAGGGTTTTTACCATCCTAGATACCCAGTCCCATATTGCCGATGAAGGTGCTATTGAACTCACCGATACAAAAGGGGCCATTCAGTTTAAGAAAGTACACTTTGGTTACAATGAAGAGGAAGAGGTTATTAAAGGTATTTCCTTCGATGTAAAACCAGGGGAGACCATTGCCCTAGTAGGTGCTACGGGTGCTGGCAAATCTACCATTATCAATTTATTGTCGAGGTTTTATGAAATTAATAGTGGGGAAATTTCCATCGATGGAATTTCCATTAAAGAGTATACCTTACAATCGCTTCGGAAGCATATCGCAGTGGTTCTTCAGGATGTGTTTCTTTTTGCCGACTCCATACTCAATAACATTACCTTGGATGAAGAAAGTATTTCGGAAGAAGAAGTGATTGCGGCGGCTAAGGAAATAGGGGTACACCAATTTATTTCGTCCCTGCCTAACGGATATCATTACAACGTAAAGGAACGTGGATCGATGCTTTCTTCCGGGCAACGACAGCTCATCGCCTTCTTAAGGGCTTACGTAAGCAATCCTAGTGTCTTGATTCTGGATGAAGCTACTTCTTCTGTCGATAGTTATTCTGAAGAACTCATCCAAAATGCTACTGATAAAATTACCGAGGGAAGGACTTCCATTGTGATCGCCCATAGATTGGCAACCATTAAAAAAGCCGATCAAATTCTGGTCATGGATCAAGGAAAGATTGTAGAGAAAGGAACCCATCACGAGCTCTTGAAAAAAGAAAATGGGTTCTATAAAAACCTTTACGAAGTCCAATTCCTAAAGGAAGAGGCAATATAGGAAACGCTTTGTTTTGCCTTTTGGGCTTCCATCATTTCCTGTAGATCTACTTGCCCTGAAACAACAAGGAAAACCCATAACAAAACGCTTAAAAGCAAGTAAAAGGGTAAGAAAATCACAAAAAACAACAGTGTTTTCAAAACAATTTGAAGGAAGCTTAGTTGAAACAATCGTTTCAGGATATAAGCAAAATACAAAATGTACAAGATGGTAACACTCAAGGATATGTAATTAAATATATCTTGAAACCAAACCGTGCAAAAATATAAAAGGGTTGAAAATAGGGAGATGTGCGCTTGTCCGTAGGTATTGATGATTAAATGCTCAACGTAATTAAACTTTTTATTCTTCAGAAAAACCAATTTCGAAATGAAAGCCAAAAGGGGTACAAATAGGAAAAAAATAAAGGATTGGTATTTCATTACAAATTCACTTATTTTTTGAGTAATTTCCAACTGGCTGGCATCTTGATCAATAGTGCTGGAAACACCGGCCATGGCATTGGCATATTCTTCAGAAAAGAAAAAAAGAAAGAGTCCAAAAAGGGTAATGGCCAAGGTGAAATAACCGAATGGGTTGAGGTATTTTTTTCGAACCCCTTGAATGTAGCCCCCTATAACAGCTTCGGGTCTCACAAATAGGTCTATAAAGGTTTGTAAGGGCCTATTGGCATCCAGATTGAATACATTTTCCTTGAGTTCGACCAAAAGACTTTTAAAGCTAAGCCTATGTTGAATCACTTTTGCTCCACACTGATTGCAAAAGCGGTTTTCTTCAGAAAGAATGGTGTTGCAGTTTTTACAGTTCATGATTATTCCCGTAAGTCGTTTTCCAATAGTTTTTGTAGTTCTTCCATATCTTCAAACAACACAAAATCCCCTTCTTTTAAATAGGAAACCTGTCCATTTTCTTCTGAAACCACCAAGCAAACAGCATCGGTCTTTTCAGTGATGCCCAAAGCGGCACGGTGCCGTAATCCAAAACGCTGCGGAATATTTTTATCGTTGGACACCGGTAAAATCACTCGGGTAGCGGTAATGGTATTGTCTTCAATAATTAATGCGCCGTCGTGCAACGGACTGTTTTTGTAAAAAATACTTTCAATAATGGGCTGATTTACCTCTACACTCATAGGGTCCCCTGTGTTTTTCACAAACTCCAAGCTGTTATTACGCTGTATCACAATAATGGCACCGGTATGGGCTTTCCCCATCTTGGAACAAGCGCCTAAAATTGCTGGTAGATTGGTGGCTACTTCTGTTTCGCTGAAGAGGTTCAATTTTTTGAAAATACGCTTTCGGGCCGAAAAGTTTGTCGTCCCCAACATGAGCAGGAATTTTCGAATTTCCTGCTGAAAGACCACAATCAAAGCAAACATCCCCACACCTAGAAATCCGCCGAGAATTTTACTCAATAGCTGCATTTCCAACAATTCGGTGACTTTCCATACCGCATAGAGAATCACGATCCCGATAAAAATATTAATAGCCACCGTTCCTTTTACTAGCTTGTATAAATAATACAAGAGAAAGGCGACCAGGACAATGTCTATAATATCGATGATTCTAATGTCTAAGAAATCCAAAGGCGAAGGGTTTTTGTAAATGTAGTTAATTTTTAAAGTTTTCCATCAACTTTACACATTCCATGGCTTCCTTTACATCGTGCACCCTTAAAATATGTGCTCCTTTTAAAAGAGCAATGCTGTGAAGGGCTGTGGTGCCGTTTAGGGCTTCCTCTGGGGAAATGCCTAGGTTTTTGTAAATCATCGATTTTCTGGAGATTCCTACAAGCAATGGCACATCAAGTGCTTTAAAAAGCGCTAAATTGTTTAATAATTCAAAGTTTTGAGCTGTCGTTTTGGCGAACCCAAAACCGGGATCTACTATGATATCGTTAATTCCTAATTCTCGGGCCGCAGCCAATTTTTCGGAAAAGTATTGTACTATTTCTTGAGTTGGATTTTTGTATTGGGTTTGGGAGTTCATTGTTTTGGGAGTCCCCTTCATGTGCATCGCCACGTAAGGAACTTGAAGTTTTGCCACGGTGGGCATCATTTCCGGATCCAAATTTCCCGCAGAAATATCATTCACCATAGCTGCGCCAGCCTCAATACATTTTTTTGCTACCTCGCTTCGGAAAGTATCTATCGAGATAATGGCTTCCGGGAAATTTTCGAGAAGACTTTCTACCGCAGGAATTACCCTGTTCAGTTCTTCTACTTCCGAAACATCCTCTGCTCCGGGACGGGAACTGTAGCCTCCAATATCCAAAAAGGTGGCGCCTTCCGAAAGCATTTTTTCCGCTTGTAACAAAAAAGCTCTTTCGTGATTGTGTTTTCCGCCGTCAAAAAAAGAGTCTGGTGTAACATTTAAAATCCCCATAATTTTAGGGGTAGCGAGATCGATAAGCGTGCCTTTGCAATTGATTGTCATGGTTTGGGTAAACGGTCTTTTATAAGCTTCCGCTAAAAGCATCGAACTTTAAACTGGAAACTTTTGAACTTTAAACTATTTAAGCGAAATTTACACAAAATCTGAAACAACCCATGGCAGATACTGCAAAAGAATACGATGCCGTTATTAAAACGTGCAGGGATTTGTTTATCAATAAAATGAAGGACTACGGAAGTGCTTGGCGCATTCTTCGGCTTCCTTCCCTTACCGATCAAATTTTTATCAAGGCACAGCGCATACGAGGGCTTCAGCAAAATACCGAAAGAAAAGTAGACGAAGGGGAATCGAGTGAGTTCATCGGAATTATTAATTATTCCCTCATGGCACTCATCCAGCTGGATCGGGGCGTTGTAGAGCAACCCGATTTGTCTTTGGAGGAAGCCATTCAGTTGTATGATGAGAAGGTGGCCATCACCAAAAAGTTAATGATGGATAAAAATCATGATTATGGCGAAGCTTGGCGCGATATGCGGGTAAGTTCCTTAACCGATCTCATTCTTCAAAAGCTATTACGGGTAAAACAGATTGAAGACAATCAAGGAAAGACCTTGGTGAGCGAAGGCATAGACGCGAACTATCAAGATATGATCAATTATAGCGTTTTTGCCATGATTCACTTAGGAGCATAAAATTAACACATGAAGTATTTAGTAGGATTTAGTAGGGTTTTTGTAGGTATTCTTTTTATCATTAGTGGATTGATCAAGCTGAATGATCCCATGGGGTTTTCCTTTAAGCTGCAGGATTATTTTGCGCCTAGTGTGCTAAATTTAGAGTTCCTGGTGCCTTATGCACTTATCTTGGCCTTACTCGTAGTTATTTTTGAGGTGATGCTGGGAATCATGTTGCTTTTGGGCTATGCCAAGAAATTCACGATCTGGAGTCTGTTAGCGATGATTGTGTTTTTTACGTTCCTTACGTTTTATTCTGCGTATTTTAATAAAGTAACCGATTGTGGCTGTTTTGGGGATGCCATAAAACTAACGCCTTGGGAGTCTTTTACGAAAGATGTCATTCTCTTGGTACTTATTTTAATTCTTTTCTTCGGAAAACAATATATTAAGCCACTATTTACCAGGTCTTTTAGAAGCATTTCCGTGTTGGTCTCTCTGCTGCTTTGCTTGTGGTTGGGGTATCATGTGCTGATGCATCTCCCCGTGGTGGATTTCAGACCTTACAAGATTGGGGCCAATATTCCTGAAGGGATGGTGGTGCCAGACGATGCTCCTCCTGCGATCATTGAGTATCAATGGAAATACGAAATCAATGGCAACGAAAAAGTTATCACCAATACCACAGGGCTAGATCCTAAACCCGAAGGAGGGAAAAGGTTAGGGGTAGATACCGAATTTATACAAGAACCTTACGAACCACCCATTCACGACTTTACCATTGAACGCGATGGAGAGGACTTTACGGAAGCGTTTCTAATGGAAGACAAGCTTATCGTTGTGATTTCTTACAATTTGGACAATGCCGATATTGAAGGTTTTGCGGAAATAAAAAAGGCGACCGATGCAGCGCTTCAGAAAGGGTATAAAGTCATTGGGCTTTCGGCTTCCAGTACTGCGGAAACCGAGCAAATGGCGAAAAACCAGAAACTGAATTTCGATTTCTACTTTTGCGATATGACTACCTTGAAAACTATTGTACGAAGCAATCCAGGGCTATTGGAATTGCATGAGGGCACCATTCTTCAAAAACTACACTGGAACGATATCGAAGACCTTAAACTCAATTAATGTGCTTCGATACCTGCTCCAAAAATTAGGATACGCATTGCTCACCTTGTTTGGGGTCGTCACCGTTATATTTTTGTTGTTCAATTTTCTTCCTGGGGATCCCGCAAGAATGATGCTGGGACAAAATGAAAGCGAAGCTCAAATTGCCGTAGTTAAAAAGAAATATGGGTTCGATAAATCCTTGGGCAAGCAGTATTTATTGTACCTAAACGATTTGTCACCACTTTCCTTTCATAGTACGGATCAAGATGATTATTCGTTTCTTTCGGAAGGCAAATATGCGGCTACCCGTTTATTTAAGGTAGGGAGTACCCAGATAGTTTTAAAACTTCCGTATTTAAGGGAGTCTTTTCAGAAAAATGGAAAAAGCGTAAGTGCTGTCATTGCTGAAACCTTACCTAATACGGCCATTTTGGCTGTTTCTGCCATTGTCATTGCCATGCTATTGGGAATTGCATTGGGAATTCTCTCGGTATTGTTTAAGGATGGTTTTTTGGATAAGTTGATTCAGTTGGTCAGTACCTTGGGAATGAGCGTGCCTTCCTTTTTCAGTGCTATCATCTTTGCTTGGTTGTTTGGTTTTGTCTTAAACGAGTACACCCATTTAAATATGACCGGCAGTTTGTATGAAGTAGATGATTTTGGGGAAGGAAAATACCTTCAGTGGAAAAACTTAATCCTTCCAGCGATTGTTTTGGGAATTCGCCCTTTAGCAGTCGTCACACAGTTAATGCGGAATTCACTGTTGGAAGTGCTAAGCCAAGATTATATTAGAACAGCCAAAGCAAAAGGGCTTACATTTGCTAAGATCATTCGGAAACATGCCTTAAAGAATTCTTTAAACCCCGTAGTGACTGCAATTTCGGGCTGGTTTGCCTCCATGTTGGCTGGAGCCGTCTTTGTAGAATATATCTTTGGATGGAACGGCCTAGGAAAAGAAATTGTAGATGCTTTAAATACCTTGGATTTGCCCATCATCATGGGAGCCGTATTGGTAATTGCCACTTTATTCATTTTAATCAATATTTTTGTAGATATCATTTACGGATGGTTGGATCCAAAAATAAGAACCCAATAAAATTTAAACACATGAGAACCAAAATAGTAGCTGGAAACTGGAAAATGAACTTAACAAGGGACGAATCCCTGCAATTGGTAGCCGATATCGGTGGTGAAATCCAAAATCATGATCTTAACGGGAATCGGGTAATGGTGTTTCCTCCCTTTATCAATGTAGGCTATGTAATGGATTCGGGTAATCGAAATCAACAAATTGAAGTAGGGGCCCAAAATTTACATCAAGCCGAAAGCGGGGCCTACACGGGGGAGGTAGCAGCTTCCATGCTAACTAATATTGGGGTAAATAGTGTGATCCTCGGTCATAGTGAGCGCAGGGAATATTTTCATGAGGACGATGATTTGCTAAAGGAAAAAGTGGATGCAGCACTTAAGAACGGTTTGGAAGTGGTGTTTTGCTTTGGTGAAAAGCTGTTCGAAAGACAAGCGGGAAATCATTTTGCCATTGTAGAACAACAATTGAAAAAAGCATTATTTCATCTTTCTGAAAAAGATTGGGAAAAAATCATCTTGGCTTACGAACCCGTTTGGGCGATCGGTACTGGGATGACTGCTACTCCAGAACAAGCCCAGGAAATGCATGCTTTTATCAGAAAAACCTTGACCAAGGGCTATAGTGAAAAATTAGCTGAAAGTATTTCTATTCTTTATGGAGGGAGTGTAAAACCGAATAATGCCGAAGAGATTTTTGGAAAAACGGATGTGGATGGCGGACTCATTGGAGGGGCTTCTTTAAAGGCAGCAGATTTTGCCGCGATTATCAAAGCCCTATCATGAGTGCTACGTACTTAGAATACCGATTTTCAGTACAGCCGCTTCAGCCAGCAACAGATATTCTCATTGCACAATTAGGTGCCGTTGGTTTTGAAAGTTTTGTGGAAACGGAAGAAGGGGTCTTGGCTTATATTCAGCAAGAAGAATGGAATGATACGCTTTTGGAGGCAGTTTCCATTTTACAGTCTGAAGATTTTGAGATTCAACTTTCAGAAAAAATTATTGAACAGGTAAATTGGAATGAAGAATGGGAAAAGAACTTTGAACCCATTGTCGTCGCTGAAACCTGTGCCGTTCGAGCACCGTTTCATCCTTCTTTTAATGTGCCCTACGAAATTGTCATCGAACCCAAAATGTCCTTCGGGACTGGACATCATGAGACTACCTTTATGATGCTTCAGTTTGTGCTGGAAAATGATTTTGAAGGGAAGTCCGTGTTGGATATGGGCTGCGGGACTGCTGTCTTAGCTATTTTAGCTGAAATGCGCGGTGCTTCAAAACTAGATGCGATTGATATTGATGATTGGTGTGTGGAAAATTCCGAAGAAAACGTTAACCGGAATCATTGTGAACATATTTCCGTAAAATTGGGGGATGCTTCCATTTTGCCTACTTCAGAAACCTACGATATCATTATTGCCAATATCAACAGGAATATTTTACTAAATGATATGGCAACTTATGTGCAATGTTTGCGTAAAGGTGGGGTGGTTTATTTAAGTGGTTTTTACAGGGAAGATCTTCTTATTATTACCGAATGTTGCAATAATTTGGGGCTTCAGTTCGTTGAAAACAAGGAAAAAAACAATTGGATTGCTGCGAAATTTGTAAATTAGTGCTATGAGTACCCAAGAAAAATATGAAGAAGACCTACTCCTTGCGGAAAAGGAGGGTCAGGAAAATCAAATTGTGCTTTACAATGATGAGGTAAATACGTTTGATCACGTAATTGACACTTTGATTTATACCTGTGAGCATACCCCAATACAAGCCGAACAATGCGCAATGATTGTACATTACAAAGGAAAATGTACGGTAAAGTCCGGTTCTTTCGAGGATTTAAAGCCTAGGTGCAGTAAAATCTTGGAAGCAGGCCTAAGTGCCGAAATTATTTAAGGAAAACTATTATTGAATGGCGAAAGCTCTTTCTTTTGAAGGAGCTTTTATTTTTTCAAAGCTTTCCGTAATCTCCATCACATTTGGAATATTTTCCAAAGAACAGAGGGCTTCAATGGCATGGCACAATCCTTGAAAAAGTACTTCCCGATCTTGCGGGTTTTTGGGTTTCTTACTTTTTTGTGTGAACGGAAGCTCATAGCCACAACCTGCTAAAAAAGCTTTTTCAATTTGTAATAATTCTGAGGGAAGATACCCTTCAAATCGTCTACCTAACATTTCGTGTACCTTCCCAACGTAGTTTAATTTTACAGAACCATGATCATCGCTTAAATGTTTCCAAAAATCTCGTTGCCCTAACAAGTTGCCCACGGCACAACGGCACGCATCTTCAGGATGAAGGGTGTGGGTATTGTAGGCAGTATACAATTTTGAAAGAGCTGTTTCTAAACGCTTTGGAAATTTCATAAGCACTTGGTTTTTCTTAAAGTTACAAAATTGGTCGGTGTCATGGAAATTTTATGTATCACATTAACCTTTTTAGTTAAAAAGGGGTTCAGTTATAGGATATTATGGAATTATCAATAATTTTGCCCGCCCTTTCAATGAGGGCAAATCAATTTATTCTATGAAAACATTGAAGCATTTTTTAGGATTATTCTGGATATTATTACTGTGTGTTTCTTCCGTAGCACAAACCCAAGATAGCCTTCAAGAACGACAACTTTTAAGTGAAATTTTAGCGATTGAAAAGCAGCGGATCCTCGATTCTGTGAAAAAGGCGCAACTGGTAGCGCGATTGGACCAATTGAAAGAGGGGGATGATTCTCAAAAAAATGAACTGGAACAAGAATTGGCCGAGATTGACTTAAAAGAAAGTACTGCCCTCTCTCTGCGTAAAGCTCGAATAGATTCTTTAAGAAGTACCGCCCAAGGATACCCAGTGCTGGGCGTGGATGGTGACACCTTATTTTTATTGTACTCTAAGACTGGCGCGCTTACTGCTTCAGAGCGGGCCAAATCCATTAGTGAGAAGATTAAGAATTTGTACAGCGATGATTTCTTCGGAAATAATACGCTTGAAGTAGTCGCTTCCGAAGATAGCTTCGATATTGTGTATGCAGAAACCATTGTGATGAATGTTTCTGAAAATGATGCCCTTTGGTATCAAACGGATAGGGAGGCCTTGGCGAACGATTTTAAAAATAGAATTGAAACATCCATTGTTGAAAGTAAAGCCAATAACTCCCTTTCCAAAATACTGTTGCGCATTGGGTTGGCTTTATTGGTGATTGGGATAGTTTGGTTTTTGGTCTGGCTTGTGGGAAAAGGTTACAGACGGCTATTGTATTACATCCATCAGTCTAAGGAAAAGTGGCTAAAAAATCTATCCTACAAGGATTATACGTTTCTGTCGGCCGATCAAGAGCTTCAGGTGGTCCTTTTTTTAGTAAAGATTTTACGATGGGTGGTTTTAATTGTCCTCGTATATATTGCCTTGCCTATTATCTTTAGTATTTTTCCGGTTTCCAGGAATTGGGCCGATAAATTGTTTCAGCTGGTCTGGTCCCCTTTTAAGGGGGTGTTTGTTTCTATCTGGGAATATTTGCCGAATCTCTTCAGTATTTTGGTGATATACTTCGTCATGAAGTACGTTATCAGGTTTGTTCGCTATATTTTCAAGGAAATTGAATCGGAGAAACTAAATATCTCTGGGTTTCATTCCGATTGGGCCAAACCTACTTTTAGCATTGTAAAGTTTTTACTGTATGCGTTTATGTTTGTGTTGATCTTTCCTTTTTTACCGGGCTCGGATTCCGATATTTTTAAAGGGGTTTCTGTTTTCGTAGGGATTTTATTCTCGTTGGGATCTTCCACGGCCATTGCCAATATGGTGGCCGGTTTGGTGATTACTTATATGCGGCCCTTTAAAATTGGCGACCGAATTAAAATTGGGGATGTTTCTGGAGACGTGGTGGAAAAAACACTTTTGGTCACTAGGGTAAAAACCATTAAAAACGAAATTATTACCATTCCCAATTCCTCGGTATTGTCTGGGAATACTACCAATTACACTAGTGAAACGGCAGAAAAAGGACTTATTTTACATACTACGGTTACCATAGGGTATGACGTTCCGTGGAAAGATATGCACCAAGTACTAATAGATGCTGCCCTTAAAACCGATATGATTTTAAAAGATCCTATGCCTTTTGTCCTGCAAACCAGTTTGGACGACTTTTATGTTTCGTATCAGATTAATGCATATACCCGGGAAGCATCAAAACAGGCTTTGATCTATTCACAACTCAATCAGAATATACAAGACACTTGTAACGAACGAGGCATTGAAATTTTGTCCCCTCATTATCGTGCGGCACGCGATGGAAATAGGGTCACGATTCCCTCCAGTTATTTACCAAAGGATTACAAAGCACCAAGCTTTCAGGTACATGTAGATAAGAAACAGTAGTTTTTATTTTTCTTCTGAAGGGTTCTCCACAAACTGACAAAGTTCCGCTTTATTTCAGGATTGGCTATCGCCTCTCCTGCAAAGCTCCGCCTTTTTGAAGGATGGCTCCGCATCCTGACAAAGCTCCGCCTTTTTGAAGGATGGCTCCGCATCCTGACAAAGCTCCGCCTTTCTAAAGGATGGCTCCGCATCCTGACAAAGCTTCGCTTTATTCCAGCATTGGCTATCGCCTCTCCTGCAAAGCTCCGCCTTTCTGAAGGATGGCTCCGCATCCTGACAAAGCTCCGCTTTATTCCAGAATTGGCTATCGCCTCTCCTGCAAAGCTCCGCCTTTTTGAAGGATGGCTCCGCATCCTGACAAAGCTCCGCCTTTCTGAAGGATGGCTCCGCAACCTGACAAAGCTCCGTCTTTCTGAAGGATGGCTCCGCAACCTGACAAAGCTCCGTCTTTCTGAAGGATGGCTCCGCAACCTGACAAAGCTCCGCTTTGAAAATAGTTCCAACAAAAAAACGCTCAAGCAAGCTTGGCGTTTTTTCTTATGAAACTATTTATTCGTGACCTCGGCAGGATTCAAACCTGCAACCTTCTGAGCCGTAATCAGATGCGCTATTCAGTTGCGCCACGAGGCCTAATTTGAAATGGAATTACAAAAATAATCCTTTTTCTTTCGGGGTGCAAATATATCTTTTTTATAAAAACTGACAAACACCCTCTTAAAAAAGCAGGTTTAATTTAACATTTATTTTGTTTAATAAATTAAAAATTAGGTTAAACATTTTGTATTTTTGAATATTAAAATCAGATAAAATGGCTGTAGCAAAGACAAAAAAGAAGGAAAAGAAACAAGTAGATATTATTTCCGTATTCATGGAACACATCCTGCAACATGGGAAAAAGCCTGCTAGCGTTTATAAATTCTGTAAGGAGAGCAACATTGAAGAGAAAGATTTTTATCAGCAATATGGAGGTTTCGAAGCTTTGGAAAATAAAATCTGGGTAGCGTTTCATGAACACGCGGTTGCTTTGATGGAGAAACAAGGTAGGGATGAGATGACACCAAAGGACCAATTGCTTACCTATTACTTCACCTTATTTGAAATACTAACTGCAAATAGGAGCTATATTTTAACAGCCGTAGGAGAACCAGTCCAACCCCAAAAATTGAGTCAGCTGAAAATGCTGCGAAAAGAAATTAAAAAATTCTCTATGGAACTGGTGGCTCTTGGTAATGAACAAAAAAGCTCCAAGGCATTTCAGCATCCAGAAAGTATTTTTAGTGAAGCGGTTTGGTTGCAGTTTTTGTTTTTATTCAGATTTTGGATCAAGGATCAATCCCCTGCGTTCGAAAAGACAGATGCAGCCATTGAGAAGTCGGTACATACGGCTTTCGATGTGTTTGAAACCAAACCTTTGGAGTCTTTGGTAGACTTCGGAAAATTTCTTTGGAAAGAATACAGTCTGTAGCACATGAAGACGATAGACAAAATTCCTACTGGAAAAATTGAGCGAACGACTACTTTGGTCAAGACTGGAGTAAAATTAGGGGGTAATTATTTAAAATACTACGGAAAAAAGGCCATGGGCGCCTCCGTGGATCGGGAAACTTTGGATGAGGCAAATGCGAGCGATATTTATGATGGACTGAAGGACATGAAGGGAAGTGCCCTTAAAGTAGCGCAAATGCTAAGTATGGAGAAAAGTATTTTGCCGCGGGCTTATGTAGAGCGTTTTTCCTTAGCGCAATTTAGCGTGCCACCTCTTTCCTCACCTTTGGTGCGTAAAACTTTTAAAACCTATACTGGGAAATACCCTGAAGAGCTCTTCAAAAGTTTTACCAAAGAAGCGGTTAACGCTGCGACCATTGGGCAGGTTCATAAAGCTACCCTAGATGATGGAACTGTCGTAGCCGTGAAAATTCAATATCCAGGGGTTGCCAATGCGATTTCTTCCGATTTAGCTTTGGTGAAACCGGTCGCTACCCGAATGTTCAATATTAAAAGTAAAGATGCTGAAAAGTATTTCAGGGAAGTGGAAGGAAAACTATTAGAGGAAACCGACTACAATTTGGAATTACAACGCAGTAAAGCCATTACAGAGGCATGTGCCCACATCCCTGGAATGGTTTTTCCGAAGTATTACGAAACGTATTCCAGTGAACGTATTTTGGTGATGGATTGGATTCAAGGAAAGCATCTATCTGAGTATGTGAAGGAGTCGCACTCGCAAGTGGAAAGAAACCAATTAGGGCAATCGCTTTGGAATTTTTACATGTACCAGATGCATGTTTTAAAAGAAGTACATGCCGATCCGCACCCTGGTAATTTTTTGGTAACTGAAGAAGGTCAATTGGCTGCTATCGATTTTGGGTGTATCAAAGAAATTCCAGAAGAATTTTACGAACCCTATTTTCAACTTTCCCAAAAGAATAGTTTTGAAAATCCTGAACAACTGAAAGAACGAATGCTTCAATTGGAGTTGTTAAAGGAAACCGATTCAGAAAAGGATGAGGCGTATTTCATGAAGTTGTTCCACGAAATGTTGAGCTTGTTTTGTGAACCCTTTCAGCATGAAAACTTCGATTTTGGGGATCCCCAATTTTGGAATCGTATCACAGCGCTAAGCGAAAAATATGCTTCCGACAAGGAACTTCGGAAAATGGACGGTAATCGAGGAAGTAAACATTTTTTGTATATAAATAGAACGTTTTTCGGGCTTTATAATCTGCTAAATGACCTAAAAGCTGAAATCGAAATAGATCCTTTAGGCCTTCTGAAAAACTTAAAATAATTTGTTGCCCACTGTTTCAGAAGCTAAAAATTATAGCTATTTTTAAGAATGCTAGATATTGAAGATTACATCCGTATTATTCCCGATTTCCCTAAAGAAGGAATCATTTTTAAAGACATTACTCCGCTACTGGCTTCTCCCGAGGCGAGCAGCGTGTGTGTACAACAATTACTGGAATTAATCGACGGAAAAAAAATTGATAAAGTGGTTGGGGTGGAGTCCCGTGGGTTTTTCTTCGGAACCTTGTTGGCGCAGGAAATAGGCGCGGGTTTTGTTCCGGTTCGTAAGGCGGGTAAACTTCCGTATCAAACGCTGAAGCAACCCTACGAATTGGAATATGGATGGGACGCCCTGGAAATCCATGAAGACGCCATCTCCAAAGGGGAGAAAGTTTTAGTTCATGACGATGTACTAGCCACAGGCGGAACCGCTGAAGCAGTTTGTAGCCTTATTGAACAATTGGGTGGGGAAGTGGTTCAATGCAATTTTATCATGCAGTTGGATTTTTTGAAAGGAAAGCAAAAACTGAAGAAATATCCGGTAGCCTCTATTTTGAATTATTGATCCAATGCATTTTTAGTCACCCAAAGTCGGTAGCCAAATAAAGCCATTTGAAGCTTCGTAGCTTTCTCTAAATTCACGCCTTTCTTGGTGAGGCTTGGTAGGATAGTCTTATTGATTTTAGCCAAAAGTTGGAATAGCTTTTTCTTCATGGTTTAAAAATACGAAATAAAAAAAGCCTCAAGAAAAGGAGGCTTATAAATTAAAAAGTATACCGTTTATTGTTGGATAATAATGGTTTCAATAGGCTCGTCATCATCTCCTCTTATGACGGTTGAGGATTTGGATCCTTTGTGGTCGTTAATGGAAAATTTTATCCCCGTAATCTCTCCCAGCTTATTTCGTTTAATACCTCGATAGTTAAAGTCAATGTTTTTTTCAGCAAGTGTTTCTTTCATTTGGGCCAATTCATCATCTGTGCTATTTTTATGGATATGAAGGGTCTCGCCCAAATCGTTGGAAATTACGATTACCTTATTATTTTGGGAGTCTCGGTTTGCGATGAAAACTTCTTCCCGCATCGCTTCTCTTTTTTGGTCCAATTCTTCACGCATGGTTTCCATTTCCTCAAGTCGTTTTTCGCGAAGCAGTTCCATTTCCTCACGGCGTTCCTCCATTTCTTCCCTTCGTTCTTCCGCACGTTTCTTCAAACCCTTACGCCGTTGTTTCATTTCAATTTCACGTGCTTTCATACGTTCTTCCCTTCTTAGCTCGGCTGCTTCAGAAAAGAATCCCATAGTGCCATCTTCTTTGATGAAGAAAACAAATTCCTCAATACCTTCATCGTCGGTCACTTGGTAATTACCATTTTTACCTTTTCCAGAATAATTCATCGAAAGTGCTACAATTTCCCCTGCATTATTTCGGGACGTAGCATAATTTAAGATGATGCCATGATCATCTTTCAGTTGTTTTTTAATCTTTTGAAGTTCCTGGTCGGAAGTGTTTTTATGGATCTTAAATTCGGTCATTGGAATTTTTATTCCAATATTTTTAGATTGTGAAGCTGCGTTGGTATTGCTTTTTTCTGAATTTTCTTCAGCAACAAAAATCACTTCATCTTTAAACAGAAGGACTCCATCCTTGCCTTTTTCACCGTACTTTTTAAAACCTTCTTCTGGATTGAAAACGACAATCCCTCCCTTGGTTTTTAAAGTTTTGTTTTTGGGTAAATCCTTTTTTTGAAGGGTTTTCCCATTAAGGATGTAAAGCGGATTTTCCCCTAGTGGCTTTTTATCTTTAGCAGTTTTTTTTGAAATTTCTTTTTCAGAGTCTACAAGAAAGGGGGTTCCGTTAGGGGTTTTTATTTTCAATTCTTTGGGGCTTATTTCCAATTGAACGCCTTCAGGACCCGATTCGGTAACCAACAGCAGTTTTTCTTCTAAAGGTTCAATTTTATAGGTGCTTTCAAAAGGAGTGTCTTTGGTTCGGTCAAAACGGGTAAAGAATTTTTCATCTCCAGCAAACTTTACTTGAAAGCTAAAATTGAACAGATGGCCATCCGCATCCCTTTTCCTATTTTCTATTTTAATCAAACTTTCCGGATGGTTCGTTTTAAAGTAATCTTCAAGAACATCCAAATCTGCATCGGACGATTTTGCGGAAAAGGAAACACTGTTCTTTTCAGGAGTAAAAGATTCCGAAGCCTCCATAATACTAGAAGCCGTGGTGTATTCGATTACTTCTTCCGTATTAAAACTCCAGAGAAAAAGGGCGAGTGCCGGTAAAATTAAAAGTAACTTGAATTGGTGGGACTTGTTTGAATGATTTTTGTTTAACATAATGATTCGTTTTTTGATAAATGATTGATAAAAATTATTGGTAAGCGCTGGAACGGGTAAGGGTGATGAAGCCTTTAAAAGTGCCAGTTGATATTCCGTTTTGGACGCAATGCTATTCACGGTTTGGTAATCGGCTAAAAACTCAAGGTTTTCCGTAACACTTTTTCTATAAAACCAAGAAAACGGATTAGCCCATTGTAATATGCGTACTAGGTATGCTAGAAGTGTGTCCAAACTATGCCATTGCGAGGCATGAACCTCCTCATGCCTTAAAATCATTTCCAGTTCCTTTTGCTCATGAGAATTTGGATTAAAAATGATATAGTTAAAAAAAGAGGAGGGTGCAATAGTTTTGTTGGTTTTAATAAAACGAAATCCATTAACCCGTTTGCTGGGGTATCTTAAAAGCAAATTCAGTAAGGAGGACAGCTCTACGACGAACTTTATAAATAGGATCCCCATCACTATTAAATATCCCCATAATGCCAATTTCCAAATAGGAAAAGTCTTAGCTTCTGGGGCTAGCTGAATAGTCGAGGTATTAATTATTTCTTCAGAATAATTACTGGCAACCACTGGGATTGCTTCCATGATGATGATTTGCGTAAAAGTAAGCCAAGGAAGGAATAAGGCACATGCCAATCCAAAAAGCAGGTAAAATCTATTGGTTTTAAAAAAGGTGTCTTTCCGTAGGGCTAACCTATATATTAGGTAGAAGAGCGACAAAATTCCAGCAGATTTGGCGATGTAGATTAAAAAGTCCATATTATTTTTTTTCTTCAATGAGTTTTAAGATCTCCCGAAGTTCTTCAGCGCTTATTTTCTCTTCCTGAGCGAAAAAGGAGACGAGATTCTTGTAATTATTATCGAAAAAACGTTTGGTGGCAAAACTCATAAATTTTTTGGTATACGCTTCCTTGCTCACCAAAGGGAAGTATTGGTGGGTTTTTCCAAAAGCCTGATGTCCCACAAACCCTTTCTCTTCTAAGTTTCTAACGATAGTGGAAATGGTATTGTAGTGGTTCTCTCCTGGAAGTAAAGGTAAAATCTCTTTAACAAAAGCTTTGTTCAAACGCCATAAGGCTTGCATGATTTCCTCTTCTTTATTGGTTAATCGTTCCATGTCCCAAACTTATAACTATTTTTTTAGTTAAACAACTAATTATGTAGTTATATAACTAATTTTATAGTTTTTTATTGTATGCGGAAATTTTCATTCTTGCATTTCACTTCCGTGGCGTAATTAGTATCTTCGCTCCATAGATAATATATATGAGTGTCTTATACATATTTTTAGGATTAACCTTGCTGGTGATAGGTGGAGAGTTTTTGGTGAGATCTTCGGTTGCTTTGTCTTTTAAATTGAAGCTTTCTAGAATGGTGATAGGCTTAACGGTGGTGTCCTTTGCCACTTCTGCCCCCGAATTGTTGGTTAGTGTGAATGCTGCTTTGGAAGGTTTCAGTGATATTTCCTTGGGAAATGTGATTGGAAGCAATATTGCCAATATAGGGTTGGTTTTAGGGGTTACCGCGGTTATTGGTCCATTGGCTATAGATAAGGATTTTTACAAAATAAATTGGCCCGTGATGATGTTTGTATCTTTGGCCTTATTCCTTTTGCTAAGTACAGGGAAAGAACTTTCCAGGATAGAAGGTGCTGGAATGCTCATTTTTTTAATAGGGTACTTGTGGTTGCTTATCAGAAGTGCTCGAAAGAGCGCCAACAATACCCAGGAAGTAGAGGAAGTGGATGATACCCTTTCTCAGGTTTCCAATTTCAAGATTACCATGTGGCTGCTTATTGGAGGGGTGTCTCTTTGGGGCGGCAGCGAGCTTTTGGTGAAAGGGGCGGTCGACCTTGCAGTTGCGATGGGGGTCACTGAAAGGGTCATTGCGGTTACAATGATTGCAGTGGGTACAAGTGTTCCCGAATTAGCGGCTTCGGTTATTGCGGCACTAAAAAAAGAAAAGGCAATATCCCTAGGTAACTTAATTGGTTCCAATATCTTCAATATTGCTTGTGTACTAGGGATTACCTCAATGATTCAACCCGTTGCGGTAAAGAGCCCAGAGGTTCTGTCTAATGATATTTTCTGGATGCTTGGATTTGCCGCTGTTCTTATTCCTTTGGCCTTTTTGCCCAAGAAATTGATTATGGGCCGGTACAAGGGGCTTCTCATTGTGGTTGCCTATGCTATTTTTATAGGTATGGCATTCATAAATTAAGGTTTAATTCAATATAATTTGCTTTTTAGGGATTGAAACGCTTTTATCGAGGGGGTTATCAACACAAAAAGTTAAGTTATTGATAACTTTAACTTCAAATTTAGGGGGTGTAAATAAAAATAATGTATTTTTGTGCGGTAAAATTTAAACATTTTAAAAAAAGCACATACACATGTCAACTCTACGTTTTCAAGCTATTACAGAAACCTTCAATCGAAAGCCGGTTGCGGTAACTGAACCTGAGCGTCGCTCAGAAATTTTCGGAAGCAATGTTTTTAACGAAACTGCCATGCGACAATACCTTACTAAGGATTCGTACAATGCGGTGATGGATGCCGTTGTAAAAGGCACTAAGATAGATAGGGGTATAGCCGATCATATTTCTACCGGGATGAAGGAATGGGCGATTAGTAAAGGAGCTACCCACTACACTCACTGGTTTCAGCCTTTAACAGGGTCTACTGCTGAAAAGCACGATGCTTTTTTTGAGCCTATTGAAGGAGGAAAAGCGATCGAAAAATTTGGAGGGGGACAATTGGTGCAGCAAGAACCTGATGCATCCAGTTTTCCTAATGGGGGCATTCGAAATACCTTTGAAGCACGTGGATACACTGCTTGGGATCCTACTTCTCCGGCATTTTTATTAGGTACTACATTATGTATTCCTACCGTTTTTGTAGCCTACACTGGAGAAGCACTGGATAATAAGACTCCTTTATTGCGTTCTTTACAAAGTATTGATCAGGCTGCGACGGCAGTGGCTAAGTATTTTGACAAGAATGTATCTAAGGTGATTGCTACCTTAGGTTGGGAACAAGAATACTTTCTTATTGATAAAGCACTGGCTTCTTCCAGACCCGATATCACTTTAGCTGGAAGAACCCTTTTGGGGCATACTTCAGCAAAAGGACAGCAGTTGGACGACCATTATTTTGGTTCTATTCCTACAAGAGTGCTTAATTTTATGCGTGAGTTGGAAAACGAATGTATGCGATTGGGAATCCCTGTAAAGACCCGTCATAATGAGGTGGCTCCAAACCAATTTGAGTTAGCTCCTATTTTTGAGGAGGCTAACCTTGCGGTAGACCATAACTCTTTAATTATGGATGTGATGGATAAGGTAGCCGATCGTCACAACTTTAAAGTACTATTCCATGAAAAGCCATTTGCTGGAATCAACGGCAGTGGAAAGCACAACAACTGGTCTTTGGCTACTAACACGGGAGTGAATTTGTTGAGCCCTGGGAGTACGCCGATGAAGAACCTTCAGTTCTTAACATATTTTATCAATACCATTAAAGCAGTTAATGAATATGAGGAACTGATTAGGGCTTCTTTTGCAAGTGCTAGTAATGACCATCGTTTGGGGGCCAATGAAGCACCTCCGGCAATTATCTCCGTATTTATTGGATCCCAATTAACCCAGGTCTTGGATGAATTGGAGAAAGTAACCGATGGTAAACTTTCCCCGCAAGAAAAAACCGATCTTAAATTGAATGTAGTTGGAAAGATCCCTGAAATCTTATTAGACAATACCGATCGTAACCGTACTTCACCTTTTGCTTTTACTGGAAATAAATTTGAATTACGAGCGGTAGGTTCTTACGCTAACTGCGCCAATCCTATGACGGTATTGAATGCTATAGTAGCGAAGCAATTAATTGACTTCAAGGAAGAAGTAGATGCTTTGATTTCTAGCAAGAAAATGAAGAAAGATGATGCAATCTTTAATGTGTTACGGGAGTATATTAAAGACTCCAAAAGAATCCGTTTTGAAGGAGATGGGTATGGTGAAGCTTGGGAAAAGGAAGCGAAGAAACGTAAGTTAAGTAATAACAAAACCACTCCTGTGGCGCTTAAGGCAAAATTGTCCAAGCAGAACATTAGCTTGTTTGAAGACCTTAATATTATGAGTAAGGTGGAGATAGAAGCCCGTCACGAGATTGAAGTAGAAGAATATGCCATGCGTATTCAAATTGAAGGAAGGGTGTTAGGGGACATTGCTAGGAATCATGTAATCCCTACGGCCATACGTTATCAAAATATTCTTATTGAGAATGTGGAAGGTTTAAAGGCTATCTATGGCACTACATTCAAGAAGGTGGCTGGAGAGCAAATGCGATTAATTGAAAGCATTAGTGAGCATATAGAAAAGATCAATAAAGGAATCACCGATATGATAGAAGAGCGTAAAAAAGCCAATAAGATGGAGGATTCTGAAAAAAGAGCCGTTGCTTATTGTGACAAGGTGAAACCCTACTTTGATGAAATTCGCTACCATTGCGACAAACTGGAACTTTTAGTGGATGACGAATTATGGCCACTTACAAAGTACCGCGAACTACTTTTTACTAGATAATTTCTACTCTATATTTTTGTAGGAAAAGCCTTTTCATCGAGAAAAGGCTTTTTTTATCGAAATCGTTTTCGAAACCTTTTAATTTAACAAATATTTAACATTTCCCTAAATGTTAAAGTATTGCGTATTTGAACGTAATATCTTTTTAAATTGTCCGATTATCGAAATTTTATTTGTAGGAAATTAGTCACAAATAATTAAAAATCAAATATATACGTATTAGTACGTATAGGTTTCTATTTTCTTTTTTGGATATTTGTGTAAGAAAGAAATGCAAAACAAAGCATTTTAATCAACCCCCAAATTTACTTTCTCTCCTCTTACGTATTGGTATAATACAAATGTCACTTTTTAATTCAATGTGGCGGTAAAAAACATATATAATGTTCTGAAAAATAAGTAGTTGTATAATATTTTAATAACAATTTGAATACAATGAACTAAAGCTAAACAAGGATGGCGTCCTTACATTTGAAACGCATAGAAAATCAATTATTAATTATTAACCAATTTTTTTAAACCTTACAATTATGAAAAAATTAATGTTATGCGCAATTGCGCTTATGTTCACGGCCGTGGGCTTTTCCCAGGTCACAGACTCTAATGGGAATTCGTCTCCAACTGCGACGACAGTTCCCAATTTATCGGCAGATCCTGATGCAAATACTGGTTTGTCTATTCAAAATGGGAATGACAACAAAGTACGAGTAAGACAAGCTGGAACCAGTCAATCTGTATACACCAACCAAGACAATGGTTCTGGTATTGGTGGAAACCAAGCTAGAGTAATGCAAACTGGAGCGGTTTCTTCTGCTAGTGGTGTAATGAATCGTGCCGATGTATTACAATCTGGTTCTACTAACCAGTCTACTACAAAGCAAGAAGGTGATACCAATGATGCAGTAACGCGTCAAGGACAGGACAATGATGCCAGTGCAAACAACCGTGCATTGATCCGTCAAGGTGTGGCCAACCAAGCAGAGTCTAACTATGCTGCTATCGATCAAGATGGCGATGGTAACTGGGCTCAAACTCAGCAAACCTATGACAATAGTGATGCTTGGACGCAACAAACTGGAAATGAAAACAAGTCCATGATCAACCAAGATGCAGGTCCTAACGGAACCGATGGTCACTATGCTATGAACGAGCAAGAAGGTGATCGTAACGAATCCTTTATTGGACAATCTGGTGCAGGTGCCCGTAACTCGGCACGTGCTCTTCAAGTAGGTAACGACAACCAATCCAAGCAAATGCAAGTTGCTACTGATGTTTCTGGTGGTACCGGAAATGATGCTGGGGTGGTTCAAGGTGAAGCAGGAATCGCTAGAAGAACTGCAGTTGCTTCTGAAGCAGATGCACAATGGAGCTCTATTATTGCCAATGTGTATAGTACAGGAAGTCTTCCGTTGTATGCTCCAACACAAGGTAACAAAGCCAAGCAAACTCAAGTAGGTGCTGGGAACAGTGCTGGTATGATGCAGTATGGCGGTGATGTAGGAGCTAGCAACTATGGTGAGCAAGAACAAGTTGGGGACGGAAACGCTGCGGGTATGGTTCAAACACACTACTATCCTGGAGACGATTCTAACTATTCTAAGCAACTTCAGGTTGGAAACTCTAACACAGCTGGTTTAGTTGTAGCTGGTTCAGGTCACAAAGCTTTCCAAAACCAAGATGGCGACAGCAACACTGCTTTAAGTTATCAAGCTGGAAAAGACCAAAAATTAAATACTCACCAATTTGGTGCTGATAACGTTGCTTACTCTACTCAAATGGGAGCAGATAACGCTGCTTTAATCGTTCAGTATGACGGACAAAGCTATACCGTGGAGCAAAATGCAGGTGCTGCTTTTGGAGATTTCTCTGTAGGTGGAAACCAAGCAGATATCCTTCAAATGGGACCTGACGGAGACTTCGGTGCCGGTGCTGTAGATTGTGATTTTGATGATCCAATGAACTTAGATATGGATTATGAAGTTCCTTCTTTCAACTTAGGAGATATTTGTGACGGATGCTAATATTAGGCATTTTCGAGAACAGAAATATCTTAAACTGAAAAGAAAATAGAAAACTTAATCCCTCGCTGAAGAGGATTCAGCGAGGGTTAAGTTTCACTTCATAAAATATCTAAACAATGAAAAAATTATTATTTATAGCAGTTGTGCTTTTTGCAGGAACTACGATTTATGCCCAATACGGGCCACAATATCAAGGTCCTACACAAACGGCAACTTTACAACCTAACTTAAGTTCAGATCCTAACGCGAACACTGGGTTGTCTATCCAAAATGGAAATGACAATAAAGTAAGGGTTCGTCAAGCAGGAACTCAGCAGTCAGTTTATACCTATCAGGATAATGGTTCCGGAATAGGTGCTAACTTAGCTAGAGTGAGGCAAACGGGAGCTGTTTCTTCAGCCAGTGGAGTTCAAAATGCGGCAGATGTTATTCAATCTGGATCTGAAAACCAGTCTACCACTAGACAGGAAGGAGATTACAACAGCGCAATAACAAAACAAGGGCAGAATGATGATAGTAGCGCCAATAACCGCGGAAATATACGCCAAGGGACTGGTAACCAAGCTGAAGGAAATTCTGCTTTATTAGAGCAGGACGGTTTGGCGAATGAAGCCACTATTAGACAAACCTATGATAGCAATGATGCTTGGACAGTTCAATCTGGAGAGGGAAACACCTCTTTTGTACGTCAAAATGCTTCCCCAAACAATACGGCTGGGCATTATGCCTATACCAATCAATTAGGGGTTGATAATGAGTCTGGAATCGATCAAAGTGGTTCCGATGGTCAGCAAAACTGGGCATGGAGCTACCAAGTAGGAGAAGAAAACAAATCGCTTCAGGTACAAACCAATACCGATAACCCAGCCTCTGGATATGTTAATTATGCTTTAGCAGATCAAGGAGCTTTTCAAGATGGAATACTTTCAGCTAGTAGTTTAACAGGCTTGGTTGGAATCGATGGAGGAGTAGCTGGTGAATTAGCCACGTTGAATACTTCTACTAATGGTTCTATTGCCTTCCAAAATCAAGATGGAGGAGACTTAGATGCTGAAACTCACCAATATGGAGACGAAAACTATTCTGAGCAAAACCAATCTGGTTATGGGAATGATGCATTTATTGTTCAAAACACTTATGGTGATGGAAACTACGGGCGTCAAGATCAATTGGGAACTCAGAGTAATGCTACTCTAGGTCAATTTGGAACTGGAAATAAAGCCTGGCAAAGACAAGGGCTTGGAAATAACAACCAAGTTACCTCTACGCAGGTTGGTGATGACAACCTATTGAATACGTACCAAGATGGTGATAATAACTTTGGTACCACGATGCAAAATGGTACTGCCAATGCAGCATTATTGGTTCAAAGAGGGGGTCATAGTTATTCCATAGAACAAGATGGAACTGGAAACCAAGCTGATATTTTACAGCTAGGGCCTAATGGGAACTTTAATACCGATGGTATAGAATGTTCTTTTGAAGATCCAATTCCATGGACTCCTATCAACGGAGTGAATAATTTCAACTTAGATGATATTTGTGATGGTTGCTAATACAGCATCTCAAAACATCTAAGATTTTTATAAAGTAGAGAAAGCTTCTTTAGGGAATCTTTCTCTACTTAAATTAAATTAATACCTTTATAATATGAAGACAATCAATCTACTCGTATGTTTTCTGGTACTTATGTTGGAAATTCCAGACATGAGTTCGCAAACGTATACCGATGAAAATGCAGAGCTATCCAATCGAGAATTGGTAATTTCCAACAATGGAAATGCAGCCATTTTTCAAGCTTTAGGTATTAATAATAATCAATCCAATAACCGAAATGCTAATATATCTGGTAATTCGTTATCCTTGCGACAAATAGGTGATTATAATCAAGTAAGGGTGAATTCTTCTGCAACTGCCAGTGAGATTAATGTAACTCAAAATGGAGATTACAACCTAACAAACTTAGAATATAAGGTCAATACCGTTGTGGCAGATTTAACTCAAAATGGAGATAATAATCTAATTAAAGATTATGTATATGATTCTTCCGAAGATATTTACTTAAATCTTCAGCAGGATGGAGATAATCTAACTTTTGATAAATTTGGTTCTAATGAGCTTACCAAATCACTTCAGTTTAGGCAAACGGAAGCGTCTCCTAAAATTATAATTAGAAGTTTTCAATAAGTTATGATCGTATCTAAAGGATATATCAATTTTTCTCTTAGTATCCTACTTTTATTAATAACTTGTTTTAGTGTTCATTCTCAAGTTTACAACAAAGAAGTAAAAGCAAAAATAATAGTGGAGCGCACGAGTGAGTTCTTTACTTTCAAGGCCCGAGCTTCCAATCTTACGAATTCCGATTTTAACTTGCGTTACGATTTTATGGTCTTTCGCAAAGACGATAATGGCAATGTTTCCAAATCTTCTCAAGGGAATAGATTTTTTTTAAAAGCGAATGAAATTACCGTACTTTCTACTACAACCATTAATTATAATGAAGAGTCTGAAGTTATAATTGCTCTTCTTATCTATGACGATGAAGACCGACCTATTGGGCAAGATAGAATTGAGCTTCCCAAAGGAGTGAAATCTGGCATTACACTCGAGAAAGAAGACGAAAATAGTACGCAAAATGCTGACCAAGCCAAGCCTCAAGATGGTTTTGTGTTAGGCGGATTTATCTTCAACAAAACCATTACAAAAGCGGGAAGAGACTTCCATAGATATTTTTTTAATATATTTAACAATGCCGAAATTGATACCAAACGTAATATTACCATAGAAGAAGTTCCTGGAAGAGGAAGATCCACTAGGGTTTCGGTACTGGTTGAAAATAGGTTGGTATGGCAATTTTTTTCTCAAGCTAGAAAAGAGTTTTTAACCCAAATGGCAAAAGAAACCTTTCGAAGGGTAGTCCGGGAATTAAATAGGCTTGAACGCCAGAAGAATGAAATAACACGCTATTAAAATTTAAGTAATGAAATATATATGTGCCTTAGGATTTATGATTGTATGTACCCTTACAGCGGTTTCACAACAATTGACTTACAAACCATTAAACCCAGCTTTTGGAGGGGATACTTTTAACTACAATTGGTTAATCAGTTCTGCGAATGCCCAAAATGGATTTACAGCAGATCAAAATAGAAGAGAGGAACAAAGTGACCTGGAAAGGTTTGGAGAGAATATCAATTCGCAACTTCTTTCTCAAATTTCAAGGGCCGTTTTGCAAAATCAGATAGAAGGATTAGGGGATTTTACCGAAGAAGGCTCTTTTACTTATGGCACGTTGGCCATCGAGGTTTTTGAATCGAATGAAGGTTTGGTAATCAATATATTGGACACTTCTAATGGCGAACAAACCCAAGTTATTATACCTAATTAATGGATTGTATGAATAAATTGGCTTCACTGGCTTGTAAGGCCAGTATTTTTTTGATACTAACTTCTTGTGGAACCTACTTTAATCAACCGTTAAAACAACAACCCTCTAGAGTAGGAGAGTTTTCCAAATCAACAAACTTACTTAGGGATTTGCCGAAAGCTGCAGAGCCTGTGGAAGTAGCGGTATATAATTTTAGTGACCAGACTGGACAGTACAAGGCCATAGAGAATGGAAGTACCTTTAGTACAGCCGTTACGCAAGGCGCTACCACCATTTTAATAAAAGCTTTGGAAGACTCAGGTTGGTTTCGTCCAATTGAAAGAGAAAATTTAAGTAACCTTTCTACAGAGCGGAACATTATTCGTAGTACCAAACAGGAATATATCAAGAACCTTAACCCTAACGAACCGCCACTTCCACCTTTGTTATATGCAGGCTTATTATTGGAAGGGGGTATTATATCTTACGATACCAATATTGTTACGGGCGGGGTAGGAGCCCGTTTTTTTGGAGTAGGAGGATCCTCAAGATACCGGCAAGATCGTATCACCATCTACTTACGGGCCGTATCTACCAATAATGGGGAAGTATTAAAAACCATTTATGTGTCCAAAACCATTTTGTCACAGTCCCTTGATGGTAATTTTTTCAGGTTTGTGAAATTTCAAAGGCTGTTGGAAGCTGAAACGGGGATCACTCAGAACGAACCTTTACAATTAGCAGTTAAAGATGCTATCGAGAAAGCCGTTCACGATTTAATTATGGAAGGAATTATAGACCAATATTGGGGCTCCGTCAATGGTCCTGAAGCCGATAAAGCCTTAACCGATAAATATTTGAAGGAAAAAGATGAAGTAGAATCTATCGACCTATACAATCGGGTATACAAACAAAGGGATAAGAAAAATGTACTAGAAGTTTCTGGAGGGGTCTCTTTAATCGATGCAGATTATGCTACTAAAAATGCAAGTTATATGGCTCGAATAGGTTACCGCAGGATCCTTTCCCCATATATAAGTGCAGGGATCTCTCAATCTTTTTTGGAATTGGATAGTGGGGAGCAATTTTCAAAAAAATATTTTGAAACCAACCTAAACGCTCAATTTAATATTCTGCCAAAAGATGATTTCTCACCCTATTTGTATGGGGGTGCCGGGTTGATTAGGGAATTCAATAAAGATACAGATGGAAATTACGATTTGGGAGAAACTTTCTTCAAACTTCAGTATGGAGGCGGGCTAAACTTTTACCTTAACCAATCTTTAGGCTTGAAGATCTTTGCGGAACATAATATTACTTTAAATGATAAACTTGACGGACTCGAAAATGGAAGAAGGGATGATTATTATTTTAACTTTGGAATAGGTCTGGACTATTTTTTCAACTTCGGAAAAAAACAATCTAGAACTTCGGAAGAATCTACTGGGCTAACCAATTAATTATGAAATTGAACACTATGAATACAATTGTAAAATACTCCTTTGTTGCTGCTATGCTCTTTTTGTTTTGGGGTTGTACCGAGGATACAGTAGAGGTAGAAAAAAAAGGTTCGATTACGGGAACGGTTACCGATAAGGAAACCGGTCTTCCTATTGAAAATGTAAAAGTGACCACCAATCCAGTTTCCAGTAATGCGCTTACCGATGCCGAAGGTAAGTTTACCATTTCCAACGTGCTGGTAGACGATTACTCTGTACAAGCAGAAATTGAAGAGTATGTAACTGCCTTTGAACCCGTGACCGTATTGGAAGATGAAATCGCTATTGTGATTCTTGAAATGTCCAAACGGGAAACCGATAACATTCCTCCTTTGGAACCTATTTTGGTCTCTCCCGAGGATAATGCTACCGATGTCCCTGCAACAGTGGATTTTGTGTGGAATTCTTCTAGCAACGATAGTGATGAAATTACCTATTCACTAGAACTCCGTAATGGTAATACCAATGAAATTACTTTGGTGGAAGAAATATCTGATACAACCTATACTATCGAAAATCTAGAAAGAGGGGTGAATTATGTATGGCAGGTAAAAGCGGACGATGGTACAAACGACCCTGTAAGTAGTTCCCTAAGTGGTTTTACTACTGCTTCAAATGCTTCGGACAACCGTTTTTATTTTGTAAAGAAAATAGGGGATAATAATGTGATTTTCTCTGGAACAGATTCGGAAGATGATTTTGCTACTCCCGATGAAAATCTTATTCAAATTACACAGGAAGGACAAAATAGCTTCAGACCCAGACAAAGTACTGTGATTAACCGTGTGGCTTTTCTGCGAAATGTAGGTGCCAACACTCACTTGTTTATAATGGACCGGGATGGATCCAATATAGAGCAATTAACTCAAAATGTCCCGGTAGCGGGCTTCCGCCAAGATGAATTGGATTTTACATGGTATCAAAATGGAAGTAAGATTTATTACCCTAATTTTAACCGCATCTATTCCATTACTTTTGCGGGAAACGCCAATACTTTGGTATATACCGCTCCCGAGGGAGAGTTTATTTCAGAAATCGCCGCCAACGATGTTAACAATCTAATTGCTATAAAAACAAACGATGCTTCTGGTTATAATGCAAAAATCTCTATTGTAAATCCGAATACAGGAATCGAATCTGTAATTGTTGTCGATGGACTTCCCGGTGCATTGGGCGGTATCGATTTTTCTGCAGATGGGACCAAAGTACTATACACCCGTGATGTTTCCGGTTTTGAAAACGCTTTTTACCGACAATTGGATTCTAGAATTTTTATTTATGATATAGTCAATGATGAAACAGTAGAAGTAGATACCGATAAACCTTCTGGCTTTAATGATTTGGATGTTAAATATTCACCTAACGAAGGGTCTATAATTTTTACGAGTACCTCCAATGATGGTTTATCTCCAAAACAAATAGTAAGATTCAATTTTGATGATATTTCCGAAAGGGAAATAATTTTTACCAATGCTTCAATGCCCGATTGGCAATAATTCATAAAGTTTCTGAAAAAACATTGACCCTCATACTCCCGTGTGAGGGTTTCTTTTTATAAATTTGCGGTATGAGTGAAGAAATTTCCAAAAGATATGCCCAAAGAGGGGTTTCCGCCTCTAAAGAAGATGTACATAAAGCTATTAAAAATGTAGATAAAGGATTGTTTCCTAAGGCATTTTGTAAGATAGTGCCCGATTACTTAACGGGTAGTAAGGACCACTGTGTGGTAATGCACGCCGATGGCGCAGGTACAAAGTCCTCTTTAGCCTATATGTATTGGAAAGAAACTGGGGATCTTTCTGTTTGGAAGGGCATTGCCCAAGATGCCTTGATTATGAATATCGATGATTTATTATGTGTTGGGGCGACTCAAAACATCATGCTTTCTTCAACCATTGGCCGAAATAAAAACCGTATCCCCGGTGAGGTAATTTCTGCCATTATTAATGGAACAGAAGAATTAATTGAAGAACTTCACCAATACGGGGTAAATATTTACTCTACCGGAGGGGAAACAGCCGATGTAGGGGACTTGGTTAGAACCATTATTGTAGATTCAACCGTGACGGCTAGAATGAAGCGGGAAGATGTGGTGGATAACGCAAACATTCAAGAAGGGGATGTTATTGTTGGTTTGGCATCTTATGGTCAAGCAACCTATGAAAAGGAATATAATGGCGGAATGGGCAGTAATGGGCTTACCTCTGCACGTCATGACGTGTTCCATAATTATCTAGCTGAAAAATACCCAGAAAGCTTTGATGCTTCCGTACCTCCCGAATTAGTGTATTCGGGAACCAGAAATTTAACCGATGAAATTCCGGAAAGCCCTTTGGACGCTGGCAAACTAGTACTTTCTCCCACCCGAACCTACGCTCCCATCATTCGAAAGGTTCTTTCAGAAATAAAGAAGGAGCATATCCATGGGATGGTTCACTGTAGCGGAGGGGCACAGACCAAGATTCTTCACTTTATCGATCAACTTCATATTGTAAAAGATACGCTTTTTGAAATTCCACCGTTATTCAAGTTAATTCAAAAAGAAAGTAAAACCGACTGGAAGGAAATGTATCAGGTATTTAATATGGGGCATCGCATGGAATTATATGTTTCGGAAGAAGTAGCTTCAGAAATTATTGATATTTCAAAATCTTTTGGAGTAGATGCCAAAATAATTGGTAGGGTCGAACCTTCAACAACCAAAAAGCTGACTATTTCAAGTTCCGTAGGGTCTTTTCAATATTAACTTCATGAAGATTTTATTTTTTCTAACCGCTATATTCTTAGGGGGCTTTACTCAGTTTGGCTATTCTCAAGAAACATTTTTAAGTTCTGAAAACCATAAAACAGCTCTCAAAAACATCCCTATTATTTGGGAGTTTGAAAACAAGGCAAAACTGGATGTTAATGAAATTGCCTTTGTAAACTGGAATGCAGGAGGGGCCAGTTCCATTTCTGGGCTTATTGCCCTGGAAACAATCCTGAATTATACCAAGGGACATTTAAAGTGGAAAAACAAGAGTGTTTTGCGCTATGGGATTAATAAACAGGAAGATACTGAAGGGATTCGGAAAACAGAGGACCTAATCGAATTGAATTCTTCACTCGGTTATCGAACCAGTAAAACCTCCAATTGGTTTTATTCGGCAAAGATGGACTTTAGAACCCAATTTGCCGATGGTTATAACTATCCAGATATATCCCAAAGAATTTCAGCGTTTATGGCACCAGGTTATTTACACTTAGGAAGTGGAATTGAATACGGTAAAAATATGGAGAAACTTTCGGTATATGTATCTCCTCTCACCGTGAAAGCCACTTTTGTTTTAGATGAAATGCTTTCCAATCAAGGGGCTTTTGGGGTTCGTCCAGCTGTTTTGGATGACAATGGACTCATCATGGAAGAAGGGGAGCGGGTACGTGAAGAAGTGGGTATTTTGTTTACAAATAACTATGAAACCGATATTGTGAAAAATATCAAGCTTACCCATGCGGTAAGCTTTTATACCGATTATATCAATAATTTTGGAAATGTGGATGTGGATTTTGAAATGCTGTTAGGCTTTAAAGTGAATAATTTCGTGAATGCTTCCCTGGGCTCACATCTTAAATACGATAACGATATTAAGATTACCGAACCTTCCGAAGATGGATCCGAAACAGAAGTGGTTTCAGGAGCAAAAGTGCAATGGAAGCAAATGTTAGGGATTGGAGTTGAGGTAGTTTTCTAATTTTTTCGCAACTTTACGGTCCCAAATCCTAGATTGTGTTTTTTAATCGAAAGTATCGAAACCTCTATTTGCTAGCAATAGTGTTCTTCTTAATAGGAGCTGTTTTTCACAGTCTGGAAGTTTTTTTTGTGTATCGTGCTATAAGAGGGGTCATTCAATTTACTTTTGCAATCATTCCCTTAATGGTCATCAAAGAGGAAAAACCGGTTTTTTTACCTCTTTATTTACTTTTGTCTGCGGTTGCAAGTTTTCTTACCATAGGTTTTGAGATCGCTTTTTTAGCCGATTTGTCTATCGTATTTAATGCCTTGGCGTATGTGTTCTTTGCCATTGCCGTATATCAACAAACAGATTTTAGAAAGGTTTCAAAAGTGCTTTTAGCGGTATTTGTCTTGCTGCTAACCATTAATGGCTACCTGTGTTATGAGTTTTCACTAGTGCTAGAGCCTTACTTTAACTCACAATTCACCTTGTGGTTGGTCAACATACAGACCTTTATCATAATTAGCTTACTCTTTTTAACTTTAGTCTATAATTATATCCATAGCAATACGTATAGCTGGACCCTCACCTTGGCCGTATTAGCCATGTTTTTTTCCGAAGTGTTCCGTGGTATTGGTTATTACGACATCATATTTCCTACAGTCGCGGTGTATTTGGCTAGAATCCTGTTGCTATTTTCAGCATTTAATATAGCCGTATTCCTTATGGAAGTTTCAAAAAAATCCAAAAAAGATCTTTTTTAAAACCGTCGTTACATTTTTATCGTAAATTAAAAAGACTTTAACGACAACCCTATTTCTATGGATCACCTTCTTCGCTATAAATGGCTTAGACTAGCTTATTTGTGTGTTGCCCTTATTATTGTAAACATTTTAGTTATTCATTTTTTTGATATCAACGTTAGCAGGGTATTCCGTTGGGTCTCTACCTTTATTTTTTTGGCTTTTTTCTTTCACCATGAGGGATATACATATAAGATGGCATTTTTAATAATGCTATTATTTTTAATTAGGGACGGCTGTATTATCAATTATGAGAACGAATTCTTCAGAACAGCTTCTTTTTTTGTAACCAATGCAGCTTATTTTCTGCTCATCTTATTGAATGCGTATAAAACCAAGCTAATAAGCTACAACCCCATCATAGTGGTCTTTGCATTGGTCATGATTGGGCTTAATGGATTTAATTTATATTACCTGTCTGATGTTATTATTGCCGGTCTAGACAATACCATACAATTTTATTTATTCTTTTTGCAGGGGATGTTGCTCATCATTCTGGGGCTGGTAGCTTTTACTTATAACGATAGGTTTGATGGAAACACTTCCCTGCAATTTCTTTATTTTTCGTTTTGTTTAATATTATGTGATCTGTCTGGATTGGCTGCCTATTTTTTTAAATGGAAGATTGCTTATTATCCAGAACGTATTTTTTATTTGATGTCTTTGGCAATGTTCCTCAACTTTGCGTTTAATAATCAGGTTTCTGAACGAGAGTCTCCTTTATTCATGAAAAAATAGTACGCAATACGGAACTGTTTTAGTATTTACCCTATTTTATCGTAAATTTGCACACGCCTAAAAGAAGGGCGCATAATTTATGTTAGACAAACTACAACTTATTAAACAGCGTTTTGATGAAATCAATGACCTTATCATTCAACCTGAAGTGATAAGCGATCAGAAACGTTACATTCAGTTAAATAAAGAATATAAAGATCTTCGAATCTTGATGGATAAAAGGGAAGCGTATATTTCCCTTACCAATACCATGAAAGAAGCTGAAGAAATCATTGCAGATGGTAGTGATGCCGAAATGGTGGAAATGGCCAAAATGGAATTGGAAAATGCCGAAGAATCCTTGCCGAAATTGGAAGAGGAAATTAAATTTCTCTTAATCCCAAAGGATCCTGAAGATGCCAAAGATGCTGTAATGGAGATCCGTGCTGGAACAGGAGGGGATGAGGCCAGTATTTTTGCCGGGGATTTATACCGAATGTATACCAAATACTGTGAAGGCAAAGGTTGGAATGTGAGTGTCGTAGATTATAACGAAGGAACTAGCGGAGGCTATAAAGAGATTATTTTTGAAATCTCTGGGGAAGATGTCTACGGAACGTTGAAATATGAGGCAGGGGTACACCGCGTGCAACGGGTTCCACAAACGGAAACCCAAGGGAGGGTGCATACCAGTGCCGCTACGGTAATTGTACTTCCTGAAGCGGAAGAGTTTGATGTAGAGCTCGATATGAATGAAGTTCGTATTGAAAGAACAACTTCCACGGGACCAGGTGGGCAATCTGTTAACACTACGTATTCAGCCATCAAATTGCACCACGAGCCTACTGGAATGATCGTAAGCTGTCAAGATCAAAAATCTTCTCATAAAAACTTGGAAAAAGCACTTAAAGTGCTTCGTTCTAGGTTGTACGAATTAGAACTTGCCAAAAAAATGGAAGCCGATTCCGAAATCCGTAAAAGTCAGGTTTCTTCTGGGGACCGAAGTGCCAAAATTAGGACCTATAATTATCCCCAAGGCCGGGTAACCGATCACAGGATAAACTTAACCCTTTACGATTTAGGTAATATTATGGATGGTGATATCGAGAAAATTATTGAAGAGTTAAAATTGGTGAGAAATACCGAAAAACTTAAAGAAGCTGGAGAAACCTTCTAATGACAACCGAAAATCTCATAACGCAAATTCGGCAAAAAAAATCCTTTCTTTGTATTGGTTTGGATGTCGACTTAAATAAAATCCCGAACCATTTACTTGCCGAAGAAGACCCAATTTTCAGTTTTAATAAAGCAATTATAGAGGCTACAAATCATTTGGCAGTAGCTTACAAACCAAATATTGCTTTTTACGAGGCCTATGGTTTGAAAGGATGGAAATCCCTTCAAAAAACGATTGACTACTTGAATACCAATCATCCAAAAATTTTTACTATCGCAGATGCAAAACGTGGAGATATTGGGAATACATCCAAGATGTATGCAAAAGCATTTTTTGACGATTTGGGATTTGACTCGGTAACGGTGGCTCCATATATGGGTAAAGATAGTGTAGAACCTTTCCTTCAGTTTAAAGATAAACACACCATCTTATTGGCTTTAACTTCTAATGAAGGCGCTTTCGATTTTCAAACGCAAAAAATTTCTGGCGATACTGAAGTCTATAAGCAAGTGCTAAAAACTTCCAAAACCTGGAAGTATAGTGAAAACTTAATGTATGTTGTGGGGGCTACCAAAGCCGAATACTTAAAGGAAATTCGTGAAATTATTTCGGACAGTTTTCTTTTGGTGCCTGGTGTAGGTGCTCAAGGCGGAAGTTTGAATGAGGTTTGTAAATACGGAATGACCGATTCCATTGGGTTGCTCATTAACTCTTCCCGCGGAATTATATATGCTTCCCAAAATAAAGATTTTGCTTCAGCCGCCGAAAACGCTGCGAGGGAACTTCAGCAACAAATGCAAAAAATACTGGAGAACCATTAATCTTGAAGTGAAAATACTTGTCTTAGCAAATCGGTAGTCCTGGAAGATATTTTGGTTCGAATATTTTTTTCCTCTACTGAAATCATTGTGTAAACTCCCTTTAAGGCTTCTTGCGTAACATAGTCTGTTAAGTCTGGATTAACGTCATTAACCAAGGGAATGGAATTGTATTTTGTAATAATGGTATTCCATATTTGGTCGGCACCTACCTTTGAAAAAGAATTTTGGATAACAGGGTTAAACTTGCTGTAAAGTGCTGTTTTGGTCCTAATTTCCAAATAGGAGGTGGCGGCATTATCTGGCCCCAACAAAATGTTTTTCGCATCATTAAAGGTAATGCCCTTTACGGCATCGACAAAGATGGGGGTGGCTTCCTTAACCGCATCTTCCGCAGCTCTGTTTAATATTTTTAGCCCTTCATCGGCTAGATTTCCCATGCCTATATCACGTAAGGTTCGATCTACCTTTTGAAGCTCTTCTGGAAGTAAAATCTTAACCAATTCATTTTTGTAGAAGCCATCCTCTTGAGTAAGCCTTTGAACTTGCTTGTCGATTCCAAAATCTAGGGCTTGTCTAAGGCCATTTCCAATCATGGCTTCACTTATCCCACCGCCTTGTCCGTTGGGTAGGGTATTTACAACGTTTTGGAGTTCATCGCAGGAGCTAAAAAATACAATAGAAATAAGAAGGAGTAGTTTTCTCATTTTTCAAGGTTTTGTCATTCATAAAAAAAGGGCTCTTAGAAAAGAGCCCTTCAAATATAAGAATTTAGTACTTATAAATTACTTAATAACTTTTACAGTTTTAGAAGCACCGTTAATAGATACTTTAACAAAATAAGCACCAGAGGTTAAACCTCCCATGTTTACTTTTGGCGAAACAGCATTAGGGGTAATGTTTAATACTAATTTTCCAAGTACATCATAAACCTGTACATTATCAACTACTTCAGTAGAGTTAATGGTTAGTTCGTTTTGAACTGGATTTGGATATACTGAGAAGTTGGTAGCAGAGAAATCATCATTTCCTAAAGAACCTTCTACATAAAGAACATCATCTACGTAATATTCGTTATTAGAAGAAATAGAAAAGAAATCTACTCCAGCAACATTTCCGGTTTCTGCAAAGAAATCACCGTTGTAGAATTCAGTTCCATCGATACTGAAGCTAACTGTATTCGTATCCATATCAATCACATGGCTTACTAAAAACCAAGTATCTTCTGGATAGGTGAAAGATTCCCCAGCTACAGGATCAGCAGTGTTATCTTGTGCAAAAGTTCCTACTCCACCTGAACTTCCGTCTTCGTTAAAATGAACGTGAAGAGCCCAGTTGGCTCCTACAGGGACAGATTCTTGGAAATTGTAATATCCTGTTCTTCCAGAAGGAACATACATCATAAACTGAAGGGTTCTAACTCCAGAAGAATGGTCACCCAACAACAAAATTGCATCCTGAACCCCATTGTCTTGAATGGTTCCAGATTGGTCTCCAGAACTGGCTTGAGCATCTGTAACAATAATATTTTCCTGAGATGCCCCAGTTGGATCGCCAGACCAGTTATTCCATACACTAGGGTTTTGGTCGCCCATGTCCCCTAAGGTGTAAAATTCAAAATTATCGTCAATAATTTGTGCGCTAGCAGCAAAAGTCATTGCAAACGCTGCAGCAAATAAGTAAATTTTCTTCATAATTTTATTGTTTGTTTTAATTTAAAGTAACTGCAATATAATAAAAATTTAACAAAAAATTAAGTTTAAACAGTTTAGTTTTTGTATTTGTTTTCCAATTGCTAATAAAAACGATTAGGTGATATTATTTTAATAAATTTGCAATTAGAATCCTTTTTTTTGAAAAAAATGCAAAATCCAAGTCCTTATAAGCCCAAAAATAAAATAAGAATTGTAACTGCTGCCTCTTTGTTCGATGGTCATGATGCTGCTATTAACATCATGCGTCGAATTATCCAGTCTACCGGTGTGGAAGTCATTCATTTAGGCCATGATCGTAGTGTGGAAGAAGTGGTCAATACCGCTATTCAAGAAGATGCGAATGCTATTGCTATGACCTCTTATCAAGGGGGGCACAATGAATATTTTAAATACATGTATGACCTTTTGAAAGAAAAAGGTGCAGAACACATAAAAATTTTTGGCGGTGGCGGCGGAGTCATCCTTCCCGAAGAAATAAAGGACTTGATGGATTATGGCATCACGCGTATTTATTCTCCAGACGATGGAAGGGAAATGGGGCTTCAGGGAATGATCAATGACTTGGTGGCACAATCAGACTATCCTATAGGAGAAAACCTGAACGGCGAAGTAGCCCAATTAATTGAAAAAAACCCAAAAGCCATTGCGCGAATTATCTCTGCTGCCGAAAATTTTCCAGAAACAGCAAGAGAAACACTGGATACAATTCATGATAAGGTGAAAAACGCGACAACTCCTGTGTTGGGAATTACGGGTACAGGTGGTGCAGGGAAATCTTCCTTGGTAGATGAGCTGGTTCGTAGGTTTTTAATTGACTTTCCCGAGAAAACCATCGGAATTATATCTGTGGACCCTTCCAAAAGAAAAACGGGTGGGGCCTTATTGGGGGATCGTATTCGTATGAATGCCATCAATAATCCCAGGGTATATATGCGTAGCTTGGCCACACGGCAAAGTAATCTAGCTTTATCAAAGTATGTGGGGGAAGCCATTCAGGTGTTGAAAGCCGCAGCCTACGATCTTATTATTTTGGAAACCTCAGGAATTGGACAAAGTGATACCGAAATTTTAGACCATAGTGATGTGTCTCTTTACGTGATGACACCCGAGTTTGGTGCGGCAACGCAATTGGAGAAAATTGATATGTTGGATTTTGCCGATTTGGTCGCAATTAACAAGTTCGATAAAAGAGGGGCGCAAGATGCCTTACGCGATGTAAAGAAACAGTACATGCGTAACCATAACCTTTGGGAAACTTCACAGGATCAATTGCCTGTCTTCGGAACGATTGCTTCTCAATTCAATGATCCAGGGATGAACCAATTGTATAAAACCATTATGGATACCCTTGTGGAAAAGGCGGATGCTGAATTAGAAAGTAGCTATGCCATCACCGACGAGATGAGTGAAAAGGTATTTGTAATCCCACCAAAGCGCACCCGTTATCTTTCTGAAATCGCAGAGAATAACCGGATGTACGACAAAACGGCTTCTGCACAAGTGGAGGTAGCTCAAAAACTCTACGGAATCTTCAAAACCCTGGAAACCCTTTCAGGGAAGCTTCCTGAAATGGATGCCAGCGGAATGGTTTCAGAAAGTATTACTTCAGAAAAGAATCAAGACCTAATTAAGTTACTGTTGGCCGAATTCGATCGGCTGAAAATGGACTTGGATCCGCACCATTGGGAAACGATTGTCACCTGGAAAGAAAAAGTAAAAAAATACAAAGACCCTATCTACACTTTTAAAGTTCGGGACAAGGAAATTAAAATAAAAACCCATACCGAATCCCTTTCCCATTCCCAAATCCCTAAGGTGGCCCTTCCTAAATATCAAGCGTGGGGAGATATTTTGCAGTGGTGCCTTCAGGAAAACGTACCGGGCGAATTTCCCTATACTTCCGGACTATATCCTTTTAAAAGAACAGGGGAGGATCCTACCCGTATGTTTGCGGGAGAAGGGGGTCCCGAGCGGACCAACCGCCGTTTTCACTACGTAAGTTTGGGAATGCCCGCCAAACGTCTTTCCACGGCATTCGATAGTGTAACGCTCTACGGAAACGATCCAGGGCACCGACCCGATATCTACGGAAAAATTGGAAATGCTGGAGTTTCTATCTGTTGTTTGGATGATGCTAAAAAGCTGTATTCTGGGTTCGACTTAAGTGATCCTATGACTTCGGTAAGTATGACCATTAATGGCCCTGCACCCATGCTGCTCGGATTTTTCATGAATGCTGCGATCGATCAAAATTGCGAAAAGTACATTAAGGAGAATGGCCTGGAAAAAGAAGTAGAAGCTAAAATCACTAAACTTTATAAAGACAAAGGCACGGAAAGACCTAGCTATCTGGGGGAACTACCCGAGGGTAACAACGGATTAGGATTGATGCTTTTGGGAGTTACGGGAGATCAAGTGTTGCCTTCCGAAGTATACCAAGAAATTAAGACCAAAACCCTTCAACAAGTTCGGGGAACGGTTCAAGCCGATATTTTAAAGGAAGACCAAGCACAGAATACCTGTATTTTTAGTACCGAATTCGCCTTGCGCCTCATGGGGGATGTTCAAGAGTATTTTATCAATGAAAAAGTACGTAATTTTTATTCGGTTTCTATTTCTGGATATCACATTGCCGAAGCGGGGGCCAATCCCATCACACAGCTGGCATTTACCTTGGCCAACGGATTTACCTATGTGGAGTATTATCTCTCCAGGGGAATGGACATCAACAAATTTGGTCCCAACCTGTCTTTCTTTTTCAGTAATGGAATTGATCCGGAATACTCCGTAATTGGGCGGGTAGCCCGAAAGATTTGGGCGAAAGCCTTAAAGCATAAATACGGCGCCAATCCGCGTGCTCAAATGTTGAAATACCATATTCAGACCTCTGGAAGAAGTCTGCACGCACAGGAAATCGATTTCAACGATATCCGTACCACCTTGCAAGCACTTTATGCGATTTACGATAATTGCAATTCGTTGCACACCAATGCCTACGATGAGGCCATCACCACACCTACCGAGGAGAGCGTACGTAGGGCCATGGCTATTCAGTTGATTATCAATAAGGAATTGGGATTGGCTAAAAATGAAAATCCAATTCAAGGGTCTTTCATTATCGAAGAGTTAACCGATTTGGTGGAGGAGGCGGTGCTTCAGGAATTTGATCGCTTAACCGAACGTGGTGGCGTGCTTGGGGCTATGGAAACCATGTACCAACGTAGTAAAATTCAGGAAGAAAGCTTGCATTACGAAACATTGAAACATACAGGGGAATATCCTATTATTGGAGTAAATACGTTTCTAAGTAGTAAAGGTTCGCCCACCATTTTGCCTGCAGAAGTGATTCGCGCTACGGAAGAAGAGAAAAAGTTTCAAATCCAGACCTTGGAAAACCTGCATAAAACCTATGAAGGCAAAGCAGCTGAAGCATTAAAAGAAGTTCAAGAAGCTGCCATAAATAACGAAAATATGTTTGCCGAATTGATGGAAGCTACCAAAGTATGCTCCTTAGGCCAAATTACGGAAGCCTTATTTGAGGTAGGCGGCCAGTACCGTAGGAATATGTAAGCTTACAGCGTCAACATCCAAGTACGCTGAAGCTTTCTGAAAATTTTCAGTTCCTTCCGAAGGATGGGCATGTAATCCTTTCCATTGCTGTGGGTTTTTTCCAACCGTTCACAATTTTTGTATAAAAGGTTGGTCAATCGATTCACGGAAGCTGCATATTTGTGTTTTTCTTCGGAAAAGGTCTGACTCTCCGCTTTTAAGATTTCGGGAGCCAAGGAATTGGATTGCTGAACAATATCCCCAGAGAAATACACATTAGGATCTTCCTTCCCATTAGGTTGCAGATAGCAAAGATCGTCCACAAAATAATGTGAAATGCTTCGCGATATTTTGAAGATTTCCTGAGCCTTTTGGTATAAAGGCGAGTAATTCAAGTTCTTAGGGACATTGGGGTACATAGTAATAGCAATATTTTCTTTAGCAATACACCCAAATTTACCAACAAAAAGGTAGAGTATTATTTCAATTTTAAAGTAAAAAATTGATTTTGCTTTAAAATTATTTTAATTTGCGATAAATTCTTTCAAAATGAAAATAGATGCGCTTAACCGAAAAATACTCAGGTGTTTACAGCAAAATGCAAGACAGTCCAATGCCGAGATAGGGCGACAGGTAGGGATTACTTCTCCGGCGGTAAACGAACGTATTAAAAAAATGGAAGATGCAGGTATTATTCGAGCCTACCATACCGAAGTCTCTCCTTTTGAATGTGGTTACCAATTAAAAGCTATCATTACTTTACGTGCGTTTATGGGAAAACTAAAACCTTTTTTGTTGCATGTACAGAAGTATGATGAAGTACTAAATTGCTATCGAATTACTGGTAATGAAAACATTGTCATGGAAGTGGTTCTGAAAAATCATAATCATTTAGAGGCTTTTATCGATCAGCTTATTTCCTATGGGGAAACCAAGACCCAGATTGTGCTTTCCCAAGTCGTGGAAAACAATGAAGTTAAACCAGTTTAAGTATATTTACTGAAAATTACCATGATGAGATACCTTCTTTTTGCTATGTTTTTTTCCATGGGAGTCACACTTTGGGGACAATCGGAAGCTGAAATCGTTCAAGATATTAAGGACTATCAAGAGTCTAAAAATGAAGAATTCAGAAATCCGGAAACAACGATCCTAACTCCCAAGGACTTCAGAAAGTTTAAAGCCTTGGAATTTTATCCAATCAACACTGCTTTTCGGGTGGAAGCGAAATTGGTGCGTACGCCCAATGAAAAGCCGTTCTTGATGCCTACCACAACAGATAGGTTGCCGGAGTATGTAAAATACGGGGAAGCGCATTTTGAAATCGATGGAAAGCCTTTAAAACTGATGTTGTATAAAAGTACCGATTCTTGGGGAGATCCCGAAAAATATGGAGATCAGTTATTCTTGCCATTTACCGATTTAACCAGTGGTGATGGTTCCTATGGGGGCGGCCGTTTTATAGATGTGAAAATTCCGGAAGGAGATACGTTGGTGATCGACTTCAATAAATCGTATAATCCGTATTGTGCCTATAACCCAAACTATTCTTGTCCTATCCCACCTAAGGAAAACGACTTGTTGGTACGTATGGAAGCAGGGGTGAAAGACTTCGGAAAACATTAAAGCAACTTGACCAACCAAATTCCTGCAAAAACGGCTAGTAATCCTACGGCAAATGTAGCAATGGTATACACTAAAAAAAGTCCGAGGTTCCCATCCCTTAAAAAGAGATGGTTCTCATAGGCAAAGGTTGAAAATGTGGTAAATCCGCCACAGAACCCTGTAGCCAATAGTAACAAACTACTTTGTGATAAGGATTCGGTTTTCAAGGCATATCCAAGGATAAGGCCTATAAACAAGCTTCCCAGTATATTGGCGGCAAACGTTCCGAAGGGTAGGCTATGGTAATTGTTGAGGTACTTTCCCACAAGAAAACGCAGCACACTGCCCAATCCTCCTCCTAAAAAAACCAATACAATAGCTTTCATAAGTTATGGCAAATTTCCTTCAATAATGGGGTGGTTGCTGGTTAAATCTTTAAACACCGGGATATAGATTTCCGTTTTCCAATCGGCTGGATTGGGAAAATTACCGGGATCGTTTGCATAGATTTCGAAAGGCTTGTGCGCAGGATCTTTTAACAAGCTATTTTCGCTGATATACATTTCTGCTTTTTCATAGGCCTTTTGTAAGTGAGTATAATTACCTGTGAGAACTGTTTTCACTGCTGAAAGGGGTTCCATGTAGCCACAAAGCACATCTCCTTCGGTCACGATAATCCGTTCCTTTACCGGGATTGCTGCCGAGAAAATAGTCGTTCCATTGGTTTCATCCCATTCATTATAAATACTGAAGGGCATACCCGTTTGTTGAATATTGTTTTGTTCCATGAAAGCCATGACCTTTCCAAGCATGGGACCCATTTTTTCCCCTATTTCACTGGTTTTGCTAGCCGTGGTAGTGAACATGTAGTAGCCACCCCCATATTCTTTGATACCTTCCACCACAATAGAGTATTCATTCATTTCATTTTGAACCAATTCATCCATTCGGTTCAACCCGCTATTGAACATGCTTCTTAGCATCGTATTGAAATCATCGGGTTGAAAAGACATAAATACCTTCTCCATAAAGGATTGCTCGCCGCGCATGCCCCAAGTGACCTCCGTGGCTCCTGCTTCAGTAGGTGTAAATTGCCAATACACTTCACTAGAACTATCGCCAATAGGTGTATGGAACGTAATCTCCTGTATAATGGAGTCATTTTCAGCAACCACAAGGGTTTTCATGGCACCATTCCCTTCTATTTCACTCTTCCAGGAATAAGACGCTCCTTCTCCTTCAGTCTTTGCCCCATAGTTAATTTCCATTTTGGGATCGTTCTCCATCCAAGGGCCCCATTGTTCCCAAGATTTATAATCGTTGGCTTTTTCAAAAACCAAACTTACGGGAGCTTGTATGGTTTTGGTAGATTTTACATTGAAAGAACCATCCTTGGTTCCAAAATATACGGCACCCCCTATCACGACAATAAGGAGCAAGAAGAAAAGGTACTTTACAATTTTCATTGTGAGAGCTATTGGTTAGTCATGCTAAGATAGGCAATTTCTTTGCATCCTTGAAAGGCAAACTACTTTCCACAGCCTTTAATTTGTTACCTTTGTGAAAATCAAAATTTCAAACAATCATGAAACATCATTTTTTATGGGCAGCAGCCGTAAGCGGAATGATTCTTTTTTCGTGTGCCGATTCGAAAAAGAATGAACCCGAGGTAGCTGAAAAAACCGAACAACAAACCGATTTTCAATACGTAGTAGATCAATTTGCCGACTTGAAAATTCTTCGTTATCAAATCCCAGGATTTGAAAATCTTTCCCTAGACGAACAAAAACTAGTTTACTACCTTACTCAGGCCGGTTTAGAAGGGCGTGATATTATGTGGGCACAAAACTACCGACATAATTTGGAGATCAGGGATGCCCTAGAAAATGTGTATACTACCTATCAAGGAGACAAAACTTCTGACGATTGGAAGAACTTTGAAACCTATTTAAAGCGAGTTTGGTTTTCCAATGGAATCCATCATCATTACAGTAATGATAAGATAAAACCCGATTTCAGTAAAGACTATTTACAAACCCTACTTTCTGAAACCAATACTACGTTGGAAGGGGAAGCTTTGGAAGTAATCTTTAACGATCAGGATGCTAAAAAAGTGAACCTTAGCAAAGATGCGGACATTGTATTGGAAAGTGCCATTAATTTTTATGGTCCCGATGTAACAACTGCCGAAGTAGAAGCTTTCTACGGAAGTAAATCGGTAGATGCTAACGAACCTATTGAATTAGGCTTAAATACCCAATTGGTGAAGGAAAATGGACAATTGGTGGAAAAAGTCTATAAAAGTGGGGGCATGTACGGAGAGGCAATCGACCGAATCATTTTTTGGTTGGAAAAAGCGCAAGGAGTTGCCGAAAATGAGAATCAGGCGAAAGCGTTAGGATTATTGATCGAATATTACAAAACCGGAAGCTTAGATACCTGGGACGATTATGCAGTAGCATGGGTAGCATCTACAGAAGGCGATATCGATTGGATCAATGGTTTTATTGAAGTATATAACGATCCAAAAGGGTACAAAGGCTCTTATGAAACCATCGTGCAGATCAAGGATTTTGATATGTCCAAAAAAATGGCTGTACTTTCAAAAGAGGCTCAATGGTTTGAAGACAACTCACCCTTAATGCCTGAACACAAAAAGAAAGAAGTAAAAGGGGTATCTTATAAAACAGTGATTGTAGCTGGCGAAGCAGGAGATGCTTCCCCAAGTACACCCATTGGAGTGAACTTGCCTAATAATAACTGGATTCGCCAAGCGCATGGAAGTAAGTCGGTTTCCCTAGGAAATATCATTAATGCTTACAGTAATGCCGGTGGAAGTGGAAGGCTGAAAGAGTTTGCCAATGATGAAGAGGAAATTCGTTTGGAAGAAGCCTATGGTCAACAGGCCGATAAACTACATACGGCACTTCACGAAGTAGTAGGGCATGCCTCTGGGCAGATCAATCCTGGTGTTGGTACACCAAAGGAAACCTTGAAAAGTTATAAATCCACGATCGAAGAAGGGCGTGCCGATTTATTCGGATTGTATTACTTGATGGATCCGAAGTTACAGGAATTGGGATTAACCGATAACTGGGAGGAAACCGGAAAAGCTGCGTATGATGGGTATATCAGAAACGGACTAATGACACAATTAATTCGTTTGAATTTGGGGGACGATGTAGAGGAAGCTCACATGCGTAACCGTCAATGGGTGAGTGCTTGGGTTTTTGAAAAAGGAAAAGAGGCCAATGTCATTGAGAAAATTAGCAGAGACGGAAAAACCTACTACAACATTAATGACTATCAAAAACTTCGTGAGCTCTTTGGAGAGTTGTTGAAAGAAACCCAGCGAATTACAAGTGAGGGGGATTATGAAGCTGCGAAGGCGTTGGTTGAGGATTACGGTGTAAAAGTAGATCAGGAATTGCATGCTGAAGTATTGAAGCGTAATAGTAAATTTAAATCGGCTCCTTACAGTGGTTTTGTAAATCCTTTGTTGGTCCCTACGGAAGATGAAGCTGGGGAAATTAGTGGATTTACCATTGAACAACCTGCTTCCTTCGAAGAGCAAATGTTATATTACAGTAAAAACTATTCAAACCTGTAACATAGCAACCAATTTTGAAGAAATAGAAAAAGGCTGCCTTAGGCAGCCTTTTTCATTGAAACAAACATCATTAAAAAACCAATCTTAATTAATGAAGCAGTTGGTATCGTAAACAGGAGTTCTCTTCTATTTCGAAAGTTCCATCCCAGTTAATGCCATCGCAAGAAGCAGTAAAGCTATAAGTACCCGGATCTAAATCATTGAAATTTCCACCTGCTGAGGTATTGGAACAATCGGGGGCACCACTTTCAAAATAACCCGTAATGGTAGAGCTTCCTTCTCCGCTAACACTCACAGAGATAGGTCCGCAACCGTAGTCTGCATCGGTCCAAAACTTTACATCACCTGTTGTCACTCCAGAGCCCGAGCCACCAGACCCAGAACCTCCAGAGCCACTTCCGCCCGAGCCAGAACCTCCGGAGCCACTTCCGCCAGCATCAGAACAATCTACTCCATAACCCGTCACAATTACATCGATAGCACCATTGGCATCGAGGTTTGCTTCTAAGACAAATTCAACACCATTAATGGCAATCGTACAGGTGTTTGGGGCAATATCTCCTAGGTTGTGCGCAAAAAGCGTGACGTAATTAAATCCATTGTTACTGAAATCATAATCTACAGTAATAGGATTGGAGGGGCCATCCAAAACTTCTTCATCAATAATTCTATTCCCATTGGCAATAATGGAAACGATATCACCATCAATTTGGCCATGGTCCCAAACTTCAATAGTGGTTACTCGATTTGAAATTTCGATACAGCCCAAGTAATTATTTGGCCTCCCCGAAGTGGTAGAAGGAATAATAGAGAACTCGTTTACTTCTACTTCTACCTCTTCTTGTGCTTCCTCCTCCTCTTCGCAAGAAACAAATAGGAAGGCCATGCTTAAAAAGGCAAATGCTAATAGTTTGAATTTTTTCATGTGGGTTTTGTTTTTTTGTTTCTCAAATGTACTGTTGCTATAACTGGTACGAAATACCCTCTATAAGGTATTTTTGATGCAAAAAGGAGCTCTAAAAGAGCTCCTTTGCTTGGTTAGTTATTGAAGTTGGGCTATTTCACCCTCGCTTGAAATTCGGAAATAAGGTTGGAATAGCTTCGTAATACACGATCCCACTCTTTAAACAATTCATCGCTCTTTACGCTTACCATAGGCAATCCAGAGGATTCACTCACCAGCTTGACCTTAAATACCAAAGGATCGGTAGAGGCTTCTTTTACTATAATTCGCGTTCTTACCGTATTTTGCTTAAAAGTTTTTAAGGACCAAGAAGTTCTTAAGTAACCGGTTTCTTTATCGGTCATTTCAATCACATCGATGTAGGAAAGAACAATTTGGTTGATCAACTTCCACGCTTGATCCTTGTCCATGTTTTCCACCTTAAGTTCAATATCAATATTGGCGATATCGGTTTGGATAGAAGCATCGTAGGCGTCATCCCGCTTCATTTCAATATAATGGGTTTTGGGTGGCTTGGTCATTTTTTTCTTATTGCAGAATTCAATCTTTTCAGAAAGGAACCCTACTTTTTTTACAATTACCGTGACACAATCGTCTGAAGGGACCGTAACTTCAGCAGACCCTTTCCCGATCATTTTTCCATTCACATAGATTTCGGCATCACTTTCAGAAACCCCTAATTCTACTCTTTTTTTACCTACCACATCTTCAATCGTACTGGCCTTAACTACCGGGGCAGCTAGGAAAAACATACAAATAATAAAAACTAAATTTTTCATAATACAGATTGGTTATAATTTATTCAGTTCAAATGTATTATGGAAATACGGGCAAGGAAATACCCTCTCTAGGGTATATTTATGTCAAAAAGGGAGTATCGAACAGGATACTCCCTTTAAGGCCAATCGAAAATGAAAACTAATTAAAGGCAATGTTGTCTACTGTAAGTGCCGAAGAATAAATTTCATCCCCAACATCTGTAACGGTAATAATTAGGTATGCAGGTGTTCCCACGTTTCCGTTCACGTTTTTGACAACCCAACCCGTTTCTCCGGCATATTCGTCTCCGTCGTCGGGAAGATTTGGAAAGTCAATACATTGGGTGTTGTTTTTTCCTACGGTATTGACACTGGTGATAAAAGAAGTGTTTACACCATCGGGCCCTACTACAGTGATGGTTGCTGTGTCGTCGTATTCTGAACCGACAAATTCCTGAAACTCTGAGGACAGAAAGTTGTATTCAAAAGAAACACTTGAGAAAGTATTTTCGATGGGTCCTAATAATAGGACACTTGAGGTCCCTCCAATGGCATTTCCTGAAGAGATTAATTGATTCCCTGTAGTAATGGCTGCAAATTTAGATCCATCTACGGGGTTTACACAGCCTTGGGTTCCTTCCAAAATACTTCCGTCCCCAATAAAATCTATACCACTGGTATTTTCAAAGGACCCATTATTGGTAAATTCCCCGTTGGAAGTGGTTTCAGCGGTATAGGAAAAAACATAATCTGAATCCAAACCATTACCTCCATCATCTTGTACCCCACTTGATAAAGTAAATACAATATCACTATTATCTTCATAGGTTTCAAAAGGAGTAAAGGTTAAAATGGCATATCCATTAAAGGATTCATTGATATAGATGTTTCCACCTACTTCCTCGCCATTCATAGTCACTAAAATGTTGTCTTCAATAGAAGGTACTAAAATCTTGTCGTTGAAATATAGCGTAAGGGGCAAGTTTGCATTATACGAAACAGAAGGAACGGAAGGAATGGACTGTACAATGAAAAGATTTTCTAAATCGTCACCATCGTTTATGGAGGTTACTCCGCCGTTACCAACGTTGGTTACTACATACACCAATTGCGGGGTATCATCGTCGTTGTTATTTGAAGCGTCGTCGTCTTTACTACAAGCCGAAAAAAATAGACCTGTAAGGGTAATAAGTATTGAGGTTACTACTATTTTAAGGGGTGATGTTATCATAATTGTTTGGATTATAGTTTTGTGAATTTAAAAAAGATATAAATAGGCGCATCTGCTAAAAAATGCATCTTACGCTATGGAAAGATTGTTTTAGAACCGCTTGCCATTATGGGGATGCTAAATAAGTATAAAAGTGTTTTTAATGTTGATTTGTTAAAAAAAGGGGGCTTTTTGAAATTGCCCCCTTACATGAACAATTAATCAAACTACTATACTTAATTGAACATAAATCCTGCAGAAAGTTGAATCACAGAATTTTGATTTGAGTAGCCGCTGCCTCCAGCATCTGCTACGATATTCGAAATACCTAAATTATAACGCGCAGAGAAGAACAATCCGTTTTCTAGTTCATAAGCTGCTCCAAGAGCAAAAGCCAAATCGAACGTAGAGATAAATTCTGCAATGTCTTCGGTTTCTGTTTCCGTTTCACCTTCAAAAGAAGCGGTGGTTTCATTTTTTGCACTCACTAAGAAGGCGGCTTGTGGTCCTGCTTCAAGACTGAAGCCAGGTGCCGCGTAAAATTTGGCTAAAATCGGGAGGGCGATATAGTTTAGTTTTTCAATACTTTCTAAACTGAAACCATCTTCACTTTCTTCAAACTTGGCACCCACACTTGTATAGAGAAGCTCTCCCTGAAACGAAAACCGTTCCGAAAAGGGTATTTGCATGACAGCACCTAAATGAAGCCCGGTTCTAGACGAAAGATCTTCTGTGTCATCGCCCGAAATACTGGCAAAGTTTACTCCCGCTTTGACTCCAAACCTGGTTTGCTGTGCTTGAAGGCTAACTGCGGAAAGAAAAAAGAATACGGATAAAACGAATAATGAATTTTTCATAATAAATAATTTGTTGGTTAATTATTGGATAAGTAAAGGTTTAAGGCGCCATATATCTGCATAATCCCAGCCTATGTGAAGGTTTACAAGATCTGCTACGGCATCTTTTTGAGCGTTAAATGAATTGAAACCTCTTTTAGGGTTTCCTCTATTGAAACTCGACTTTCTTTTCTTGGTCCCAGCGTCACTACTGAAATAGATGTAACCATCGGTTCCCCAAAAAGGATGTATTTCGGTGGTAGAACCGGTCGTAAGCTGGGTAAGGTTGGTTCCATCCATATTCATGGTGTATATGTGAAAGGTTTCACTGTCCCGATTTGAAACAAATACAAACTCCTCACCGCTAGGTGAAAAGTGAGGGTAGAGGTGATGAAACTCCCCAGAAGTTATCTGTGTAATTTGATTGTTTTTAAGATTGTAGAAAAATATGTGTGTGTATTCACCACTATTTTTTACAAACGCAATAGATTCTCCACTGGGATGCCAAACAGGAGTACCCCCTTCCCCAATTAACGTGAAATTTTGACCATTGGCGTTGACAATTCCAATGGCTGTTTTACCTTGAATAGTGGTAGAAAGTAATATACGCTCGCCATTTGGGGAATAAGAGGCATCGTAATCGTATTCCCCATAGCCCTTCTGTGCGACAAAGGTTATCCCAAGGGATTGCGTGCTGGAGATAGCCAAAATAGGTTCTTGGCCTTTGAAATAGGAATAAATAAATTTATTGGAATTGGGGTGCCATGACGGACTTAAGCAATGGGCATCGGTAATAGGGGAGAATCCAGGTTTGTTGACATCGGACTTTAAGCGGATGCTCCATCTTTCAGTACCATATTTTGCATCATCCCGAGAAGTATAAATAAGTTTTGTACCATCGGGAGCTAACTTTGGTGAGAACTCGGGAATGTCTTCATCGGTAATTCTAACCAATTCAGAAGCGCTTGCTGTAGCTTTAGGGATTTGGTTGGTGTCCACATTTTGTGTGGTCGCACAACTTTGCAATAAAATGACTATCCATAACAGGTAGTAGTAGTTTGTTGTTTTCATAAGAATGATTTTAATGTTTGAATGGGATAAAAATATTCTTAGAAAGCAAGCAACTAAATACCCGATAAGGGGTATTTTTACAACTTATTGATTGTTAATGCATAACATTGTTTTAGGGGGAGTGATTTTAGACTATGATTCTTTGTTCAATACAGTGAAACATCATGCTAAAAAAGGCGGACTCTCAACAATTTTGCTTTTTGAAATAGCGGTTTAAAACCAATTATTATTGGTCTGAAGTTTCCTCATTACCAGACGAGGAAGATTTAAAAGGATTATTGCTTAAATTGAAAGTAAGGGATACAAAAGGATTTACCCTAAAATATTCAGTATTGAGATCGTTGGAGTCAATAGCCGCATCTACTATTTGGCCAACGTCATATTTATTATCGAGTCTCTTTTGTTTGTGTAGCGCAACTCCGGCAGTAAAAATCAAATTTTGGCCTATTACATAGGAGGGTCCAAAAAACAGGGAAATATTTTGGGTGTCAAAACCCAGCCCTCCCGACCAAGCAAGGGAAGAGGGTTTTTCCAAATTAATATAACTGAACATAATTAAAGGAACAGGACTTACCAATCCCTGGCTGCCATCTTCGGTTATCATAAAATTAGTGCCATTTTGAACCGTTTTGTACGTATCTGAATTTACATGGTAAATACCCGAAACACCATAGGTAGTTTGCCATTTATGTTTTTTTATACTTTTAAAATTCAAATCAATTTTTGAAACTTTTTTTATAGAGTCCTCTACGGTATAATGCTTTTTTATTTTGATGTTTACCTTCTTTCTATTCGAAATAGTGAAGGAGAATTTTTTCACTAAATCATTCTTGTTAAAATTGGCACTAATTGATTCAGGGTTTTCAATGGGTCCTTCTTCTACAAAACTTTCACTTTTTTCAACTTCAATAGAGTCTGCTTCCGTACCCACTATTTTAACATAAATGGTATACAATCCATTTTCCAGATTACGTTCTTCTTTCAAATTGGAATCACCTAAGACAAAACTCAATTCAGATGGGTTGCCTTGGGCTAGCGTATTAAATGAAGTGAAAATGACGATACAGGGAACGATTATTTTTAGAAATTTCATAAGAAGGTATTTTAATGGGTTATTTTAAAAATCATATTTCTTTTCCAAAGCATACCGAAGGAGCTCTCCCTTTCCCGATAAGCCCAATTTATAAATCATGTTTTTACGGTGTTTTTCTACGGTGGAAACTGCTGTGAAACGGATTTCTGCAATCTCACTGGTCGTTTTTCCTTCTCCAATGAGACGTAAAATGTCACGTTCACTTTTGGTGAGTACCGAGGTTTTATGGGCAGGTTGATTTGCATGGATACCAGCAACATCGATAGAGGCATCAAAATAAGTATCCCCTTCTGCCACTTTTTCAATTGCTTTGATCACTTCTTCTAAAGGGGAATTTTTTAATAAATATCCCGAGGCTCCAGCATCGATCATTTCTTTAATAGCTTCATCCTGATCAAACATAGAAAAAGCGATCACTTTTATATGTGGAAATTTTTCTTTAATGAGTTTTGTGACCACAATGCCATCCATTTTGGGCATTTTGATGTCGGTAATAATCACTTTAGGTTGTTTTTTTTGTACCAGCTCCCAAAGCGCCTCTCCATCATTGGCGGTGCCCACAATTTTGATGTGCTCTTCGTATTTCAGCAATAAATCAATACCGTCTACCAGCGACTGGTGGTCTTCAGCAAGGGCAAGTGTGATCATGATGCTTGTTGTTTAAAGTTGTCTTTAAATGGGAATTTCAATAATAACATTGGTCCCATTACCAGGTGTGCTGTCTATTTCCATACTTCCGTCCCAATGTTCTATCCTTTTTTCAATACTATTTAGGCCAAGTCCCTCCTCACGTTTTATCTTTCGCGAATTAAAACCTTTTCCGTTATCTTCAATAATCACGCTTAAAATGTCTTCCCGTTGCGTTAGTGATATACTGGCTTCGGTGGCTTCAGAGTGTTTTATGATATTGGTCACTAGTTCCTGAATCATTCGAAATAAAGCAATCTCCTTTTGATTGTCTAGCCGCTGGTCCAAACCAAAGGACTGTACCTCAAAAACCAGACTTTTGGTGCTGGCATTTTTTGCCAAGCGTTCCACGGCGGGGAGGAGTCCATTTTTGGCAATGACCCCACTATTTTTTAAATGTGCCATGGAACGTACCTCTTGATAGGCCTCTTCTAAAAGGGTTTTTGTTTTCGAAAAAAGTTCTTTGGTATGGGAAGCATCCTTGTTTTGTTTATACAAATGATCGAATTGTAACTTCGCTGCCGATAACGTTGCTCCAATGCTGTCATGCAAGTCACCAGCCAATCGCTGCCGTTCTTTTTCCTGACCTTCCATCATGGCATTAATGATATGGATTTCCTGGTCTTTTAAGAGTGTTTCTTTGGCTCTCTTTTCCAATAATTTTTCCTGCTCGGCAATGCGTTGCTTCTTCTTGGCATTTTTAAAGGTAAGAAACCCAATAAAACCCATTAAGATAGAGGCTCCTCCTAAACCATAGGCAATATTAAGGTTTTGCTCTTTTTGTTGTTGTTCCAAAAGGATTTGTTTTTCCTTTTCATTGGCTTGAAATCGAGTAAGATTTACATTCTGTGCCGCAACATTTATACTGTCCCTATATAGCGCTGCAAGTTTTGAATACTTCAGTGCTTCAAGTGGTTTACCAATGGATTCGTAGTCTTTCATAAGTAAACGGTATAGAAAAATCTTGTTGTTTTTTCGATAAAGGGTATGTGGAATGGAATCTGCTTTTAGCAATAATGAAATGGCTTTGCTTGTATTCCCTCTTTTTCGTTCAACATTGGCTTTATTGATGTAATTATAAAGCCCGCGATAATCCGTATTTCGTTTTGAAAGCCACTCCGATTCTTTTTGGTAATAATGATCGGCAGAGTCCAATTGTTGTAAAATTTCAGTATGATATAATCCTTTAAAAGCATAAACCCTGGAAATAAGCAAAGGGTCCCTAACTTTAAATGCATTCTTTGATGCTTTCTTAAAATAAAATGAAACAGAATCTTTATCTAAAGGATTCATATGTTGTAATGCTTTCTCAAGATATCCATTTGCTAATTGATTGGGAAAGTCATTTCTTTTTGCAATAACAATAAATTGATCTAAATACCCTTGTTTTGGGTAGTCGTATTGTTTTTGTGAAGTTATCGTAGCGTAAAACTCGTAATTAATTTGATTAAATTTTCGGACATCATTTTCTTTTTGATATAGAACTTGAGCCTTCTTGTATAAGGGTAAGGCAATATCTTCATTATTGGAGGCTTCCTCGATTTGGGCCTGATAAAAATAATAATCGGCTTTTTGCAAAGTCTTGAAGGAAGAAGTGTCGATTTTGTAAAAGTAGTAATAAGCCGAATCCAATTGTTTTTTTTCAGAATAGAGCTGAAGGAACTTTAAATTTTTTTCAGATTCGTCTTCGTAATTTTGGGAGATATAATGGTGCGCCTTTTCAAATTCAAAATTGTTAATTAATGAATCAATTAAATTGGTTTGGGCCTCAATTGCATGACAACTAAAGCCCAAAATAAAGTAAATATAAAACCTGAAAAACCGATTCATTTTTATCTTGGAGGAATTACACCATCACCTAGCGTATTGGGTCGTATATCCAGTGCTTCAAGGGTCTTTAGAAAATGTTCATTCACATTATTGTCGAACCCTACGACCGAATCCAATGATTGCTGAATTTTTTTTATGAGAATATCTTTTTCTGAAGGGTTTCTCCCTCCAAAATCTTCATCATGGAGCACAAAATAATATACATTGGTTTTCTTGGCCCGCCCTTCCTTAGGGTTAAAATTTGGAAGTATTCTTTTTATCTTGTCGGAAACTATTTTTTCTTTTGTGTCCATATTGCATAAAGATTTAAAATAGTTTTTACCATGCCATCGTACTTCCAAAATGATGTGATTTTGAGCGGTTGAAATATCCCTGAGCAAAATATTTTTGGGCTCAATAGATTCTAAATTGCCATCAATAAGTACTTCGCCATAGGGTATATGGTATTTGCCCATAAATTGTCCATTATCGTCATAGCCGTTTTCCTTCGATACTTTTAGTTTAAATACATCATTTTTGCAGAAATAGACATTGGTGTCTTGCTCAAAAACTCTTTGTTTGGTCGAATCGATGCTCGTTTCTTCCTTCGACACAAGATTTTCGACTTTTTCTGTGTTGTTGGTTTCCTTGCAAGAAGCAAAGCTTATCATTGCGATTAAAACAATTGAAGTGATTTTTTTCATGAGAGGGTGTTTTTACAATTCAAATATGATAATTACCATAAAAAAAAACCATACCCAATATCGGGTATTTTGGCATGGGAAAAGAGGGAAGATTTGGTTAGTTGTTTTCGAAACTAAACCATAACTCCTAGAAATACAAGTTGTTAATTTTAAAGTTTTTTTGTAAGGCTAGCCCTTCAGAAGTACCTTTGCCAAAATAAGAAGTCCTATAAAAAACAAGAATCCCACCAAAATCCAAAAACTCCCTTTGAAGTGTTTGCGATGTAGTTTTTTATCTTTCCGATAGCTAAATATCATCAACGCTACAAAGGACAAGATAAATAGAATCGCAAAGATGAGTTGCCCGGTGCTAAACATAAATAGTTGTAAATTTACCGTGCAAAAATACAACATACATTATAGATTATGAAGCATAAAATTGCCGCAGTCCATGAATTTCATACTGCATTTAAACTAGGAATCAAGGAAACTCCTACGGCCGACTTGGGGAAGGCTAAAAATTTATTGCGTTATAAATTAATGCGAGAGGAAAACGAAGAGTATTTGGAAGCGGCGAACAACAATGATTTGGTGGAAGTAGCCGATGCCTTGGGGGACATGCTTTATATTCTCTGCGGAACCATCTTGGAACATGGCATGCAGTATAAAATTGAAGAGGTTTTTGAAGAAATCCAACGAAGTAACATGAGTAAACTGGGAGCCGATGGAAAGCCCATTTATCGTGAAGATGGAAAAGTTTTAAAAGGCCCCAACTATTTCAAACCCAACATTGCTTCTATTTTGGAAAAATAAGAGGGATGTTTTTTTCGTTATAGGTTTATGAAAATATGGCTCTTGTTGATACCTTTCACGCTGTTGCAAAGCACTTTCCCTTCCGAAGAAGAAAAAATTGCTTGGGATGAAAACCGGAAACTTCGCTGGGAAGATTTCAAAGGGGTACCCAATGCAGCAGATGATTTTGTGGCAAGTACCAATTCGGGAGTGTCATTTTCGGTTTCGTATCGGGAAGAAAACGGAGAAGCTTTTTTACAGTATACGGTTACCGCCAATTTTTACCCAAAGTTATCTTGGTATCGTTCTAAAGATGTCTCCAAATATATATTAGCACACGAACAAACCCATTTCGACATTACCGAACTACATGCGCGAAAGTTGCGTAAAGCCTTGGCCGAAATTCCACAAGATCGATCGTTTCGTGATAAGGCCTCTATTCTATACAATAAAATGGAAGCCGAACGGCGTGAAATGCAGCTTCAGTACGATGCCGATAGCAATCATTCCAATATTGAAGCCGAAGAATATCGTTGGCAAGATTACGTAAAGGAACAGTTAAAATCCTTCTCCGCTTGGAAATAGACAAACAACATCTTATCGAGTTAGCCAATTATAAAATGCCCTTCGGAAAGTATCAAGGCGTCTATTTGGTGAATATTCCAGAATATTATTACACTTGGTTCCGGCAGAAAGGTTGGCCTCAAGGAAAATTGGGTTTCTTGATGCGGGAAATGCACGAGATAAAAATAAATGGTATGGAGGACGTACTTCGCCCGCTTATTCAGAAAAAGCCTTAATAGTTTATATAAAGATACCCAATAATCGGTTCTGGAAAATCTGGGTCATTAAGGATAAGTACATAGTAATACGTTCCTACGGGTACAACTTTATTTTGCTGAAGGATGCCGCGGTTTGGAATGCCATCCCAAGGCCCATCCTCATTTTGACCTTCATAGATTAAATTTCCCTCTCGGCTATAAATTTTTAAATCGAAGTCATCGAACACATTGTAGAGGTTGTCAATGTTGAAAACATCGTTTATCCCATCACCATTTGGGGAAACCCCTTGATAAGGTTCGGGAGCACATTTTTCAACCAGTAACTGAAAGGAGCCCGTGGTAAAACAAATTTCATTTTCCAAACGCACATAAATGGTCTGCGGATTGGTCAAGTTTTGATAATTACTGGGATTCGGAATAGGGTTGATGTTTAAAATCGCTTCATCTAGGGATGTAAAAAACTGAATTTCTCCATCATCATTCTGTGTGATGGCTTCAATAAGCTGAAATTCCGGATCATAAAAGTCGAAATAGGCCAATTCGAAACCTTCATCACATACGATAAGATCTGGCAAATTATTCAAGGGTGTAAGCGATCCAAATACCGCTTGAATTTCAAACTCGTTATTAAATTCGTTCAGTTCCTGAACACTTCCTTCACCATTTCCATTGTCGTCCACGACCGCTTTCAGAAGAAATTGATCGGGTAAACTTTCGGGTAAAGTAATTTCTATAGCCCCAAATTCTGAAGCCCCTATAGGAATAACGGCTTGTGTTTCAGCCTGAGCCAATAAAATGTCGTTGCCATAAAAAGCAATTTCGGTACCGGAAGGAAGGGGCGCCGTACCTTCGGTATTATAAACCGTATATTCCAGAAGTAAATCACGCTGTCTACAGGCATAGACGTCATTGTCGATTGTAATCGTAGCATCGGGTAGGGGACAAATAATCACTTCCACCGTAAAGCTATCTATCGTAAAGCAGTCTGGATTGGAAACCCGTACCCAAATGGTTTGTGGATTTTCAGTATTTTCAAAGTTTTCAATATCGGGAATAGGGTTTTCATTATTTTCTGCATCTTCTTCAGAAAAGTGATAGCTAATGGTGTTAATAGGGTTTATTTGAGCCGTTGCTTCCGTAAGATTGAAAAATTCTTCCCCTACTACGTCACAAAGCTCTAAATTGATAAGGCCGTCTGTATTGGGTGTGATAAAAAGATGTTCTTCACTGGTGTCTTCGTTATTTTGGTCATCCAGTTCATTTACCAAATCCTGATAATCCACAAAGGCGGTCAATGTGAAATCGGCTGGTATACCCGAAGGCGCCGTAAAGGTGATGGAACCGCTTTCCTGCTGGCCAATTTCAATAAAATTGGTTGTTTGTGCTGTTGCCATTAATATATCATCTCCAAAGAACCCAATGGTAACAGGGGGAAGCCTATCGGTGCCTTCGGTATTATACACTGTATAGTCGATGGTATACTCTTCATCGCCACATTCGGAAGAGCCATCAATAGCGTCCATGGTGATGGTAGCATCTGGGAGTGCCACATTTAATACGGTAATGATATTATTGATTAAAATGAGATCTTGTCCAGAAGTAAGGGTTATGAGGGCCGTGTCGTCTCCAGGCTCAATAAGTCCTTCTGCACTATAGAAATCGAGGTCCATATTGTAAAACGTATCGCTATTGGTAAAGGTGTTGGTTCCGTTGAAGGCATTGTTGCTTGGGTTGAGCGGTGGGTTGCTTAAAACAGTTCCATTGAGCTGCAGGGTTTCATCTACGGCAATTCCTTGATCTCCTTCCCATGTGAGAAATCCTATCTTCGCATCTGAATTATCTACCGTTTCCAAGTCGGTTAAGGTGATGGTCAGCTCATTGATATCCCTGGAAATTTGGTCCAATCCATCAAAAATATTCAATTGGTTAATGGGCAGGTCGGGGTCTTCATAGATCACCATGATGGCCCAGCCGGCATAATTGGTAGAATTATCGCAGTAATCTATGATAACTTGGGTAAGATCTAATTCACTTAGGGTGTATAAGCCGCTTCCGGTATTTTGAATTTGTGCAGTAACGTCTGCAAAAGCTGCAAAGTAAATTAGGTTGTTCGAAACTAAAGTACTATTGAAGACTCTTTCCGCAGTAATGGAGGTGCCATTTAATGCAACATTTAGATCTCCCGAACCCGAACCGCCCCAATACAAATAAGCAGCTAAAACCTCTTGGTCACTTTCCAATTGAAGCGTTGCACTACTTTCGGTAAGGATGGTACAGGTAGGAGGATTTTCTACCTCATTCATCGTGTTTCCAAAGCCTAAATAGTCTACCCTTCCCGTAAATTGATCGTATAATTCAATTTCTTGAGCGTTACCTAAAATGGGAAAGCTAAAGAGGATTAATAAAAACCATAGTTTTTTGGTCATAGCTGAATTTTAACCTAAAGATACAATATTTAGTTTTCAATTCAGTCGACAGGGGTTGGGAAGACCTTACTTCTATAAATCCCTTCTTTTTAAAATGGCGTAGGACCAATAGATGAATAGTGCCGTCCAGATCAATACAATGGCCACATCCAAAAACTGTACATCGTATGTTTTTTCAATGGTTTCGTTCACTTGATTGGCAATAGACTGTATCGCACCTAACTTTGTAAAAGGTTCTTTGATTAAGTTGCTCATTGCTGAAAGCGGAAAGAACTGCGAAACATTTTCGGCAATATTGGTATCCTTGAAGAATTGCCATTTCATCAATCCATAAAGAATACTTTCCACAATCCACCAAACCACCAAAAAACCAATGGCAAAGGCAGAACGTTTTACTAATACCCCTAAAAAAAGACACATGGCAAAGAAGCCCATAAGTTTGATAAAATAGGCCAATAAGTACTGCATATCACTGAAAATGATCCCTACTTCTGTATAATCTGAAAAAGCAAGTCCCAAAATCATGGAGATGATGAAAACAAATAGGGTTGAAATTGCAGCATATCCTATAACCGTAAGAAACTTAGACAGGACAAATTCTTTTTTGCTTAATCCGTCAATAAGGTTTTGTTTCAAGGTTCGGTAACTGTATTCGTTACTCATTAATGAAACGATCACAATGGCCAGAAAGATTTTTAGAATCGCCGCCATATACGTATTGAAGTGCCATATAAAAGGGAAATTGAAGATGCCTTGATCGGCCACCCGAAATTTGACCCCGCCAAAATTAAATTCAATAGAAACAATAAGGGCGATAAAACAGATAAGCGCAAAATATACAATAGAAATAACCTTAGCGGCACGATTGTACTTTAGTTTGTGAAGTTCTATGTTGAGCAGTCGTAGCATGTTGATTAGTTGTTGTTGGTAAGTTGTAGGAATTGTTCTTCAAGGCTCTCCTTGCGTTTTTCCAGCCGGGAAAGGACAATCCCTTTCTCAAAAAGCTCGCGATTTAAAGTAGCGGCATCCATGGGTTCGTTGAGGTAGGCAATAAGGGTGTCGCCTTCTCTTTTAATATGGGAAAAAGTTTGCATGGCTTCCAAAGTGGCATGCAGTTTTTCGTTATCTCCACTTTGAAGGATTACAAATCCATGACTGGCATTCATACCGTCTACACTACCCGTGTACAAGCTTTGCCCTTTTCGTAAAATAACCACATGGGAGCATACTTTTTCTACTTCGTCCAACAAATGGGAAGCCAATAGGATCGTCGTTCCGTTTTGGGCAATTTTTTTAATGATTTCCCGAATTTGATGAATTCCCTGTGGATCCAATCCGTTGGTAGGTTCGTCCAGAATAAGGATTTCAGGATCGTTCAGTAAAGCTGAAGCTATTGCCAAACGTTGTTTCATTCCTAAGGAAAAAGTAGAAAACTTGCTGTGTTTTCTTTCGGTAAGGCCTACGACCTCTAGTTTTTCTTCGATTTTTTCAGAAGATACGCCTTTTATCTTACAAACCAGTTGCAAGTTCTGCACAGCGGTCATGTAAGGATAGAAGTTTGGGCGTTCAATAATAGCCCCCACTTTTTTTAAGGCGTTATGGGTGGAATCGGTACCGTCGAACCAGTGAAAATCGCCACTGGTTTTGTTTACGACATTTAGGACAATCCCGAGGGTTGTAGATTTACCACTTCCATTAGGTCCTAAAATGCCGTACACGTTTCCTTTTTCAATGGTAAAAGAAACATTGTTTACAGCCGTAATGGGACCGAATTTTTTGGTTAGGTTGTTAATAGTGAGTATGGGCTCCACAAAAAGTATTTTTGGTTGTTGGTTGTTTATACGACGAACGGGCCGCAAGTTTGTTACAATAAAGATACTCCAAATACCTAAAATCCTTAAAGACAATTGGTTTGGAGTTTCTAGAAGTTGTCAACACGTAAAGCGTGTTTAGCTTTTCTGCTCTTTGTTGAAATACACTAGGTAATAGTACATTTGGCGCTCTTCGTCCCAGCCTTTTTCCACAAATTTTTCAGCACTTTCGGGATTGATAAAGTCCATTTTAATCTGAATGTTCGTATCCAAATTGATGGTGTTCTTGATTTTTTTTCGCGCTGCGGAAACGGCCGTATTGGCAATGGGAAAGGTAGTTAAGTCTTCAATACTGTATTTGGGTGCCTTTTCCGTTTTGTAGTGTTTAAATTCAGGAATCAAATCTGGGTTGGCAAATACTTCATTGACAAATTGGGTTTCTTCAAACTGATCGTTTTTGGCAAAGTGATTCACCGCCCGATTCAAAAACATCACTTCCTCCTTTTTGTCTTCCGCAGGCAGGACCACATCCTTGGCAAAATCCTGACAGAATTTAAGGTACTTTTTGGTAAAGAAATTTTCATCTTCAAAAGCGTCGACGGCCAAAAAACTTTCCAGCCAATAACGGGCATCGTAACGATTGCTGTCTACGGAAAGAATTTTATACCCTTCGTCTTTTTTAGAATTAAAAATCAAGGCCCCTTTGTCCAACTTGTTCAAATTTACGCCTTGCTGAAGAATGGCGTCCAATTGATTTTCCCCTTCGGAAAATTGAAGGAAATCCTGTTTCAGTTCCGACTTAAAGATGCCTACCGCATCTACTTTTTCGTTGTCCAGCTGAAGGTTTTCCAAATAAGCAACATACACTTCCCCGCTTTTAATATGTGGGTGCGTGGATTGATCGAACAAATGCTGAGTGATTTTTTTGCTATGCTCGTGAACCACATTCGGATTGTCGAAAATGTCACTCACCAAATGAAACAACGGGTGGAATTCCAAATCGGCTTCATGCTCAAACTGAAAGTAATTTTCTTCTTTGTCCCTAAACGGTTTTAGGAAAAATTCTTTTAAAAGCGGCGTAATTTCATCATCCAATTTGTAAGGTTGTGCCGATAGGAACATGCCTTCGTTTCGGCTTTTGTTGCCTACTCGGTGAATGGATAGGGAAGCGATAAGGGTGTTGTATAAATTGATCATCTAAGTTCGTTGTAAAAGTGAATGATTGTTTAGAAGAAAGAAAAGGCTTCCTTTAATTCCAATTCTCGTCAAAGTCCAAGGTGTCGTAATCGTCGGCATCCAACCCGTAGTCCTCACTAAATTCATCTTCAGTATCTTCTGCTATAAATTCCTTATCGGGAGCTTCCTCCGGGATTTGCCCATGGGCAAACATGAGGTTGGGATAGCTACGGCCGTCTTCCGGTTCGGCTATTTCAGCAAGTTCCACCAAAAAGGTCCACATTTTCAGAAAGTCGTATACGTAGATAAGCTTGGTTTGATCTTCATGCACGGCATCTTCCAGATACGTATCTCCCATGATACGCACGCCACCGGGTTCTTCACTCATGTCGAATAGGGCAATTTCTTCGCCTTGCTCCCAAAGATCGTTGCTTACATAAAAAGACGCCATTTCCTGTCCGCCAAAACCAAACGCTTGGGTAATGGCATTGTGGAAGTCTTCCATGGTATTGGAGTCTTCTATTTCAATATCCCTAAAAACATCCTCCTTGGTGTCCAAAATAACTCTAAATCGGTAAATCATGCTTCAAAATTTAGGATGCAAAGGTAACATTTAATCGGTGGCTCAAAAGTGTTTTGAGGAAAGGATTTTTCAACAAAGAGTCGTTTTATTTGCTGAAACGATGTAGGGTATAGGTCATGGTAGCCAAAAGGAAAAATGCCATTACTTGGTGAAGCACCCCTAGCCAAACCGGTACTTGAAGCAACAATGTAAAGACCCCAAGAACAAATTGAACCAATACCAAAACCACTAACCAGCTAATTCCCTTTTTCTGCGGAAGGGTTAGTGTCATTTTACGGCTTTTCCAGGCGATGATAAAAATGAAAATAACTACTACATAGGCCATATAGCGGTGCACAAACTGCACGCCGCTTTTTCCTTCCACGAAGTTTTTCCAAACAGGGGAAAGTTCTTGTGTCACGGTTTCATGCATTAACTTTCCTTCGCTCATAAACGGCCAATGGTTGTGGATCCATCCGGCATCCAAACCTGCTACAAACGCTCCCCAAACAATTTGAATGAGCAGCGCTGCATAGCCCCAACGGATTAAATTTCGGAAGGAAGCCTCAATAGGTTTACGAGAAGGATATAGTAAGTCCAGAGCGACCCAAAAAGTGTAGGCAAAAGTGATAAAGGCCGTAGTAAGGTGCATGGCCAGACGAAAGTGGCTCACATCGGGACGGTCCACCAATCCGCTTTTTACCATATACCAGCCCAGAAACCCTTGAAAGGCTCCAAGTGCCATGAGGATGACAGCCTTTTTAATGGTAGGCTTCGTTAATTGTTTCCGAAGGAGAAAGTAAAGAAACGGAATGATAAACACCACTCCAATAAACCTTCCTATGACGCGGTGGATCCATTCCCAGAAATAAATATCCTTGAATTCCTCCAGGGTCATATTGTAATTGATTTTTTGGTACTCTGGATATTGCTTATAAAGTTCGAAAGCCTCATTCCATTCGGCTTCCCCAGAAGGAGGTAACGTCCCGGTAATCAATTTATAATTGGAAATAGAAAGCCCAGAATGGGTCAATCGGGTAATGCCGCCAACCACAACCATCACAAAGATGAGAAAGCATCCTGTGAGCAACCAATACACTACTTTTTTATTGTCCTTCATTTAGTTGATGTTTAAGCCCAGTTCGGCAGCTTTTTGATACATAAATTCTTTGGCAGCTTCATATTCGTTGGGGATATCCCCTTCCAAGATGGCTTCTTTAATCGCATCTTTGATGATGCCTATTTCGCGGGAGGGTTTTAAGGAAAACGTTTCCATAATTTCCTCTCCTGAAATGGGAGGTTGAAAATTGCGAATGTGATCACGTTCTTCAACTTCCACAATTTTCTCCCGAACTCTTTTGAAGTTATTGTGGTATTTTTTGAAGCGTTTGGGGTTTTTGGTAGTGATATCCGCTTCACATAGGGTCATCAAGTCTTCTACATGCTCGCCCGCATCAAAAATAAGCCTACGTACGGCACTATCGGTCACATCGGTGGCCAGCACAATAGGCCGGGAACTCATTAGGACCATCTTTTGTACCAACTTCATTTTGTCATTGAGCGGTAGTTTTAAGCGCTTGAAAAGTTTGTACACCATTTTAGAGCCTACAAACTCATGGCCATGAAAGGTCCAGCCATTCTTTTTATCGAATCGTTTGGTAGGCGCTTTTCCAATGTCGTGTAACAATGCTGCCCAACGAAGCCAAAGGTTATCGGTGGTTTGGGCAATGTTATCGACTACTTCCAAGGTATGCCAAAAGTTATCTTTGTGCAATTGCCCTTCTTTCTCTTCTATGCCTTGCAAAGCGACCAATTCTGGGAAAATATACTTCAGTAAACCTGTTTTATGCAATAATGAAAACCCGATAGATGGCACTGGGGCCATAAGGATTTTGTGAATTTCCTCAACAATTCTTTCGTTGGAAATGATTTTTATTCGGGAAGCATTTCGCTGGATAGATGCCAACGATTCGGCTTCAATCGTAAAATTCAATTGTGTGGCAAAACGTATGGCCCGTAGCATGCGTAAGGGATCATCACTGTAAGTAACATCGGGATCCAAAGGGGTGCGGATTATTTTTCGCTCTAAATCCTGAAGCCCTTGAAAGGGATCTAGTAATTTTCCGAAGGAATCTTCATTCACGCTAATCGCCAATGCGTTAATGGTAAAGTCACGACGGTTTTGGTCCTCCTCCAAAGTGCCGTTTTCCACGGCAGGGTTTCGGCTGTCCTCTTGATAGGATTCCTTGCGGGCGCCGACAAACTCAAGTTCCAACGGGCCCGTTTTCAGCATGGCGGTTCCGTAGTTTTTAAAAACCGATACTTTCGGCTTTCCTGGGAGCAAAGAGGATACCTCTTTTGCCAATTGAATGCCACTGCCCACTGCGACAAAATCCAAGTCTTTGGCGTCGCCGCGTTGTAAAATGTAATCGCGAACAAACCCGCCAATAACGTAGGTTTCCAACTGTAAATTGGAAGCCGCTTTGGCAACGGTTTTAAATATAGGGTGGTCTAAGGCGTTTTTAAAAAATGGCGCTTGTTGTGGCATTTTCAGGGTCTAATTACCGTAACGGTCCCATCGGTTTTTAATTTGATTATACTCGATGGGGAAGCCGTTTTTTTATTGCGCTGCAAATTTACGACATAGTCCACGCCTTCCAAAATCGCGGGGCTGATTTCTGAAAAATTTGTAGGGGTTTTTTCACCGCTCAAATTAGCTGAAGTAGAAACAATCGGTTTTCTGAATTTTTTTATCAGTTGTTTGCAGAAGGGATCTTTTGCTACACGAATCCCAAGGGAATTATCCTCTGCGACCAAATTTTCGGCAATCCGAATGGGATTGTCATAAATGATGGTCGTGGGTTTTGCTGCGTATTTTAGGATGTCATAGGCTACTTCGGGGACTTCTTCCACAAATTGGTTGAGCATTTTAAAATCGGACACCAAACAAATTAGCGCTTTGGCACCGGGTCTGTTTTTCAATTGGTAAATTTTTTCAATAGCTTCTGCATTGGTCGCATCACATCCAATGCCCCAAACCGTATCGGTAGGATAGAGTAGAAGGCCTCCTTTTTTTAAGACTTCCAGGGATTTTTCAATTTCGTTTCTCATTTCAGGAGAGCTTTATAAACATCAATATATTGTTGCGCCGCAATGTTCCAATCGAATTTTGCAGCCTGTTTTTTGAGTTCTTTTTCGTACAATTCTTGGTTATTTCTGAAAGTTTCCATGCCTTTCAGAAAGGCTTCGGCCATGTGTTTGGGGTTAAAATCTTCCCAATAAAATGCATACTCCCCACCAATCTCGGGAAGCGAAGTCGTATTCGCCAAAAACACAGGTTTTCCGAAAACCATGGCTTCAATAGGGGGCAGTCCAAAACCTTCCCTAAGTGAAGGAAACACCAACGCCTCGCAATTTTGTAAATAATATTGTTTTCCCACATCGTCCACTCGTCCTGCGAAAATAACTTGGTCTTCTACCTGGTACTTTCTTGTGGCTTCCCTAACCACTTCAGCATAATCACGGGTGTCATTTCCGGCCAGAACCAACTGGTAGTCTTTCAGCAAAGGCATCATTTCCACTAAAAGGTGAAAATTTTTACGTTCCCTGAAGTCGCCAATACTGAAAAGGAATTTCTTCTGAAGCGTTTTGGGAGGTTCAAATCCAGACGTATCCAATTCTTCCCTTACAGGATTTCCGTTGTAAATAACATATTCGGGAACTTTGGGGACATCGAAGAACCCGTGCGTGGATTTTTTGGCAAATTCTGAAATATAGGTAATGGCATCTGCACGGTTTAGTTTTTCAATAAATAGTTGGTTCCTAGGGTGATGGATGTCGTTGGAAACCTCTTCCACGAAGTTGATATCGTGAATGGTAAGTATGTATGGCATTGCGTTTTTGGGTTCAATCTTGGTATTCTGATTCAAAGAATGCCAGAGGTCGTAACGGGTTCTAATTTGGGCAAATTCGTAGCGACGCAATCCTAGATAGTGTTTGTATTTGAAAAAATTTCCGAAGATTTTCTTTAAAAACCGTTTTTTGGGGGTGTGTACGATAAACTGAAGTTCGGGGTCGTCACAGTGATGAAACCCTTTCAGTAAATGAAGGTTAAACTGCCCAAAGCCGGTGTAGGGGTTATTGATGTTATGTGATTCGAGGAATATTTTTTTCATCACTTTAATTTATTTTTCGGTATAACAACCAAAGATTTAAATACCTTTTAAAAACCGAAAAGGCATTGATATAGGCTAATATAAAGCCTTCCTTTCCATCCAAGATTCCCAAACGGATTAAATATTGGTGCCAAAACCGATAGAAAGGGCGAAAGATAAAGTGAAATAAGGAAGGTTTCTTTTTCTTTTCATAAAGCATCCTCGCTTGTAGGGCACTGTACTTATGAAGCTTGTGAGTGTAATCGTCAAAACTTTTATAAGTATGATGCGGTACGCGACTCTTTAATTTTGCAGTAGTCCCTTGAACTTGCAAGGTTTCATGAACTAGATTGCCATTATACCTTCCGTGTTTTTTATGAAATAGCCGAATCACCCAATCGGTTTGAAACCCACTGTAGTTGATTTTTTTCCCCATGAAGTAAAGTTGCCGTCTAATAAAATAAGCGTCTGCTTTAGGGTTTTCTAAGGTTTCCAAAATTTCTTCTTTTACTTCGGAAGTAATTTCTTCATCCGGATCAAAAAATAACAGCCAGTCATGACTCGCCTTGGATATGGCGAAGTTTTTTTGTTCGCTGAAATTATCGAAGGTTCTTTCAAACCATTTTACCTTTTCAAAGCTAGTAGCAATAGCTTTGGTTTGATCACTGCTGAAGGAGTCCACAATAATAATTTCGTCCACAAAATCAAGGCTTTTCAAGAAGTCTTCCAGTACTTCCGCTTCATTCAGCGTGATGGCTAGGGCCGAAATTTTATTTTTTTTGTGCAAGTATTGAAAATTTCAGTAAAAGTAATAATTTTACTAGGATTAACATGGTTTTTGAAATGGCTAGAATTTCCATTTTATTGTACCACCACATTTCACAAAATGTGAGCGAAGGGTTAACGGTAAGTACCGAAAACCTCGAAAAACAGTTTCGTTGGATTTCCCAAAAGGGATATCAAACCCATCATTTTTCAGAATTAATCACTTCCCAAAAATACCCTAAAGGGAAATCGGTCATCATTACCTTCGATGATGGTTATGTGAGCCAGTGGCAATGGGCTTATCCTTTATTAAAAAAATACCATCTAAAAGCTACGTTTTTTATTCCGATGAAATATATAGGGGGAGAAGATGAATGGAATCGAGCCCGACAATCGATTATGACTGTGGAGCAATTAAAAAGTTTAGACCCTGCAGTCATTGAACTGGGCTATCATTCCTATGGACATATTAATTATCAAGAAGTATCACCAGAAGTTGCCGAAACCGATCTTAAACAAGCGATAACCGTTGCTCGAGAAAGTACGCTTCCTATGCAGCCCCTATTGGCATACCCTTACGGGAAATTCCCTAGGGAGAATCCGGAAAGGGAAGTTTTTGAGGGACTGTTGAAAATGTGTGGCATTCAATATGCCTTTCGCATAGGAAATAAGGTGAGTACATTTCCTTTTAAGAATCCCTACGAAATTAAACGTTTGGATATCAAAGGGGAATTTTCGTTTGAAAGATTCAAAAGAAAAGTAAAATACGGACAACTTTTTTAGCGCATCCCTCGCTGAAGCAATAGTAATTTCACATACCGGGAAAATACGCCATAAGCATTCACGGTAGAAATCGCTAATCCAGGAATCCCATCTTTGAAGCCACCTTTTAAAATATAAGAGCTGAAAAAACGGAAACTAGGTTTCAGAAAAAGTTGAAGATAGGTTGCCTTTTTTCCTTTTTTTTGAAGTTGTTCTGCTTGAAACCAAGCATATTTATCCCTCTTTTGAATGTAATGATCCAGTCCTTTATACGTAAAGTGAAGTACTGGGTTTTTAAGTTTTCCAACACTTCCCTGTAGGTGAAGCTTTTCATGAACCAAGCCGGAGAAGTGGGTTCCTTCCCTTCGCACCAAACGTAACACATTACTGCTATGATGGTATAAAAAGCGGTTCATAAAAAAGTGAGGGAAGTTTAGTTTGTAACCGGCATGCACTCCATAGGTAATGGCTTCCTTTATTTCTTGCTGAAGGGGGTAGGTGATGCGTTCGTCGGCATCTAGAAATAAGACCCAATCTCCCGTAGCGTGTTTCAAAGCCGCATTTTTTTGTGCTGAAAAGTTGTCGAACTCCCGCTGAAGGAAAAGCGTTGCGTAAGGTTTTACAATTTCGGGAGTGCCGTCGGTACTAAACGAATCGATAACGATAATTTCATCGGCAAATTGCACCGAGCGCAAGGCTGAAGCAACATAGTCTGCTTCATTTAGGGTGGGCATAATGACGGTAAGTTTTGCCATGTCACAAATTTACTCGCTTTTTCCTTAAACCAAAAAAGAGCCGTAAATTTGTCAAAAATTAAGACGAGTGGATAGTTTAGGGATTTCAGTAATTATAAGTACCTACAACAACGAAGCATGGCTTCAGAAGGTATTAGAAGGATACAAATACCAAACCTACGATCATTATGAAGTGATTGTGGCAGACGATGGTTCTAGGGAGAGTACAAAGAAGCTGATTGAAAGTTTTCAGAAAGACTACCCTGTACCCTTGCATCACGTTTGGCATGAAGACGATGGTTATCGCAGGCAACGTATTTTGAATATCGCTATTGTAGCTGCTAACATGCCTTACATCCTCTTTACCGATGGAGATTGTATTCCGCGAAAGGATTTTGTGGAAGTGCACGCCAAATATGCAGAAGAAGGCTATTTCCTTTCTGGCGGGTATTGCAAACTTCCTATGAAAACCAGTGAAGCGATAGAAGAGGAAGACATTAAAACCGAACGATGCTTTGATGTAAAATGGCTTAAAAAGCACGATGTCCTGAAAGGTACCCAAGCATTGAAATTGAATAGCGGACCTGCTATGGCTTCTCTTTTGGATTTTATTACGCCTACCAATGCCAGTTTTAATAATTGTAATTCGTCTGCTTGGAAAGCCGATTTACTATCCATTAATGGATATGATGAACGCATGCAATATGGTGGCCCCGACCGGGAGCTTGGGGAGCGTTTGGAAAACTTCGGTTTGAAATCGAAGCAAATTCGCCACAAGGCCATTGTTCTTCATCTAGACCATGCTCGAGGCTACAAAACGAAAGAATCCTTAGAAAAAAACTTGGCGATCCGTAAGGAAGTGAAGGAACAAAACAAAAAATGGACCGAATACGGAATTGAGAAAAAAGCTCAGGACAATTCGTAAACCCCAATTTTCCAATAGGTAGTTTCTTTGGAAGTTGTGACTGTGGTGAAATCCAGTTCTTTTAAAGACTCATTTTCCTTGAAATATTCCCAACAACCAATGCCCTCCCTAAAAATAGAACTGATAAGGATCCCTCTCGGATTTAAATGTTGGAAGATTAAATCCATGACCCGAATTTTTTCTGAATCGGGGATGTAGTAAAAAACTTCATTAAAAATGACGATATCATAGTTCTGACTAGGCTGAAACTTGATGATATCCGTATTTTGAAAGACTGCCTTAGGAAACGCTTTTTCCTGCGCTTTTTCTATCGAGACCTTAGAAAAATCAATTCCCTTGAAAAATTGATATTCCATACCCTGAAGTTTTTCAGTGAGCACCCCATCTCCACAGCCTAAATCCAATATACTGGGATTTTTCGGGCCGTAGGTCTGGATAAATTCCTTTATCTTTTCATAGCGCGGCGCTTCGATATCACTTTTTAAACTTTCCCAGCGTCCTGTTCGGTATTGTTTGTTCCAACGCCTTCTTCGTCTCCAATGATGAAATTTATCAAGTATATTCATGGCCTATGATTTTAAATGATAGTCTAGATAGGGAATCAGCTTTTCTTTGATAAGTGTTGGGGTGAGCTGATTGTATAAAATTTCAGGATTCTTTTCGATGGCCTTTTTCTCTTCTCGGGAAAGTTGGTTAAAACCCTCCGGATTTTTATCGAATAAGTGAACGGAGTCATGGGTTTTCCCATCTTCAAAACTGTTCCAGTGGCTCTTGGAGATAAAAGGTGAATAAATGGTGAAAGTAGGTTTTTGAAGGGCTTTTGCAATATGGACGCTGCCTCCTTCATTCGAAATGAGTAGTTCACACTGGTTCATAAGTTTGATAAACCCACGGATGGAATCTTCATAAATATCCCAATGTACCTGCTCCTTGCACTGGCATAAATCGTAAATTTCCTTAGCTTCTGCTTTCTGGTTTGGCGCATAATTGAACAATAGGGTGGCTTGATAATTTTCAGCAATAAAATCAATTAATTCTGCGGTATACCGAAAGGGCAACGATTTATTTCGAGTACTTCCCAAGATGCCAATCATCACTACAGGGCGTTCCAAATGCGCTATCCTACTATAGTTTTTTTCTTCTTCGGAAAGGAAAATACGGTACATGGGATCGGGATCTTTTATGCCAAAAGCACTGGTAAGCATGTGCATACGATCTTCCAAGGCTTTTCCGCAGGGCATGTGGCCTTCATTTAGAAATTCTACTTCGTGGGTATAATAAGAGAGTCGAAGCTTTTTGTTTTGTCTTTTGAAGCCTACCCGAATAGACGCTTGCGAAAAATAGCATAGCATCCTACTTTGGAACTTTGCATAAGGATCAAGAATAATGTCATACTGTTCCCTTTTTACCTGCTGAATGGTTTTCCAAAGGACCGGCAGCTTTTTCAATTCCCTATCCTGAACAGTGACAATTTGATCGATATTGGGATTTCCTTCGAGGACTCCAGCCGTATAATCGTACACAAAATAATGGATAAGGCTCTCCGGAAAATGCTTTTTCAGATTGTTCGCCAAGACAGAAGCGATAAGTACATCGCCAATTCTTTTATTTTGTATGACCAGTATTTTCTTCATAAGCTTTACCTTCGCAAAGTATTTCTTTTTTTGAAGTTTTTAAAATGAATTCCGCTTTTGTAGCATACCCTTATGAAAGAAACCTTTAAAGTTCATTCTAAATATCACGACATCGCTTCGCAATTACGGTCTGTTTTATTAGACTTCGAACAGCAAGGGGATTATTTGGTGAAGGGGGAACGAAATTCCATCAAAACCATCGAAATTTCAGGAGAGGTCTTTAACATCAAAAAGTTTAAAACTCCCAATCTGTTTCAATCCTTGGTATATCGGTTTTTCAGAAAAAGTAAAGCCCAACGCTCCTTCGAATATGCCTCCAAATTGATTGAACTGGGCATTAAAACGCCACATCCAGTGGCGTATATGGAAAATTTTTCCCTAGGACTGAAAGATAGTTATTACGTAAGTAAGCATTTAGAATACGATTTCGATTTTCGGGTATTGAACCACAACCCTAAATGGCCCCATCGAATGGAAATTCTGCAACAAATGGCGGCATTTACGTTTCAGTTGCATGAGAAGGGCATTCATTTCTTGGATCATTCGCCAGGAAATACTTTAATCGTAGATCAAGGAAATACCCAATACGATTTTTACCTAATCGACTTAAACCGTATGCGTTTTGAGACGTTGAATTTGTCACAACGCATGAAGAACTTCCGAAGACTTTGGCTATCCAAAACCATGATCAACATCATGGCTCCGGTCTACGCCCAATTATATGGCGCCACGGAGGCAGAAACCCATCGGTTAATGACTAAGCACAGCCGAAAGTTCCAAAGGGTCAAAAATGCCAAAAAATTACGCAGAAGAAAACGAAAAGCTTCTTAAACTGCTACATCGTATTCTCTTAAGGCGTCATTTAACGAAGTCTTTTTGTTGGTGCTTTCTTTTCGTTTTCCAATAATTAAGGCACAAGGCACTTGATATTCCCCAGCAGGAAATTTTTTAGTATAGCTTCCGGGAATTACCACAGAACGGGCTGGAACATAACCTTTCATTTCCTGAGGCTTTTCACCAGTAACATCAATAATTTTGGTAGAGGCCGTTAACACAACATTGGCTCCCAATACCGCTTCTTTTTCTACCCTAACTCCTTCTACCACAATACATCGGGAACCAATAAACGCATTGTCTTCAATAATTACGGGTGCTGCTTGTAAGGGCTCTAAAACGCCTCCAATTCCAACACCTCCACTTAAATGTACGTTTTTTCCAATCTGGGCGCAGCTTCCTACGGTAGCCCAAGTATCGACCATCGTGCCTTCGTCCACATACGCTCCAATATTCACATAACTGGGCATCATGATAACCCCTTTCGAAATGTAGGCCCCGTGTCTTGCCACGGCATGAGGTACTACTCGAATTCCCTTGGCTTCATAACCCGTTTTCAAAGGAATTTTATCATGATATTCAAAAATACCCACTTCATGGGTTTCCATTTTCTGGATGGGGAAGTAGAGTACGACTCCTTTTTTAACCCATTCGTTTACCTGCCATCCATTTTCTGTTGGTTCGGCGCAACGTAAGGTCCCTTCATCACACTGTTTTACCACTTCTCTAATAGCGGCAATGGTTTCTGGATTTTGAAGTAGGGAACGGTCTTCCCATGCATTTTCTATGATGTGTTGTAAGTTGGTCATGGTATTTTTCGGTTTTTACAAAGATAAGTGACCCATTTAATTAGCGATACTTTTTGGGTTACTATTTCTGAATGCCCTATTTTTGCATTCTGTATGGGAAGAATCATGGCTTTGGATTATGGTACGAAACGTACCGGAATAGCAATTACCGACGAACTACAAATGATAGCTTCGGGATTGACCACTGTGGAAACACCAAAATTACTGCCGTTTCTTAAGAAGTATTTTTCGGAAGAAAAGGTGGAGCAGGTTTTGGTAGGGGAGCCTAAGCAACGGGATGGAAGCCATTCGAATGTGGAAGCAGACATCCAAAAGTTTTTGAAGAAGTTTTCGGAAGTCTTTCCACAGTACCCCATACAAAGAGTAGATGAGCGCTTTACCAGTAAAATGGCCTTTCAAACCATGATTGATAGTGGTTTGAAAAAGAAGCAGCGCCGAAACAAGGCATTGATCGACGAGATTAGTGCTACGATTATTTTACAGGATTTTTTGAATAGAAAGAGATGATTTACCCAATTGTAGCCTACGGTGACCCCGTATTGAGAAAAGAAACCCAAGAGATTTCAAAGGATGATCCCAAGTTGGAACAACTTATTGAGGATATGTTTGAAACCATGTATGCTGCTCATGGTATTGGTTTGGCAGCTCCGCAAATAGGAATGCCGGTACGTTTGTTTATCGTAGACGCCACTCCTTTTGAAGATGACGAAGACCTTTCAGAAGAAGAAAGGAAATACCTCTCCACCTTTAAAAGGGTTTTTATCAATGCGCAAATAGTAGAAGAGAGTGGGGATGAATGGGCCTTTAACGAAGGTTGTTTGAGCATCCCCGATGTTCGCGAGGATGTCTTCAGACAAGAAACCATCACGATTGAATATGTTGATGAAAACTTCAAAAAACATAAGGAAACCATTGGGGGAATCGCTGCTCGCATCATTCAGCATGAGTACGATCACATTGAAGGAATCTTGTTTACCGATAAACTATCGCCTTTAAAAAAACGTCTGATTAAAAGTAAATTGGCCAATATTTCCAAAGGGAAAATCAAGATTGATTACAAAATGCGTTTTCCTTTAGCGAAAAAGAAACGTTAATCCATTTGGAAAATTAAGCCTAACCCAAGATATTTGCTCGCCTAAATAGAAAACGGTTTATGAGTTTAGAAAAAATATTATCGATTTCAGGAAAGCCAGGTTTGTACGAAATGAAAGCACAAACCCGCACCGGGATTATCGCAGAGTCCTTAATTGACGGAAAAAAAACTACGGTAAGTGCCCGTCAAAATGTAAGTTTACTTTCTGAAATAGCTATTTATACCCTTCGCGAAGAAGTGCCTTTGAGAGAGGTTTTTCAGAAAATTTCAGATAAGGAAAATGGAGGGGAAACGATTAGTCATAAATCCCCTAAAATTGAACTGGAAGAATATTTTTTCTCCGTACTTCCCGATTATGACGAAGAAAGGGTGTATGCCAGTGACATTAAAAAAATTGTACAATGGTATAATTTGTTGCACAAAAACGGAATTACACAATTTGCTGCAAAAGAAGGGGATGCCTCTGAAGAAGAATAGTGCATAACTTTCCCAAAAATAATTTTAAATCCCCTTCTTACAGGGGATTTATTTTTTAGTTTTAACCATGCATTCCAAAGAAGAAAAATTAGCAGCTTTCGATCGGCTTCTTACCATCATGGAAGAGCTTAGGGAACAATGCCCTTGGGATCGAAAGCAAACCTTACAAAGTCTACGACACCTTACCATTGAAGAAACCTACGAATTGGGTGATGCCATTCTGGAAAATGATTTGGAGGAGGTGAAAAAGGAACTGGGCGACTTACTTTTACATATCGTTTTTTACGCTAAAATTGGAAGTGAAAGTCAAAGTTTCGACATTGCCGATGTGGCAAACGGTATTTGTGAAAAGCTTATTGCGAGACATCCCCATATTTATGGCGATGTGACGGTGGCCGATGAGGAAGAAGTGAAAAAGAATTGGGAAAACTTGAAATTGAAGGAAGGGAAAAAAAGTGTTCTGGAAGGCGTCCCAAAATCCCTTCCAGCGCTAGTCAAGGCCAATCGAATCCAAGATAAAGTAGCAGGGGTGGGCTTTGATTGGGAAGAACCACAGCAAGTATTTGAAAAGCTGAAAGAAGAATTGGCAGAATTGCAATATGAAATAGAAAAAGGCGATGCTCAAAAAATGGAAAGTGAGTTTGGGGATGTCCTTTTTTCTATGATAAATTACGCCCGTTTCCTGAAGGTGGATCCTGAAAATGCGTTAGAGCGAACCAATAAAAAATTCATCAAAAGGTTTCAGTATTTGGAAATGAAAGCCAAAGAAATGGGAAAAACCTTGGAAGATATGAGCCTTTCCGAAATGGATGTATTTTGGGAAGAAGCAAAAAAAATCTGAGTGGGTTACACTCAGATTTTTTTTATAAAGCTTTTAGCTTTTTGAGTTTTGCCTTCCAAACTTCCAGCGCATCTTTTTGTTTTTGAATGTTTTTGTGTACTTCTTTAACCAAAGGATTGTCGTCGTCGGCATGTTGAAAGAAACCTAGGTTGTTTTCCAATTGACGAATCTCTGCTTTAATTTCCGTTACTTTTTTGGAAATAAAGAACTTCTCATTGCGAAGTTTTCGGTCATCTTCCTGTGAGACAATAGCGTCGAGTTTGTTTTCGTAGCGAATCATCTCGGCTTCTTTTTTACTCATTTTCAGTTTTCCGAAAAGGCCATCCAATACTTTATTGAATTTCTGATCAATTTTCTTTTTACTGTAGGGAACGCGACCAATGGCTTTCCATTCAGCAATTTTTTCTTTAATGAGTTGTAAGTCTTTATCAGTATCACCAGACAGTTCTAAATTAGAAACCTCTTCCAATAAGGCTTCTTTCGCCTTGTAATGTTCTAGCTCCTCTTTATTGGCTTCATCCTTTTGTGCATGCAAGCGATCGAAATAATAATTACAGGCTTCCTTAAATTGCTTCCATATTTTGTCACTATCCTTTCGGGGAACATGACCAATGGATTTCCAGTCAGATTGAATTTTCTTCATCAAAGGCGTCACCACGTTAAAGTCGTCGCTATCCTTATTTTCTTCAGCAATTTTTACCAGTTCTTTTTTCTTTTCGAGGTTTTCGTATTGCTTCTTTTTCTGATTTTTATAAAAACTGTTTTTGGTTCTGTTGAAGGTGCGCGTCGCTTCCTTGAAGGCATTCCAAATTTCCTTATTCTTATTTCTTGGAACTTTTCCCGCTTCAAAGTATTGATCGCGTAATTCCTGTACCTTTTTGATGGCGTTTTGCCATGCTTTATGATTGTCCTTGGTGTTTTCAGTAATCTCATTAATTTGAGATACTAAGTCTAACTTGGCCTCGTAATTCTTTTCAAAATCTTTCTCCTGTTCCGCAATAAAGGCCTGTCTTTTTTCATGGATCGTCTTGGTCGCTTCACTGAACTTTTCCCAAACCTCTTCCCGATATTCCTTTGCTACAGGTCCAATATCCTCTTTCCACATTTTATGGAGCATCTGCAATTCACGGAAAGCTTTGTTAAGGTTTTCTTCTTGGGCAAGTTCTTCGGCACGACCAATAATCTTAAGTTTTTGTTCCAAATTATGCTTAAAATCCAGATCACGGAACTCTCTATTCAAATGTAGAAAATCATAAAAATTTTCCACGTGATGGTGGTACGTATTCCAAACCAAGTTGTATTTATCCCTTGGGATAGGGCCCGCGGTATGCCACTTATCCTGTATGTCTTTGAAATGCTTGTAGGTGGTATTAATGTTTTCTTCTATGGTCAAAAGCCCTTTCAATTCCTCAATAAGCTCCATTCTTTTATCCAGATTGGCTTGTAGGTCGCGCTTTAGGTTTTTGTAGTAATTATTGCGTTTTTCCTTGTAATCGAAATACAACGAATGGAATTCCTTTTTTAAAGGAGTGGTGTAATGAAAATCGATAATGTTGCCACCATCGGCTAAAAACTCTTCTTTTTTCTGCTCCATTTCATCCGCGAATTGTGCATTAAATTCGGTACGGATTTCTTCCACAGCATTCTTGATATTCTGGACCGGTTTGTCTTTCAGGAGTTTTTGGAATTCGGTAATCAGTTCTTTTTTGGAAAGCGAATGGTAATCGACCTCTTCCTCTTCCGTTTCCTCATCGTGCTCTTCATCATCTGAAGAACTAACTTCTTCTTCATCGTCTTCGGTTTCTTCTTCGGAATCTTTTTGAGAGGTGTTCTCTGCTTTTTCTGAAGTTTGGTCTTCGGCAGTCACGGCTTCCTCTTTCTCTGGTGCGTCCTTGGTATTGGCCTCTTCAGAATTTTCTTGTGTAACTTCTTCTGAAGCCTTTTCAACCTCGTTAGCAGAAGTTTCCTGTTCTTGAGGTGCTTGGTCTTTTTCTTCTTCTTTTGGCAAATTTTCGTCAGACATATCTTTCAATGTTAGGGTTCAATTATTTAGGATAATAGGCTGAAAGATACTAACAACTGCCCACAATGCAAAGGAAGAAGTGGGTTTTTGCTTTATTTTTACGATTTCCAGATAGCCCATGCTTTTAGGGCTTGCTCTTCCAACATTTTGTGTCCGTTGGAAATTTTTGCACCTTGGGCAAATCCCCTTTTGAGGAATTCAGTGGTTGCAGGGTTGTAGATGAGGTCAAACAACATGTGCTGTTTCGTAATGAACTGATACGGAATTGGTGGGCATTTCTCCACTTTAGGATGCGTTCCTAAAGGAGTACAATTGATTATCAATTTATGTTCGGAAATCACTTTTTCATTCAAGTCTTGATAGGTGGTATAACCTTCTTTTTCATTTCGTGATACCATTTTGTATTCAAAGCCCATCACATCAAGGACAAACCGGATGGCCTTAGAAGCTCCACCAGAGCCTAAGACCAATGCCGTTTTTTCTTCAAAGGGGAAAAACACTTCCAGGGATTTGGCAAAACCGTAATGATCGGTATTATACCCTGTGAGTTTGCCATTTTTATGAACCTTAATGGTATTGACGGCTCCAATGGTTTTGGCCTCCTCTTCTATGTCATCTAAATAAGGGATGATAGCTTCCTTGTAGGGAATGGTTACGTTGAGCCCTCTTAAGCGGTCGGTTTTTTTAATTATTTCAGGGAGTTTTTCGAGGGAAGGGATGTCGAAGTTTTCGTAGGAATCATTTCTTTTTTCGGTTTCAAATTTTTCGGTAAAGAATGCTTTTGAAAACGAATATGCAATATTTTTTCCTACCAACCCATAAACTCCCATACTAAGTTTTCTTTTTAAGATTATTGAATCTTTCCAGACTCACCACAATGATGATCCCTACAATGATAAAAAAAATTGCGAGAAATGTCTCGAAAGAAAATTCTGATGGAAAAAACCGATTAAAGTCTTTTACCACTTCCCTGCCTTCCGCATCCAGTAGGATATTTCCAGATGCATCTACTTCGTATACTTTATCTTTCCAAGGCCAAACTACTCCTAAGGACCCTGTAATAAAACCTATGATCACGGCATAGGTGGCTTTCTTGAAATGTTTCAATACATAACCCAATACATGTGATAGTGATACCAATCCCGCTAAGGAGCCTAAGGTAAAAACCGTGAGTACTTTTAGCAATTCGATTCGTTCGGTATTGTCAATAAAGCTAAAGTCCCATCGGAAAATATCGGAAAAGGTATCGTATAGGGCATTGACCGAGTCTACCAAGAGTAATACGTAGTTTCCAATTAGAATTAGGATGAACGAGCCCGAAAGTCCGGGAAGCGTCATCCCCGATACACTAATCATTCCGCAGAAAAAAACAAAAATAAGATTGTTGTTTTCCTTGGCAGGCTCTAAAAAGCTAATACTAACCCCTGCAATGATGCCCAATAATAAATAACCTAGATATTTCCGATTCCAATCCCCAAAATCCTTGGAGATATAATAAATGGAGCCAATAATCATTCCGAAGAAAGCACTCCAAACGTACAACTCGTAATGCTGAATGAGATAATCGAGAATTTTGGAAACGCTGAAGTAGCTAATCACCATGCCTAAGATCAATAATCCTAGGAACCTTCCATTAATGTACTGAAAAAAGCTTCGGAACCTTCCATTAAAGAGCAATGCAAAAGCCTTTCTGTTAACCTTTTGAAGGGAATAGATAAATTCTTCATAAAAACCTGCTACAAATGCTACTACCCCTCCAGAAACCCCAGGAACTTTATTAGCTGCCCCCATGGCGAGCCCTTTAAGCACGAGCCAAACCTTATCGCTAAATGTCCGGGTTTCGTTCATTAGGATTTCTTTTTTTGTACTGCAAGTCTTTCCAAAAGGAAAATTGTTAGAAAGCCAACTACGGCAAGGATCATTACCCATAACACTTTAGGGTCTCCTTCAAAATGGGATGGGAGGATACTTTTTTCGAGAAAAGGAACTTCTTCGCCATGACTGTTTGTTCGAAAGGAAAGTACTTCTTTCCAGGGCCATATTTTATTAAGGGCTCCAATCATGAAACCTGTTAATACCGCTAATGTGCTGTTTTTTTTATGCTGAAATAACCAATTCAATACCTTGCTGAATAATTTTAACCCTACAATAGCTCCCAATGCAAATACCGAAAGCCTTAACAAGGGTTCAGAGATCAGTTCCCAACTTAGTTGCTTCACCCCTTCGCGCAGCCCATTTAAAACATTCATAATGGCCGAATAAGCCCCAAGTAACAACAGTATGAAGGCTCCCGAAACCCCAGGTAAAATCATGGCTATAATGGCAATTGAACCGGCGAGAAAAAGAAACCAAATCTTGTCGGGCGTACCAATGGGTTCTGCAATAGTAATGAAATAGGAAATCGCCACGGCGATGAGTAAGGCTAGGACAGTTTTGAAGTTCCATTGGGTAATTTGTTTTCCCACGTATAAGATACTTGCTACAACCAGTCCAAAAAAGAATCCCCAGACCAATAGGGGGTATGTAGCTAAAAGAAAGGTAATCAATTTTGCCAAAGATAGGATGCTCACAAGGACTCCCCCAAATAGGGCTACTAAAAACGACAGGTTGTATTGTTTCCATGCCGTTTTAAAGCCTTGTTTTTTCAGTACTTTAAAAAAGCCTAGATCCAGTTGGTGAATGGTTTCTATGAGCTCTTCGTAAATACCGGAAATAAAAGCGATGGTACCTCCAGAAACCCCGGGTACTACGTCGGCAGCTCCCATGGCTATTCCTTTGAGGCTGATAATGGCATAATCAAAAAATCTTCGGGATTTCATGTGCTATTTTGAATAAAACTCAAAAATAGGGAAATTAAGCCGAAGGATTTTGATGATTTTCAATTAATTGAAGCACCTCTTTTTTGTGAAGGATGTTAGGGAAAAGCTCTTCTAGGATAAGGATAAACTCTTCATCTAGATCTAAGGCATTTCTTAGGTGGAAAGCTCCTTTATTCAGTTCTGAAAGGGAATAATACAAACCAGCCAAACGGAATTCAATCTCGGCATTTTCCGGGTAAAACTCCATGGCTTGTAAAAGATTGTTAATCGCAGCATTGTATTCGCCTAGTTGCAGTAAAATATCACATCGGGATAGCCATGTGTCCATTTCATAATTTCCCAATTCGATGCTTCTTCGGTAGCCGTGTTCGGCTTCTTCAAAGAGTTGGAGGCGTTTATTGATTTTGGCGTATCGTTTCCAATACAGCACATTTTCGCTATCAATATTGATGGCTTTTTCTATGTAATAAAGTGCTTTTTGATAGTTTTTACTTCGGAAATAAAAATCGGTAATAGCAATCCAAGCCTTATCCAATAAGGAGTCTTCTTCTACACATTTTGTGTAAAATTGAAGTGCTAACTCCAAGTTTCCCATTTTTTCGTGACACTTTCCAATTCTCAATAGGGCAAACGAAGTAGGGTCGTCTAGACTTAGCGTGATGGTATAGCTTTCGATGGCACGCTCGTATTCTTTGAGTTTTTCGTGAACTTTCCCTTTTTCCAGATAGGCGCCTATAAAGCGGTCGTCACTAATAATGGCAAAGTCAAAAGCTGCCAAGGCTTTTTTGTATGCTTTTAATTGATAGTATTGTTTGCCCAATTGGTGCCAAGCTACTTCGCAATAAGGGTTGCTATTTAAAAATACATTCAAGTACTCAATAGCTTCTTCGTGTTGCTCCAAAAAGTCGAAACAATAAATAATATTGTACAAGGCCGAATAATCCTGATCGTCACTTTCCAAACAGCGCATGAAATAATACTTGGCATTTTCAAAATCCTCCAAAAAGAGGTACTCCATGCCTAAAAGTGATAATACATCTACTTGGTCTTCCGTAATATGTAAAGCCTTTTCAAGAAGAAGGATGGCTTTTTTATGATTATCCTTCCGCGAGTAGATGTTGGCTTTTTGAATATAAATTTCCTCATTGGATTGTTCCAAAAGGTACAGTTCGTCAAGCAATTGCTCTGCAATGTCCAATTTCCCTTCAAAAATGAACATCTCTATCTGAAACAGCTTTAAGTTGGTCGCTGTAGGATGTTGCTCCAAACCTAACTTAGTTGCTTTTTTCGCAAGTGCCATCTTCCCGTTCTCTAAGTAATAATGAATGATTTCCTCGAATTCTTCAGAGTCGAAGAAATACACATCATTAGTTTTTAACATAGATTCGAAACGGGTAAGTGAGAAGTTGTTATGCTCGTTTGGGCTTAATTGCATACGCAGAGGTTAACTTTTCTATAATTAAATATACTAATGAATAAAGCAAATCAATTGTTGTGCCCTTTTTGTTTTTAACAAGCTTATCAACATTCAAGGAGGTGATCTAATCCTTTGATAGATAGGTTATTTGGCTGTTTTTAAGAAATAAAATTATCCATTACTTCGGTCAATATGGCACACCCTTTTTTTATTTCTTCTTTGGAAATAGTTAGGGGAGGGGTAATTCGAATGGCACGATGCTCAAACAATAGCCAAAAAAGGATGAGTCCGCGCTTTTGACATTCTAGAATAATTTGGGAAGCCAATTCGGGAGTTTCCACAATCACCGCCAGCATCAATCCTTTGCCTCTTATCTCTTTAATGAGTGGATGTTGTAATTGTTTTCTGAAGAGCTGTTCTTTTTCCAGGGTTTGCTCAATGAGGGTAGTTTGTGTGAGTTCCTTCAGTGTTGCCATGGCTGCCGAAGCAATCACGGGGTTTCCTCCAAAAGTAGTGATGTGTCCCAACTTAGGGTTGTCCTTTAACTGCGCCATCAATACTTCTGAAGCGGTAAAAGCTCCTATGGGAAGTCCGCCGCCCATACCTTTCCCCATGACCAAAATGTCTGGGACAACATCGAAGTGCTGAAAACCGAACAATTTTCCAGTACGGCCAAAACCGGGCTGAATCTCATCCAAAATCAGTAAAGCTCCCATTTCAATACATCGTTGTTTTACTTTCTGAAGAAAATGTTCCTTTGGAAGAATAAAACCAGCCCCTCCTTGAATAGTTTCCAGGATAACGGCAGCAGTATTTTTGGTAATCCTTTCAACAGCGGAAGGATCGTTAAAGGCAATGGCGTGGCAATCGGGAATAAGGGGTAAAAACGGTTTTTTTCGTTCTTCAAAATCCATCACGCTCATGGAGCCCATGGTATTTCCATGATAGGCATTGTGTGCAAAGAGAATCTCGCTTCTCCCAGTAGCTTTTCGGGCCAACTTTAGGGAGGCCTCAATGGCTTCTGTGCCGCTATTTACTAAATATGTGGTGTTTAGTGTTTCAGGTAACTGTTCGGCAAGAAGCTTGGAAAGTTCCACGGCAGGTTTTTGGGCATATTCCCCGTATACCATGACGTGCGCATACTGCTCCATTTGTGCTTTTACGGCGTTTACCACGGCGGGGTGGGAGTGTCCCAAGCTACAGGCCGAAACCCCAGCCACAAAGTCTAAGTGGGCATTTCCTTGCGTATCATAAATGTAGCTTCCCTTGGCATGGGAGACTTCCATGGCTAAGGGGTGCGGACTCGTTTGTGCTTGGTATTTTAGGAAATCCTTCAGCATGGGTCATTCGTTTTCCTTGGGTTTGTCAACTTGTAAAGAATCGCTCTTTTGCGTTTGAAACTTGGGGTCGTCTTCCCGATTTTGAAAGTCTTTCGGTTTCAGTTTGGAGTATTCCGGAATATCCATATCCTCTTCAGGGACATCCTCAAAAAACTCACCTTCGTCTTCGGGTAATGGGATTCCTTTGATCTTGGGTAGAAAAGGGGCAGCTTTTCCTTTAAATAAATCTTCTTTGGTCATTAGTCGTTCGTCACCACGCCAAATAAACCCTTTTAAGATTCGGGCGTTTTCGGGAAATTCTGAAGGAGGATATACTTTTCCTGGAACTTTTTTGATGAAACGGATGCCAATAATTTGTTGTTCTTCCAAGTACATCTGTATGGAACTGGAGGTGGTGTTGTTAATTCCTACCAATTCATTTTTATCATTTCGGGAATAGTAAATCACCTCGGTGTTCTTAATCATGTTGACGGTATCCAACTGATTGTTAGTGAACAACCCAATAAGCCGTTCCCCTTTCACTTGGTTGTAGGCATTGTCCATTAAACTATCCTTCTGAACCAAAAAAGCATTATTAAATACTTTTAGGGTATCCAATTCGTCGGTAAGTTTGTTGTTAAGGATATGAATGGTATCACCGGTCATTTGATTTTCACCGCTCCATAAGATGGGGTTTCGGAGTAGTTTGGTAATTCCCTTTTTCTCGTCAATAAAGATAGAATCACATTTTCCACTCGTGGGTTGTTCCCCTTCCAGTCCTCTTTTAAACATTCTGGCTCGGTAGAACCCTCGAATGACACGGTTTTCGGGTTTTCCCGTAACTCGAAGGGTATCGGCATGTATATATACCGAATCATTTTCCTGAAGGGTAATGGCGACTGCTCTCTTGGTAATAAATACCGAATCCTTGTCCCGAAAAACTTCCGCATAATGGCCTTTAATCACACTTTTGTTAAGGGTGTCCAAGACTTTTATGTTGTTTGTGGCTGAAGCAAAACCGATGTTTCTATCGAAGTAAATACTGTCACCATAAAGAATTCTATTATTGTAATCTACCCGTGAGTTTTTCACAAAATGCCCCGTGTTATTTCTAGTGTTGTAATAACCTCTTTCGCAATACACGGTACTGGTTTCGCTTTCAATGGTCGATTTTCCGTAGAGATATGCCACGCCGCTTTCCGAATAGAAATCCAATTGTGGCGAATGAACCGTATATTTAGGATTCACGATCTTTACCTGCGAAAGAAATTGATACTTTTTTGTTTCGGCGTAGTAGCGTCCAATCCGGCTTGTAAGCGTACTTGCTGTATCCCGAACGGTTCCGCCCGAACGGTAATAGGCCTGTTGTTTTATTCGGTCGAAATACAGGGTATCTGTCTGTAGGGTAGTTTTAGGTTCGGTGAGTATGACATCGCCTGCCGCAAAGGCAAATGAGGTGTTACCGTTGTATTCTCCGTATTTGCTTCGCATGCTTACGGTGTCCCCTTGGGAAATCCGAACGTTTCCGTAGGCTTTTACAAAATTATCCTTGAAATAGACAAAAGCCTGATCGCACCACATTTCTACCCCTTCATGTACAATGTAGACTTGACCGCTATCGTCACGGGTATAAATAATGGCTTCAGGAAATTCCGGTTTTTTTTCAAAGTAACCTGATTGCACCGACACTTTGGTAGTTTTGGTGGTATCGATCACTTTTACTTGAGCCGAGGCAAGGCTTCCGAAGAAAAAAAGAAGGAAAACAATTATGTAAGCTGATATTTTCAACAAAGTGGTTTTGTGTACAGTTAACGAAAATACCAATAAAAACTTGTTTATCTGTGAATGGTTTGTTTTCTGTCGGGCCCTACCGAGACAATTTTAATGGGGACTTCCAGTTCTTTTTCCAAGAAGTCAATATAATCGTTCAACTCCTTTGGAAATTGGGAAGTCTCGGTCATTTTGGTAAGATCTTCCTTCCATCCAGGCATTTCGGTATAGACGGGAGTCACATTCTCTTCTTCAATATTATAAGGAAGATGGGTAATGGTTTCTCCTTTATATTTGTAGGCAGTACACACTTTTAGGGTTTTAAAACCGCTAAGGACATCTCCTTTCATCATCATTAACTGAGTCACTCCATTTACTTGAACGGCATATTTTAAAGCCACTAAATCCAGCCAGCCACAACGCCTGGGGCGGCCTGTTACAGCTCCAAATTCGTTTCCAATTTTAGCCATTTTTTCTCCAACCGTATCAAAAAGTTCGGTAGGGAAGGGGCCACTACCCACTCGCGTAGTATAGGCTTTGAAGATTCCAAAAACCTCTTTAATGGTATTTGGCGCCACCCCTAAGCCTGTGCAAGCTCCTGCAGCAGTGGTATTGGAAGAGGTGACAAAAGGGTATGTTCCAAAATCGATGTCCAACAGCGATCCTTGGGCACCTTCTGCAAGAATCGGTTTATTATTTCTTAGTGCTTGGTGTAAATACTCTTCACTATCAATAAATTGTAGTTGTTTTAGCTTTTTGACTGCTGCAAAAAATTCCTTCTCCATATCATCCAAATCGTATTGGATGTCCACATCATAAAAATCGATCATGCCTTCATGTTTATTGGCAAGAGCGCGGTACTTTTCTTTCCAGTTGGCCATTTCAATATCACCTACGCGAATTCCGTTTCTTCCGGTCTTGTCCATATAAGTAGGACCAATCCCTTTAAGGGTAGAGCCAATTTTGGCTTTCCCTTTGGCCGCTTCACTAGCTGCATCGAGTAATCTATGCGTTGGAAGAATGAGGTGTGCTTTTCTGGAAATTAAAAGCTTGGCTTTATAATCGATATTGAATTGCTCCAAACCTTCTAATTCTTTTACCAAGACCACTGGATCGATAACCACTCCATTTCCAATTAAGTTAATGGAATCCTCATGAAAAATTCCTGAAGGAATGGTTCTCAAAACATGCTTAATACCGTCAAATTCTAGGGTATGTCCCGCATTGGGACCTCCTTGAAAGCGGGCAATAATGTCATAATTTTTGGTAAGAACGTCAACAATTTTTCCTTTTCCTTCGTCTCCCCATTGGAGTCCCAAGAGTAAGTCTACAGCCATAGGTTCGGTTATTTTTCTGAATTTTTACGATTTCCGTAAAAATAAAGTGAATGTTTGGTTATTTCAATATCGAATACTTCTTCAATGGTTTTTTTTATGGTTTGGATACGCGGATCACAAAACTCAATCACTTCCCCATTGGTTAGTATTACGTGATCGTGTTGCTTATCGAAGTAAGACTTTTCGTAGTGCGCCTGGTTTTGTCCAAATTGATGCTTTCGAACCAATCCACATTCCAAAAGTAATTCAATGGTGTTATAGAGGGTTGCACGACTTACACGATAGTTTTTATTTTTCATATTGATATACAAGGATTCAATATCAAAATGGTCATCGTGTTCATAAATCTCCTGAAGAATCGCATATCGTTCTGGGGTTTTCCGATGTCCTTTTTCTTCAAGAAAATCGGTAAAAACCTGTTTAACGATGGCTTGGTTATTTTTTTCAGTTTGTGTGCTCATAACAAAAAGGCAAAGTTAGGTATTTTATGCACGGCTAACTTTATCTATCCCGTTTATTTTTTTAATGTTTTTAACCAAATTATCAAGAATGGCCTTGTTCTTTACCACGACAATAATTTTTCCTGTAAAAGTACCATCGTTACTATCAAAATGAACACTTTTCATATCGATGTGATGGTTGTTGGAAACCACTTTGGTAACCTTGTTTACGAGACCTATGGTGTCAATTCCTGAAATATTTAAAGTGGCTTTAAAATCCTGCTGACTCGAATCGATCCATTTCGCCTGAATGATTCGGTAATTGTAATTGCTCTGAAGCTGAATGGCATTGGGGCAGTTCTTTTTATGAACTTTAATCCCTTCGTTTACGGTGATAAATCCAAACACATCGTCCCCTGGAATTGGGTTGCAACATTTAGACATTTTATAGTCCAGTTTTTCTTCATCTTTTCCAAAAACCAGCTGGTCGTATTTGATGGTGATTTCCTCTTTATTCACCTCTTCAGTATTGGAAGGCTTTCTAATTCTTCCTTTAAAGAAGTTCATAAAGGCATTGCTTCGGGAAGCAGCAAAATCCTTTAACATCTGATTGTCGATAATCCCAGCACCTACCCGATAAAATAAATCCAAACTGGTTTTCAGTTTGAAATAATTCACCAACTGATTGACCGTTTTTTGGTCCAATGTAATTTTAAGGGATTTCAGCTTACGGGCCAATACTACTTTCCCTTCGTCGGCAATTTGTTTTTGTTCGTCTTTTAAGGAAGACTTGATTTTGGATATGGCCCGTCCCGTCGTGACATAATTGAGCCAGTTGGAGGAGGGTTTCGTTTTGTCGGAAGTAATAATTTCAACCTGATCTCCACTTTTTAACTCATGGCTTAAAGGAACTAATTTTCCATTTACTTTCGCCCCTCGGGTATGGGATCCCACTTCGGTATGCACATGGAAGGCAAAATCCAGAGCAGTGGCTCCTTTGGCCAAAGAGTATAGATCTCCTTTAGGGGAGAATACAAAGATTTCTTTGGCGTAAAGATTCAGTTTAAATTCCTCTACAAAATCTACAGCACTAATCTGGGCATTTTCCAAGGTATCCTGAAGTTTATTCAGCCAAACATCGAGACCACCATCTTCTTTTTCAACATTTTTATATTTATAATGGGCCGCATAGCCTTTTTCGGCAATTTCGTTCATGCGTTCACTTCGAATTTGTACTTCCACCCAACGGCCTTTAGGCCCCATAACGGTTATGTGCAAGGCTTCGTAGCCTGTCGATTTGGGAGAAGAAATCCAATCGCGTAACCGTGTGGGGTTAGGTCGAAAGTGATCCGTAACTATAGAGTAGATTTTCCACGCTAGAAACTTTTCATTTTCAGCATCGCTTTTATAAATAATTCGAATGGCAAACTTGTCGTATACTTCATCGAAGCTTACATTTTGCTTCATCATTTTCCTTCGAATCGAGAAGATGGATTTAGGCCTTCCCTTGATACTGTAGTTTAATTTTTCGGCGTCTAGGGAATCCCTAATTGTTTTGGAAAATGATTCGATATAGGCATCCTGTTCTTCCTTGCTTTCCTTTATTTTGCTTAAAATATCTTGATACACATCAGGTTCTGTATATTTTAAGCCTAAATCTTCCAATTCTGTTTTTACATTGTACAAACCAATTCTGTGAGCTAGCGGAGCATAGATATATAAGGTTTCTGAAGCAATCTTCACCTGCTTGTGAGCGGGCATCGAATCCATGGTTTGCATATTGTGCAGTCGGTCGGCAATTTTAATAATGATCACGCGAATGTCCTCATTGAGGGTAAGCAACATTTTTCGGAAATTCTCTGCCTGAAGGGACACATCGCTTTGGTACTCCAAGGCAGAAATCTTTGTTAGCCCATCCACAATGCGCGCTACCGTTTCGCCAAACATCTGCTCCAAATCGGCCAAGGTATAGGAAGTATCTTCTACCACATCATGAAGCAGGGCGGCAGCAATAGATGTAGCATCGAGTCCAATTTCTGAAGCCACAATTTTGGCGACCGCAATGGGGTGAAAAATATACGCTTCCCCACTTTTTCTACGCTGGTCCTTATGGGCATCCACCGCGACGTCGAAAGCCGACCGGATGAGTTTTTTATCCTCAGCGGAAAGCGTTCGGTAGCTAATCTTTAACAGCTCTTTGTACTGTTTGGCAATCTCCTTGTTTTCTTCTTCTATGGCGACTTGTGTCATAGTTTAAAAATACTACTTTGTAGGAAATTGAACAACAAAAGTTACGCCATTTCTAATTTTGAAGGTTTTTGAAGCGCTGTAATAACGTTGGGTGGGAGTAATGCATAAAAACATAGGCCGGATGGGGCGTAAGATTACTTAAACTGTTCTTGGATAGTTTTTTTAAGGCTGAAACCAAGGGAGTAGCTTCAAAAGTGTTTTTTGCATAATCGTCGGCTTGGTATTCAAACTTTCGGGAAAGGTAATTCATAAGCAACCCTATAATTTCTGAAATGGGCGTGTATAAAATTCCGAAGGCAATCAAACCTACATGAAAAGAAGGGGTGCTTACCCCCAAAGCTTCCGAAAAAATGGGTAAGCCCACAAAAAGGGATAGTAGCCAGAGCATGAATCCTGTCGTAATTGTAGAAGCAAATAAATTGAAAATGATATGATTTCTTTTGTAGTGCCCTACTTCGTGTGCCAAAACAGCTACAATTTCTTCTTCTTCCAAATCCTGAATAAGCGTATCGTATAACGTAATCCGTTTTTCCCTTCCAAAACCCGAAAAGTAGGCATTGGCCTTGGTACTTCTTTTGGAGCCATCAATTACAAAAATATTCGTTAATTGAAATCCTACTTGAGCGGCATAGTGTTCAATTTGATTTCTTAGGGACCCTTCTTCCAGAGGGGTTTGTTTATTAAATAGTGGTACAATGAGTCTGGCGTAAAACATATTCAGGAATATGGAAAAAAGCGTGACAATACCCCACGCATATAGCCAAAAGTGGGCTCCTGTGGTTTCGTAAAACCAGATGATAAGCGCTAAGATCCCACCGCCCAATACAGCGCTCATCAACCAACCTTTTATTTTATCCAAAAAGAATGTTTTTAGGGTGGTTTTGTTGAAACCGTATTTTTCTTCAATCACGAACGTGTGGTAGTATGCAAAAGGCGTTCCCAAGATGTCGCTTGCAAGCATTATGATTCCGAAGAAAATCAAGGCTACGACTATGTTGTTGTTCGAAAAAGAGCGGGCCCACTGGTCCACCCATTCGAATCCGTCGAAGAAGAAAAACAATAGGGTAGCCACAAAGGAAACGACTGAGGTAAGAAGGCCAAATCGATACTTCTCTTTTTTGTATTGCTGCGACTTTTCGTAGGCTGCGGTATCGTACACATCGTTCAATTCCCTCGGAATGGAATCGTCAAAATGTTTGGCATTGAGGGCATCTAGGATTTTATCAATCACAAAATTGAGAACGATGACCCCTATAATAATATAAAAAAGTGTGTTCGGACTCATTGAAAGTTACGTTGTCGCTTGGCTTCAAAGATAAGGATTCCAGCGGCTACCGAAACATTCATGCTATCTATTTCCCCTTGCATGGGAATCTTAATATTTTGAGTACTCTGTTCCAACCATTCTGAAGTGAGGCCATCGGCTTCGGTCCCCACCACAATCGCGCAGGCATTTTTAAAGGTGCAGGTATCGTAATTTACAGAGGCTTGTAAGGCCGCACTGTAGATCGCGATGTTTTTTTCGGTTAAAAATTGAATGATTTCTGCGGTGGTTCCCATAGCCACCTGATTGGTAAAGACACATCCCACGCTGCTTCGAATGATATTGGGATTGAATAAATCGGTTTTGGGGTTGGCAATAATCACCGCATCTAGATTAGCGGCATCGGCCGTGCGAAGCAAAGCTCCAATATTCCCTGGTTTTTCGGGGGCTTCGGCTACTAAAATCAACGGATTCTCCTTGTTGAATTGTAACTGTTGTAAGGTTTTTTCCTTACTTCTGAAAATAGCTACCACCCCTTCCGTAGAATTGCGATAAGCTATTTTGTCGTACACCTCTTTGGAAACCGAAATAATTTCTACCGTATTAGAAGCCTCCTTTTGCAATAACTGTAAGTCTTCCGAAGCCATAATGGCTTCACAAAAAAGTAAGATTTCCAGCGCAAAGCCCCCTTTTAAGGCTAATTTGGTTTCGCGCACCCCTTCCACGAGAAATCGTTCTTGCTTTTTGCGTTCCCGTGATTTTTCCGAAAGGGAAACCACTTGCTTTATCAACGGATTTTGAAGACTGGAAATGTGTTTTTGCATAGCGTAAAAGTAATACAATTCCCTATATTTGCAGCAAAACCTAGGGAGATGAAAAAACTACTATTCTTTGTATTACTAAACGTTTATTTTATTGGTGCCCAAGCACAGGTGGCGAATCCAATTGATGATTACTTTGAATGTCAAGATCCATACACCGGTACAGGTATTGTTTTTCTTGAAACTTTTGATTTGCAAATTCTAGGGGCTCAGAATCCTGCCAATTTTACAGTTTTTTATTACGATACCCTTGCTGATGCAGAAGCTAATACAAACCAGATTGTTTCAAATTTTCCTTATGGTGTTGGTTCTACAGCTCAAATAATCTATGCAAGAGTCATAGAAAACTTAACGGGTAATTTATCTAATATTATAAATTTCAGCTTAATTGTTGCGGAATTACCACCAGACCCTGGCCCCTTGGAATTAAATTCATGTGATGATGACGCCAGTGGTAGCCCAGTGGACGAAATAAGTATATTTGACTTAACCACTATGGATCCAATAGCAACGGGCGGTAATCCGCAATTTATGGTGACTTGGTTTGAATCGATACTGAATGAACAGAGTGATATCCCCATTTCAGATCCATCTAATTATGTAAATATGTCAAACCCACAAACGGTTATTGCTAGGATACAAGATAATTCTTCACCTTGTAAAATCATAACTACATTAACTCTTGGTGTAATAGCCATTCCTTCTCCCAATCTTAATCCAGTTCCATTAGAAATTTGTGATGAGGATAATAATGGCATTGGAGTATTTGACCTAACAACAAAAGATGCGGAAATTCTTGATGGTGAACTAGGTGCTTCTGTAGTATATTACGAGACCTTAACAGGTGCAGAAGAAGGTAATCCTAGCAATGCCTTGGCAAGTCCTTATGAGAATATTGTCCCTTTTTTGCAAACCATTTATGCAAGAGTAACAAAAGACTCGCCTCCTAGTGTTTTGCCTTGTTATGCCGTAGTGGCTTTAGATTTAATTGTAAATGAAAAGCCTCTTTCTCCGGATATTGGATTTTTGGAGGTAATCATTGCAGAAGACTTAGATGGAAACGGTCTAGAAGCTTTTGATTTAACGGTGAACGATCTTCCCATTTTAGGCTCGCAAAATCCATCCGATTTTGAACCTATTAGCTACTATACCTCTTTGTCTGATGCCGAGTTAGGTCAAAACCCTATTGCTACTCCAGGGAATTTTATGACCGATGGTCAAACGGTTTTTGGTAAAATTCAGAATTTATTCACGGGATGTTATCGAATCACCCCTTTTGAATTGGTCGTGATTGGCGTGCCTCTCACAGGGAATCCGCCACTAATTTTTATTGATGAGGGTGATGGCGATGGACAGGCAATTTTCGACTTAACCCTTAATGAAAGCATTATTTTGGAAGGACTGGATACCTCCCTGCATAGCGTGAGCTATTATGAGTCTTTTAGTGATTCAAATAACACATTGAATCCTATTAACAACCCTACTGCTTATCAAAATACGAGCAATCCACAGACGATTTACGTGCGAGTGATGAATACCAACACCAATGGCTATGGGCTTACTCAATTTGATATTGAAACGGATGGTGTTCTAGGGATTCAATCCAATGCCTTTTCAGATCTTACAATGTATCCAAACCCAGTACAAAATGAAGTAACATTAACTTCAGGAGGATTTACGTCTGAAGTGAAAGTACAGGTTTACAATATGTCGGGAAAAGTGATCTATGTGGAGAAAATACTTCCCTCGCAAGGGAAGTGCAACCTAAACCTTAAAGGCTTGCCAAGCAGAATGTATTTTATTGAAATTTCTTCCGAAGGGAAAACAACCGTCCAAAAATTGCTAAAACAATAGTCAAATTATACATTTTCTAAAATGAAACTAACACCAATAGTTATAATTTTCTTTTGCTTCGGATTGGCTGCTATGGCCCAAGTAGTACCCGGAATTCCAGACGATTTAGTGGAATGTGATGTAAATAATCCAGGCGACCAAACGGAAGTGTTCGACCTTACCGAAACGGAAGCCACCATTATCAATGGACAAAGCAATGTGGTGGTCACTTACCACCTTACCTCTGGGGCTGCGTTAAGTAATATTAACCCTATTCCCAATCCTGAAACATACACCAATATTTCAAATCCAGAACCTATCTTTGCCCGTTTGCAAAGTACTGCTGGACAAGGGTGGAGTGTGGTTTCGTTTAGTTTAATTGTTCCACTGATTGCAGAGGTTCAAAATCCACCACAAGATATTCTCGTGAACGATGGGGATGGAAATGCGCAGGCGATTTTTGATCTAACCCTTAATGAAGGCACTGTTTTAGGAAACCAAGACCCATTTAACTTTCAATTTTCCTATTATGAGACCTTAAGTGACGCAGAAGCCTATACCAATGCCATTGCCGCTCCAGAGAGCTATCAAAATACCATAAATCCACAAACTATTTATGGAAGGATAGACCCCTTGCAGTTGGGTTGTCAATACACCCTTTTTCAATTTGCTATTCAGGCAGACGGTCCCTTGAGTACTTCTGAAAATCGCTTTAAGAATGATTTTTTCCTGTTCCCAAATCCAGTAGCTAATGATCTCACAATCGTTTCAGAATTAGTTGTTTCTGAAGTGGAAATTCAAATTTACAATGTGTCTGGAAAGTTGATTTTTTCAAATAAAAGCAATCCTAGCGAAGGAAAGTTTACCGTAAATCTAAATGATTTACAAACGGGAATGTATTTTGTAGAAATTACTTCCGAAGGGCATACCCATACCCAACAATTCATTAAAAAATAAGTTACTCTGAAAAGAAGTCATCAAGGGCTTCTGTAAAATTTAGTTGCCAACAGGTCCAGTCATGTCCGCCGTTGGTAATTCTTAATTCATTGGGAATATGATCCTGAAGCATTTGCTGTTGCAAAGTCGTGACCACGGGAACAATATTAAATACATCATCATCTCCCACAGAGAGATAGTACTTAGGCTTTTTGGGAGCATTCACTAAATTTTGCCACCTATGAGTGTACGAAAAGGCATTCCAAATGGAATCATTGAATTCCCCATCTTTTGTAAAAGCAGCGACCTTTCGGGAGGAGGAAATAGGGGGAGGGAGGGGTTCGTAAGACGCTGGACTCAATAAAATTACCGCATCAAATAAACCCGGTTTCAGTAAGGAAAACCGAAGGGCTCCGTAGCCACCAGCCGAATCCCCAGCGGCTATTCTGCCTAGATTTGAATTTATGGGATAAGTGGATTCAATAAAAGGAATGAATTCTTCCAAATAAAAAGTTTCCATAGGCTCTGGCCGATCCACATACCAAGAATTCCCCGCATTGAGCGTTACGGCAATTACCGGAGGGATTTTTTTGTTTTTTATAAGCGAGTCCAAAAAGACCTGTATGTTTCCTTCGTTAGCTTCAAACCAATCTTTTTCATCCCCTCCATGACCGTGTAAAAAATAGATAACGGGAAATTTTTGTGTCATATGTCCCTCGTCTTTTGGGAGGTATACTTGGAAGGCCACTTCTCTCTGTAATATGGAAGAGGAAATAGACTTGCTTTCTACAGAACCGATAGGGGTAGTAGGTTTACAGGAAACGATTGAAAAAAAAAGTAAAATGAGATAGGCTTTCACTTGGGATAAGATTCATTTAGGTTTTTCCACCGACTTCTTAAACTGTTGCGGTGTCATCATTTCCAGTTTTTTGAACTGTCTGTTGAAATAGCTGGTATTGTTAAAACCCGATTTAAATGCAATTTCAGACATTTGAAACTCTTTGGATTCCTTGATCAGCTTTTTTGAAAATTTGATTTTTTCAGTATTGATGTAATCAATAGGGGAAACACCAAGCGTATTCTTGAACTTCTTATGAAAATGCGAGGTGCTCATGCAGGCTTTTTCGGCTAGCTGATCCACAGTCATGTCCTTATTGGTTAAGTTTTCCTTGATAAATTTAATCACACTCCCAATACGCGTATCGCTTAGCACATCGTTATAATGCGATAAAATATGGGTCTTAGCCTTTGTTTGAAGTAATCGTACAATAAGCTCTTGTATCATTAAATCCAATAATAAATCCTTTGAGGTATTGTTATGGGTGAAGGTATAGACCAAACGTTCGATTAACTGGTTGACATCGGTATTGTTGATAAGGTGTGAGGCATTGTTTTGAAGCTCCCATTGGTTGTTTTCGTTTTCAATGGCAACACGATCATTGAAATGATGAACCACTTCTTCAATTTTATTATTGTCAATTCCCAAGGCCAAGCATTGCGTAGGATCACCTTCCTTTGCCAAGGGGAAATCAATAACCATTTCTTTGTGGGTAGGCATTACGACCGATTCGCCCGGGTAAAAATCGAAAGAGGGAATCCCATCAATATGCATCACTTTCTTTCCGGTAAGCATGCTGGCAATCACGGGAAAATCGAAGGTGAGCGAAATCTTTTCGGCTTGTTGATGGGTCTCGTAAATATTTAATTCGGCATAATCAGAATGATATGTCGTTCTGTTTTCTACAAGAGTTGTAAGCTTTCGGTGGTTTCTATGTGCGTCTAGGAGCCTTTTCATTTATCTCAATAGTACGAAAATATTTTCAGATTTCATGGAAATCAGAGTATTGTATTAAAAAGTAATATATCTGTTCAATTTTTTCTGAATTTCTCAAAATAACTTTATAAAAATTATGTAAAAAGCAATTTTCAGTATTCAGAATTAAGAAATTGATAGAATAGAGGTGAAAGTTGCTAGACCAAAAATTACCATTTAAAAACAGATTTTATGAGTTATTCAAAACCTTCATTTAAAGAAAAGTACGATAATTTCATCAATGGAAAATTCGTTGCCCCAGTAGGAGGGGAGTATTTTGAAAATAAATCCCCAGTGGATAATACCTTAATTGCTAAATATCCCCGTTCGCAGAAAGAGGATGTGGAATTGGCATTGGATGCAGCCAACGACGCAAAGGACAGCTGGGGGAATACCTCGGCTACAGAGCGTGCTACTTTGTTGAACAAGGTTGCCGATATTATTGAAGCCAATCTGGAAGAATTTGCATTGGTGGAAACCTGTGATAACGGAAAGCCAATTCGTGAGACCCTAAATGCCGATATTCCATTGTGCGTGGATCACTGGCGTTATTTTGCCGCTTGTATTCGTGCGGAAGAAGGTTCGGCTACCGAATTGGATGCGAACACCCTTTCCATGAATATTAAAGAGCCTCTTGGAGTTGTAGGGCAGATCATTCCGTGGAACTTTCCATTATTGATGCTTTCTTGGAAATTGCCTCCCGCCTTGGCTACAGGGAACTGTGTGGTATTGAAACCTGCCGAACAAACACCTTCTTCGGCTACGTTATTAATGGAAAAAATTGCTGATGTATTTCCTCCAGGAGTTATCAATATTGTCCACGGATTTGGGCCGGAAGCCGGAAAACCCTTAGCGTCCAATTCCCGAGTAGACAAAGTAGCCTTTACCGGAGAAACCACGACAGGACAGTTAATCATGCAATATGCCTCCAAAAACTTAAATCCGGTAACCATGGAGTTAGGTGGGAAGTCACCTAATATTTTCTTTAATAGTGTCATGGATCACGATGATGCTTTCTTGGATAAGGCTATTGAAGGAGCCGTACTTTTTGCCTTTAACCAAGGTGAGGTATGTACGTGTCCTTCCCGAATTTTAGTACAGGAAGATATCTACGACAAATTCATGGAGCGCGTGATTGAACGAACCAAGGCCATTGTACAGGACAATCCGTATGATACCAATACGATGGTAGGAGCTCAGGCTTCCAACGATCAATATGAAAAGATTCAGTCATATATTAAAATTGGAAAAGAAGAAGGAGCGAAAGTGCTTACCGGTGGAGATGCTTGTAAGTTGGATGGCGAATTTGCCAACGGATTTTACATTCAGCCTACCATTTTGGAAGGACACAATAAAATGCGTGTTTTCCAAGAGGAAATCTTCGGACCAGTGGTTTGTGTGACTAAATTTAAGGATGAAGCGGAAGCTTTGGAAATTGCCAATGATACCTTGTACGGATTAGGAGCTGGAGTTTGGACCCGTGATGCACACCAATTGTATCAAATTCCTAGAGCCATTAAAGCAGGACGTGTATGGGTAAATTGTTACCATGCCTATCCTGCGCATGCTCCTTTTGGAGGTTATAAAAAGTCTGGCTTCGGAAGGGAAAATCATTTAATGATGCTCGATCATTACCGGCAAACCAAGAACATGCTTATCTCTTACGATAAGAACAAGCTTGGTTTCTTTTAATAGTTAGAAATATGAAAAGGCTGGAGTTCTTCCAGCCTTTTTTTGTATCTTAAAAATATGAAAAGAATTGAAATAACAGAAGCTGCCGAAAAGGTGGTAGCCACCCTAAAAGAAAAATACGGACCTCTTATTTTTCACCAAAGTGGTGGATGCTGTGACGGTTCGGCTCCGATGATTTTCGAGAAAGATGATATGTATTTAGATGAAAGTGATGTGCTTTTGGGAAACGTGGCTGGAGTTAACTTTTATATGAATAAAGACCAATACGAGTACTGGAAACATACCCATCTCACCATAGATATTACCGAAGGAAGAGGGGCCAGTTTCTCTTTGGAAATTCCGTTAGGCGTTCGATTTATAATTCATTCCAGAATCCTTACGAAAGAAGAAGATGATTACTTCCATAAAAAAACGGATCACTAAGGATCCGTTTTTTTATTTCTTGATAAAATAACTTCAATTATTCTTCTGTTTCTTGCCCATACTTGTTAGCATAGCGTTTCCATAATTTGGTTTGATGCGTTTCCAAAGAAACTTCCCTTCCGTCGATAAATGCATGGGTAACGATATTTCCACTCATGTCCAAGGCATCTCCTTCACTTACAAAAAGGGTAGCACTTTTGCCCACCTCTAAAGTTCCATAGGAATTATCAATTCCAAGAATTTTTGCCGTGTTAGAAGTGATCATTTGTAGGGCAGCTTCCTTGTCCATTCCCTGTCCTATTACTTGTCCTGCATAAAAAGGCAGGTTTCGGGTATTCATACGCTCCATTTGTCCACGGGCATTTAAACTTACGGTTAACCCACCATCTGCCAATAACTTTGGAAGCTTATAAGGGAGGTCATAATCGTCGTCATCTGCATTGGGAGTGGTATGCACTCGGTCTACGATAACGGGAATATTGTTTTGCTTCAGAAAAGGAATGATTTTATAAGCTTCATAACCTCCAACCAAAACAATTTTCTGGATACCAGATTCTTTAAGACTGGTGATACCATCAATGATTTCTTTTTCGCCATCCGCATAAAAATAAAGTGTTTTAGAACCGTCGAACAAACCTTGCATGGCTTTAAATCCTTCATTTAAAGAAGCAGGATCCGATTTTCCGTAGGCTTTGGCATTGGCAATGTAGGAATGGAACTTCGCTGCATCTTCCTCATATTTCTTATTGGGTTTCCAGCCGCGTTCTTCACCCATCCACCAGCGTCCGCGACGCATCGTGTTAGGCCAATGAAGATGAATTCCATCGTCGATTTTTACAGCGGCATCTTCCCAATTCCATGCATCCAATTGTACGATAGAGGAAGTCCCTGAAATATCCCCACCTTGAGGGGTAATTTGAGCTAACAGCACACCGTTAGGGCGCATGCTTTCCACCACTTTACTTTCGGCATTGTAAGCAATAAGACTACGGATGTTCGGAATAAAATCCCCAATTTCATCAAAATCGCGTGTTGGGCGAATCGCATCAATTTCAGCGAGTCCTAATGTGGAAACTGGGGCAATAATCCCCGGATACACATGTTTTCCAGCGATATTAATGGTCTTACCCATTTTTTCAGGACCCGAAGGTCCGCTGATGTTCGTGATTTTTCCATTCTCGAACACGATGATACTGTTTTCAATGACATTTCCATTTCCTAAATGGGCAGTAGCCCCTTTCAGGATGATGGTTTCCGACTGTGCAGGTGCGGGAGTTTGTTGGGCCCATAACTGAAGCCCAAAAAAGATCATGCTAGCAAATAGTATGTTTTTAAAAATTCTCATCGTAAGCTTAGTTTAAGGTTTCACATTCAAATTTAATTCGGTCTTTTTTCATGGGCTTTTTGGTTTTTCCACCCTTTTCCTTTTCAGAAAGCATCATGTTAATGAGCTGACTTCGTTCTTTCTGTATTTGCGATCTTTTCGCTTTATCGGTTTCCATGTCAAAATAAATAGTGCCCTCGATCATGGTTTTTTCAGCTTTAGCATATACCGATAGGGGGGTGTCGGTCCACAATACCAAATCGGCATCCTTTCCTTCCTTGATACTTCCTACACGGTCATCGAGGTGAAGCAATTTAGCTGGGTTTATGGTCACCATTTTCCATGCCTCTTCTTCGGTCATTCCACCGTACTTGATGGTTTTGGCCGCTTCCTGATTCAATCTTCGGGACATTTCACCGTCATCGCTGTTAATAGCGGTGGTTACTCCTTCCCGGGTCATAATGGCTGCATTATAAGGAATGGCATCATTCACTTCGTATTTATACGCCCACCAGTCACTAAAGGTAGAGCCACCTACGCCATGCTCCGCCATTTTATCGGCTACTTTATACCCTTCCAAGATATGGGTAAAGGTATTGATCCTAAAGTCAAATTTTTCCGCCACTTTCATGAGCATATTGATTTCACTTTGCACATAGCTATGACAACTAATAAATCGTTCTCCATTTAAAATTTCTACTAAAACCTCCATCTCTTCATCATAGCGATAGGGTTCACCGCTTTTCTTTTGGGCTTCATATTCCTTGGCACGGTTAAAATAATTAACGTACACTTGTTCCACACCCATTCGGGTTTGCGGAAAACGGTCGAAACTGTCCCAATTACTTTGTTTTACATTTTCACCAAGGGCAAATTTGATAAATTTCGGACTGTTGTCGTAGATCAATTCTTCCGCATTCTTACCCCATTTCAATTTGATAATTGCAGAACGTCCTCCAATAGGATTTGCAGAACCATGAAGGATTTGAATACTCGTGACACCTCCAGCCAAATCTCTGTAGATTCCAATATCTTCAGGATTTACCACATCTTCGATGGTTACCTCTGCAGAAGAATTTTGTCCTGCTTCATTTACGGCTAAAGTGGCAAGGTGAGAGTGCTCATCAATGATACCCGCAGTTAAGTGTTTTCCGGTAGCATCAATTACTTGAGCACCTCCAGCACTTAGGTTTTTCCCTAATTTTTCAATTTTCCCATTTTTTACCAATACGTCGGTATTTTCTAAAATTCCACTTTCTTCACTCGTCCAAACCGTGGCATTTTTAAACAAGACATTTTGTTGTTTGGGAAGCGTTGAAAATCCATAGCCTACATTAGGGTAGGTTAGCGGCATGACTTCTGGTTTTTCCTCTTTTCCATTTTTCTTGTTTGCGTCTTCTTTTTTTGCTTCCCCTGTTTTATTTGCGGTAAAAGAGGTTTCCAGTCCGTTGGGAAGTACCAGTCGGCCACTAATTATATTTCCTTTTGAGGGAATTAAAGCAGTTCCTCGATATACTTCATTCGCATCTTTATCTTCAAATGAAAAAGCAATCCAATTATTTTCATAGGTCACTTTGGAAGGATATTCCGTTTCGCCCAATTTGACCTCCATTTTGGGTTTGGTCACTTCTCCGGTTAAAGTCATTTGATAGGTCTTTCCTGCTGCTGAAAGGGAATAGGTGCCACTAAGGTCCTTGGTGTTAATTTCATTTATAATATGTTTAGCACCTTGAACCCAGTTTTGGAATAGTGTAGTTTCCGTATCAAAAATATCCCCTGAAGTCACTAAGAAATTAGCCCATTTCCCTGGCTCCAAAGTTCCTAGGGAACCACTCTGCCCTAAGAGGGAAGCTGGAACCGTGGTTAAAGCCTCTAGTGCTTTGGTTTTATCGAAGCCATATTCGAAGGCTTTTTGTAATTTCTTAGAAAACTCTGAGGTCTTTTCAAGATCGTAAGTGGTAAGCGCAAAGCTGATTCCATTTTCTGAGAGTACTTTAGGATTTTGCGGAGCTTGGTTCCATTCCCTTAAATCTTCCAACGAAATATATTTTGCCATGTAGGGATTGCTTACATCATACGCTTCAGGAAAATTGATAGGGATGATGTATTTAGCGTTTGTATGCTTAATTGCCGTAATGGCTTCATATTCATCGCCTCCGCCAACAATGATATAATTAATATTAAATAAATCTCCAATTTTATCGGCTCTTAGATCATTGCCTTTGTCTCCTGCTTCAAAAAAGGAAATAAGATTTTTATTTTCGATAAGGGCTTCCAAGGAGCGATCCTTGGTATCACTATTTCCGTTGCTATACCAATCCCTATCGTAATACATTTGACGAAGTAATGCCATGGACCCCATAAGGGAGGTAGGATAGGATTGATTGCTAGTCACACTTTTCTGAAATGAAAAGAACTGACCTGATTGATCTTCCAAGATTCTTTCGGCATCATTGCCTTCATCATTTAGAGCGACCAAAACCCCAGTTCCTCGGGCGATTCCGTCCATGAGGTGTGTGTTTACGACGCCAAAACCTAACTTTCGAAGTTCTTCTGCATCTTTATTTTCGTATGTGAAGGAAGAAATCCCGTTATTTTCGGGCATGATATGATCGTTCCAATAAAACCCTTCGCGGGAGGGACCATACTGTGCCGATCGTCCTCCGCCTTTTCGTTTGGGTTTTTCAATTCCGAAGCCGGAATAACTTTCAATAAAGGATGGGTAGATGTGTTTACCCTCCAGATCGATAACAACCGAATTTTCTGGAATAGACACCCCTTTTCCAGAAGCTACCACTTTACCATTTTGAATAAGCAAAGTTCCATTTTTAACGACTTTAGTTGGGGTGACATATAAAGTGGCATTGGTCAAAGCTGTATAGTTGTTATTTTGTTCTTTAACACCATCATTCTTAGGGAAGTATTCTTGTGCGATGGTGCATTCTGCTACTAAAAAAAGGAATAGTAGAAATGTAAATCGTTTCATTGGCTGGAGAATTAATTAATAGATTTTAAATATAAGGCGGTGCATTCATTTATCTTGTTAATACGCTTTAGTTTAACAAGATGTTAAGAAATTTTAAAGCGGTTTGTCTTCAAAATAATTTACCACTAGCGCTACCATGTAACTGTAACTTTTAATTCCTTGGGATTGGTTATTCGCTTTAAGGAATTGATCCCAAAAAGCTTTAGAGAAGTCTTCAAACGGATTTTGATAGGACTGCCAAAACTCCCGCATTTCGCGATAGCTTTCCAGTATTCCAAAATTGACTGTAGGAAGGATTTCTTCATAAAGTGCCATATCCCTTCGGGCCAATTCATTGATGCAATAACGTAGTACAAAAATATATCCCGCGTATTGTATATAAGCGTCTTCGTTATGAATACTCGCTAAAGTAGCGATAAAATTGGCTTCGTTTTCTGCGGCATATCCTATTTGATGTGCTTCTTCATGACAACTTACCACCGGAAACTTATAATTCTGAATCAAATTATTCACTTGTGCTTCCCCGGTTAAAGGATTGTAATATCCACTATAGCCCATATAGGTCAAACCAAGGCTCCAACCACTTTTTTTAATGCTCTTTGGGGCATAATGCAGACTGGGAAACTCTTTTTCTAGGTTTTGATAGCCGTTTACCGATTTTTCAAATATTTCTTTTTGGGAATAGGGTAACTCTATTTTTACACTATCCTTATAACCTAAGGATCGGTGTAGTTCATTGGATTTCTTTATGAGCCGCTTCGTGGTAAGCAAAAGTTGCTCGGTTGTATAATCGTTTTGCAGCCCTAAAGTTTGGTGAAGCGGCGGTCTCAAATAATTGAATCCCCATAGCATGTTAAACGTAAAGTAGATAATGGAAAGCGTAGCGGCAATGTCTATAAAAAAACGGGCGGGTTCTTCCCAAAGCCTTTTGAAATTTTTATAGAGCCACCTTAGTGCCATCAAAATCAAAAGCAGGTAAAAAATATCCCCTACAGAAAAGGGAACCCACCCAAAGATATATCGTTGTAAACTTGAAATATAGGGATAGAGGCCTTGACTGTAATAGGTCTCCACAAAATTAGGAAACTGTCTTAAAATAAGTAATGCAAGATACTGAAGGGGTAGCAGTATTGCGAGGATGAGTCGGGTGCGTCTTTGCATGATTCAAACATACGAAGAAATCTTCAACCTTATAATTTTAGCAAAGCAGAATAAAGAAGTACTTTTGGAATAGATATAAAAGAATCAATATGAACGAAGAAATAAGAAATCTGGAGCCAAAAGAAGTTTGGAATCATTTTGCCGATTTAAATGCGGTGCCCCGTGCCTCCAAAAAGGAGGGGCAAGTCATTGCGTTTATGAAGGATTTTGGAGCAAAACTTAATCTAGAGATCTTTGAAGATGCTGTAGGTAACGTAATTATCAGGAAACCGGCAACTTTAGGAATGGAAGATCGAAAGCCTATTGTAATGCAATCGCACTTGGATATGGTACATCAAAAAAACAACGATACCGATTTCGACTTTAGCACGCAAGGTATCGAGATGTATGTGGAAGGGGATTGGGTGAAGGCAAAAGGAACCACTTTAGGAGCCGATAATGGATTAGGGGTAGCGACCATCATGGCGGTATTAGCTAGTAACACCATAGCCCATCCAGCATTGGAAGCACTTTTTACCATAGATGAAGAAACCGGGATGACCGGTGCCATGGGACTGGAAGGGGGATTGCTGAAAGGTGATATTTTACTGAATCTCGATACCGAAGAAGACGATGAAATAGGCGTGGGCTGTGCTGGAGGTGTCGACGTGACGGCAAAAGGATGTTATGCTGAAAAAAGCCCCCAAGCAAATTCAAAAGGATACCAATTGGTGTTGAAAGGTTTGCAGGGCGGTCACAGTGGAATGGATATTCATAAAGGATTGGGAAATGCCAACAAATTAATGAATCGTATTCTGTATGCGACAAATGGACTGATTCAAATTTCTGAAGTTCACGGAGGAAGTCTTCGGAATGCGATTCCTAGGGAGAGTGTAGTAAAGGTGGCTATTTCCGAAGCTAACTTTTCAGCATTTGAAAAAGCTTTTGAAAAAATAGCTTCTGAAATTAAAGAGGAATATAAAACCCTGGAACCCGAAATGACCCTTTCTTTTTCAGAAATAGCGATGCCTGAAAAAGTAATGGATTCCGAAAATCAGAAAAAGTTTGTTCAAAGCATCTATGCAGCCCATAATGGGGTTTACCGGATGAGTCCGGCGATAGCCGATTTGGTAGAAACTTCTAATAACGTTGCGAAAATCGTGGTTGAAAATGGAAGTATTTCTATCGATTGCCTAACGCGATCTTCTGTGACTTCGTCTAAAGAAGATTTGGCACAGAGTTTACAAGCAGGATTTGAATTGGCAGACTACAAAGTAGACTTTTCAGGAGAGTATCCCGGGTGGGCGCCTAATATGGATAGTCCTATTTTAAAGGTACTGGAAAAACTATATGTTCAGCTGCACAAGGAACAGCCTCATGTTGCGGCATGTCACGCCGGATTGGAATGTGGGATATTAGGACAGAATTATCCTGAAATGGACATGATTTCCTTTGGGCCTAACATTCGTGGGGCACATTCGCCCGATGAGCGTGCGAGTATTTCTTCTTTGCAGAAATTCTGGAAGTACGTACAGGAAATCCTAAAAGAAATTCCCAAAAAATAAGGGATAAAAAAAGCCGCTTAAAAAAGCGGCTTTTTTTGGATGGTTTTATTTATTGTGCAATCTCAACGATTTCGATTTCAAATACGACATCGCTGTTTGGCGGAATGATATTTCCGGCTCCTTGAGCTCCCCAAGCTAAGTGTGAAGGGATGAATACCGTGGTTTTGTCACCTACTTTCATTTCCAATAAGGCTTCCCTGAAACCTGGGATTAATTGTGCGTCTTTACTGTACGGAGTAGGAACAGGACTGTATCTTCCAGCATCTACTCTTCGATGGTCTACCGCTTCATAGGCTTCAGCAACAGACTGTAGGTTGGTGTCAAACAGTTTTCCATTGTCAATGAAGCCTGCGTAGTTCATCATGACCATGACACCTTCATCAGGTTTCGAACCTTCTCCTTCTTTATCCCAGAATATTTTTATTCCGGAGTCATATTCCTTCGCTTCCGCTTTTTTCTCTTGAAAAGTTTCCGCTCTATCTTCGGCAACCTTCGCCAATCGAGCTTCCTTTTCTTGCTTTATTTTTTCCATTTCTTCCATCTGCTTAGAGAAAGAAGGAACAGCTACATTTCCTTTGTTGATAATATTTACTTCTTCAATGATCACAGGGTTTACGGGTTTGTCACCAGGTTTTGTGGTTTTTACCACTCCTATAGAATCTACCACTTCCTGTCCCATAACGATTTCCCCAAAAATGGTGTGTTTTCCGGTGAGCCAAGGAGTTTCTTTCAACGTGATAAAAAATTGGCTTCCGTTGGTAGCAGGGCCAGAGTTGGCCATTGCCAAAAGCCCTTTTCGGTCATGCTGTAAACTATCTACAAATTCGTCTGGAAAGGTATACCCAGGATTTCCGGTACCATCCCCTCTGGGGTCTCCTCCTTGAATCATGAAGTCTTTAATAACCCGGTGAAATGTTAGTCCGTTGAAATAAGGTTTCCCTTTGTATACAGAATCTACCAACTCATGCTTTCCTTCAGCTAACTCTACAAAGTTGGAGACTGTTAATGGGGTTGCCTCTTCATAGAATTTTGCCACAAAAGTTCCTTTATTGGTCACAAATTCGGCATACAAACCTTTTTCAAGGTTAGGGTATTTCGATTTGCAAGAACCCATCGTGAGAATGGTAGAAAGTACCAGTAAAAATGCAATTTTTTTCATCGCTTAAATTATTTAATTGTTTTCGGTTGAATTTATTGATTTCAGTGTAATCGTGCTTTGTATAGGAACATTGGTTCCCAATCTGTTTTCTAAGCCATAGTAGCCATAAGCCTTGTGGGAAGGGAAAAGAAAAGTAACGGTTTCCCCTTCTTTCATCAATTTTATGCCATCCCTAATTCCGGAAATAAGTTCCTGATTGGTTTGGTCTACCACATAATTTTGAAGTCCGGTTTCATTTTGGGAAAGAATCGTTTCGCCCGATAGTTTTTTTATGTCATAACTGAAGACCACATTGTCCCCATACTTTGGCATGATTTGGGAAAGGGTATCTTTTCTGTTGTAATAATACCAAAAGCCACTTTCTGAAGCAATATAATCATTGAGGGTGTCTTTACGGATAATTTCAGTAATAAGGGCTTCTTCTTCTGCAATAAGCTTTTTGTTCCTTTCTGCAGATTCTTTGATGAAAGAAGTTCCAGAAGTCTTTTTTACGGGCTTTCTAGCTTCCGGGGTTTTACAACTGAAGAAGCAGGACATTAAAAATAAAAGTGCGAAAAATTTACGCATGATTTAGGGCATTTTTGTATTTGGGCAATATACTAATAAATTCCTTCACTGTGGCTTTTAAGGACTTTTCGCTTCGGCCCCCTGCCGCATTGGTATGTCCGCCTCCATGAAAGTGGGTTCTTGCAAATTCATTGACTGAAAAATTTCCTTTACTTCGGAAAGAGATTTTGGTAATGCTTTCTTGCTTGTTTTCAATAAATATGACAGCAAATACAATTCCTTTAATAGAAAGGGAATAATTTACAAAACCTTCGGTATCCCCTTTTCTGAAGTTATGCGCATCCAATTCCTTTTGGGAAAGGGTGATATAGGCAGTATGATACTCCTCCAAAATCACCATATTTTCCAAAGCAACGCCTAAAAGCTTCATGCGATCGGGACTATTTGTGTCGAAAATATTTTGATGTATCGCACTGTTATTTGCGCCACATTCTATTAAATGCGCAATAACCTTGTGGGTGGTTGCCGAAGTAGATGGAAATCGGAAAGAGCCCGTATCGGTCATGATGCCTGCATACAAATTGGTAGCGATACTCGCATCAATTTTTTTTAACCCTTCTAGTTTATCGATAAAATGATAGACCATTTCACTCGTTGAGCTCATTGTAACATCACTATAAGTTACCACTGCATAGGAATCGGGTTGTTGGTGGTGATCGATCATGATAAAATGGGTCGTCACTTTCTCCAAAACGGTCCCTAATTCACCCGTACGGTTTAAAGCATTAAAATCAAGAGTGAAGATTATGTCGGCTTCATTGACGAGCTTAGTGGTTTCCTCTCGGTCTTTTTCAAACAAAAGAATATTTTCACATCCTGGAAGCCATTTTAAAAATTCTGGAAAGTCATTGGGCATGAGTACTTGTGTGTCGTGTCCCAATTTTTTCAGAAAAAAGGATAAGGCCAAACAAGAGCCAATGGCATCACCATCGGGATTTTTATGACCAATCACTACAATTTTTTTTGAGTGACTCAGTAGCTCTTTTGCGGTTTGCAACGCCGTATCATTCATACGTTGCGAAGTTACAATTTCTTAACAGTTATTCCTTATAGTTTGCATAATTTTAAGTAGTGTAAAACAACATGGTATGAGAACTTTTTTAGCGCTTTGTGGATTCCTGCTCTTGGCTGCTTGTAATTCAAAGAAAACAACCGAAAATAGAGCTGAAACCCTTCAGGAAGAAAGTAAGGATACTTTAATGGGCTCCAATTTTATAGTGGCCTTTGCCAGTTGCAACGATCAGGATCGGCCACAACCCCTTTGGGAAGCGATTCTTGAAAATTCTCCCGAGGCTTTTATATGGTTGGGGGATAATATTTATGCCGACACCGATGATATGGAAAAGATGAAAAATGATTATGACAAAGTTTTGTCAAATTCTTCCTATCAAAAACTAGTGGAGAGCATCCCCGTTTTGGGAACTTGGGACGATCATGACTTCGGAAAAAATGATGCCGGGGTCCATTGGGAAAAAAAAGACGAAGCCCAACAATTATTTTGGAATTTCATGCAAGTCCCGGAGGAGGATTCCCTACGTCAACAAAAAGGAGTGTATCATTCCAAAACGTTAAATAGTACGAAAGGAAGTATCAAAGTTATTTTGTTGGATACCCGTTATTTTAGGGATCCTTTGCGTAAAAATGAAGGAGAGGGGGGACCTTACATTCCTTGGGATGCAGATCACAAAGGAACGATTTTAGGCGCTTCACAATGGCAATGGCTAGAGAAGGAATTGCTTTCTTCCGAAGCCGACTTTACCGTATTGGTAAGCAGCATACAAGTTATAAGTAAGGAGCATTTCTGGGAAAAGTGGTATAATTTTCCGAAGGAAACCCAAAAATTGAAATCGTTAATTTCAAAGTCTTCCAGCCCAGTCATAATTTTAAGTGGGGATCGGCACATGGCCGAAATTTCGGTGGAAAATATTCCGGAAATGTCCTATCCTTTGGTAGACTTTACTTCTAGCGGGCTCACACATACGTGGTTGGATGGTCCTACAGAGGGCAATTCGTTTCGGGTGAGTAACGTGGTGAAGAAGCTTAATTTCGGGATCCTCCGTTTTAATTTTGAGGCAAGGGAAGTCACTTTCGAGATACGAGGGGAAAATAATTTTCTATACGATACCTACACGCAACAATTTCCTAATCTATAATAGGGTTGCAAGTTTCAATTAAAGCCGTATTTTTGCAGCAAATTTTGAAAAACCCATGAGAACAGACAGAACATTTACTATGTTAAAGCCCGATAGCGTTGAAAAAGGTAACATTGGGCCTATTTTAGAGAAAATTACATCAGCTGGATTTAGAATCGTTGCGATGAAGTTAACCCAAATGACAACAGCCGATGCTGAAGCATTCTATGCCATCCACAAAGAACGTCCTTTCTTTGGTGAGTTGGTAGAATATATGACCCGTGGTCCTATTGTAGCCGCCATTCTTGAAAAAGACAATGCCGTGGAAGATTTCCGAACGCTTATTGGAGCGACCAATCCTGCCGAAGCGGCCGAAGGGACCATTCGTAAGCTATATGCGGCATCTATTGGCGAGAATGCGGTGCACGGAAGTGATAGTGATGAAAATGCCGAAATTGAAAGTCAGTTTCATTTTGCCGGAAGGGAAATGTTCTAATTTTTATATCAAAATTATAGAAAAGCCGCTCCATGAGCGGCTTTTTTTTTAGCGTAAAATGACCTTTTGAATGAGCTCTTTACCTAAGGTTTCATTCAGTAAGCCTTTAATTTTTTCCTTTCCATAGCTTAATTCTTCCCGAAGTACCGAAGAGCTTAAGCTTACAAAAAGGGTTTCGTTTTCCAACTTAATATGTGTCGTGTATTTTGAAATGGCACTACCCATTACTTGATGCCAAGCTTCTTCTGCAGAAATTTTGTTGAGCCCTTTTTCCAGTTTATGAGAAGCAATAAAGTCTTTAAGAACCTCTCCAAGTGAATTATTTTCTCTATGCCGTTTACTCATTAGTAAAATTCAAGGGTTGGTATTTTTTGTATTGGTATATTTTTTTATCATCATTCTGAACAATAAGGCTTTCTTCGGAAGCTTCTAAGACGGTTTCTTTCCATGAAGCGTACGCAGTACGGTAATATAAATGCAAGCTATCGTTTTCTATCACCATTTCAAAATTTTCGGCATCCCTAAAGTATTCAAAAGTACCGTCTATTTTAGGAGCTAATTTTCGCCTAATTCCCTTATTTTCAGTAATTTCAATAAAATCGATGGTGGTGTTGATGGTAAATTCCTTATGAGTGCCATTGGGTAAGGTTACACGCTCTATTTCCCAATAGCCTGCAATATTTTCTTTTTGCTCCTCAGGATCTTGTGTTTTGCAGGATGTTAGCCCTAAGAAAACCACAAAAAGGATTAAATTTTTAAGGGTAGCGAATTTCATAATCGGAACATTTTATAGCTTTGATGTACTTTTTTAACCACCGCTTCGGTTCTTTCGGCATGGGTATCGCTTATGAAAAGTTGTCCGAAGTTTTCATTATCCACTAAGGTAATGATTTGTGCAACCCGTTCTTCATCCAATTTATCAAAAATATCATCTAGCAGCAAGATGGGATTCACCTTGCTTTGCGCTTTAATAAAATCGAATTGTGCCAACTTTAAGGCAATTAAGTAGGTTTTTTGCTGTCCTTGCGACCCAAATTTTTTAATAGGGTGTCCTTCAATCTCAAAAGAAAGATCGTCTTTATGGATTCCGAAATTGGTGTATTGGGTCATTTTATCTTTGGCCATATTTTGCTGAAGGAGCTGTAATAGCCTTTCGTTTTGTAACTGACTTTCATACACAAGGTTGACCTTTTCGTTTTCTTGGCTAATGGAAGCATGGCGGTTCATAAAAATGGGCTGGAACTCCTTTAAAAAAGCCATTCTCTTTTCAAATATATCGGTACCGAAGGTATCCAGCTGCTCATTGTAAATGTCCAGCGTATCTTGATTAAAGGTATTGTTTGCGGCAAAATATTTCAGCAGGGAATTTCGCTGTGCCAAAACCTTGTTGTACTTCAATAAGGATTGTAAATACATGGGGTCCCCTTGCGAAATGACCCCGTCCATGAATTTTCTTCGGGTATCACTACCCTCAATAATCAAGTCGCGATCGCTTGGGGATATAATCACTAACGGTAAAAATCCTATGTGTTCACTTAATTTATCATAAGCCTTCCCGTTGCGTTTGATGATTTTTTTCTGACCCTTTTTAGCACTTACAACAATTTTTTCTGAAGAGTTGTCCTTTTCATAAATCCCTTCCGTAACAAAAAAATCCTCCCCGTGTTTGATATTTTGAAGGGTGATAGGGTTGAAGTAGCTTTTTCCAAACGAAAGGTGGTAAATCGCATCCAGTACATTCGTTTTTCCTACTCCGTTAAGTCCTACAAAACAGTTTATCTTTGGGTCGAAGTCAAAAGATTGAGACGTAAAGTTTTTATAGTTTAATAAGGATAATTTTTGTAAAATCATCTTTTAGAGTAAGTTATGTTATTTGTTGTAATGCGGAAAGTTTCTTTGCCCAGCGCAATTTTTATGCTGCAAATTATTGATTTTTCCCTTTTAAATTGTAATAAAAATTATATTTTTGCCCCGCAATAATTACATACTATGGCAACCTACAAAAAACGTGGCTACAAGCCAAAGACTAAAGCAGAAAAGGAAATTGAAGTAGAAGAAGGAAGTACTACTGCGGAAGTATTCAATACCCTAGATGAAGGGGCTTCCAAAACGGAAGCTTGGGTAGAGAAAAATCAAAAGTTCATATTTGGAGTGGTGGGCGTCATTGCCATCGCTGTTTTGGGATACATTCTTTATCAGAAGTTTATCATGGAGCCCAATCAAATAGAAGCTAGTAACGAAATCTCTCAAGCAAATTCCTATTATGAAGAAGCCTTGAATGCTACTGCAGCAAAGGATTCTTTATACAACCTTGCTTTAAACGGCAATGCAGGAAAATACGGACTTCTAGATATCGCAGATAAATACAGTGGAACTCCCGCAGGAAATCTTGCGAATTACCAAGCTGGAATGGCTTATTTGCAAACGAAAAAATACCAGGAAGCCATTACTTATTTAGATCAATTTAAAAGCGATGATATGCTATTGGCTGCTTTGGCAAAAGGGGCTATAGGGGATGCTTTTATGCAATTGGATCAAAAAGAAGAAGCCCTTAAATACTACAAGGAGGCAGTGGCTAAAAATGCAAATGAGGTTACAACTCCAAGATTTTTGCTGAAAGCTGGAATCACCGCTTTGGAATTAGGTAAAGCTGGTGAGGCTTATGATTTTTTCCATAAAATCACTGAAGAATTTAAAGATAGTCCTGAGGCTGCTAAAGCTAAGACCTACAAAGGGCAAGCCGAAGCCATGAAATAAATTATGGCCACAGAGAATAAAAATTTATCTACTTACGATAAGCAATCCATCCCAAACGCGAAGAACTTTCGGTTTGGGATGGTTGTTTCTGAATGGAACGAAACGATCACCGAAGGAATGTTTCAAGGGGCTTTTGATGCCATTTTGGATTGCGGTGGCATCAAAGAGAATATCGTTCGATGGAATGTTCCCGGGAGCTTCGAATTGATCTATGGCTGCAAAAAAATGACCCAGAGTTTCGATATGCTGGATGCCATTATTGCCATAGGAAGTGTTATTCAAGGGGAAACCAAGCATTTCGATTTTGTGTGCGATGGAGTGACACAGGGTATTAAAGACCTAAACTTGCAACAGGATATCCCTGTAATTTTTTGCGTGCTTACCGACAACACCCTTCAGCAAGCTATTGATCGTAGCGGCGGGAAACATGGAAACAAAGGTACCGAAGCGGCAATAGCAGCCATAAAAATGGCACAACTACGCAAAGACGCCAAATTCTAGAAAAGGTTTGTTAACAATTTTTGGGAAATGCTTCACGGCATTGTTTTTGATTTTACCTAACTTTGAAAATCTTTGCCGTTATGATAAAATTCACGCTCATAAAAAGACTGAAAACGAACAATCGTTTTAATTATACCCCAAGGTATTACAAGGGAAAAGAAGACGTCGATCCAAAAGAATACAAAACCAAAATGGATATGTATTATGAAACATTCAATAAGAATGATTTTGGAAATCAATGGCGCCAAGAACGTTCCCACTACCGAAATAGGGGAAATGTAGCTTTTAATTCAACTGTGTGGATTATCATCGCAATTTTAGTGTTTTTGTTTCTTTGGATCATAGATTTTGATTTAAGTATTTTCACGCAATCCCGTTAGATGGCCGATATTATTCAATTACTACCCGACCACGTTGCCAATCAAATTGCTGCTGGGGAAGTGGTGCAACGCCCTGCTTCCGTAGTCAAGGAATTGTTGGAAAATGCCATTGATGCCGGGGCTACAGATATTACATTGGTTTTAAAGGATGCGGGAAAAACACTCATTCAAGTAATTGATAACGGAATAGGTATGAGCGTGACCGACGCCCGCTTGTGTTTTGAGCGTCATGCGACTTCCAAAATTAAAAATGCGGAAGACCTTTTCAATCTCAACACTAAAGGCTTTCGGGGAGAGGCATTGGCGTCCATTGCAGCTATCGCCCATGTAGAATTGAAAACGAAGACGGCTGCTTCAGAAATTGGCACCAAAATCACCATCGAAGGAAGCGAAGTAACCGCACAAGAGGCAGTGGTAGTTCCAAAGGGAACCATGCTTTCGGTAAAAAACCTATTTTATAATATACCCGCACGTCGAAATTTCTTGAAGAGCAACCCTGTAGAAACCCGTCATATTATTGATGAATTTCATCGGGTCGCTTTGGCCCACCCTCAAGTGGCTTTCTCCATGATCCATAATGGGAGTGATGTATTTCAGCTTCCGGAAAGCAATCTAAGGCAACGAATTGTAAATATCTTTGGGAGTAAAACCAATGAAAAGTTGGTGCCTGTTTCCGAAGAGACCGATATTGTAAAAGTTCAGGGATTTGTGCTGAAACCAGAGTTTGCCAAGAAAAGTAGGGGGGAACAGTTCTTTTTTGTGAACGACCGATTTATTAAAAGTCCCTATTTGCATCATGCGGTGGCGGCTGCTTTTGAAGGCTTGATAAAAAACGAAAATCACCCAGGTTACTTTCTGTATCTGGAAGTTGATCCGCATTCGATTGACATCAATATTCATCCTACCAAAACCGAGATTAAATTTGAAGATGAGCATGCTATTTACGCCATGCTTCGCTCTACCATTAAACATAGTTTGGGGCAGTTCAGTATTGCGCCGGTATTGGACTTTGAAAAGGATACGGGTTTTGACACCCCCTATGAGTACTCCAAGAAAAGTCCGGTAGCCCCTAGCGTTGAGGTCGACAAGAATTTCAATCCTTTTCAAAAGGAAGCCCGTCAAAAAGACATTTCATTTCCTTATAAAAGGGAAAGGGTTGCCTCTTGGGAATCGATGTATGTAGGGCTCGAGGATGAAGCGATGCCTTCAGAATTAAAAGGATTTGAAGTAGAAAGTGAAGAAGTTACGGGGCGGCTCTTTGAAAAGGATACTGAAGTGGCTTCCAAAGTAACGTTTCAGGTGCAAAATAAATACATTGTAAGTTCGATTAAAAGCGGGCTCATGGTAATTCATCAACATTTGGCACATCAACGAATTTTGTATGAAGAACTATTGAAAAGCATTACCGTACAAGAAGCGGTAAGCCAGCAATTGTTATTTCCTCTATCCTTACATTTTTCAAAGCCCCATGTAGCGATATTGAAGTCCCTTCAGGAACAGTTGGAGCATACGGGATTTGTTTTTTCAGAAATAGAGAATGAGACTTTAGAAATAAGTGGGGTCCCCAGTGGGGTATTGGAAAGTAATGTAGAAGGAATTCTACAGGGCTTGGTGAGGGATTTTGAAAATGAAGTACCAGATGCCAGCTTTAGTCAGAATGATTTATTAGCCAAATCCTTGGCAAAAAGCATGGCGATAAAGTCGGGTACGGTATTGGAGCCCAAAGCCCAAGAACATTTAATCCATCAATTGTTTGCCTGTAAAGAGCCCAGTGTTTCCCCTACCAATAAATTGGTATTGGTAACCATGGATGTCAACGATTTCGATAAAAAATTTGCTTAAATGGGAAGAATTACTGAAACAGTAAAAGTGTTGATTATATGTAATGTGCTGTTTTTTGCAGGCACTTACATTTCGGGGGATATCGTCTATCGTTTATTTTCCCTATTCTATTTTGAAAACCCCAACTTTCAATATTGGCAACCTATTACGCATATGTTCATGCATGGGGGGTTATTCCACATCCTATTTAATATGTATGCTTTATGGGCGTTTGGATCTCCTTTGGAAGCCCAATGGGGACGGAATAAATTTCTGTTTTTTTATTTTTCAGCAGGATTGGGAGCGGCTTTAATTCATGAGTCTGTGGCGTATTACGAGATTCATTCGGTGATGAATCAGTTACTGGCTGGTGGATGGAGTGAAGGGGAAATTCAGAATTTTTTAGTGAATGGAAAAGGAGGTAGTGAAGCCATATTGGAAACGGTTTCAAGAGAAAATATTGATAGTATGTACGCAGCTTTCAATACACCAGCTGTAGGAGCTTCCGGAGCTATTTATGGAGTGTTGGTAGCTTTTGGAATGATGTACCCCAATGTGGCTTTAATGTTGATATTCCTTCCCATACCCATAAAAGCAAAATACTTTATACCTGCTTTGATTTTGTTGGATTTATTTAGCGGACTTACAGGCTTCTCATTATTTGGGCAGAACATTGCCAATTGGGCGCATGTAGGAGGAGCGCTATTTGGCTTTATCATGGCGTACTATTGGAAGAAAAACAGTTTCAACAATCAAAGATGGAATTGATATGAGTCAGGGAAGTTTGGTCAATCAATTTAAAACTGCCGATATCCTTACCAAGGTCATAGTCATCAATGCTTTGATCTTTATAGTGGTCACGATTGCTGCAGCTTTATTACAAATTTCTGCAGGAGTATTGCTACAGTGGTTTGTTCTTCCCGAAGATGTTGGCAGGTTTATTATCCAGCCTTGGTCCCTTATTACCTATGGATTTTTACATGCAGGGTTTTTTCATATCCTGTTCAATATGTTGTGGCTTTACTTTTTTGGAAGGCATGTACTCAATCTTTTTTCTGAAAGACGCTTTCTTACACTCTATTTATTAGGGACGATAAGCGGCGGCGTGGTATACATGATTTCTTACAATCTATTTCCTGCATTTTCTGCCGTGAATGGAACACTGTTAGGGGCTTCTGCGGCAGTTAGGGCCATCATGGCCTTTGCGGCCACCTATTCGCCGAATGCCCCTGTACGGATTTTCACCTTTAATTTAAAACTATGGTATATTGCCGTATTCTTAATTTTATGGGACCTTATTCAACTTCCCACATTAAATAATGCTGGTGGTTTATTGGCCCATTTGGGAGGCGTGCTGTTTGGTTATGTATATGCACGTCAATTGATGCAGGGGAACGATATTGGGAAATGGTTTGAGAAACTTATGGATGGGTTCGTTAACCTCTTCAAACCCAAAAAGAAACGCCCTTTTAAAACGGTGCACCGAAACCGCACAACACAACGCCCATCTCAGCGTTCTAAGAAAGAGGATAAAAGTGACCACCAAAAGAAAATTGATGCGATTTTGGATAAGATAGGGAAGAGCGGTTACGAGAGTCTTACAAAAGAAGAAAAAGATTTCCTGTTTAAAGCAGGGAAAGATCACTAACAAGCCATATTTTGCTGAAGATTCAGTTCATCGGGAAACTATTTTACATCATCAACATAGTAGTAGCCTTACTGTTGTTGATCGCTTACGGTTTGCCCTATTTACAACCTTCTTCATTTCCCACTTTATCCATTTTAAGTATTGTGGTCTCTCCTTTAATCGTGCTCAATATCATTTTTGCAGTGTACTGGGTGCTCAATTTCAGAAAGCGGTTTTGGTTGTCTTTTACGGTATTGATTGTGGGATATCTTTTTTCCAATTCCCTTTTTGAAATTTCTTCGGAAGGAAATTCGGAAGCGTTTCCCAAACAGCTGAAGATACTTTCTTACAACGTGCGGCTTTTTAACGCGTATGAAAAAGATAATAATGCAAAACAGGTGTCGGAATCTTTTTCTAGATTACTTCAAAATCAAAACCCCGATGTAATTTGCATTCAAGAGTATTATGCCGATCATCAAGTTGATTTTTCGGCGTACCCATATCGCTTTGTATATTTCAAAGGGAAAAATAAGCTAGGCCATGCCATTTTTTCTAAGTACCCTCTCGTAAATACAGGTAGCTTTGATTTCAAAAACACCTATAACAATACCATTTACAGCGATTTGGTTGTGAAAGGGGATACGCTGCGACTTTATAACATTCATTTGCAATCCTTAGGGATTTTACCTTCGGTTGACTTCCTGCAACAGCGAGGCACCGAACGGATAAAGAAACGGCTTTCCCAGAGTTTTGTACAACAGGAAAAGCAAGTGGCTGAAATTTTACAACATCAAGCTGAAAATAAGTACCCTACGATTCTTACGGGCGATTTTAATAATACGGCATATTCCTATATTTATAAAAACTTGAAACAGGATTTGCAGGATGCCTTTCAGCAGCGGGGAAATGGACTGGGAACCACCTTTTATTTTAATGGATATCCGCTACGGATTGACTTTTCCCTACTTTCGGAAACCTTTGAAATTATCGCTTTCGATAATGTAAAGGAAAGTTTTTCAGATCACTATCCTATTGTCACACACTTGGGATGGGAATAATTTAAAATGCTATTTTCTGGGATTCCAAATAAAGAAGGGAATTGGGGCCTTCGTTAAAAAGCAGATCCAATACCGAAAGATTCGAAATAAAACCATGATGCGCCTCTAGGACTTGCGTGTAGGGGGTGAGCTTATAATTTCTTTCTTTCTTTGCCGCTACCAAATACCGTAAATCCTTTTGCTTTGGCTCCCTGAAATATTCCGGGGAAGTGGAATAGCTTGCTTCCAACCCCAATAAATCACACAAAGTATCGAATATTTGTAGGTTATGATTCAATAAATTTGATACTCTATTCTGAAATAGCGGAGCTAGGTCGTCCTCGTAAAATTCAAAAAAAGGAGAGGTACGATAAGCCGTTTGAAGCGATTTCCAATGCTGTGATTGCCAGGGAAAGCTATTATCGGCGACGACTTCCTTGGTTTGCTGCCGTTCCCCATTTTTAGAATGCTGAATAGGGATGTTCAACGCTAATTTTCCATTGGCGTGGGCAATATACGTACGGTTTCGATAGGTTTGTTTTTGATAATTATCGAATACTTCAAAAACCAATCCTTCGCTTTGCACAATGGCTACCATTTGAGCAATACTTGGGAAATAGGTTGGGTGCAGCAATATCATGGAAGGGTTCTTTTAAGCTTTCTTCTTTTTCTTTCTGAAAAAGTTAAAAACAAACCAACCGGCCAAGAGGATCAAGAAATATTTAAGATAGGAAACGGGTTGACCATCACCTCCAACGGTGGTAAAGAACCGTTTCCATCGAGCTCCTTTAAAGATACCATTTTCCCAACTCATCCAGATAAATACAGGTTTCCCTACCACATGGTTATAGGGGACGTAGCCCCAAGCTCTTGCATCTTGCGAATTGTCCCTATTATCACCCATCATCCAATAATAATCCATTTTAAAGGTATATTCAGAAATAGGTTCACCATTTAAAAGTACTTGCGTCCCCGATTGTGTAATCTCGTTTTGGATGCCCATTTCGCTGCCTTCGTACACTTCAATAATCCGTTTGTAGAAAGGGATGCTTTCGGGGGTGATAGTAACGGTTTTTCCTGCTTCAGGAATGTAAATAGGGCCGAAATTGGTATTGTTGAAAGGATATCTTTGATCGTAAGGGAAAATATCCTTATTCCATTGCCCTTTGGCTCCTTTTACGCGTATAATAGTGTCTAAAGAAGGATAATTTTTAAATTTTTCAAAGGCCTCATCTGTCATATGAGCCGAGAAAACGGTATACTCCCTATTCATGGGATATACATCGGTTACCCCATAGCGATCGGCCATATATTGGGGATTTAACTGTTGTGTTGTCCTGAATTGATAACCAAACTGTAGCTTGGCTCTCTCTGGCAATACATTTTGCTTTCCGTTGATATATACATAACCTTCCCGAACCTCTAGAGAATCCCCTGGTAGCCCAACACAGCGTTTTACGTAATTGGATTTTTTGTCGATCGGTTTTTGAACACTTCCGCGCATGTGTCCTGGTCGAATGTCGATAAGGGTGTCTACGGGCCAATTGAAGACTACAATATCGTTTCTTTCAATGTCTTCAAAACCGGGTAATCGAAAATACGGTATTTGTGGTTTGGAGCGGTAGGATTTTGTTTTCACCACCGGAATAGTATCATGCACCATTGGGAGTGCGACAGGGGTAAGGGGAACCCGTGCCCCATAATGAAATTTGCTTACAAAAAGATAGTCTCCCACCAATAAGGTTTTCTCTAAAGAAGACGATGGAATGGTAAAAGGCTGCATAAAGTAGGTATGCACAATAGTGGCAGCCACTACAGCGAATAAAATAGAACTTACCCACTCCCCAGTAGTAGTTCTGGGTTTTAGACTTCGATCTTTGATGTGCTCAATCTTTTGCGTGTAATTGATGTAATAAGTGTATAGTCCGAAGGTAATTAGGACCAAAAAAGTGTCTTTTGACGAATTGAAGCCGAAGCTTCGCAAAGTCTCTACCCAGACTACAGGAAACATGATGAGGTTGACGATAGGGACAAAAAGTAAGATAACCCACCACCAAGGTCGATTAATAATCTTCATCAAAATTACTGCATTGTACACAGGTACGGCAGCTTCCCAAGCCTTTCTACCTGCAGCGACATATAGTTTCCAAGTACCAAGGAAATGAATTACCTGAACGATCAAGAAAAATAGAAACCAACCTGTAAACGTCATAATTTTTTATGTTAAAGGACAAAATTGCCCAAAATTCTTTAATTAATTTAAGTTTAGCACATCTTTCATGCTAAAAACCCCTTTTTTATCCACTAACCATTCGGCTGCCAGTATTGCCCCAAGCGCAAATCCGTCGCGCGAATGGGCTTCATGCTTAATACTTAACGTATCAATATTTGAGCGATACTCAATACTATGCGTACCTTTTACATCCCCTTCCCGAAGCGCATTTATCGACAATTTATCTGAATCTTTGGGGTCGAGTGACCAGTCCTTTTTTTCAGAAAATTTTAAAACCCCTTCAGCTAGGGTAATAGCAGTACCGCTAGGAGCATCTTTTTTTTGGGTATGATGAATTTCTTCAATGGAAGGCGTATAGTCTTTCCAAGGTTCCATAAGTTGGGCAAAGTATTCATTCAAATTAAAGAAAAGATTGACCCCCACGCTGAAATTGGACGCATAGATAAAGCTTCCGTTACGCTTTTTACAGTTTTTTAGGATTTCATCATATTCTTTTAACCAACCGGTAGTTCCGCAAACCACGGGAATACCTTTATCGAAGCAACGGTTAATGTTCTTTACGGCAGCTTCAGGGATGGAAAACTCTATCGCTACGTGAGCCTTATCAAAACTACCTTCTTCATGAGCCCCAGTTGCTTTATATACCACTTCATGGCCTTTTTGAAGCGCCCAATTTTCAATGGTTTTTCCCATTTTTCCGTAGCCTAATAATGCAATTTTCATTTTAATTTTAATCTTAGGGACAATCCGTAATGAGGTTGTGTATTAATAGGGTTTACTTCAAAAGTAGGTTCCAAGCTCAAGTCTTCACTAATGTTGTATTGTCTTAAGTGGGCATCTACATTAGCGTCTACAATATTCAGCATATAAAAAGCCAGGGAGACAATTATACTTACATCCCGGTTTCTACTAGCAGTGGTTTGTGCATCCAGTAAGCGTGCGTCGGAGATTCCTTGAAATTCATCATCACTAAAACCAGCCAAACGTCTTTTATAGGCGTCCCGAAAGCGGTTGTATTCGTTCGTGTTTTGTACGTAGAAATAAATACCGGTGCCTATGCCTGCATAGATGATGGGTATTTTCCAATACCTTTTATTGTAAGCTTGACCTAAACCCGGTAGAACGGCAGAATAAAAAGCAGCTTTTGCCGGCGCTAAGGGATTGTATTGTTCTTTAACCAAACTATCCTTAACGACCAATTGCTTTTCATTTTCTACGGAAAGGGAATCGGTCTGCGCGCTAAGGGAAAGCCCCATTAAAAAAAAGATATGGAAAAGCCTACTTTTCACTTTTTATGAGGTTCAAAATACGTTGAAAGTCGGCTTCATTTTTAAAGGGAATGACCAATTGTCCTTTACCATTTTTATTGGTTTTGACAGAAACTTGGGTATCCAATACATCGGAAAGTTCTCGGGTTCCTTTGTTTACAAAATGGGGTGTTTCTTTTTTGGAGCTGGATGCTTTTTCATCTGGGTTTTTATATTTCCGAACCAAAGCTTCCGTTTCACGAACCGATAAGGACTTGCTTAAAATATTTTCGTAGATATTGAGTTGGACTTCATAGTCATCGACATTAATCAAAGCCCTTCCGTGACCCATCGAGATAAAGCCATCCCGCATCCCTGTTTGAATAATAGGATCCAGTTTTAAAAGTCGGAGGTAATTGGTTACGGTAGATCGGTTTTTTCCCACCCGATCGCTTAACTCTTCTTGGGTGACTTTAATTTCATCAATCAAGCGTTGGTAGGAGAGGGCAATTTCAATGGGATCTAGATCCTGTCTCTGGATGTTTTCCACCAAGGCCATTTCCAGGGATTCTTGGTCATTAGCAATACGAATATACGCTGGAATGGTCTCAAGGCCAATCATTTTTGAAGCACGGTACCTTCTTTCCCCACTTACTAATTGGTATTTGTTGAAATCTAGTTTCCGAACGGTAATGGGTTGTATAACACCTAACTCCTTAATGGAAGAAGCCAGTTCGCGAAGGGTTTCTTCGTTAAAGCTGGTTCTGGGCTGAAACGGATTGACTTCAATCGATTCCACTTCCAGTTCGACAATGTTGCCCACTACCTTGTCGGCATTTTTATCTTCAACCGATTTAATATCATTCTCGGGATCTTTCAGTAGTGCTGAAAGTCCGCGACCCAATGCTTGTCTTTTCGTTGCTTTCGCCATAAATCCTTACGCGTTTTTCTCAATTAATTCCTGTGCCAAACTTAAGTAATTATTGGCACCTTTACTACCTGCATCGTAACTAATAATGCTTTCACCGTAGCTTGGTGCTTCACTTAAACGCACGTTTCGCTGAATGATTGTTTCAAAAACCATCTCATCGAAGTGTTTTTTCACCTCTTCAACTACTTGGTTGGAAAGTCGTAAGCGAGAATCGTACATTGTGAGCAATAAGCCTTCAATATCTAAGTTTTGATTGTGAATTTTTTGAACGCTTTTTACCGTGTTGAGAAGCTTTCCGAGGCCTTCCAATGCAAAATATTCACATTGAATGGGAATGATTACCGAATCGGCAGCTGTTAACGCATTTAGGGTAAGCAATCCCAAAGACGGCGCACAATCAATAAGAATGTAATCGTATTTTTCTTTGAGTCCAACGATGGCCTTTTTCATCATGGATTCCCGTTGATCTTGATCGACCAATTCAATTTCTATGGCAACCAGATCGATATGGGCGGGGATGAGGTCTAAGTTGGGTGTATTGGTTGTAATAATAGCTTCTTCCGCTTTAATACTATGTTCCAGAAGTTGGTAGGTGCCTAGTGAAACTTCTTCCACCTCTACGCCTAGACCTGAAGTGGCATTTGCCTGAGGGTCGGCATCGATTAAAAGCACTTTTTTTTCTAAAACTCCTAAGGAAGCGGCTAAGTTAACTGAAGTAGTGGTTTTCCCAACTCCCCCCTTTTGATTGGCAACGGCTATAATTTTACCCATTAAATTCCTACAAATTTTTAATGTCTAAAAATACGATTAATTATGCGGATAGAAAATGAATTTTGTTAACAGGAAGTGAACAATTTTTTATGAAAAAGCAAGCAATGAATCAACTAGTGTTTGGGAAGTCCCCAGTTTTTTATGAAAAACCCGAAAGAAGTCGTTCAAATCTTGTCACCTTATCTGGGACAATTATTTCGACTTTTTAGCACGAATCATGGATGGTGTTTTACGCCCAATCCTCCAAAATGATTGCGCTGCAATGTATTCATTTTGTAGGGTTGACCACCCACGACGTGTTTATTTCGACTTTTTAGCACGAATCATGGCCTCGAGCATATCCCACATTTGTTCTGGGATTTGGTCCAACAGATTGAACTGTCCGGCACCTTTCAACCATTCGCCACCATCGATGGTAATCACTTCTCCGTTTACATAAGCCGAAAAATCGGATACCAGATAGGCAGCCAAATTGGCCAATTCTTGGTGTTCGCCCACCCTTTTTAAAGGCACTTTTTTGGCCAGATCAAATTTTTCCTTCAAATCCCCAGGTAACAATCGGTCCCAAGCCCCTTTGGTAGGGAAAGGCCCGGGGGCAATCGCATTAAAGCGCATGCCGTACTTGGCCCATTCCACCGCTAATGAACGTGTCATAGCCAAAACCCCTGCTTTGGCAGTGGCACTGGGAACTACATACGAAGAACCCGTCCATGCGTAGGTAGTGACAATGTTTAAAACCGATTTGTTCGTTTCTTTTTTATCAATCCAATGCTTTCCGAAGGCTAAGGTACAGTTCTTCGTACCTTTTAAAACAATATCGATGATCGTATCAAACGCATTGGCAGAAAGCCTTTCCGTAGGGGAAATGAAGTTTCCGGCAGCGTTGTTCAACAATACGTCCACCGTTCCAAAAGAAGCTACGGATGCTTCAACCATCGCTTCCACTTCTTCGTAGTTGCGTACGTCGCATTGCACTGGAAGTACTTTTCCACCAGTTGAAGCTTCCAATTCTTCCTTCACGGTATTCAGTTTCTCAATATTTCTGGAAGTAATCACCACATTAGCACCGAGCTCCAAAAAATACGTGGTCATGGCTTTTCCCAAACCACTTCCGCCTCCGGTTACTACAATTGTTTTTCCTTGAAGCGCATCATCACGCAACATTTTTCCGGTATAATTCATAGTGTCTTATTATTCGTTTTCTGAATCTATTAATATTGTAAGAATTTCAATGGCCGCTTCACTAATCTTCGTCCCTGGGCCATACACGGCTAATGCTCCGGCTTCAAATAAATAATCGTAATCCTGTGCAGGAATCACTCCGCCTACAATTACCATAATATCTTCCCTTCCGTATTGCTTAAGTGCTTCAATGACTTGTGGAACCAAGGTTTTGTGGCCTGCCGCCAAGGAGGAAACCCCTAAAATGTGCACATCATTTTCCATGGCTTGTTTCGCTGCTTCCGCAGGGGTTTGAAACAAGGGACCAATATCCACGTCAAATCCTACATCGGCATAGCCTGTGGCCACTACTTTCGCGCCACGGTCGTGGCCATCCTGCCCCATTTTGGCAATCATGATTCGGGGACGGCGTCCTTCCAATTCTGCAAACTGATTGGCCAATTCACGCGCTTTTTCAAAATCGGGGTCTTTCTTAATTTCTTTACTGTACACGCCGCTAAACGATTTAATTTGTGCTTTATACCTTCCGAAGACTTTTTCCAACGCTCCGCTAATTTCCCCCAAGGTAGCTCTTTCCCTAGCAGCTTCTACTGCTAAATGCAATAAATTTCCCTCACCGGTTTTGGCCGCTTCGGTTAATTGGTTTAAAGTTTTGGTAACTTTTTCTGAATTCCTCTCAGATTTAATTCGTTCCAAACGTTCCATTTGTCCTTTCCGAACCTTCTGGTTGTCTACATCCAGTATCTGTAACGGATCCTCTTTTGGAAGACGGAATTTATTTACGCCTACAATCACGTCCTGACCACTGTCTATCCTTGCTTGCTTTCGGGCAGCCGCTTCTTCAATCCGGAGCTTCGGAATTCCGGCTTCAATCGCTTTTGTCATTCCGCCTAATTCTTCAACCTCCTGAATGAGTTCCCAGGCCTTGTCGGCAATCTCTTTGGTAAGGGATTCTACGTAATAACTGCCCGCCCAGGGATCGACCGTTTTGGTAATTTGGGTTTCCTCCTGAAGGTAAATTTGTGTATTTCGGGCAATCCTTGCCGAAAAATCGGTAGGAAGCGCTATGGCTTCGTCCAAGGCATTGGTATGTAAGGACTGGGTACCTCCAAACGCCGCAGCAGCGGCTTCAATGCAAGTCCTGGCTACGTTGTTGAAGGGGTCTTGTTCGGTCAAACTCCAACCACTGGTTTGGCAATGGGTACGAAGCGCTAATGACTTTGGGTTTTTTGGCTGAAACTGTTTCACCAATTTTGCCCAAAGCATTCGTGCAGCCCGCATTTTGGCAATTTCCATGAAGTGGTTCATACCAATGGCCCAGAAAAACGAAAGTCGGGGTGCAAAGCTGTCTATATCCATTCCTGCTTCCATACCTTTCCTGATGTATTCCAATCCGTCGGCTAGGGTATAAGCCAACTCAATATCACACGTAGCTCCCGCCTCTTGCATGTGGTACCCAGAAATAGAAATGGAGTTGAACTTGGGCATGTTCTTACTGGTATATTCAAAAATATCCCCAATAATTTTCATGGAAGGGGTAGGAGGATAAATGTAGGTGTTTCGTACCATGAATTCCTTCAGAATATCATTTTGAATGGTTCCTGCCAGTGCTTCAGCGGAAACGCCTTGTTCTTCCGCAGCAACTATATAGAAAGCCATAATAGGAAGTACCGCACCGTTCATGGTCATGGAGACACTCATTTTGTCCAACGGAATTTGATCGAACAAAATTTTCATGTCCTCTACACTATCAATCGCTACTCCTGCTTTCCCAACATCCCCAACAACGCGTTCGTGATCGCTGTCATAGCCTCGGTGTGTCGCCAAATCGAATGCTACTGAAAGCCCTTTTTGCCCAGCGGCAAGGTTTCTTCTATAAAATGCATTACTGTCTTCTGCGGTAGAAAAACCAGCATATTGACGAATGGTCCAAGGGCGGCGAACATACATGGTGGAGTAGGGCCCCCGCAAATTGGGTGCGATTCCCGCTACAAAATCCAAGTGTTCCAAGGATTCCAAATCTGCTTCAGAATACCTTTTTTTAATCGCAATCCCTTCTGCAGTGGTGTTTGTTGCATTCGTTTCGGTTTCCGAAGAAAACTTCTTTAAAGTGATGTTTTGTATGCTTTTTCTAGTCATTTATAAAAAATTTCGAAGTGCCAGATAGACGCCAAACCCCACAAAAAGAAAACCAGTAATTAAAATGATGATTCGGTAATATTTATGGGTGCTTAATCTCTTGTAACGTATAAGTAAACCAAAACCCAAAAGGGCAAAGACGATGCCTAATGCAATTTCCAATCCTAAACTGTTCATACCTCTTGATTTATTCGTTCTTGTTCTGTTTTCTCTGACAATCTTCGCTCGATAATGGGTTCAATGAGGGTTTTTCTGGGATTATTTTTTACAAAAGGGTAAAGTTCCAATTGGTCCTTCATACGGTCTTCAGGATTAGGGTATTTATTGGTTCCTGCCAAAATCAGTTTCCCTTCCTCAAACCACTGCTGTTCTTTTTGTGCGCTTTCCTTTATTTTTTTCTGAAGGGTGCTATCTTTCAACTGACTTAAAAATCCGCCCCCTTTTTCAATATCCTTGAAAATATGGAGGGCTTTATTGGCCAGTTCTTGTGTCAAGCTTTCGATATAATAACTTCCTTCCGCAGGATTGGATACCAAATCGAAGTAACTTTCTGCCTTCAATACCAAAAGTTGGTTTCTGGAAATGCGTTCGCCAAAGGAATTGCTTTTATGGTATATGGCATCGTAAGGCAAATTGGTTACCATGTTGGCACCTCCTAAAACGGCACTCATACATTCGGTCGTGGTACGAAGCATGTTGACGTTATAATCGTACAATGTTTTATTGCGTTTCGAGGGAATTGCCACGATATGGCACTCTTCAGGGAGGCTATATTCTGAAGCTAGGGAAGCATACAACCATCTAAGTGCTCTAATTTTGGCAATTTCAAAAAAATAATTACTTCCTACGGAAACCTTGAAAGTAAGATGCAGATTTTTCTTCCCATGAAAATGATTTAAATATTCGTTCGCATGGGCAAGTGCATAGGCCAATTGCTGAATGGTATTCGCCCCGGCATTTTGATACAAACTGGTATCGACACTTAAGATATTTTTTGAGGGATGGTTGTTAACAATTTCATCTAAAATAAAATGATCTTTTTGTAAATCGAAAAACCAATTGCCATCTTTTGCCAAGTGATGAATGATATCTAAATTATAATGAACAGTGGCTTTGTTTTGTGTGAAGAACTCAATGAGTGTTTTTAGGAAATGAGCATCCAAAAACCCCCAATCGAAATAAATGGGTACTTCTGAAAAGGGAAAATTTTCAAAGACTTTTTCAATATCAAAAATAGCATTTGCAGCAAGGGTAATGGCTTCGGCTCCTCGGTTTACGGCCTCTAAAATAAGCCTATTGGCAATCGTAGTATCGTCAATAAAAACACGTTGCCCTATGTGCCAATGTTTGGGTTGTCCAGGAATGGAGGTGAATCCATCTGGAAAATCTTCCCGGTGATAAAAAGGTTTTACGTGAATTCCTTCCAAACTTTGCCATACCAAGGTTTCATTATAATCGGCTCCTTTCAGGTCTGCTTGAATTTTTTGTTTCCACTCTTTGGCTGAAATAGGCTGAAATTCTTGAAAAAGATCACTCATTTTTGTTTTCTTTTTTAATACTATCCTCGTGTTGAATGATATAGATGTCTTCGTTTTCTTTTTTTAGGTAATATTTTTCACGGGCATACTTTTCCATTTCATTACTGTCTTTCATTTTTTGAATAAATACCTTGTCTTTTTTTATTTCCTGCTGGTAATAGTCCTTGCTTTTTTCAAGGGATTCGATGTCTTCGTTTAATTCTTTATGAATAAAATAGGAATTTGTATCGAAGAAAAACATCCAAACAAGAAAAAAAATAAGTATCAACACATATTTGTTACTTATCCATCGAATCCATTTATTTTTTTTAAGCTTGGAAATTTTCATCTTTTAAAGTTACGATAATCTTTGATGAATAATGTTTCTAATGAGTTTTACTGCCACTGTATTGTATCGATTGGTAGGGATAATAATATCGGCATACTCTTTTGTAGGCTCAATAAACTGTTGATGCATGGGTTTTAGGGTGCTTTGGTACCGGTTCAGTACTTCATTTAAATCACGTCCCCTTTCGGCAATATCACGTTTTAGCCTTCTTATTAATCTTTCGTCGCTATCTGCATGTACAAAAAGCTTTACATCGAACATTTCCCGAATGTCGGGATGGGTTAAAATTAAGATACCTTCTACAATGATCACCTTTTTTGGGTGTGTGGTGAGGGTTTCGCCCGTCCGGTTGTGTTCTACAAAGGAATAGACAGGTTGCTCGATAGTATATCCCTTGCGAAGTTCCTTTAGGTGCCCAACCAACAAATCAAAATCGATGGCTTGTGGGTGGTCAAAATTTATCTTTACACGTTCTTCATAGCTTAAATGACTAGTGTCTTTATAATAAGAATCCTGAGAAATAATGCACACTTCCTCTTTGGGAAGTTCAGAGACAATTTGATCGACCACTGTAGTTTTCCCGCTGCCGGTGCCCCCGGCAATACCAATTATGAGCATAGTTTTTGGTTTAGGGCAAAGTTAGTAATTATGATGAAGGAAATTTCATGGTCAAAGCCTATTTTTCCACTTGAGAAACTTCTTCTGGAGTAACCCGCTCCTTTTGGGTGTTTCCCCAAGAATTCATAACATAGTTTAGCACATCGGCTACTTCTTGATCGCTCAAACCCATTGGTGCCATAATGCTGTTGTACACTTTTCCATTAACTTCTATTTTTCCTTTTTGGCCAAATTTCACAGCGTGAATGCTTTCCGTTCTTTTTTCCGTTAGCCAATTCGACTTTGCCAATGGGGGGAAAGTTCCAGGAATCCCCAATCCATTTGCCATGTGGCATTGCATACAGAAGTTGGTATATATTATTCCACCCCGTTCTTGGCTTTCTTTTAGGGAATCCTGTTGCTGATGATTAGTGGCGTTGGTGAAATGTGCCGTGGGTTCCTTTTTTTCTTTACAGGAAAATAGCACAAGGGTCATAATGAGCAGGTAGTTTTTCACTTTAAGAAGGTTTTAAATTGATAAAGTAAATACTTTCTAAAGGTACGTAAATTATTCTGCTTTCCCGCGCTATCTAGGTTACACCTCAAAATGATAAATGTCATTATTTATCAACTTTTTCCCTAGTAGTTTTGTTTCATCAACCAGTAAAATTAACCCCTATGAAATCTCTTATTGCCTTTTTATTGCTCTGCGTTCTTTCGACCGGGTATGGCCAATCTTCTGCTGCAGGATCTTCAGAAATTAAAACCTTGAAGACCTATCAATTAAACGACAATACCTCCCATTTTATCATCAAGGGAACTTCTTCCCTACATGACTGGGAAATGGTTTCTAATCAATTTACAGGTAAGATTAGTTTTCAATCCAATACTGAAGCTCTTTCCATAGATAATATCAAGGTTAAAGTGGGGGTCACTACCCTTGAAAGTGGAAAACGTGTCATGGATAAAAAGTGTTATGATGCCTTAAAAAGCGACACACACCCTAATATCCTTTATGAATTTAAGAACATTAAATCGCTGAAAAGTTCGGGACCACAAACCTATACTGCTACACTTGAAGGGAGTCTTACCATTGCTGGGCAAACCAAAAGTGTGGCCATTAATGTACATATAAAAGCAACTAACAACAGCATTACAATAAAAGGAGAGAAACCTTTGAAAATGACCGACTTTGGAGTGGAGCCTCCAACAGCATTGCTTGGAACCTTAAAAACAGGCGATGACATAATCATTGATTTTAACTTAAACTACCTTTAATCATGAAAAATTTAATCAACAAACTAACCCTTGTCGGAATGCTTTTCGTTCTTACGATAAGCTTTGGACAGAACAAAAGAAGTTTAAACAATTACCGGGAGCCTAGTAAAGAAGGTATTAACGTTTTTGAAGCTCCTAAAGATACTGCAACCACAGAATTTGATGGAGTGAAAGTACGAGTGGGAGGATCATCGGCCCTACAATTTCAAATGATTGACCATGAAAATGGTTGGACCGAAGCTGCCGCCGCCAATCCAGAGAGCCCTTGGTTTGAAACTTTACCTTTAAAAGAGATAGGTGATAATTTTAACCTTGCTACCGCCAACCTTGATCTAGATGTTCAATTGCATGATGGTTTACGTATGCACCTACGTACGTATTTATCTTCCCGCCACCATCCAGAACCCTACGTAAAAGGAGGTTATATCCAAGTAGATAACCTGAATTTCATCCAAGATGGACTATGGGAGGATTTTATGAAGCATATTACCGTGAAAATAGGCCATATGGAAAATAACTATGGAGATATGCACTTCAGAAGATCCGACAATGCCCAAGCTATTTACAATCCATTTGTTGGAAATGCTATCATGGATGCCTTTACAACAGAGGTAGGAGGAGAGCTTTACTACCAAAATAATGGATGGATTGCCATGGTAGGACTATCCAATGGGAAGTTGAATCAATCTGTAGATAACCCTGAAACTACTTCTCCATCACTTTTGGCCAAATTGGGATGGGACAAACAGATTAACAGCGATCTTCGCGTTCGTTTAACCGGGTCTGTATATAATACGGCTCAATCCAGAAGCGTATACCTCTATACTGCCGACCGTGCTGGAGGTAGGTATTACTTAGTCTTGGAAGATGCCGAAGCTAGTGCTTCCAGTAACTTCCGTTCGGGTCGTTTCGATCCCGGATTCCGAAATGAGGTCACTGCTATTATGGTAAACCCTTTCGTAAAGTATGGTGGTTTTGAGTTCTTCGGAATGTTTGAAACAGCTACTGGCCGTGCTGCTTCCGAATTTGATAGTAATGGGGAGGCTGTAGATCGTAATTTTACGCAGCTTATGGCTGAAGCCTTATATCGCTTCGGAACAAACGAGAACTTTTATATTGGTGGACGTTACAACACCGTAAGCGGGGAATTAGCTGGCGGAACCGATGTGTCTATCGACCGTATTAACTTTGGATTTGGTGCTTTCTTAACAAAAAATGCCTTGGCTAAGTTAGAGTACGTTTCCCAAACCTATAACGATTTTGCCCCTGGAGATATCCGTAACGAAGGAAAATTCAGCGGATTGGTTTTCGAAGCTGTTATTAGCTTCTAGAAAATTAACAAGATTATTTAAAAGGCCGCAACTGCGGCCTTTTTTATTTAATTCGGAATAACTTTTACAATACCTTGCTCTTCTAGTGCAATATAAATATAACCATCGGGTCCCATCTTTACATTTCGAACCCGGCCAATGTCCTCTGCAATTTTTTCACGACCTATTACATTGCTTCCTTCCAACCGAACCAATTCTACATAGTTGAACTTTAAGGATCCTACCAAAAGGTGGCCTTTCCAATCGGGGTACTTATTCCCAGTAACGAAATCCATTCCACAGGGTGCAATGGAAGGGACCCAATAATGAATGGGGCCTTCCATGTTAGGGCGCTCGGTTTCCTCGGTAATGGTAGTCCCACTGTAATTTACTCCGTAGGTGACTACAGGCCATCCATAGTTTTTTCCTTTTTGAATAATGTTAATTTCATCCCCTCCCTTGGGGCCATGTTCGTGTTCCCAAATGGCTCCTGTTTCAGGGTGTTTTACCAATCCTTGCGGATTTCTATGTCCGTAGGAAAAAATAGCTTTTTTAGCATTGGGCTCGTTGTAAAAGGGATTGTCCTCTGGGATGCGTCCGTCATCGTATAAACGGTAAATCTTTCCGCAGTCACGGGTAATATCCTGCGGATTGGTGTCGCGATCTCCCCGTTCGCCTATAGAAAAGTATAGGTATCCTTCATTGTCAAACGCAATACGGGATCCAAAATGCTGTCCTCGGGTAGAGTTGGGCGTTGCCTTGTACAGACTTTGAATTTCGACTAACGAATTGCCCTCGAGCTTAGCTCTTATTAATTTGGTGTTTCCTCCACTGCCTTCTCCTTCGGCAGAGCTATAAGTCATGTAAATCCAACCATTTTCTGAATAGTTTGGATGCAAAACAATATCGAGCAGTCCTCCTTGGCCTCGGTTGTACACCTCTGGTACATTACTGATTTGTGTTTTTTCCCCGTTTTTGAAATGGATCAGTTCCCCATTTTTTTCGGTAATAAGCATGCTACCATCTGGAAGCCAGGTCATTCCCCAGGGATTTGTGAGCCCGTCCACGACATTTTCAATGTCATAGGGCCTGGAGTGCTCTATGGTTAGGGCGACTTCCGTTTGATTGGGATTATTTTTACACGAAAAGATGGGGGTTAATAGGAATAAGAATGACAGTAATAATTTCATAGTAATTTCTTTAGGGAAAAGATACTTAAAATGTTTGAAAAAAAATAAAAAGGGATATATTTGCAATCCAATTTTCGGGATGTGGCGCAGTCTGGTAGCGTACACGCATGGGGTGCGTGGGGTCGCAGGTTCAAATCCTGTCATCCCGACAAACTAAAGCAAAAGGCTTACGTAGAAAATGTATTTTCTTAAGTAAGCTTTTTTGCATTTAGTTAAAGCATCGCTTTAATTTGCAACTAATGCGATGTAAAAGGATACTGTAAATCCAATTACCCGAGCTTGCTCAAAAGATTTGGATGACATATAAATGTAGCATCGAAGATGTGTGCTTTCCATTTGCCATAAGGGTTTAATAGGATTCTCCAAATCCTTTTTACTAGCTTGAAACTCTGACTTAAATTAACCCCCTACAAGGTTGCCTAAGGACTTCCTTTACAGTAATAGCGATGTAAAGAGATTCTCGAAATCCTTTTTCTGAAAAAAATAAAACATGCAAAACAAGCAGTTTTTTTTGATTGGCACCGAGAGTTTGTAAGGTATCAAAAGCATATAACTTTCTTCCATTATTTCCTAAAGGGAATGTACACCGAAATTTTATTGGTAGTAGTATAGCATCAATGGATATGACCAATATCATAGTTTTTAGAAGGCTGTAGCAGTAATTTTATATTGAATAATAAGGACTTAGATAAAGTTTTGTGTAAGTCGAAATTCTAAAAGCCATGAAAAATCTAGTCATTTTAGGCGCTGGGACTTCTGGAACCATGATGGCCAATCATTTGGTTCATAAGCTTCCGAAGGAGAACTGGAACATTAGCATTATCGATCAATATAGAACCCACTATTACCAGCCGGGCTTTCTATTTCTTCCTTTTGATATTTACAAACCTAGTCAGGTAAAAAAGAAAGGGGAAAAGTTTATTCCGAAAGGGGTTCGCTATATTCAGAAGAGGATTGAGCGTATCGTACCTGAAACCAATCAAGTACTACTGGAGGATGAAACGGAAGTAGTTTACGACATCCTCATCATAGCTACAGGAACGAAGATCGCTCCCGAGGAAATTGAAGGGATGAAGGGTCCAGAATGGTACCAATCTATTTTCGATTTTTACACGTTTGAAGGAGCCTTGGCCCTTCGCGACAAGCTACGGGACTGGGAAGGGGGTAAATTGGTGGTGCACATCACCGAAATGCCGATAAAGTGTCCTGTGGCTCCCTTAGAGTTTGCTTTTTTAGCCGATTCTTACTTTAAACACAAAGGAATGCGGGACAAAGTAGAGATTACCTACGTAACTCCTTTGGGAGGGGCTTTTACCAAACCGAAGGCTACTGAAGCCCTTCATTATCTTTTGGAGGAAAAAAACATTAAAGAAGTTACCGATTTTAATATTGAGCGGGTAGATTATGAAAGCAAGAGAATTATCGATTATGCCGATGTGGAAGTACCCTACGACTTATTGGTCACTGTGCCCACCAATATGGGGGACTCCCTAATCGAACGTTCTGGTTTGGGGGACGATTTAAACTTTGTGCCAACCCATAAAGCAACGCTCCAAACCAAGCAACATGAAAATATTTTTGCCATTGGGGATGCTACCAACCTTCCGGCTTCGAAAGCTGGTTCGGTGGCTCATTTTGAAGCCGAAATTTTAACCGAAAACATTCTCCGGTACATCAAAGGGGAGCCTTTAAAAGAAGAGTTTGATGGTCATGCCAACTGCTTTATTGAAACAGGAAATGGCAAAGCCCTTTTAATCGATTTCAATTATACCCATGAACCCGTTGAGGGAACCTTCCCGTTGCCAGGTATTGGTCCCTTAAAATTATTGAAGGAGAGCAGGGCCAACCATATGGGGAAAATGGCTTTCCGGTGGATTTATTGGAACATGCTCATCAAGGGAATACACATTCCTTTTGTTTCAGCTACCATGTCTGAAAAAGGCAAAAATTTTGAAAAAGTAAAAGAAGTTTCATCTTAAAATTAAAACCATGAAAAAGATCATCGCAAATACCGAAATAGAAGTTAATGAGGAAGGCTATTTAACCGATTTTAATCAATGGAACAAAGCCATAGGGGAGAGTCTTGCCCAAGAACACGGAATCGATATGACCGACCGTCACTGGGAGGTGATCGACTATATCCATGATAAATATCAAAATGAAGAGCCCCTATCTATTCGGGGAATTAAGAAAAGTGGGGTTTTGGATATCAAGGAGTTTTATAGCCTCTTTCCTGGAGGGCCTTTAAAGAAAGCCACCTTGATTGCTGGAATCCCTAAACCTAAAAGCTGTATTTAAGTTAAAAATGAAACGTTATGAGTACGAAAGTAAAAAAGATGCTCTTCATTTTATCCAAGGCCACCCTTGAAAATGTGTATGCTGCTTTTGTAATGGCCAATGGCGCAAGAATGGAAGGCATCGAATCTGAAATATTCTTTACCTTTTTTGGGTTGGAAGCCATTCAGAAGAAAAAATTGGAACATTTACACGTAGCCACGGTTGGAAATCCGGCCATGCACATGCCCACCATGTTAGGAGGGTTACCTGGTGTGGAAGCCCTAGCTACCAAAATGATGAAAAAGGAAATGGAGAAATTGGATATGCCCCCCGTTGGGGAATTTTTGGAAATCCTTTCCGATTCTGGATGCAAGCTTTGGGCCTGTAAATTGGCGGTAGATATGTTTCATTTAAAAAGAGAAGACCTTATTGAGGAGCTGGACGGTATTTTAACCATTGGCGATTTTTATAATCGGGCCGACCAAGAAGATACGCATCTCCTGTTTATTTAAACATGGTATTTTGAAAAGCCAAGCAATATTGCTTGGCTTTTTTTTGGAACTGACCATCGTCATATTTTAAGAAACGCAAGGGTTGTAATTTTATCATGAAATTAAAAAGCCCGAGTAATGACTTCAGATATTCAATTCGTAAAAATGCCTACCAGTGAGGCTCTTACACAATTCACGACCGAGAAATTAAACAAACTATCGTCCAAATATAGTTGGGTAATTCATGCCGATGTTTTTTTTAAAACCGAAAACAATGCGACCCAAGAAAAAACCTGCGAAATGGAACTAAGTTTACCTGGCCCTAAGATTTTTGCTTCTTCTACGGAGAAAAATTTTGAGCTGGCAGTGAAGCAAACTATTTCCGATTTGGAAAAACAACTAAAGAAAAGAAAGGAAGTAACCTTTCGAGCCAATCACTAATCTAAAAAACCATAAAATGAAAAAAATTCTAGTACCTATCGATTTTTCTGAACATTCAGACTATGCCTTGGAAGTTGCCTCCCAATTGGCTAAAAGATATGATATTTCCATTGTTGCTTTACACATGATGGGACTTTCGGAAGCCGTTATCAATAAAGAGGAATCCAAAGAAATGATGGAAGCCATGTTTTATATGAAACTGGCCGAAAAACGATTTAACGAATTTCTGGATAAGGAATATTTGGATGGAGTTTCTGTAGAAACTACCGTGCAAAATTACAAACACTTTAATGAAATTAACAGTGTGGCCCAAGAATTTAAATGCGATTTAATCGTCATGGGATCCCATGGTAGTAGTGGCCTAAAAGAGGTTTTTGTAGGTTCCAATACTGAAAAAGTGGTCCGTACTTCAGAAATCCCTGTACTGGTAATTAAACACAAAGCCAAGGATTTCAGTCTGGAAAATGTGGTATTTGCTTCCAACCTCGACCTGGAAGCCGTCAATGTATTCAAAAAGGCAAAAAATCTCTTGAATGTTTTAGGGGCTAAAATGAAGTTGGTTTATGTGAATACTCCTGGCGATGGTTTCCGAAGCACTCCAGAAATGCACAACCGGATCCTACAATTTTTATTGGAAGCCAAAGCCGATGAAGAGTACCATATTAAGGATGTAGATACTTACAATGCTTACAATATCGAAGAAGGTATTTTTACGTATGCCAATGAAGTAAAAGCGGATGCTATTTTTATGCCTACCCATGGTCGTAGAGGATTGGCTCACTTCTTTTCCGGAAGCATAAGTGAAGACTTGGTCAACCATTCCGATTTACCAGTAATGACCATAAAAATGTAAGTAATTTTTTGATTATTAGTAGTAAGGAGCCGAGCGCGATGGCGCTCGGCTTTTATATTTCAATGGCAGTATGCAAAGCAATTTCCACCATTTTGGAAAAGGTGGTTTCCCGTTCTTCGGAAGTGGTTTTTGCTTTAGAAACCAAAGAATCGGAAATTGTCAAGATTGCCAACGCCCGTACTTTGAATTTGGCAGCAATTGTATACAATCCTGCGGTTTCCATTTCTACGCAAAGTACTCCAAATTCAGCCCATTTTTTAAAAGAGTTGTATTCATCTTCATAAAATTCGTCTGCCGAAAGCACATTACCTGCTTTTATAGGAATATGTTGTGATTGAGCGTATTGAACAGCTTTTAGGAATAATTCAAAATTCGCCGTGGGAGAATAATCGGCATTGATAAAACGTGAATTATTGATTCCTGAAGTAGAAGAGGCCGCCATGGCAATAACAATGTCCCGAAGGTGAATATCGGGTTGGTAGGACCCTGCACTTCCCACGCGAATTAAATTCTTAACTCCGTAGTCGTTTATAAGTTCATGACAGTAAATTAATGCTGAAGGAATCCCCATTCCAGTTCCTTGTACCGAAACCCTTTTCCCTTGAAAGAGACCGGTGTACCCTAGCATTCCACGTACATCATTATAACAAATCGCATCTTTTAAAAATGTTTCGGCAATCCATTTGGCGCGCATGGGATCTCCAGGGAGTAACACCGACTCTGCTATGGCCCCCGCTGGGGCTTCAATGTGGGTGCTCATAAATTATTGGGTTTTTAACAGTTTAATGCCACTGGAAGTCCCTATTCTGCTCACTCCATGAGCAATGTACTCCAACGCTTCCTTTCCGCTGGTAATACCGCCAGAAGCTTTGATCTTCATGGTGGGGCCAATGGAAGCCTTCATTAATTGAATGTCTTTTAGGGTGGCTCCGCCGGTTCCAAAGCCGGTAGAGGTTTTCACAAAATCTGCTCCCGCTTTTTCAGCAATTTCACAAGCCAATTTAATTTCCGGTTCGTTGAGGTAACAGGTTTCTATGATCACTTTTAGCACTTTTTCGCCAATGGCTTTCTTTATAGAGGAAATTTCCTCACGAACACTTTTGGTTAACCCCGCTTTTAAAAACCCGATGTTGAGTACCATATCAATTTCATCGGCCCCATGTTGTATACAGTGTATTGCTTCGGAAACTTTTGCCTCGGCACTCATGGCTCCAAGGGGAAAGCCTATGGTGGCAGCAACCTTTACTCTTTCAAACTGAAGGGTTTCTGAAGCAAGATGCACATAGCAACTGTTGACGCACACTGCATAAAATTGATGCTCAATTGCTTCAAGGCATAATTGTTTTATAGCTTTGGGAGTTGCCGTGGGTTTTAAAAGGGTGTGGTCTATAAACTGACTTAATTGCATTTAAGAATAACTTTGAAGTAATTGAACTAATTCGTGTTTTTGTAAAACGCCAGATTGTCTCCAAACTTGTTTTCCTTCTTTAAAAAGAATCATTGTGGGAACCCCCATAACTTGGTATTGAGAGGAAAGGGCTTTGTTTTTATCCACATCAATTTTAACGATTTTCACTCCTTCTCCAATTTCATCCTTTACTTGCTTCAGTATGGGAGCTAACATTTTGCAAGGACCACACCAATCTGCCGAAAAATCGACCAGTACCAATTTCTGGCTTCCAATAATTTCTTTAAAGCTACTCATTTTTGCTAGAATTTTAACGGATTTAAATGATAACGCCTCAATACGGGTAACAATTTTTCCAAAGGTATTTCTACAGAGTACTGCCCCGTATAGGAGGGACAAATTACGCAATCTTCAAAATAATATTCAACTCTTTGGTCGTCTACTACAAAATTATTCTTATATCTGAAAAAATCATCACTTGTAATGTCCCAGCAATCATAAAAGACGTCACCCTTTTGAATTTTCCCTGAAAGGGTTTCATTAAGAATGTTGCGAAGTTCTTCTTCCGAACCTTGAATAAAGAAATCTTCATACGTCATAAAAACGCCCCTCTCCAGATCGAAGTTGAGGCAATCGAAAGTAAAGGCAGGGTGCATGGCTCCAGAATAGTAGTTTTCCTTATAGAACAACACACTTAACAATTGTTCATTAACTTGATATACCTTGTAATTTACCAATCGTTTTTCACGGATTTGATGAATCCGTAGCGTGTCGCATAGCAGTTCCTTATCTTCTAAAATCTGAGCCTCTATCTCTGATATGTTTAAATATTCTTTGGAAATGTAATGGTTAAAATTTTGATGGGTAGGCTTCCATGCTTCATTAAGGAAAGGATAGTTGAAATCCAACACATAGCTATCGGTTTCCTTTAAAAATCTTTCATCTTTTAGCAAAGGGCCTATTGCGTCCTTTTCATCCTCCTTCTCAACGAGCTGTTGGTGTTTAAGTTCAATATGTTGCGGTGGGGTTATGTCAATGTCAGTTTTGAACTCTTTCAGGGTGTCTACAAGGACCACTTTGTTTGTTTCTTCCTGAACCTTGGTGGGAAGGTTTTTTTCCTGAAGGTCATTTTTACAAGCAGCCCATAAGAGGGTGCTTAAAAAAATAAGTGCTATTTTTTTCATTTTTAACGGTTAAAAAGTAATTGTAGTTTTCCAAGCACGATGAGCTCGCTTTTATTTTTTCCAGCAAAGGCATGGGCAATCGCATGTGCGGTTTTTAAAATAAGGTCTTTCCTTTTTTTTGAAAAAAGAGTAGGGTGCTCTTTGTAAAAGTCTTCAAAACTTTCGAAGCATTCTTCTGCATCTAGGCTTTCATAATCCAACCAGTCGAACACGATTTCCAATTGATGCGCCGCATCAACCCCAAACTCATCTTCGAAGTCATCAAGATCTTTCCATTCTTCCTTCACCATTTTTTTAAGGGCTTGAAACTCTTTTTTGCGCACGACCCCATCTGCGGCGGCAACGGTATAAAAAAGTTCTCCTGCTTTTTGATAAAAGGAAAGTTGGGTGTTTTCTGAAGGAGTCATTTTATTGATGTTTAGAGAGTTAAAGATACAAGCAGAAAGTAACTTGTTTTATGATATAAATCAGTTGGTAAATTTTGATGAAATTGGCTACATTTGAATAATGGACTTTCGCGACAAAGAAAAGGACGTCTTTAACCTTCTTACTGAAACCATTTCAGAAGGAATAGTCATCGTAAATTCCCAACAAAAAATGGTGACCGTGAACGAAACCTTGGCACAGCTTTTTGGCTATGAGAAGGAAGAATTGATCGATCAACCACTTCGTCTATTAATTCCTCAAAAATACCACCAAGCCCATACCCACCATGTAGATCATTTTATGGATCATTCGGAAAAGCGAATTATGGGGCAAGGACGGGAATTATTTGGGGTACGAAAAAACGGTTCGCAATTTCCGGTTGAGGTAGGACTAAAACCTTTTTTGGCCAATGGCCAGCAATGTGTCATGGCTATGGTCATCGATATTAGCTTGCGGAAGGAGCAGGAACGCCAAATGAAGGAGTTAAATGACGAACTGGAGTATATGGTTCATAAACGAACCAAGGATTTGAAGCAAACCATAAAGCAGTTGGAAACCGAAATTGAGCGTCGAAAAGAAGCCGAAAACAGAATGAAGGAATCGCTTAAAAAAGAGCGGGAGCTCAATGACTTGAAAACCAAATTCCTTTCTTTGGTCTCTCACGAGTTTAAAACTCCATTAAGCGGAATCTTAACGTCTTCCAACCTTATAGGGAAGTATGTTAAAGAAGAACAACAGGAAAAACGTGAAAAGCACATCAAAACGATTACCAGTAAGGTAAAATACTTGAATAATATTTTAGATGATTTCCTTTCGGTAGAACGTTTGGAAACCGGTAAGGTAAATTATAAAATCACCCAATTCCCTCTCAGTAAGGTTATTAATGAAGTTGTCTACAATGCCAATATGCTTTTAAAAGAAGGGCAAATTATTAACTATCCCGAGGGAATAGACGACATAGAGATTAATTTTGATGAAAAGGTACTGGAATTGGTATTGACCAACCTGGTAAATAATGCCATTAAATATTCTCCAGAAGAAACAAGTATTGATATTTTGGTGCTTCCGAAGGGAAAAAACATCATTATTAAAATTTCTGACGAAGGAATCGGGATTCCCAAAAAAGAACAAAAATTTATTTTTAAACGCTATTTTAGGGCCGAAAATGCTTTATTGAATCAAGGAACTGGAATAGGCCTCAACATAGCCAAAAGCCATTTGGAAAACCTAGGCGGGGATATTACTTTTGAGAGCGAAGAAGATAAGGGTAGTACTTTTGCTATAGAAATTCCTTGGGCTCATTAATAAAACAACCATGAAAACCATTCTCTTAATTGAAGACGATATTGCTTTACGTGAAAATACGGCCGAACTGCTAGAACTCTCTGGGTATGAGGTAACGGTAGCTCCTAACGGGAGGGTTGGGATAGATAAAGCCGTATCCTTGCATCCCAATCTTATTATATGCGATATCATGATGCCCGAGGTAGATGGTTATGGCGTTCTGGAAGCCCTTTCGCAAAAAGAGGAAACCCGGTTTATTCCTTTCATTTTTCTTTCGGCAAAAACAGAACATAAGGAAATTCGGAAGGGAATGGATATGGGGGCCGATGATTACCTCACGAAGCCTTTTGAAGAAGAGGAATTGTTGAGTGCCATTGAAAGTAGGATTGCCAAAGCCAAGATTTTGGAATCCTTGGAGAAGACCGAAGTAATTGAAGCAGAGGATTCGTTGCGAAATCTAAATGAACTCAAAAATTTTTTTGATGATAATGGGGAAATTCTTCAGTTTAAAAAAGGGGAGTCCATCTACGAAGAAGGCTTGCATTCCAATTATGTTTTTTTAATTCTGAAAGGCATCGTAAAAACCCATAAAATGGAGGAGAGCGGTAAGGAATTGATTACGGCTTTGTACAAACCAGACGACTTCCTCGGATTTACTTCCTTTGAAGAGAATATGCCTTACCAAGAGTCGGCTACCGCAGTGGAAAACGTAGAATTGGCTGCTATTTCAAAACAGGATTTAAGGGATATCTTGGGAAAGAGTAAGGATGTTACTTTAGAGTTGGTCAATGTGCTCACGGAAAATCTTTCAGAAATAAAACAACAGCTACTGCAGATGGCCTATAGTTCGGTACGGAAAAAAACAGCACAGACCATCCTTCAATTTGCTAAAATAATGAATAAGAAGCCGGAAGACAGTATTAAGATTTCACGTTACGACTTGGCTAATGTGGCAGGCATCGCTACCGAAAGCTTGATTCGAACTTTATCGGGTTTCAAAAAGGAAGGTATTATCGAAATTGAAGGCCGAAACATCCGTATTTTAAGACTGGAAGCCCTTCAGCATATGGAATAATTTCAAAACTGACAAAAGTCATTCTTTACCCTCGTTGCGACACCTATTTTTGAAGCAGAAAATGGAAAGTATGCAACGAATTCTGTTTCCAACAGATTTTTCCGAGAATTCATGGAATGCCATTGCCTATGCCTTGCACTTTTTTAAGGGCGAGAAACTGCAATTTCATTTCCTGCATTTAGGAATTAGTGGAATGGTTGAAAATGATAAAAACCTTCATCCACAGGGTATTTCTGTATCGAACCTACTTTCCAAAGGGGCCTTTCAAAAGCTAGAAGAACTCAAAGAGAAAATTGATAACCTTTATCCCCACCATGAGCATACCATCCACTTGCACTTTGAAAGTTCCTTATTTATTGAGGGCATCCGGAAATACGTAAAAGCGCATGATATCGATTTAATTATCATGGGAACCAAAGGGGCATCCGGAATTAAAGAAGCTACTTTGGGAAGTCATGCAGGAGCTGTGATAACCAGGGTTAAATGCCCTACTTTGGTCATTCCCGAAAAAGCAGCCTATCAAACCCCAGCAAGTGTGGCGTTTCCAACCGATTTCAATATTCTATATAAAGATAAAATTATCAAAACCTTAAAAGAGTTTAGCTCTTACCACGAATCTTCTTTAAAGATTTTGCGGGTGGTAAGAAAGGGGAGTAAGCTTGAAGATGACCAAATTAAAAACCGTGATTTTTTGAGTAGTTCACTTCAAGAAGTGAACCATAGTTTTCATTGGATTCAAAGTCCAGAACTAGAAAAAGGGCTTCAAGAGTTCATAGACTCCATGGGCGTTAATATTATCGCGATGGTTGGTAAAAATCTTAATTTCTTTCAGCGTTTACTTTTTAAGCCAACGATTGCAAAGATTAGCTATCATACCGATATCCCCTTTTTAGTGCTTCACGAATGATCCTTTATTTTCCCTATGGGATAATCTTCGTAAAAATCATCAAAAGTTTTATCGGTGGTGTAATCATCTGTAAGGATTTTATAAACCGTGAACACCAAAAGAAATTGCCCTACCACCGTAAGGACGTAAACCCAAGCAAAAGAAATGTTGAGGCTTGAAAAAATCACCAATGTTAAGAGGAGTATACTGGTAGCTATAAGTAGTGGAATTCCTAAATTTTTCATTTTTATTGTTAAGTTACAAAAACCTATCTTTTAGACTCTTAAACTTTTGCTAATTGTGCTAACTTTCTGATATTTATCATGCTTTGTCTTTCAAACTATTTGTAAATTTCTATATTGAAATAAAGCATGATTATGAGAAAGATATTGATTCCTACCGATTTTTCTGAAAACTCCATGAATGCCACCCGTTGTGCCTTGGAGCTTTTTAAATATGATAAAAGTGAAATATTTATCGTACATGCCTATGCCGATGAAGTATATGAAGATAAAGCCATTAAGGCAAGGGCTCGTTTTGAGGAAGTTAAGGAAGAAAAAAAGCAGCAAACAGAGCGTTCTTTCGAAACATTTCTTGCCAAAATCAAGGAGTTTGCCCCCAATCCTAAACACCAGATTATCCCTAAAGCTGTTTTTGGATCGTTGGTCGATGTAGTAAATGATTTGGTGGAAGCCGAGAATATGGATATTGTGGCAATGGGAACTCAAGGGGCTTCCAATAGTAAGGAAGTAACCTTTGGAAGTCAAACACTTCAAGTTATTAGGTATGTGAAATCACCGGTGCTAGCCGTTCCGTGTTGTTTTACTGAAATAGATTTGAAAAGCCTTGTGTTGGCAACAGATTATCAAGTACCCTATCAAAAAAGAGAACTGAAGCTATTGAGCTGTTTGGCTAAAAACTTTGCAGCAAAGCTTACTTTATTATATGTTTCAAAGTTTGAGAAGCTATCAATTCGACAAGAAGATCACAAAGCTTTTCTAGAGAATTCATTAGAGCCATGCCGCTATGAAAGTATCCATGTTTCTGGGAAAAATATTTCTGAAACCATTCACGAATTTATTAATGCCAACCAAGTAGATATGCTGGTCATGGTGAATTCCAGACATTCCTATCTTGAAAACCTGTTGCAAACCTCCAAGATAGAAACCTTTGGCTTAGGAACCCAAATCCCATTTTTAGTATTACAAAATTTATCAAGATAAAAAACCAATTATGAAAAAAATTTTAATTCCGACAGATTTCTCTAAAAATTCTAGCGACGCCCTGTTTTATGCCGAAAAACTCTATGGAGGAAAATCGGTAGAGTTTGTAGTCGTGTATTCTTTCGAAAGTGAAGTATCCAGCCTTACCAGTAGGGTTGATATTGGAAAATCTGAACAGGTGGTGGAAAAGCTTTATACCGAAGCTGAAGAAGAGGGAGCCCTGTTTTTGAAAAGCCTGAAAGAAAAACTGGGAGAAACACATTCTACTTTTCGTTTTATTGCGACGAGCCTAGAAATTTACCGTGCTGTAAATAAACTTATTCAAAAAGAAGCCATAGAACTCACCGTGATGGGAACCAAGGGTCGAAGTGCAGAGGAAAATATTTTAATGGGCAGTACCACCGCCAAGATGATACAAAAAATAAAAGGCTGTCCACTGCTCGTGGTTCCTGAAATGAACACATTTGAAATCCCTTCCAAGATTGGATTTGCCACAGACTTTACGGCGTTTTTTGACCTCGCAAACGAAGGTTCGTTGAAAGCGTTGACCCAGCAATTCAATGCAACTTGGGAGGTGATTCATGTAGGGGAAGCACAAACCTTAAATGAAACGCAACAAGACATAAAGAAAGCATTTAAAGAAAATCTTAAAGAAATCCCTAGCTTTTTTCATGAGATTCCCCTGGAAGAAAGCGTTTCAAAGAGTCTGGCAATATTTACAGAGGAACAACGATTGGACCTCTTGTGCTTACTCAATCGAAAACACAATGCCATTATAAAACTTTTTAGGGAACCCATAATTAAGAAAGTAGGTAATACCACTCAAGTTCCCTATCTACTCCTTCCAGTTACGTAAAATGAACCCTATGAGACGAAGTATCTTAATACCAACCGATTTTTCCCGAAATGCTTGGGACGCGATCGCTTATGCAGCAGACTTTTTTGTAAATGAGCCTTGCGACTTCTATATTCTTAATGTTTACAATGTAAACACATTGTCCAACGATAATTTAATGACCGCTCCAATGGATCAGAGTATTTTTGAAACCTTTAAAGAAAACTCAGAAAAAGGATTGGAGCGTATTTTAACCCAATTGGCTTTTCGGGATGAAGCCGAACACCACCAATTTTATACCCTTTCCCAGCAAAATAATTTATTGGATGCCATCAAAGAAGTGGTCGCTATGAAAGATATCGATTTAATTGTGATGGGTACAAAAGGGGATACCGATGCTTTAAATGCTACTTTCGGGAGTAATACTGTAACGGTGATGGAAAAAGTACGTAATTGCCCGGTCCTGGCCATTCCTCCGCAAACACTTTACACCAAAGTTTCTGAAATTGTTTTTCCAACCAGTTTTCAAACTCATTATAAAAAGCAAGAGCTGAAAACCTTGATTGATTTTGCGCAGATTGCACAGGCTGATATTCGAATTCTTCATGTAACAGAATCGGAAACCCTTTCCGAAGAACAACAAAACTTCAAGGAACTTTTAGAGCAGAATTTCGAAAATATAGAATTTACTTGCCATTTTGTGTCCAATAAAGACATTAATGAAGCAGTCGATCTTTTTGTGCAAAGTAGGGATAGCGGCATGATTGCTTTTATCAATAAAAAACACACGTTTTTTTCCACCTTGTTCAGAAAACCGATGGTCCAAGAACTAGGAATGCATGCCAAAGTTCCTGTGCTGGCACTGCACGATCATAGAAGTTAGCCATGGAAGCACCTATTGAAATTGTCAAGGCCTCAGGAAAACGAGCACATTTCTCTATTGAAAAGTTGCGTAATTCTTTACAGCGTAGTGGGGCCGATACAGCTACCATCAAACAAATTGTAAATACGGTTAGGGATGAATTGTATCAAGGAATCTCTACCAAGGAGATCTATCATAGGGCATTTGCATTGTTGAAAAAGAAAAAAACGGTTTTTGCATCAAAATACAAACTGAAAAATGCGTTGTATGAATTGGGCCCTACAGGATTTCCTTTTGAAAAATTTATTGCTGCTTTATTACAATATTCAGGATATGAAACAGGCGTAGGGCAAGTGTTTCGTGGAAAATGCGTTACGCATGAAGTAGATGTGGTAGCTCAAAAGAAGGAGCAATATATTGTCGCCGAGTGTAAGTTTCATAGCGATCCCTCCAGGAAATGTGATGTTAAAGTGCCCTTATACATTCATTCCCGGTATCGGGATATTTTAGCTTTCGAAAGAAAGCGATCGCCAAATGAAGGATGGGTGGTAACAAACACACAGTTTACCAAGGATGCCATGGATTATGGGAAGTGCTCTGGACTGTATTTGTTGAGTTGGGACTACCCTAAGGGAGATGCTTTGAAGGATCGCATTGACCGATTGTCGTTGTACCCTATTACAGTTTCTACCTTGTTGAGTAAACGTGAAAAACAATTTCTTTTATCCCGAAACGTAGTACTGTGCAGGCAATTGATTCAGGATGATTTTTATTTAGACCATTTAGGGATTTCAGAAAATAGAAAAGCAAGAATTTTGGAAGATATCAACGCAATTTGTCATTCCTAATTATGAGAACTGTAAAAATTCATTTTTTAGGCGCCTCGGGAACCGTTACGGGATCTAAATTTATATTGGAAACCCCAGAAGCGAATATCATGATCGATTGCGGGGTATTTCAAGGACTCAAAGAACTACGGCTTCAAAATTGGGAACCGATTCCTTTTCCGGTAGCCACCGTAGATTATGTATTGCTTACGCATGGGCATTTGGATCATGTAGGGTATTTGCCAAGATTACTAAAACAGGGCTTTCAAGGAAAAATTTTGGGAACCGCCCCTACTATGGGTATTGCAGAAATTATTTTAAGGGATAGTGCTAAAATCCATATGGAGGAAGCCGAAAAGGCCAATAAGGAAGGATATTCCTCCCACCAACCTGCCTTGCCGTTTTTTGATGAAAAGGCCGTAGAAGAAACCTTAAAACATTTTAAGACCATTGAAAAGGAGGATTGGATTTCCCTATCTGAACATATGCAATGCCGCTTTCGGTACAACGGTCATATTATTGGAGCTACTTTTATAGAGCTACAGATCTTTGATAAAATCTTTGTTTTTTCTGGGGATATTGGTAGAAAGGAAGATCCTTTGTTGTTTCCTCCTGATAAGCCAAAGTGGGTCGACTATCTCTTTATGGAGAGTACCTATGGAAATAAGCGACATCCCGAAGAGCGGGTTTCTGAAACTTTGGTAACCCTTATTCATGAGGTAATCCATCATAGAGGTACTTTGATTATTCCTTCTTTTGCCGTGGAAAGACTGCAAGTATTGATGTACCTTTTATGGAAACTGTATCAGGGGAACAAAATTCCCAACATCCCAATTTTTGTGGATAGCCCAATGGGTAATAATGTAACTTCCGTGTTTGCGCTTTTTCCGAAATGGCATCTTTTAAATTCTTCACAAATTAACGCTTTAAAAAAGCGCATGCACATCATTACTTCCTATAGGGAAACCTGGGAAACCATTGATGATCCAAGGCCTAAGGTGGTCATAGCTGGAAGTGGCATGGTGACCGGCGGAAGGGTGCTTACATATGTTAAGCAATTAATAGGTAAACCTAGTACGAAGATTTTATTGGTTGGCTTTCAAGCTGAAGGAACCCGAGGAAGACAGCTACTGGAGGGTACCCATGAGTTGAAAATTTTTGGAAAATACTATCCGGTTAAGGCCAAAGTCCATCATTTGGAAAGTTTGTCGGCACACGCAGACCAAAGTGATTTACTACAATGGGCAAGTGAAATCAAGAATATCCCCGAGCAGGTATTTTTAATTCATGGAGAACCAACGGCCAGTGATGCTCTTCGAGTAAAGGTAAAAGAAACCTATGGTTGGAATGTTAGCATTCCTAAACTGCACGATGTAGTGGAGGTTTTGGTTTAATTCCCTTGCGAATAGGAAGTAATACCTTGAAGGAACCCCAAAAAAATAGCCTCCCTATTTTAGTACCAAAAGCGGCACCTTACTTTCATAACTTATTTTGGGAACATCACTTCCCGAAAAAATGCGCTGGAAAAAGGATTTGGGTTTTACAAAAATGGTATGCATGTCTACGGGGAGGAGTTGTTCGTAGCTATTGATTGCTTCAGGAGTGGGCACGCCATCTACTTCGTGGTAGTTAACTTCAGAAAACAAGTTAAGCACATCGCTTTTAGGAAGTTCTTTGTGATTGTCCACGCAAAGCACTTCCAACGAAACGGTTTTTCCATTAATTAAATCGCCTAAAGGTTTTAATGCATCGGGATGAAATTCATCTTCTTTTTTATAGGTAAATAAAACCGAAGCAAACTGCTGGTATTGAAAGCCTTCAGGAATCGCCAAAATAGGACAGTTCACGTTTCTAATAACTTTTAAGGTATTACTGCCAAACAAAACTTCAGCAGCATCGGTAGCCCCATTGGTACCCATGATAATTAGCTCGATACTTCGAGTATTCACCACTTGCTGAATCGCATCTACAAACACATCAAAATCAAAAATACTATCAAATGTGAAAGGCTGTTGTTCATATTCTTTTTCATAACGGAGTACAAGTTCATTCAGTTTTTCTTTATGATCCTTTGCTACCGAATCGTAAATCGTACTCTCGGTAGGAGAAGAAGTGTAAATTTCGCCGGTCACATATTCCGAAGGTTTCTGAATGTTCAGAAAGCAAAACTCGCAAGGAATTCCCTTAAAAAACGTAAGGGCATAATGAATTGCGTTTAAGGAGTTTTCTGAAAAGTCGGTTGGCAACAAAATACGTTTCATAATAAAAATGATTTGATAGTTAAATATACAGCGCTATTTGCGGATTTCGTATGATTTTCCTCAGATTATGAAAACTTTATAACTGACAATTATCATTTTTTAAATGCCACTTCTGAAGCATTTTTGCTTTGAAATTCAACTAAAACCCCATGGCTCAATGCTATCATTGTGGCGATCCTTGCGATGACAAGGAGATTAAACATAAGGACAAATCTTTTTGCTGTCAAGGCTGCGCTACTGTTTTCGATATCTTACACGAAAGCGATCTTTCCTATTATTACGATTTGGAAAGCACTCCGGGTATTTCCCCAGGGGAAGTAGATGGTAAATTCGATTTTCTGGATAATGAAAGTATTGCCGAAAAACTGCTCGAGTTTCATGATGGCGATATTAAGATTGTTTCTTTTTTAATCCCTTCCATTCACTGTAGTTCGTGTATCTGGGTATTGGAAAACCTTCAAAAATTGAATGCGGGCGTACGAACCTCTCAAGTAGATTTTCCGAAGAAAACCGTGCGCATCACCTATGCTTCCGAAGAAGTTTCCTTAAAAGAACTCGTTACGCTTTTAGCCCGTTTGGGGTACGAACCCTACATCTCTTTGGAAAATGCCGATCAAAAAAAGAAACAAGTGAACCGAACCCTTATTTATCAATTAGGAATTGCAGGATTTGCCTTCGGGAATGTCATGTTTCTTTCTTTTCCCGAATATTTTCAGGTAGAAGAGTTTTGGTTGGATCGCTTCAAACACCTGTTCCGTTGGTTAATGTTTGCCTACTCGGTACCAGTGGTGTTCTATTCGGCTAAAGATTATTTTATTTCAGCTTACAAGGGCCTTCGCTCCAAAATATTGAACATCGATGTTCCCATTGCCTTAGGGATTTTGGTGTTGTTCTTAAGAAGTACTCTGGAGATCGTGATGGATTGGGGAACGGGTTTTTTCGACAGTCTTACAGGCTTGGTGTTCTTTTTGCTCGTCGGAAAGTTTTTTCAGCAAAAAACCTACTCGTATCTCTCTTTTGAAAGGGATTACAAGTCTTATTTTCCTATTGCTATTACCCGTATCAAGGAAGACCATTCTGAAGAACAGGTTCCTATTTACGAAGTCCTTCCTGGCGATCGGTTGCTCGTTCGGAACAAGGAACTGCTTCCCGTGGATGCTATTCTTTTAAAAGGTGACGCTTTGATCGATTACAGTTTTGTGACAGGCGAAGCCGTGCCGGTACATAAGGATTCGGGCGATAAGTTATTTGCCGGCGGAAGACAGGAGGGGGGTATTATTGAAGTACAAGCCATGAAAGGGGTGGAGCAGAGCTATCTCACACAATTGTGGAGCAATGAAGTATTTTCTACCAACAAACAGCATCTATTTCAATCCCTTACAGATAGAATTAGTAAAAATTTCACCATTGGGGTGTTAAGTTTGGCGTTTTTGGCCACCTTATTTTGGTTAGTAGTCGATCCTTCCAAGGCTTTTCAAGTATTTACCGCAGTATTAATTGTGGCTTGCCCATGCGCGATTGCCTTAGCGTCTCCCTTTACCCTCGGCAACTTGCTCCGCATCTTCGGAAAACAGCAATTGTATTTAAAGGAATCTTACATCATTGAGCAAATGGCTCAGGTAGATACCGTGGTATTTGATAAAACCGGAACCATTACCACCCATCAAAAAAGTAAAATTATCTATGAAGGAATTCCTTTAACCGAAGAAGAGTCTGCCGTGTTAACAAGCTCCCTTCGGGCATCCAACCATCCTTTAAGTAGAGCGTTGTACGACTTGTTGAATAAAAACAATATCACCACTCTCGACTCTTTTGAGGAAGTGACCGGTAAAGGTATCTTGGCCACCCATAAAAACCGACAATTGAAAATTGGGGCAGCTTCTTTTGTGGAAGCGCAAAAAGAAAGCTTGGAAGAGACCAATGAAACCTCGGTTTATGTAAGTAGCAACGATGGTTATAAAGGACGCTACGTTTTTCAAAATACCTATCGGAAGGGCTTAATGGAAGTTTTTCAGGAATTGGGGAAAGACAAGAAGCTGGTTATCCTTTCTGGGGATAACGACGGGGAACGGGAAAGGTTACAAATGATCCTTCCGAAGCACGCCGTAATGCTCTTCGAACAAAAACCCGATGATAAGCTTCAGTATATTAAAAACCTTCAGAAATCAGGGAAAAAAGTGATGATGGTAGGGGATGGATTGAATGATGCCGGGGCTTTGGCGCAGAGTGATGTGGGAATTGTTATTTCTGAAAATGTGAATGTTTTCTCTCCGGCTTGCGACGGCATTTTGGATGCTTCCCGTTTTCAAAATTTAACCGATTTCTTCCAAATCTCTAAAAAGGGAATGAAGATTATTAAATGGAGCTTTGTGCTCTCGCTTATCTATAATCTTATTGGGTTAAGCTTTGCCGTTTCCGGAAATCTTTCCCCCGTAGTGGCTGCTATTTTAATGCCTTTAAGCTCTATCAGTATTGTGGTTTTTACTACAGTAGCGACTTATTTTATTGGGAAAAAGCTTGCGAAAAAAGAAACTCTTTGAAACTGATATATGTCATATTTTCTGAAAGCCTCCCGTTCTATTTTTACACCATAATTTAAGAAAATGACCATCATTTACATGCTTTTAGCGATTAGTGTTACGGTAGCGGTACTCTTTTTCATTGTATTTATTATTTCTGTAAAGAAAGGGCAATACGATGATACCTATACGCCTTCCGTACGTATGTTGTTTGAGGATGAAGTGATTAAGGAAGTTTCTACAGATAAACCACAAACCAAAAACGATAACCAGTAATTATGGAAGTACAGAAGTTTTATTACGATAACCAGATCGTTAAAAAATTCCTCTATGCCACTCTTCTATGGGGTGTTGTAGGGATGAGCGTGGGGCTATTATTAGCCTTTATGTTTTTGTTTCCAAACCTAACCGATGGCATCTCTTGGTTAAGCTTTGGTCGATTACGACCCTTGCATACCAATGCAGTAATCTTTGCCTTCGTTGGAAACGCCATTTTTGCAGGAGTATATTACTCTTTGCAACGATTGCTTAAAGCCAGAATGTGGAGTAATTTTTTAAGTAATTTCAACTTTTGGGGCTGGCAGCTCATTATTGTTGCAGCGGCCATAACGCTTCCATTGGGGTATTCAACTTCAAAAGAGTATGCCGAATTGGAATGGCCTATTGATATTGCCATTGCCTTGGTTTGGGTGGCTTTTGGTGCCAATATGATTGGAACCATCTTAAAGAGAAGGCAACGTCACCTTTATGTAGCTATTTGGTTTTATCTAGCAACTTTCGTAACGGTAGCAGTACTCCACATCGTAAACAGTATGGAGCTTCCCGTAAGTTTCCTAAAAAGTTATTCAGCTTATGCTGGGGTTCAGGATGCTCTCGTACAATGGTGGTATGGACACAATGCGGTAGCATTTTTCTTGACTACTCCTTTTTTGGGGCTCATGTATTACTTTGTTCCGAAGGCAGCCAACAGACCGGTATATTCTTATAAACTTTCGATTGTTCACTTTTGGTCCTTAATATTTATCTATATCTGGGCTGGGCCTCACCACTTATTGTATTCAGCTTTACCCGATTGGGCTCAAAGTTTGGGGGTTACGTTCTCCGTAATGCTGATTGCTCCTTCTTGGGGAGGGATGATCAACGGATTGCTAACCTTGCGTGGTGCTTGGGATAAAGTACGAACCAGTCCGGTGTTGAAGTTTATGGTAGTCGCCATTACCGGTTATGGTATGGCCACGTTTGAAGGTCCTATGCTTTCCTTGAAAAACGTTAATGCCATTGCCCACTTCACCGATTGGATTATTGCCCACGTTCACGTAGGTGCTTTGGCCTGGAATGGTTTCTTAACCTTCGGAATGGTCTATTGGTTGGTGCCCAAGTTATTTAAAACCAAGCTTTGGTCTACCTCTATGGCCAATGCCCACTTCTGGATTGGAACTTTGGGTATCGTGATGTATGCTTTACCTATGTACGTCGCTGGATTTGTTCAGGCCTTTATGTGGAAACAGTTTAATCCAGATGGAACCCTTACCTACGGAAACTTCCTGGAAACCGTAAGTGAAATCATCCCAATGTACTGGATGAGAGCTATTGGAGGTTCCCTATATATAGTAGGAATGATCATGTTGGTAGTGAATATCATCATTACCATACGTAAGGGAAGTAAGGTTACCGATGAATTAGCTGAAGCTGCCCCATTAGCTCGAGTTACCAAGCATAGAACAGCTAAAGAAGGATACCACACTTGGTTGGAAAGACGCCCTGTGAAGCTTACCATCTATGCTACTGTGGCTATTTTAATTGGAGGTATGGTGCAAATTATTCCGTCTTTGATTGTCGATGATTATGTACCTAAAATTACGAGTGTAAAACCCTATACACCTTTAGAATTGGAAGGTCGTGACTTATACATCCGTGAAAGTTGTAATGCGTGTCACTCACAAATGGTGCGTCCCTTCCGAAGTGAAGTGGAACGCTATGGGGAATATTCAAAATCTGGAGAATACGTGTACGACCACCCTTTCCTTTGGGGAAGTAAGCGTACCGGCCCCGATTTGTTCCGTGTAGGTGGAAAATACAGTGATAATTGGCATTTTAACCATATGTACGATCCGCAGTCTACGTCTTCAGGTTCTATCATGCCTTCCTATAAATGGCTTATCAAAAATGAATTGGATAAATCCATGACCGAGAAGAAAATGGAAGCCATGGTTACCCTTGGAGTCCCATATACCGAAGAGGATATCACCCGAGCTCAAGAATGGATGGACGAACAGGGAACCAAAATAGAGCAAAACCTATTTAGTGATCCCGACTTTGCAAAGACGTATGAAGCCGATAAGAAGTATGCCCAAGAAAACAATGAAGCGTTTGTGGAAATGCGAAACCGTGAAATTGTTGCACTTATTGCATACCTACAACGTCTGGGTACCGATATTAAAGTAAAGACCAACGAAGGAGAAGTAACCCTTAAATAATAGAAACCATGTTGAAATTTGTAAAAGGAAATTTGGAAAATATTGATGGGGTTACCATATACCCAATCATTTCACTGCTCATATTCTTTGTATTCTTTGTATTGCTATTCTTTTGGGTGATTACCGCAAAGAAGGCGTATATCCAAGAAGTGAGCAACATACCTTTAGAAAACGACGATACTACTAACCACAATACCATAGTATGAAATCATTAGCATCTTATTTACGAGTTATAGGCTTTTTGGTCATTGCCTTTTTACTGCTGGAGTTTACCATAGACTCTGGCGACCAAATGGCCATCGAAAAATACCCTATCATATGGGGCGTATTGGCCATGTTACTGCTGTTTGCCATTGCAGTTGAAATGATTGCTGAAACCTTGAAGAGTATTCTGTATCGAGGGCTTTCGGAAGAAGCACAGCAAAAATACCTTGCTTCCGAAGAAAAGAGAAAAGCACAACAGTTCTCTGGTATTAAGAATCTCTATAAAAAGCTGGCCGGTGGGAAACCAATCGAACAGGAAGGGGAAATCGTCTTGGATCATAATTACGACGGGATCCGGGAACTGGATAACAAACTTCCACCGTGGTGGCTGTACATGTTTTACATCACGATTGTGTTTGCCGGAATCTATTTGGTACGCTATCACATCTTTGATGGAAACAAGCAGGCTAAGGAGTTTGAAATTGAAATGGAAGAAGCCCGTATTGCTGTTGAGGAATATAAAAAGAATGCCAAAGACCTTGTCGATGTGAATACGGTAGAATTATTAACCGAGAAATCCGATCTGGCTGCTGGGAAACAAATTTTTGAAACCAACTGTATTGCTTGTCATAAAAGTGATGGAGGAGGCGGTATTGGCCCTAACCTTACCGATGAATATTGGATTTTGGGAGGCGGAATTAAAAATGTCTTCAATACGATTTCTGAAGGAGGCCGTGATGGAAAAGGAATGGTTTCCTGGAAAACCGAACTGAAACCGGTAGAAATGGCTCAAGTAGCCAGTTATGTGTTAACTTTTCAAGGGACCACCCCAGCCGAGCCAAAAGCTGCTGAAGGGGAAATTTGGGCAGATCCAGATGCCGTTCCAGAAACACCTAACGAAGAAGTGCCCGAGACCGTGGTAGATTCCACATCGGTTGAGGTGACTGTAAGTAACTAGAAATAAATTAACAGCCCCCTTTTTAAAGGGGGTTTTGTCTCTCTAAAAAATAATGGCTTTGGAAACACCAGAAGATGAAATTTTCCGTGACAGTATCGCTACCATTAATGAGGAAGGAAAGCGATCTTGGATTTTTCCTAAAAAACCTTCAGGGAAATTCTATAAATACCGCAAGCTGGTTAGTTATGTCTTGTTAGCGATATTATTTGTATCGCCTTTTATCAAGATTAATGGCAATCAGTTTATGTTACTGAATGTCCTGGAACGACGGTTTAATTTCTTCGGATTTCCTTTTTGGCCCCAAGATTTCCACTTGGTAGTGATCATGATGATTATCGGGGTGGTGTTTGTCATCTTTTTTACCGTAGCCTTTGGACGTATTTTCTGCGGATGGATTTGCCCGCAAACGATTTTTATGGAAATGGTCTTCCGAAGGATTGAATATTGGATTGAAGGCGATCGTGGAAAACAAATCCGTTTGGCGAAACAGCCCTGGAATGCTGAAAAAATTCGGAAAAAAGCTTTAAAATGGTTCGTCTTTTTTATCATCTCCTTTTTAATTGCCAATGTCTTTTTGGCCTATCTTATTGGAAGTGATAAATTGTTGGAGTACATCACCGAAGGTCCGCTGGAAAACCTAAGTACTTTTATTTCCTTGCTTATTTTTACCGCTGTCTTTTACTTCATCTTTGCTTGGTTCCGTGAGCAAGTATGCGTCATTGCATGCCCCTACGGAAGGTTGCAAGGAGTGCTTCTAGACAATAAATCCATTATTGTGGCCTACGATCACAAGCGTGGGGAAAAGGAAAAAGGGCGTGCCAAATTCAATAAAAAAGAAGATCGGGCGGCTACTGGGAAAGGGGATTGTATCGACTGTTTTCAATGCGTACATGTTTGCCCAACCGGAATCGACATTAGAAACGGAACACAGCTGGAATGTGTAAACTGTACCGCTTGTATCGATGCTTGCGATAGCATCATGGAGTCGGTAAACTTACCCAAAGGGTTGATTCGCTATGCCAGTGAGGATAATATCGAGAAGAAGGCCAAATTTAAATTCACCCCACGATTAAAAGGGTATTCTGCTGTATTGATCATTTTGTTAGGGGTGTTGACGGGAATGCTGTTCTTGAGAAATGATGTAGAAGCTAGGGTATTGCGACTTCCTGGTCAGCTCTACGAACACAAAGACAATAACATTATTAGTAATGTATACACCTATAAATTGGTGAATAAAACTACGGAAGACATCCCAGATGTTCACTTTGAAGTGATGTCCCACAACGGGACGGTGAAATTGGTTCGAAATGAACGGTTTGTTGTTCCGAAACAAGGAATTTCTGAAGGAACCTTGTTCATTGAAATTGATGCAAGTGCCTTAACGGGAGACAAGGACAAAGTAAAGATTGGCGTCTACAGTGGCGATGAATTAATAGAAACTACAAAAACCGCTTTCTTGGGACCAAGAAGCTATAAATAATACTGATATGAAAATTAACTGGGGTACTGGAATAGTCATAGGAATGACACTCTTTATAGGGTTCATTATGTACATGGTCATTACCATGATGACCGATAAAAATTATGATCACGATTTGGTAACGGAAGCCTACTATGCCAAGGATTTGGCCTATCAGCAGGAAATTGATGCTGAAAAAAATGCCAATGCACTTTCTTCAAAAATCACTTTTGAGAAAACGCCTGAAGGGATCTGGTTTTCCTTTCCGAAGGAAATAAACCAAAAATCCATTGAAGGTAGTTTGCAAATGTACCGACCTTCCAATGAGAAATTGGATTTTCAATTACCCTTAAAGATAGAGGGGGGCAAGATGTTGGTGCCAAAGGATCTATTGGTGGGAGGGCATTGGAAGGTGACCATCGACTGGAATATGGATGGTGAATATTATATGTTTAAAGAAGCAATCGTATACTAAAATGTTTATCACGGCACTTTTATTAGGACTTTTGGGTAGTTTCCACTGCGTGGGAATGTGTGGCCCTATTGCCTTTTTATTGCCGTTAGATCGAAAAAACAGCTTCCGAAAGTATTCGCAGTTGTTCCTGTATCATCTGGGGCGCTTATTTACTTATGCGTTTTTAGGGCTCTTGTTTGGCTTATTGGGTAAAAGCCTATACTTATTTGGAATTCAGCAGCAGCTTTCCATAGCCATTGGGATACTTATGATATTGATTGTGGTACTTCCGCAGCATTTATTGGGAAAATACTCCGTTACCCAACCTATTTATAAAATGATAGGGAAAGTGAAATCGGCCCTAGGACAACAACTCAAAAAGCGGAGTCCCGATACTTTTTTTACCATTGGGTTTCTTAATGGGTTTTTGCCCTGCGGATTGGTTTACATGGCGATCTTTGGAGCAATTGCTTCTGGCGGACTTTGGGAAGGAAGTGTGTATATGTTAGCCTTTGGCCTGGGAACCATCCCGTTAATGACTACGGCTATTTATTTGGGAAATTTTCTGAAGGGGAATACCCGTCAAAAAATACGAAAGGCCATTCCGGTTTTTGTTATAATTGTTGGGTGTTTTTTCATTATTCGGGGCTTAGGACTAGGTATTCCTTATGTGTCCCCAAAACCCATCCATAACCAAGTGGAAGCCAATTATAATTGTCATTCAGTTTCCCTAGAGGAAACTTCAAATAGTGTAGAACCATAAACCAAAAAATATGATAGTGAATAAAATTCCTTTAGTAGATTGGGGCAATGGGGTCATCATGATCGGTGTATTTGCCTTAGTATGTGTTATTTTAATTGGAGTGCTCATTTATTTTATGAGCAGCGGAAGCAAAAAAGAAGATCAAAACGAATTATAAGATTGGTTAATTGTTTATTTGTGTTTCCAATAAAAAAGCGGGCATTCGAAGTATAGTGAATAGCCCGCTTTTTCTTCAACTAAAAAACCATCGTTACACAGTCATTGAGAAAAGTTGCCTTTCGGGTTTTTTGCGTTGCAATCGAAGATCGAATGCCATACAAATGTTCCTCACAAAAGGGCGTCCTTTTTCAGTGACCTGAATGGAATCTTTTTCAATCACCAACAAACCGTCGTTTTCCAATTCTGCCAGTTGAATTAATACATCGGGCAGTTCATCAAAATACAGGTCTTGGTGTTTCCAAGAGGTGTTTAATTGGCACATGAGATTGAGGATATGTGTGCGTATCGTCAAATCCTCTTCGTTTAAAATATGCCCCCTAAACACCGGGATAATATTATTTTGCAAAAGGTGGGTGTATTCTTCTACCCCTTTTACATTTTGCGCAAAACTGTACCAACTATCACTAATGGCCGACACGCCCAATCCAATCATAATTTGGGTTTTGGAAGCATTGTAGCCCATAAAGTTTCGATGTATGGTTTTGTTTTGCTGTGCTTTATATAAACTGTCAGAAGGAAGTGCAAAATGGTCCATGCCTATTTCGGTATAGCCTGCTTCCTCGAGTAGTTTCTTTCCTAGTTGGTATTGCGCTCTTTTCTCTTCTGCGGAAGGAAGATCGGCTTCTTGATACCCACGTTGTCCATTGCCTTTCATCCAAGGAACATGGGCGTAGCTATAAAAAGCAATACGTTCCGGTTTTAAGTCAATGGTTTTTTCGATGGTGTACTGGATGTGTTCCTGTTTCTGAAAAGGCAATCCAAAAATGATATCGTGCCCTATCGAATCGTACCCCAAGGTTCGTGCGGTTTGCGTCACCTTTTTAACATTTTCAAAAGGTTGGATTCGGTGAATGGCTTTCTGCACGGTTTCATTATAATCCTGAACCCCATAACTTACTCTTTTGAAACCTAGGTCGTAAAAGGCCGCAAGGTGCTCTCGAGTGGTATTATTGGGGTGCCCTTCAAAACTCATCGCAATTTCGGGGTGCATTTTCATTCGTCTGAAAAGTCCTTCCATAAGCAGCTTCAAATTTTCCGAAGCAAAAAAGGTAGGCGTTCCTCCGCCTATATGGATTTCCTTCACCAACGGTTTTTCACCAAATAAATCGAGGTATAACTGAAATTCCTTAATAATGGATTTCAAATAAGGAATTTCTACCTCATGATTTTTGGTAATGCGTTTGGTACATCCACAAAAGGTGCACATACTTTCGCAAAAGGGGAGGTGTATGTAAAGGCTTATCCCTTCTTCCTTGCTTTGCTGAAAACTTTTTAAAAGGCTTTCTTTCCAAGACTTCAAGGAAAAAGTAGTGTCGTCCCAATAAGGCACGGTGGGATAACTAGTGTATCTAGGTCCTGCTACGTTATATTTCCCTATTAGAGATGGGTTCATTTTTAGTTGAATTTGAATGGTGTAAATGTAAAAGCTGTGCTTTGTATTAAAAATGACATTGGTCATGTTTAGGGAGACTTCTGTTTTTTTGAAAAGGCATAGCAAAGCAAAATGGGTTAATAACAATTCTTAATAACTTTTCCTGTAAGTTTTGCGGTAAACTTGCTACTTTTATACCCTATTAAATTTTGAAGCTTTTTAATTATGTCTGAATCTGTTGAAAGAATAAAATGTTTGATTATCGGCTCGGGTCCTGCAGGATATACAGCTGCTATTTATGCCTCTAGGGCCGACTTAAAACCGGTACTTTATACGGGTATGGAACCTGGGGGGCAATTAACAACCACTACCGAAGTAGATAATTTTCCTGGGTATCCAGAAGGGATCGATGGCCCTACCATGATGGTGCAGTTACAACAGCAAGCCGAACGTTTTGGCACGGAAGTACGAATTGGAATGGTCACCGCAGTGGATTTTAGTGATCAAGTAGGAGGCATCCATAAAGTAACCGTTGATAATTCCAAACAAATTGAAGCCGAAACCGTCATCATCTCTACTGGGGCTACTGCAAAATATTTAGGGCTGCCCAGTGAACAACGTCTACGAGGGGGAGGGGTTTCTGCCTGTGCTGTGTGTGATGGGTTTTTCTATAAAGGTCAGGATGTTGCCATTGTAGGGGGTGGGGATACCGCTGCGGAAGAAGCGACTTATTTGGCCAATATTTGTAATAAAGTAACCATGTTGGTTCGTAAAGACGAAATGCGTGCTTCTAAAGCCATGCAACACCGTGTCAATTCTACGAAGAATCTTGAGGTTTTGTACCATACGGAAGTCGATGAGGTGTTGGGAGAGCAAGTAGTGGAAGGATTGCGAATGGTCAATAACCAAACCGGAGAGAAAACGGAAATTGAAATTACGGGACTATTTATAGCAATCGGTCACAAACCTAATACCGAGATTTTTAAAGGTCAATTGGACATGGATGGTACGGGTTATGTAATTACGAAAGGGAAAAGTACGAAGACCAATAAACCAGGTGTTTTTGCTAGCGGAGATGTTCAGGACAAGGAATACCGACAAGCTGTAACAGCAGCTGGCACCGGATGTATGGCAGCATTGGATGCCGAACGTTATTTGGCTTCCGTGGAAAGTGAAGAAACTGTAAGTGCAGAATAAATAATGCTGAAGAAAGTTATTTCTAATGGTTTTCTAATAGGTGCCTTATTAGTGCCTTTTTTGGTGTTGGGTCAAATCAATTTTGAGCCAGGATATTTTATCGATAATGATCAAGATAAGGTAAGCTGTTTCATTAAAAATGAAGATTGGTTAAATAACCCGACTACATTTACTTACAAACTTTCCGAGAATGGCAACATACAAGAAGCCACTATTTCAGAAGTAAAAGAATTTACTGTATTTGGAGGGAAAAGCTATATAAGAAAACAGGTTCCCATTGAAAAATCCCCTGTTCAAATCAATAACCTTTCTTCCGAAAGGAGACCAATATTTGAAGAGGGAGTGGTTTTTCTTAGAAAACTGATCGATGGCGAGTACTCGTTGTATGGATATACAGAAGCTAGTAAACAACTATTCTTTTTGGAAACTTCCTCTGGGGAAATACTTCCTTTGGTATTTAAGAAATACCAAGCGACTCCTTCTAAAATTGGGGAAAACAACCAGTTTAGGCAGCAACTTTATAATGCTTTGGAGTGTGATAATTTTGATGAAGATATGTTTAAGGATCTTCGCTATTCTGAAAAGGATTTAATGGAAATTGTAACTGCTTTCAATGCTTGTAATGGGAGTTTTGTCTCTGTTGATGACGAAGAAACATTTTCAAAACCTGATCGATTGAATTTATTGCTTAAAGCGGGCTATCGATTACACGCAATGAGTGTACTTGAGAATCCTGTTTTTGGAGTAGAAGATTTTGATACTACAGGCGGTATCGCTGTGGGTCTTGAATTGGAGTATATATTTAATTTCAAAAAAAATAAATGGTCTTTATTCAGTAGCTTGACCTATCATAGCGTTTCGTTTGAGCTATCTAAAGACCCTATCCTTCCTAGAATAGGCTATCAATTTGACTATAGTGCTATTGATATTGCCATTGGCGGAAGGCACTCTATGTTTTTAGGAGAGGAAACCCGTTTGTTTATTTCAGCAGGATTTTTAGCCCCCATTACCTTAGAAGGAGCGTATTTTGTAAACGGTCAGAAAATTAATGAGACCTTATCCACCGGAAATGGTTTTGTTTCGGCCGGAGTGAATTATCAGGATTTTTACTTTGAAGTGGCCCATTCCTTTAAGCGAATTATTTTGGATCAAAGGGACGGCGAATATTCCAATATTACATTTTCCATAGGATATTCCTTATTGTAACTGTGTCAAAATGAAAAAATAGAAAAGCCCTCCAAAAAGAGGGCTTTTTCATTTCGAATAGTTGATCAATTATTTTACAATAATGCGTTTTACACTTCCGTAGTGATCATCGCCTAAGCGAACAATGTACACTCCAGAAGAAACATAAGACATGTCTAGAACATATTGATATCCTTGACCGGTCTCATTATCCAAAGGAAATGTAGTTAAAATTCTCCCTGTCATATCCACCACCGTAAGTAATAAGGTATTGGTTACTGAAGTGGTCGGTAAAGACAATTTAAATTGGTCATTGCCTTGGTCTATTACAACAAGTTCACTTCCATCGGGGAAATCAAAATTGGGATTGCTTAAAAGTTCGACTCCACAAATTTCTAGAGTCCAATCATTTAATTGTCCCCCATCTTGGTTGGCATTATCGGTAATTACTAAATCCCAATCACCCGCAGCCATAAGTCCATCAAATGCCGAAAGGCTCTCCTGCGGTTGAAAAGAACCCGTAAAGGGAGCACTTTGTCCAGCAATGGACGTTGCAGCTTCATCATCGAAAGTGGTATTTATAAAATCGTCACCATCTCCTCCTTCACCAGACACTAAAATGACTTCTGTGTTATCAGGTCCCACCAATTTAATTTCTAAATCTGAAACCCAAGTATGGTCAATATTTAGTGTCACGTTTACATCACTTACGGTAAGGTCGTCGGTGACAGTAATGGTAGAAACCGTAATATCTCCAGCATTGGGACCTACGGTTTGACTGGTATCGTTCAACAACGAACTACAAGAAAAACTTTCAATGGTTAAACTGGTATTGTCATTGGCTGTAACACTATCATCAGTTAATTGTGTACCTGCCACAATTTCATATTGTCCTTCCGTAGAAAAGTCGGCTGGTGTAGTAAACGTATAACTGAAGGTTCCACCAGCTGTTACCACATCACCTCCTATATTTTCTACGACAGGGGCACCTCCGTCAATGCTATAAAATACATCAAAACCAGTTTGATCTGCAGTACCAAAATTTTCAATAGTAATAGTAATGTCCTCAAGTCCTAAGCCTTCACCACTGGTGGGGCTGGTAATTTCAGTAGCGCCAATATCGGCAGCAAAGACATGGGTTACCTCTTTGGTAAAGCTGTCATTGGCATTATTTTCATCAATGGCATAATCGGTACTGGCTGTAATAGAGTAGGTTTGTCCCTCAATTGAGAAGTCTCCTTGGGCCGTAAACGTATAACTTGCAGTCATACCCGAAGAAATAGTACCTGTAAAGGTTTCCGATACTGGAGTTCCAGCATCAATGGAAAAGTTTACGGGAATATTCGTGGCATCCAAAATACCAAAATTACGAATGGTTACCGTGATATCCTGAGGGGAAGACAAATCACCATCCACAGGTGCGGTAATATCTACTATTCCTACATCATTATCAAAATCGGGAGCAATTTTAAAACATCCACAAACATTGGAACGCTGCGGTTGCATCACTTCATTTACAAAACACATGGTTTGATAGTCGGTAGGATCAATATCAATTTTACTATAATCTCCGTACCTCAAGTTTGGAATGTTCGCCAAGCCTTGAAAAATAAGTTGTGGAGCGATGGTCATGGTCCCTATAGGGTCTGTAGACAAGCGTCCTGTATAATAGCTAGATACAAAGGAGTCTGAAGTTCCATTGCCTGTTGCTGCATTGGACATCGCTGTGAAACCCATACCTATATTTCCTTGGTTGTCCATGATCATACTTCCATGCCAATAATGAGTTCCATCACCTGAGGCAAAGGTTCCTTCTTGAAATAAGGTCCAAGGTTGTCCATCATCGATTTGACGAAATTCATACCATCGAATCGCTGCTTGCTCTCCAGAAGAGGGGTCTACATCGATCACATGGTTGAAGATACATGAGTTGTAATTTGGAAATTTTTTGTATTGTGCTTGATTCATGATGATTCCTTGCAGGGCATCAATGTCGGCACCTCCATTAGGCTGAGTTAAATTAGCGAATGAAGTACCGTCGAATATAGAGGTGAAGGGGGAAACAATCACTTCCTGGGGCGCCGAAATAGTGGAATTTCCTGGGGTGTCAAAATCTACATCCAAATCCCAAAACTTGATACTATCATCTGTTTGCCCCGGGTAGGCATCATCTTGAAAGAATACTACTGTGGCATTTCCGGGTCCAGGATATTGGTTGTCAGAAACATTCAGCACTTGCACACTGGCAAACCCTTGATTGTTGAAATTAGGAAGCTGAAATCCTTGAATAGAGACATTTCCTGCGGGCTCACCGTCTAGCATGGCTTGACGCTCCATGGCATAAACCCGGTTTCCACTGGATTGGTCGGTCACGTAATACCCGTCGCTCCAAACCGAAAGTTTTTGGTAATCGTTAATGGTATTGATGTTGTATACATTCCATCCAGAAGTCACTGGGTCGGGCCCATCAGAAACAGCAATCTGTGCACCTCCTCCTAAAAATGAAACTACCCATCTTCCGGGGTTAGGATTACTTGCTGAAGTTGCTACTGGGTCATAAGAAACCGTAAGGTCACAACATCCAGAGGAAGGAAATATTGCTGGATTCGGATTGGTTTGTCCGACCAATTCCATACCATCTTTATCATAAATTGCAAACCCAGTGTTGAAAACCGCAAAAATGTGGTCGGGTCCTATGGCTATGGAAGGATCGGTAGGGGAAGAACCTGAAAAAGCTGTGGTAAAGACTAAATCGGGAGCTTTCCCGGGAACTTTCTGTTCTAAAGGGTGTGGATATTTTGAAAGGACGTCTTCTTGCAATCCTTTTCCTGGAACGACGCCTCTTTTCCATCGGTAAGATCGGCTATCTTTCGCCTCTCCTTTCACTTTGGAAGGGGTTAATTCCCCCATTCTATTTGCTAAGGGTGGTACATAGGTGTAGGAGTCTGCTGTAGCTATTACAGAAGCCCCTTGTTGATTTTGTTGAGCACTTACGGAAAATCCAAGTAGGAGTAAGAAAACTACAACAGGGTAATACATTTTCATAGTAAAAGTAATTAAGTTTATTTATGCTTACTAAAATAAGGTCTTTCAGCGAGTTACTAAACTTTATTACGCATTTATTCTGAAATGAAATTTATGGACTTGGTGAAGTGTGGTTATAGCTGAAGACCCTTTTTAGCTTCCATTCATTATTTTCAAGAATCCAAAGATGTGAAAAAAGCGCCTTACTTGTTTTTCTTTCAACTTCATTGGCTGAAGCCTGAAAGAACTCATGTTCCCCTTTTTGTAAAGCTCCATAGAGTTTGCCATTATCATAAAGCGGATACACCTTTAAAGTATTTTTTAAAAGCTGTCTACGTGATTTTATGGGGTTGTTTGGATGACAAATACCCTCTTTCATGGTTTTTAGGAAAGCTTCTTTTGAGTCATTAATCCCGCCTTGATCATGGTAAAATTCGAAGTCTTTAGCAATAAGCTCTTCAAGCCAAAAGGATTCACAATGGTTGAAGGCACGATTAAACAAGAGACTGTCTTTTTCTTGAAGAATTTTAAATAGTTCACTGTTGCTGGTTTCTTGTGCATTAGTGGTGAGAAACCCCAATACGAAAAGGATATAGATATATATTTTCATCATAAGAAATTTAAGCCCAAAGCGCTATGGGTTAAGAACACTTTGGGCTTGGGTTGGTTAGGTGGTTTGGGTTACATTTTTCGTACATTTCCCGAAGGGCCATCTTTTACAGACACATCCGAGGGGTTTCCGTAGTATTTGATATCGCCACCACTAGAGGCACTAGCTTCTATTTCGTTTTTCACGGTTACGGCTATATCGGCTCCGCTGCTGGCATCGGCCTTACAAGTAATAACTTCCAATTCGCGTGCTTTTAAATCGCTACCACTAGAGGCTTCAGCAATAAGCCTGCTAGCAGTTCCCGAAACTTTTAAGTCGGCCCCGCTACTAGTATTGGCATAGACTTCCTTCGCCAAAATCTCCACTTCCAAATCGGCTCCACTACTACTACCCAGTGATAATGTCTCACTCTTAATAACCGAGTTTCCGATGACATCGGCACCACTGGAAGCTTCAATACTTTCTAAGGAGGTGTAAGTTACATGAACTTTTTTGGACTTGCATCTGCCAATATTGGCGTCTGAGGTAATTTTTAAGGTATTTCCATCCACTCGGGTTTCAATGATCTCTAAGAGGTTTTCATCGGCTTCTACCACCACTTTATTTTCGTCTCCTTGGGTTAAGAATACATCGATTCCTGCACTTCCCCTTACCGCGGTAAAATTTGCTACAGGGCGTTCTTCGGTTACGACATTTCCATTGCCATTTACTTGTCCAAAACGAATATCGAATTGACAACTGCTTAAACTTACGACCATGAGCATGGCCAAGGCAATTTTAATTGTTTTCATGGGTTATGGTTTTTGATTGATTATTTATTTCGATTGAGTCTGCTATGTTAGTTCTCAAAGTATCTATTTTCTTTTCTTCACGGAACTCTTGACGCACTTCGTCTTCCCAAGATTCGGAAGGGTATTCCTCTTCAGGACAATCCAAGCAATGAGTACCCTCTTTTTCAATAATTAGAAACTTTTCTTCATCTCCATTGTTTAAAATATCCTTGTGATAAGAATTGTTTCTATGAAAAGAATAGGTGTTCGTATCTGCATATAAGATGGTTCCTACTGGAAGGTATAGAATGACCGTGACCTCTTGATCGCGATATTTATTTTTGAAATCGGTGGTGAGATAAGCGTCCAAAGCCAAAGTATTATTGTTAAAACTGTAACCATAATCAATCGCTTCCGCTTTTTTCTTGGCATTTAAGTAACTAGAGCTCTCTGCACTTTTCTCAATCACTATTTTAGCGATGGAGTCTTCCGTAGCACGAACAATAAGCCTAACATCGGTAGAATAAATCACCTTTTCGTCATTCTCATTGTATTTAATATTGAGTCCGCCCCTTCTTCGTGCATCGTATTCATAAATAGAATTTGAAACCATTTTCACCTTTAGGGTATCCCCGGTTCTTATATTCAAGGTTTCTTCAGTAATAGCATCGGCATCATAGGCTGTTTCCGTAGCTTGCTTAATGGCAAAAATACCCAAGCCGATGATAGCGCCCAACCATACTATAAATAGGGTGATCTTGGCAGTGGTTCCTATAGACTTAAGGTTTTTAACCAGCATTTTCAGTCCTAAAATAAAAAGGACAAAAAACGGAATCCCTACGGCAAAGAAGGTTAATAATGAAATAAGCCAAAGTGGGGCACTGGTGGTATCTACCATTTGATACCAATCCATTAACTCGCCTTCCCCCCAAAAACCAAAAGTTCCTGCAGTGAATAATCCAACAATAAGTCCTATAAGGGTAGATAAGGACACAATAATGATAAAAATCCCGATCAATTTGACAAACACATTTAATAGGGTAAGAAGGATATTCCCAAGCGTATCGAAAAAAGTAGTGGTACTACTCTTTACTTTCTGCCCGTATTTGTCGTAGTCGGCGTTTTTTACTTTATCGGCGACATTCTCATATCCTTCCTTGAACTTTTTTTCAATATTGGAAATATTGATAGGTTCCCCGGTCATTTTCAGTTTGTCTGAAGTAGTAACGGCTGCTGGAACCAAGATCCAGAATAAAACATAAATAAGGATAAAAGTTCCGCTAGAAAACAAGGTTAGCAAAATCCATATAAGGCGTACCCATATGGAATCAATACCTAGATAGTGACCTAGACCTGCCGAAACCCCAGAAATAATTTTGTTATCGATGTCCCTAAAAAGTTGTTTTGAGGAAGACCTTCTTCTTTTGCTTGACTTTGGGGCATCATCGAATAGCTCCTCATCTACGGCATAATCTTCGGGTTGCCCCATAACAGCAATTACTTCGTCCAGTTCTTTAATGGATACCACTTGGGTGGTGCGTTCCAATTTCTCCGAAAAAAGCTCGGCGATCCTTGCTTCAATATCCTTAATAATTTCATCGCTACCTTCAGGGTCTGTTAAAGACCGTCGTATGGCGTCGAGGTAACGTTGTAATTTTGCAAAGGCATCCTCATCGATATGGAAAAACGTGCCTGCTAAATTTATATTTACTGTCTTTTTCATTTTGTCGTTTTTTCGCTGGTTACTGTATTTACTGCTTCTTGGAGTTCGCTCCAGGTGGTGTTCAATTCTTTAAGGAAAAGTTTTCCGGTTTCGGTAAGGCCATAATATTTTCTGGGTGGCCCGCTAGTAGATTCTTCCCAACGATAGCTCAATAAGCCTGCATTTTTCAAACGGGTTAGGAGTGGGTACACGGTACCTTCTACCACTAGCATTTTCGCTTCTTTAAGAGTCTCTAGAATATCACTGGTGTAGGCCTCACCATCCTTGAGGATTGAGAGGATACAGTACTCCAAGACTCCTTTTCGCATCTGTGCTTTTGTGTTTTCAATTTTCATACGTCTTTTTTCTTTAGGTGAGACAACAATTCGTCTCTCGTGACTAAGTAATGAGGGTTGAGTTGTTGCAAACCTTCTTCGCAAATAAGGGTTTGTCCACAGGAAATCTCCATAGATTTTTTAGGAACCTCTCCTGCGTGCGATAGTTGTAGTACTACGGCTAACAAAATATTAACTAACGTGCTCATTTTTTGATTGATTTTGATTCCCGATGGGATCGGGGTTTGATTTTTTGATGAATGATATACTTAAGGGGTATTGGTAATAAGCACCTCTATTGGCATGGATAGTTGCGGTAATCACGGCATAGAGTTCGAAAACAAATAGTCCCAATAAGAAAACTGCTGCCACAAAAAATAGAATAAGATACCCCGACAAGTTGGTAATCTCATTAAATGTGATTTCGTGCATGTGATGGTCTATGGTTTCTATTAGGGAAACAAAGTTGGTTGCAAAAACCACAAAAAATGGAAGGCAGATAATTCCAATCGCTAAAGTGTAAAGCAAAATACTTAACTGAAAGTTTAGCGCCTGCCTACCGTGTTCGTCTACAAACTTTTTTTCCTTGTTCAAGGTCCACAATAGAAGAGGAGTAATGAAGTTCCCAAATGGAAAAAAGTACTTGGTAAAGGTTGATAAATGTATCAACGAAGCGACATTTTTATGGTTTTCTGAAGGATTAGTTTCCATTGCTTATTAATTTCTTATACAAATATATGTTTAAAAAACAGTATTATGTTACGCATAGTACTAAAAATTAACAATATTTTAACAAACATGATTCCCTTATATTTTGTGTATCTTCGTTTTTAAAATTGGCAAATGAAGCTTTCTCCTTCAAAAATTAATTGGTTTACCCTATTTAAGTTACCCTCCGTTTATTTTTGTGGTGTACGGGTTAAAAGTATTTCTGAAGAATCTTGCACCGTGAGTGTAAGGCACCGTTGGATCAATCAGAATCCATTTAAATCCTTATTTTGGGCCGTACAAGGAATGGCCGCCGAATTAAGCACGGGTGCCATGGTCATGAATTATATTCAGGAAAGCGGAAAACCAATTTCTATGTTGGTAGCCCACAACAAAGCCACTTTTTCAAAAAAAGCTACAGGTAAAATCATCTTCACATGTACTGATGGATTAAAGATTAAAAATACCATTGCGAAAGCGGTCGAGACTGGGGAGGGGCAAACCTGCTGGATGACTTCCGTTGGAAGAAATAAAGAAGGGGTAATTGTTTCTGAATTTCATTTTGAATGGACCGTAAAACTAAGGGGTTAACATTTTTTAAGATAAATTTAAGAGTCAAACTTATCCACAAACTCAAGATTGTTTCACTTTTTTCGTTATATTTAGGACACAATTTAAAAATCTCGCCTATAGACAACAACTACTTAACCTAACTCTAATTACTTTACTATGGCAAGAGCAATGTTTGATTACACCAAGGCAGTGCTAAAGAAAGTTAGTTTTGATGTAAATCTGTTCTGCAAAGAGTTGAAAAAGGCGCTGCAACGACTTCTCCCTCATGAAATAGAGGAGTTGAAAATTTGGGTGAATTCCCTCATTACGCAGAACCCCCAACTAAACCAATGTTTAATTTATTTAAAAGAATAATAAAAGCCTCCATTAGGAGGCTTTTTTACTTTATCGGACTTATAATCTCTACGTCCTGAAATTGTATGGCACCTCTTACCACACCAGAAATACTATTGAATAGGGCATCGATTATCTGTAATTTCAATTCGCTTTTTGGATATATAATACTTACTTCCCTTGCTGGGGATGGATCTTTAAAGTAACGTAAATATTTTTTCTGACTGTCATTGAGATCCAAGGTGTGAAGGTAGGGCAGTAAAGTCATGCCCAATCCTTCATGGGACAACTTCACTAAGGTTTCAAAACTACCGCTAGTAAGTTGAAATCCTTCTTCTTTAAATAACTTGGAAGTCTTGCAAAGATTAACCACGCCATCCCTAAAACAATGTCCATCTTCCAATAGTAGGATATCCTCAATATCTAAATCTTCTGGTGTAATTTCTTTTTTCTGAAACAAACGGTGACTTTCTGGAATATAGCCTACAAAGGGTTCATAGTATAAGACCCTTTCCTTGATCTTCTCTTGGAGAAGGGGGGTAGCTGCAATGGCTGCATCAAGGTGGCCCTCCATGAGTTTATGAATAATCTCTTCGGTTGATAATTCTTCAATACGTAGCTGTACCTTTGGATATTTGGAAGAAAAAGTTCTCAAAAACATAGGTAGTAATGTAGGCATCACTGTTGGAATAATTCCTAGCCGAAACTCCCCTCCAATAAATCCTTTCTCTTGATCGACCACGTCCTGCATTCTATCAGCCTCATTGACAATGTTTTTGGCCTGATTTACTATTTTTTTTCCAACCGAAGTAAGCTCAATAGGTTTTTTACTGCGATCGAATATCAAAATATCCAATTCTTCCTCCAACTTTTGAATCTGCATGCTTAATGTAGGCTGGGTTACAAAAGTTTTTTCGGCTGCCTTGGTAAAATTTTGATGTTCCGCTACCGCCAAAACGTATTTTAATTGGGTAATCGTCATAAAATTTTATTTTCACAAAGCTACCAAATTCCATAAGTATCCCCTATTTAAAAACAAGGAATTTTAGTTTTTATCTATAAAAAAAGCCAGTATGAAATACTGGCTTTTTACTTTTTTTGATGATGTTATAATCGTATTTCCATGGTGATGGGTTGGGTTCCTACCTCAAATTTGGCATCACTCCACCTTGGAGGTCCCATGGACATATTGTTATTGGAGGCTCCATAAAGTTCTTTGGGCATTCCGTTGGCTTCAAAGTCCATCACTTTATTCCCATTTTTATCATGGTACACCGCAATTGCATAGGTACCGGGGGTAACATTAGTAAAGGTTACCGAGGCAAAGCCTTCATTTACGTCGCTTTCCAACCCTTGTAAAGGGGTTTCCATAAAGTTTTCTTCATTATACAAACCCGCTATGAGACTACCTCCATAACCAGGTACCGGTACGGTAATGGTAATGGTTGTTCCTTCCGAAGCCGATTTTTTAGAACTCTGTGCTTGGGCGTTTCCAATTGAAATTAGTAGAACTAAAGTGGCAAATAATGTTTTCATAATACAGATTTTTAAAGTGTTTGTTTATTTTTCACACTTCAAAGGTGAAGTTAATCAAAATCTTTGGATAATGTTTGTTTCTGAACTGTAGATTTTTATTCCTGAATTGTTCTAAACCTTTATAGAAGTCCGCGTGCTTTTATTTCTAAATACTTATTAATGGTATTGACAGTTAGATTTTCAGGGGCGGTTAGGATGGAATAAATACCGTATTTTTTCAATTCATTGACGATAAGCCGTTTCTCGAAAGCAAATTTTTCAGCAATCACCTTATCATAGATTTCCTGAATGGTTTCGGCTTTTTGTTCCATGATTTTGGAGACTTCGGTATTCTTAAAAAATACCACCACCAGTAAATGATTTTTAGCAATCGCTTTCAAATAGGGGAGTTGCCGATGAAGACTGTCCAAGGTTTCAAAATTGGAATATAGTAAGATTAAACTACGATGGGTAATATTTTGTTTTACGGTAGCATATAATTTACTATAATCACTTTCAAAAAAATTGGTTTTGATGTTGTAAAGCGATTCGAGAATTAAAGGCATTTGCGAACTCCGCTTTTCGGCTACAATTACATTTTCCACCTTTTTGGAAAACGCCATCATCCCAGCCTTATCATGATTTTTAAGCACTACATTACTGATGACCAAAGTCGCATTAATGGCATAATCCAATAAACTTAACCCATTAAAAGGCATTTGCATGGCTCGGCCTTTATCGATAATGGAATACACAGGTTGGGACTTTTCATCTTGATAAAGATTTACCATTAAATCATTCTTTTTGGCCGTGGCTTTCCAGTTAATGGTCCGTAAGTCATCTCCTTGTACGTAGTCTTTTATTTGCTCAAACTCCATGCTGTGGCCAATTCGACGTATTTTCTTTACCCCCATTTGAATGGAATTCCTATTGAAATTGAGTAATTCAAAATCTTTTAACTGCTTAAAACTTGGGTAGGTTTTAACATTTTGATCACTGTCGAAACGATATCTTTTTGAAATCATTCCTAGAATAGAGGAAGTATATAGGTTGAGATCACCAAAAGCGTAGATACCTCTTTTGAAAGGGGTGAGCGGGTACTTAATCGTTTTTGAATCTTTGGCATTTAGGGAAAGTTTTAATGAAAAATCACGAACTTGAAATTGTTCGGGAATCTCATCAATAATTTCAATAAAGGTTTTAAAGGGATAAAGGTTGGTTATCTCTACAGATACCGTATTACGGTCGCCATTGGAGAATTTTTCAGGAAGTATTCTGGAAGCCCTAATTTTTTTTCGGCCCATATAAAGGAAGAGCATGTCCAAAAGCAGCAATAACACCAATATGCCAATTCCCAATTGAGCAATCCCAAATAAGGGTGGGACGAAATAGCTAATTCCAAATAAAACAACAAGGCCCACTCCTGCATAGTAAAACCGTGGCTGTAAATAAAGACTCCTGAAAAAATTCATAGGGTTTATCTGGGAATTTCTACACTTTCCAAAATCTGTTTTACAATATCTGCACTTGTAAGTCCTTCCATCTCGCGTTCTGGTGTTACAATTACCCGGTGGTGTAATACAGGGACTGCTGCCCTTTTAATATCCTCGGGGGTTACAAAATCTCTTCCGGCCATGGCTGCAAAAGCCTTACTGGCTTTCAGTATGGAGATGGAAGCCCTAGGGGAGGCACCTAAATATAAAAACTTGTTATTCCGTGTCGCAACGATTATTTGGGCGATATAGGAAAGCAACTGCTCTTCCACCAATACTTGCGTTACTAAATCTTGATATTGGGCAATCTGTTCTGCGGTTAAAAAAGAGTTGATTTGCGCTGTTTTTTTGGCATCGCGTAAGGAGTGCTCCCTTTTCAGTATTTCTACTTCTTCATCTAAAGCAGGATAGTCAATATTTATTTTAAATAAAAAGCGATCTAATTGTGCTTCGGGTAGGCGGTAGGTTCCTTCTTGCTCCACAGGATTTTGTGTAGCCAAGACCAAAAATGGCGGCGGAAGCACGTATCGTTCACCATCCATGGTAATTTGCCTTTCTTCCATAACTTCAAACAAGGCGGCTTGTGTCTTGGCTGGAGCCCGGTTGATTTCATCAATTAAAATCATGTTGGAAAAAATGGGCCCTTTTTTGAATTCAAATTCTGAAGTCTTCAAATTAAATACCGAAGTTCCCAAGATATCACTGGGCATCAAATCGGGGGTAAACTGAATCCTACTGAAGTCTACCGAAAGGGTCTTGGACAATAGTTTGGCGGTCACTGTTTTTGCAATTCCCGGAACACCTTCAATAAGGGAATGTCCTTGAGCCAAAAGCGAGGCAATAAGCATATCGATCATTTCATGTTGCCCAACAATTACTTTGCCTATTTCAGATTTTATGCGATTTACATTTTCATTGAGCTCCCTTAAATCTAAACGATTTTGAAACTCTAAAGTGTCCGTGGTTTCGGAACTTTCATTTTCTGAAGTAGAAGAGGTGGTTTCTATCTTCGACTCTTGTGGATCCAAGGGTTGTTGTTCATTTTGTTCTTCCATAATTTAATTGTTGTGAAAGGCTTCTATAAATTGATTTAACCTGGTAAGATGAATTTCCTGAAGGTCTTCCTTTTGCTTCAGCCAAGCCATATAATCTACCAGTTTTTTTACTTTTTCTTTGGGAACCCCCGAACGGAGGCTTAATTTTTCTATAAAATCTTCATCAAGTTGGGAGGTGTCTATTTGGTACTGACTTCGTAATTTTTCCAAAAAATACAAAATTTTCTTGTCGACCATATTTCTATGGTCTTTAGTTTCATGGTACAAATTGGAAATAGTCTTGACAAATGCCATGGATGTATTTTCCAAAGGCTTTACAATAGGAACAATCCGTTGCTTTCTTTTGGCAGTAAAAATCACAAAAAGCAAGGTTAATAACAGCGCTAAGTACCATGCCCATCGAAAGGCCTCTTGTTCCAAAAACCATCCAAGGTCTGAGGATTCCTCTTCTTGGTCGTTAAGGTAAGGTGTGGTATATTTTAAATAAGAATCGAAATACAGGTCGGTTTCTGGTAAATACGATACTATGCCTTCAGCATAAGAATACTGCTTATCCTTTAAAAGGTGATAATTGGTAAAAGCTTTGGGTTGAAGGTGTAAAAGGATAGTTCCTTCCCCAAAGGGAATTTCAATAAAATTGGGATGCCCTTCATGTTTTACAAAGCCTAGTATTTTGGTATTTTCAGAAATTTCTTTAAAAAAATAACTTCCTTTATTTCGATCTAAAACAATGTTGTTTTTCGATAGCTTCTTATCCAGAAACTCCAAGCTGGATCTTTCTTTGTTTGAATGGGTCAAATACTCCACTTTAAATTGAAGTGTGTCACTTAAACTATTCGGAAAATAATAGTCTGAAAGGAATACCGTATTTCCTTTTTCGGCAAAACGGAGCAGCTCTTCTATGGAATAAAAGGTAAAGTCCATGGTATTGCCAATTTTAAGGTAGGTTCCTTCAGCGATATGGTCGCCATAACTTCCTTCAGAATTTGCCCCTAAGTAACTGTCGGGCTGGTAGTATACGGTTCTAAAATTTTGCTCTTCATACAATTTGCCCAATTCATTGTAAAAAACTTTTAAGCCATAAGGATTCTTACTTCTTTCATTGAAAGATTCCTCCCAATTTACAGTGTGCTGTATGTTTTTGGAAAATAAAATTCCCAGTACAATGACCAGAAGTAAAATGATACTAAGCGGAATAAAGGTGTTCTTCATTAGGCAACCTTATTTATGAGTTCCACAAAATTGATTTTTGCCTTGTTGTATTGTCCAGAATCAAGATTAAATTTTCCATACCAAACATAGCTATAGAGGTAAGAGGTATATGCAAAAGCTTTTCCAAAATCTTTTTGAGCAATTTCCCGGTAATATTCTTCATTGGTTTTATCCTCTTCTAACTGGATAAGGCTTTTAAGGCTCAAGGTTTGTAGTACCAAAAGATTATACAACCGTATGGCCAAACGGTAGTTCCCTTCTTTTTCGGCTTGTTGTATTAAAGATTGAATATCGGTGTTTTCAAGATCCTCCACAGCAATTTCCCCTTCTATAGCTGAAACCTTAATTTTCTTTTTCTTGCTAAAAAATGAGCTCCGCCCTCCTTCATTCATTAGGATATAAACAAGGTACAATACAGCCAAGACCAAGACAAAAATAAGTATCCAGGAAAGAAAACTCATGGAGAAAGAGGTGTCCAATCCTGGGTTCTCTTTTTCCTCATAGTTGGGGGTTTCCTTATTGTTGGGATCAAATTTGGCTGCTTCCCCGCTTTCAGTTTGTGTAATACCTTCTATTTCCCGGCCTTCATAATTATAGCTTCTCCCAGAATAATTGTCCTGAAAGCCTTCTTCAAAATAACGGGGTTCCTGTGCATAACCCAACCCAACCTGAGTTATGGTTATGAACGTGAGAACTATGGGTGTTAAGAAAAACCGTATTTTCATTAAAAGGGTTTAGAAATGAGGGTACCTTCGGTTTTTTTCTGAACCCGAAAAGGATATATTAAATAGTAATAACTAATAAGCCCGAGGGTCATAATTATGATTCCCACAGATAACCAGTTGGGCATGCTATTGGAATAGCGGGTCACAAACCCTTCCAGAAAACCAGCGGCTATGGTGAAGGGAAAAGTGCTAATTAAAATCTTCACTCCCACTTTCACGCCTCTTTTAAAAGATTCCAACCGTGAGTAGGTCGCTGGAAATAATATACTCGCCCCTAATATCAATCCGGCAGCAGCTTCAATCACAATGGCAAAGATTTCCATGGAACCATGAATCCATATTCCGCGGACACTCTCCCAGAGCACCCCTTTTTCATAAAAAAAGTATTGAAACGATCCCAGCATGATGCAATTTTTAAATAGAACCCATATGGTGCCTGTACCTCCAAAGACCCCTCCCATGAAAGAGTAAAGACCCACTCGAAGATTATTGAAGGTAATCCCAATAAAGCTTCCCCAGTTACTTCCGCTTTTATAGACGGCTACAGGATCTCCCTTTTCAATGTTTTCTAAGGTCATGTTTACATAGGCATCTCCCAAAATAGAACGAACAAATTCGCCATCGTTCATAGCAGAAATAACCCCAATGGAGGTAAATAAAGCAAACACCGTAAAAGCGGTGTAAATAAACTTACGATATTGATAGGCGAGCAGCGGTACTTCGGTTTTCCAAAATAAGACAAACCTATTGGTGTCTTCCCGTTTGGTTTTATAGATAATCTGAAATGCCTTGGCGGAAAGCTGATTTAAATACACAATTACCTTACTTTTAGGGTAAAAGGTTTGTGCATAAGCCAAATCGTCAATTATTTGAATGTATTGAGAGGCCAATGCATCAGAACTTTCAAAATCATTATCGAAAATTGCTCTTTCAAACTCGAGCCATTTTTCTTTATTTTGCTTAATGAACGCAACCTCTCTCATAAGCTTCCAAATTAAAAAATAATATGTCAGAGATACAAGTCAATACGACACAAAATGTAAAAATAGCTTACGCTGCCGCTGGGGTAGGAGAAAGACTCGTTGCCTATATCATCGACATTTTGATTAAGTGGGGCTATTTAATGGCGGTTAGCTATCTTTTTGGTGCTTTTGAAAACATGGACCAATGGTCTCAGATTGCCTTAAATACCCTGTTATCCCTGCCGGTAATTTTTTATACCCTCGTATTGGAATTGTTGCTAAATGGCCAAACCCTTGGCAAAAAAGTGATGAAAATAAAAGTGGTCAAAATAGATGGATATCAGGCTTCAGTGACCGATTATGTAATACGATGGTTCTTCCGAATAATCGATATTTTTTTCTTCGGAATCGCTTTCTTTTTTATTTTATTCACCAAAAGAAATCAACGTATTGGCGATTTGGCCGCAGGCACATCGGTTGTATTGTTAAAAGATAAAGTGAAATTTAGCCATACTATTTTCGAGGATCTCTCTGAAGCTTATGTGCCAAGCTACCCATCTGTGATTAAATTGAGCGATAATGACGCCAGAATTATAAAAGAAGCCTTTACCGATGCCCGCCAAGCAAACGATTTCAAGACCTTGATAAAATTGCGAACTAAAATCATGGAAGTGGCCGAAATTAAACATAAAAAGGAAGGGACCGATATTCAGTTTATCGATACCGTATTAAAAGATTATAACTTCTATACACAGAACATGTGAGCTTATCGTTGTACATAGATATTTTAGGAACCATAGCTTTTGCCATATCTGGCGTGCTTACCGCTTTTAAAAAGAAAATGGATTTCTTCGGAATTTTTATTATCGCCTTTGTGACGGCGGTAGGGGGTGGCACCTTGCGCGATGTATTGATTTCCGCAAATATAGGCTGGATGCGCAATACGACTTTTATCTATGTTATTATGGGAGCTACTGTCTTCGGACTTTTATTCCGAAGGCAATTGGGCTATTTGCGAAAATCACTGTTTCTATTCGATACTATTGGGATTGCCTTATATACCGTAATTGGGGTGGAAAAGGGACTGGCTGCAGCATATCCCCCAATTACTTGTATTGCTTTGGGTACTTTGTCTGCTTGCTTTGGAGGGGTCATTCGTGACATCCTGTGTAATGAAATTCCTATTATTTTCAGAAAGGAAATATATGCTACGGCTTGTATTTTAGGCGGATTGGCCTATTTTTTATTATTGAAAACAACCTTGTCTTCTACATTGATTGTAATACTTTCGGGCTTGGTAGTAATTGCGGTAAGGTTATCGGCCGTAATATTTAAACTTAGCCTTCCCTCACTTTATCGAAGCGAAAACACCTAATCCAAAACCTTGGCTTCTATATATACATTTTGTAGCGGCCAATCGGTTTCGTCATGAGGTAAATTAGCAATTTTCTCTACGACATCCATCCCTTTGGTGACACGCCCAAAAATGGTATAGTTTCCATTTAAATGCCCCGTAGAGGATGGGGGTCCCAAAAAGATAAAAAACTCATAGGGAGCCGTTTTTTTATCGGGGTTCTTTCGGTATTCCTTCGCCCCCGAAACGGTACCGTATTCATGCTTTCTGCCATTGTCCAATTCGGCCGGCAATCGATAATTGGGACCAAGTTTTTTACGTTTTTTATTGGTCTTAATATTGTCACTATTCCCCCCTTGAATAATAAAATTAGGAACGACCCTATGGAAAAAGGTCCCATCAAAATATTGTTGTTTTACCAAATAAATAAAATTGGCCCGATGCAGGGGCGTATCCTCATAAAGAGTAATTTCTATGTCCCCATGATTGGTAGACACCAATACTCGGTTCTCGGGGTTTTTCTTACCATATTCCGTAAGGAAGGACACCATGTTGTCTTCTGTAATGATAGGATACTTTGATTGAGGTGTTTTTTTCTTTGGCTTTTTTGGTTCTTTTGCGGTATCTTTAAGAATCTCTTTGGGGATTTCTTCGGAATTTCCTTCAGGAGATTTCTTTTTTTGGTCGCCACAAGCGGAGAGACTAAAGATTAGCAATAAAATAAAAATCAATTGATACTTCATTAATGCAGTTTTCTGAGTTTGAAAAACAAGTAGTAAAGGTAACAAAAATGGAACTTCCGGGGGAGGATTATCATTTTAGAATGGCCCCAATGGAGCGCTTAAAGGAGTTAAAGCGGAAGGCCTATCAAAGCAATACCGCTAGGCAAGCAGCCGTGTTATGTCTTTTTTATCCTTCGGAAAGCGACGAAACGCATTTTATGCTCATTCTCCGTAAAACCTATAAAGGAGTGCATTCTGCTCAAGTTGGGTTCCCAGGCGGAAAGGTGGAAGAAGAGGATGAAACCTTAATGCATACAGCTCTTCGTGAAGCCGAAGAAGAAGTTGGGGTTTCTAGAAAACGGGTAGCAGTGCTAAAGCAAATGACGCAAGTATATATTCCTCCTAGCAACTTTTTCGTACAACCTTACATGGGTTTAGCAAATGAAACACCCTTATTTATACCACAAGACGAAGAAGTAGAAGCTTTAATTGAAGTGCCTTTGAGGGAATTTCTAGATGATCGTATCCAAATTACGCAGCGATTTGATACCAGTTATGCCAAAAACATAGAAGTTCCTGCCTTTCAATTGCAAGGACATATAGTGTGGGGCGCTACTGCTATGATGCTCAATGAAATACGTGAAATGTTAAAGGAAGTACTCTAAACCCCCATTTTTACTATCTTTGCATCCCGTTCAAGTTTTAGGTATCCTAAAATGGAAACACAAATTTATGGGCCTTTTTAAAAAAAATCCATTCGGACACATCCTTTTCCTCAAGAAGTGGCTAATTAGAATCTTAGGTGCTTTAACGCATCGTCGTTTTAAAGGTTTCAATCAGTTGCAAATTGACGGAAGTGAAATTATTAAAAACCTGCCCGATAACAATGTGCTCTTTGTTTCCAACCACCAAACCTATTTTGCCGACGTTGTGGCCATGTTTCATGTGTTCAATGCCAGTTTAAGTGGTCGGGTAGATAGTATAAAGAATATAGGATATTTATGGGACCCTAAGTTGAACCTGTATTTTGTAGCTGCCAGGGAAACCATGAAAGCAGGTCTGTTGCCCAAGATTTTGGCCTATGCTGGATCGGTAAGTATCGATAGGACTTGGCGCGCCGAAGGAAAGGATGTAAATAGACAAGTGAAATTGAGTGATGTAAGTAATATTCAAAAGGCGTTGGAAGATGGTTGGGTAATTACGTTTCCGCAGGGAACAACTACTCCATGGAAGCCTATCCGTAGAGGGACAGCGCATATCATCAAGCAGAACAAACCCATTGTAGTTCCTATTGTAATTGATGGTTTCAGAAGATCTTTCGATAAAAAAGGAATTCGTATTAAAAAACGCGGAATCCTTCAGTCTATGGAAATCAAAGAACCTTTGGAAATCGACTATGAAAACGATTCGGTAAAGGATATCGTAGAAAAATTAGAGTATGCCATCGAGCAACATCCTTCTTTCCTTAAAGTAATTCCGCAGGAAGAATTGGAAAAAGAAGAAGAATTGAACAAAACACGTCAGTGGCGCTACTAATCTTCAATTTTCTTCAAGCGCTTGTAATTCTTTTTAAGTCTTCGTAGTAATAATCCGTATAGCAACCAATAGAACAGGATAAGGAACGCAATAATAATAATTCCCCCTATCACGTTGAACAAAATAAAGGTCTCAGCAGGAACCGCTGCAAACAAATCATCACTATTCAGAATTTGATAAAGTTGTTCTTTGTTGAAGTAATAATAAAGGTTGGTAATAAACATTAAAATGGCGGCCATTCCAATGTTGTAATACACAAAATAGTGAACCGTTTTTCGGGTTTTCAGGATATTTTCCATGAGTTTTTTCACCGTATTGGTCGCCTGAATTTTCTGATGATTCTTGTAGAAAAAGTAGATAAAAACAAAAACTACAGCATAATTTACAATATTAAGAGCCGTAAAAAGGGTACTCAACCCCATTCCTTCTTGAAACTTTTTACTGGATTCCGGAATGAGAAAATACAATACGGTCCATAGTGCTATTTCTGCAATACTGATGATAAAAATCCACTTAACTATAGAAGAGGATTTCTTCAATAACATGGGGTAAATATCCTTGGCGGTCAATTTGGGAAACTCCTGCTCCCGGGATTGCCATTGTTTTTTTAATACTTCTAACTCGTCCATACGCTTAGGGATTAAGAATGTTTCTTAACTTCTCCTTAATTCGGTTCATTTTTACTCTTGCGTTCACTTCAGAAATCCCTAAGGTCTCCGAAATCTCCCGATAATTTTTATTTTCTAAATACAGAAACACCAAAGCCTTATCAATATCATTCAAGGTTTTTACGGCACTGTACATTAATTTCAATTGTTCTTCCACGGTAGGGTCATACTCTTCTGCGGTGATCTTAAAACTTACCCCTTCGTAATCCTGTGTTTGTATTTTCCTTTTTCCCTTTCGGTATAGTGTTATAGCTGTATTTAAAGCCACACGATACATCCAGGTACTAAATTTACTGTCTCCCCTAAACTTTGGAAAAGCTTTCCATAGCTGTATAGTAATCTCCTGAAACAAATCATTATGCGCCTCTTGATCGTTGGTGTACAAACGACAGATTTTGTGCACAATGTTCTGATTTTCCTCCAGCTGGGTCACAAAACTATGTTCTAGTTCTTCGGTCAATGTTAGTGGGTTAACTGTATAGTTAGTAGCAACAAATTTTGTTATGTTACAAATTTCATAAAAATAAAGCCTTTTACACAGCAACCGCTAGGCTTTTTGTAAATTTATGTTACAATTCCATGCTATGAACATCCCTTCTTCGCAACAACCTCGAGTCGTCGTTATTGGCGGCGGATTTGCAGGTATTGCCTTCATTAAAAAGATGATTAAAGCACCTGTGCAATTGGTGCTTTTCGATAAACATAACTATCATACCTTTCAGCCCTTATTGTATCAGGTTTCTACGGCAGGATTAGAGCCAGATTCCATTGCGTATCCACTGCGGAAAATTTTCCGGAAGCATGATAACTTTCATTTCCGTTTGGCTGAAGTGACTCATATAAATCCTGATGAGCGCACTATTGAAACTTCCATTGGAAATCTGAAATATGATTATTTGGTTCTCGCTACGGGTACCCGTACCAATTTCTTCGGAAATAAAAACGTGGAACAATTTAGCATGCCTATGAAAAGTGTGCCACAGGCACTAAATATTCGAAGTTTAATGCTTCAGAATATTGAAAAGGCAGACCAAGCAGATGAGGTAGAAGTACAACGTAGTTATTTGAATTTTGTGATTGCGGGAGGCGGCCCCACTGGGGTAGAGTTAGCCGGTGCTTTGGCCGAATTCAGAAAGGGAATCCTTAAAAATGATTATCCTGAACTTTCTGAAGATGAAATGCAAATCCACATTGTGGAAGGCTCTGAGCGGTTATTGGCTTCCATGAGTGAGGAAGCCTCGCAAAAAGCGCAAAAGTTTTTGGAAGGGATGGGCGTTCAAATTCATTTACAAACTTTGGTAAGTGATTACGATGGAGTGAGGGTCGCTACAAAAGATGGTAAGGAATTTAAAACGGCCACCTTTATTTGGGCGGCAGGAGTAACAGGAGCGCCTATTGAAGGTTTTGATGCAAAAGTTGTATTGGAGCGAACAAATCGCTATCAAGTTAATAAGTATAACCAGTTAGAAGGTTATGAAAATGTGTTTGCCTTGGGCGATATTGCCGCCATGCAAACGGAAGCATTCCCAAAGGGGCACCCCCAAATGGCGCAACCGGCCATACAGCAGGGAAAGCATCTGGCGAAAAACCTTCAGAGGGTTTTAAAAGGCCATACCATGAAGCCTTTTAAATATCTAGATAAGGGCAGTATGGCCACTATTGGACGAAACAAAGCGGTAGTCGATTTCAAAAAAATGCATTTTGGTGGTTTCTTTGCTTGGTTTCTCTGGATGTTTGTACACCTATGGTATTTGGTGGGTTTTAGGAATCGTGTGATTACCTTTTTCAATTGGACCTATAATTACATCAACTATGATCGTGCTGCCCGATTGATCATTCGGGAATACCATAAAAAGTCTAGTTGACCTTTACGGGTATGGGTCCTCCATTGGAAACCCAGCCTCCCCCAATTTCATCTAGGTTCACATCCAGTTCGTCACTGGTATCGATACTTTTTAAATTCACTTTCATCTCGTCGTAGGTGTCAATACTTTTTACATTCACATTAAGCTCATCGTAGGTATTGATATCCACAATACGCACATCCAGGGTTTCCATAGTGCTAATAGGAACCAATCGATATTCTGAGCTGGGAAGTACATTATTTGTAATGGTTTCAGAAGCCTGAACTGTTGGAACCAGCGACAGATCTTTGATTACATTAACGGTGAGGGCTACTGCAATCACGGTAAGGATTACTTTGGTGTAAGTGTCGGTTTTCATAAGATAGTAATTAAGAATTCGTACGATTTCAAATTATCAATTATCATTCCGAAACGTTACTAACGGAACGTCAAAAAGCTTTCCTTTTAAATTTTGTTCGCCTAACGGAAGCGAGGTGATTTTACGCGGTAAAGGCTCAATACAATGTAAATATCCTTCTGAAGCCAATATTCTTACTTCCAGTTCGTTGCATTTCCCTTGAATACGGGCAGCCGTATTGAGAACATCACCCGAAAAGGCTATGTCCCTTTTAATTTCCCCTATTTCACCCACCACGGTATTTCCGCAATGAAATCCCGATTTAAACTCTGGAATGACTCCGAAGGTTTTTTTAAAGTATGCGGAATGCAATAAAATAAGTCGGTTCATCCGGTAAAAACAATGAAGCGATCGGATGTTCTTTTTATTCTTTTTTACTTTCCAGGTAAGTACAATTTCATCGCCTACATATTGATAGATCTCTCCCCTGTATTCTGAAATAGCGGGTGAAATTACTCTAAAGAACGCTTTTAAAAACTGAAAATATTGTTCTTCGCCTAATTGTTCGGCAATGGAAGTTGCATTCTTTATATCACTGAACATGAAAATTCGGTTTTCCTTTTTAGGCTTAAAATACTTTCCCAAAAGATAATTGGGTAATACCCCGGGGCCAAAACGATCACTAACCACCAAAAAAACCAAGGTGAGCAACACTAGGATCAGCCAAATAAAATAATTTTTTACGAAGATAGGCTCTTTGTAGAAGGGCAATAACTCTTCAATGGCTTCTTGCCGAAACATGGGTAGGCCCATTTCAGGACCACTCAAATACAAAGCTCCAATACTACCTACTAAAATGGCGATAACCGTATAAATAATGATAATAAGGAGCATGGCCATCCAGAAGCGATACTTCCGAAGCCAATATTCCATGAGGTTTACGGTTAGCGTTCCACCTATGACGCCTGCACAAACAGCCACAATTAAATACGCGTTAAAGGAAGATATGAAGTCATAATTGGAGGTAAGCGCACGATTACTTACCAAGGTGATGTAATCATAAAAAAATACTCCAATGGCAAAGGCTACCCAGGCGATAATGATCCAAAGTGCCCTTCGTGCATAAAAAGCAAACCGCCGACTGTTCATATTAACAGTTTTTGTATTTATCGTGCAATCCTTCCCCTTTTAAAATAAGCGGTATGGCTTTTTCCAAGCGGGATTGTTGGGTCGCTTCACGTTTTGCCCCACCAATATGTTCGGCATATTCCCTTTGTTTTCCCGGAGTTAGTTTTTTAAACGATTTTTCTAAAAGCGTATCATTTTTAAATGCTTCCTTTAAAATGGAAGGTAAGGATACTCCTGTTTTACGTTGTGGTTTCACTTCTTTTCCGGCAAGGCAGTTTTGTATGGATTCCCTTAGATATTTTAAAACAATTGCTTCCGGAATTTCCTCTTCTTTTTCAAAACGCCATTGCCGCATGGCCTTGGTTTTACCCTCTTGGGCATTTAAAAGCTTGTGATCGGAATCTTTCAAAAAGAACCCTTGGTGAAACCAGATGGCATAATGGTTTTTGAAAGCGGCCATACCCGCCACCAATTTTCCGTTAAGGGTATAGGTAGGGCTGCCCCATTTAATTTCTTCTGTGACTTCCGTTTGCTGAAAAAGCTTTCTCAAGGTCTGTAGTTCCTTACTCCATTTGGAATGTTTTTTAATATAGGCCGTTACCTTTTCAGAAGCACTCATAATGGATTTAGTTTTTTATAAACTTAAGAGTGGTATTTCCTTTTTGGGTTTGAAAAGTGATAAAATACATTCCTTCAGAATAGGACGAAATATCCATGCTAACGCTTTCTTTTACAACAGACTGGGAGTAAATTTTCTTTCCTTCCAAGGTGAATATTTCAAAACTATTCCAGCCAAGGGAAGGGGCAACCGAAAGGTTCAGTATATTGCTTGCAGGATTAGGATATAACTGAATTTGCTGTTGAAGTTCAAAACTTTCGGTAGAGAGAAAGTTGTTGTACAAATCCTGAAGGATATCAATAGGTTCGGTTCCAGGAGGTTGTTGTCCAACATTTAAACGAAGGTAAGGGTCTGAAGGATCGTCGTCGGGACGATACACCAATAAATAAGCAGTGGTAGACGAAGTGCCGTCTGCCAAGCATCGGGAATCGGCCCCTGCAAAGTTAGCCCCTTGCATCGCAGCCATCAACTTATCGGCCAGGGTTCCTGTTGTATTGTTGAAATTATCTTCCATATTATCAATAACCGATGCATCTAGAAGGATATTTCCCTGAACACTGTAGGTAGCACCTTGGCGGTCTTCTTTGTAATCGTCTGCCATATTTCCAGTAAAACCAGCTGTTCTTGGGTCCCCATTGGTATCAAAATCTGCAATTCCATATTGCCGGAACTGTGGATCGAAATTTTGGGAACCGCAGGCATCATTATTCAATAAGTAGTCAATAATCTCTGAAGGGGATGCCCCGTTTTCCATTTGGTCGATGGCATTATTCAAATTAACGTTGGGAATACATACATAGGCTTGCGAATTAACGCCGCCCCTTCCAGGGATAATTTTTGTGATGATATCGATAATTCCACTAGGCCCAACCCCCGTGACACAAGAAGCGCCTGCAGATCCTATTTCACCGGTGGAAGGATCGACTGCAATAATGGAAAAGGTATCTTGGGCCTGGCTAGGAAGGTAGAAGGAAATAAGCCATAAGAGGAAAAGTAATTTTTTCATGGTTTTTCGTTGATTTTTTATAAAGATAGCAAAAAGGAAGTTTTGTATTCACAATTCGGTAGTCAAATGCAACAGTTCGGTAGTTTTGCTTTTTATAGGATAAACACTTTACGCAATTTTGAACCGTCAAACAAAATCAATCAAAAAATGAACGCTTCAAAACTTCTTTTACCTTTTCTTTTGCTAGTCCCTTTTTGGCTTTCTGCACAAACTGAAATCTCAGGAACGGTAACCCAAAAAAACGGAACCCCTATTTTTGGGGCCAATATTTATTTGGATGGAACCTACGATGGAGCCTCTTCAGACGAATCTGGTAAGTTTTCCTTTACGACTTCAGAAACTGGGGTACAAACCTTGGTGATATCGTTTGTAAGTTTTGAACCTACCTATTATGCTGCAGACGTATCCCAAATGAATAATTTGACCATTGCCCTTCGGGAGGATGTCAACTCCTTGGATACCGTGGTTATTTCGGCAGGGACTTTAGAAGCAGGGGATAACAGCAAGGTGTCGGTTTTAAAGCCTTTGGATGTAGTAACTACGGCAAGTGCCTTGGGGGACTTTGTAGGGGCTTTGCAAACACTTCCGGGAACGAGTACGGTAGCAGAAGACGGCCGACTTTTCGTGCGGGGAGGGGATGCAGGGGAAACCCAAATTTTTATTGATGGTATTCGCGTTTTTACACCGTATACACCCACCACCAACAATATTCCGGCACGAGGCCGTTACAGTTCGTTTCTTTTTGATGGGATTACTTTTTCAACGGGAGGCTATTCTGCCGAATATGGACAAGCTTTGTCTTCCGTATTGCTACTGAATACCATAGACGAGCCTGCGCAAGAGGAAACCAATATTTCCTTGATGACCGTTGGGGCAGGATTGGGAAACACCCAGAAGTGGAAAAATAGTTCCTTAAGTGTGAACGCTTCTTATATCAATTTGGCGCCCTATCTGGAAGTATTTCCCGATCGGAATGATTGGGAAAAACCCTTTGAAGCTTTTGCGGGGGAAACGGTTTTCAGAAGAAAATTTGAAAAAGGGCTTTTTAAACTCTACGCTGCCTTTGATGCTACAGGGTTTGAGCTTACGCAAGAGGATATCAATTTTTCGGAAGGATTGTACTTTCAATTAAAAAACCGAAATTTTTATACCAATGCTAGTTATCAGGGAGACTTAAATAACGATTGGACGTTTCAAACGGGGGGTAGTTTTACCACGGCCAAAAATGATATTGGCATCATGGCGGACACAATTGAAAATACAGAGAATTCGGCCCATTTCAAACTGAAGTTCCGTAAACGTTTCAGTAACCGCTTCAAGTTATATTTTGGAGCCGAGCAATTTCTAACCGATTTTCAGGAAACGTATGAGAGTACACAGGTGCCGCAATTGGGTTATGGGTTCAATAATCATCTTTCTGCAGCCTTTACGGAAGCTGATGTCGTTTTTTCAAGAAAACTAGCTTTAAAAGCAGGATTCCGTGGTGAGTATAGTGAATTGTTCAATCAATTTACCTTGTCGCCAAGGGCTTCAGTAGCCTATAAAACCTCCAAACATGGGCAACTTTCTATTGCTTACGGTGATTTTTACCAACAGCCTTTGAGTGACGTGTTGAAGTTTCATCAAGATTTAGAAGCCCGTAAAACACAACATTACATTCTTAACTATCAATATTCACATAAAAACCGAATTTTACGGGTAGAAGGGTATTATAAGAAGTATCAAAACCTTGTGACTTATGATACAAATTTTGCAGGTTTTGACAGCCATTTTGAAAATTCGGGAGAAGGATATGCACAAGGAATTGATTTGTTTTTTAGGGATAATGAAAGTGTAAAAAACCTAGACTATTGGGTGAGTTATTCGTATTTGGATAGTGAGCGTCAATACCAAAATTACCCAGTAAAAACTACGCCTCCATTTGCCAACAATCATAACTTTTCTTTGGTTACCAAATATTGGTTAGATAAATGGCGAAGCCAAATAGGGGCAAGTTATACGTTTGCCAGTGGCCGAAGTTACACCAATCCTAATTTACCTGGGTTTTTACAGGAAAAGACAAAGGCTTTTAATAGTTTGAGTTTGAATTGGGCTTATTTAATTTCCCCACAAAAAATCCTTTATGCTTCAGTGAATAATGTTTTGGGATTCAACAACATTAATGGATACCAATATGCCAATACACCCAATGCACAGGGGCAGTTTAACAGAAGGGCATTACGTCCTGCGGCCGATCAGTTTTTCTTTATCGGTTTCTTTTGGACAATAAGTGAGGACGGTACTAAAAATCAGTTGGATAATTTGTAGTTTTATTAAAGAAATGGAATTTCTTAAGGGAAGCAAATACTTCAACAATTATCGTAACATTTCTTGATAAACGCTAATCCTTTCTGGATTTAAGATTTAATCAGTTTTTATTTTTAAAGCGTCGAAGGAATCACTTTTTATGCCAATAAGCCCATGCTTGGTCTCTCCTGCTTTAATAATAGTTCCATTCAAATTATATTCCAATAGCTCTTCCTTAAATTTCTTGTTGGCCGACCCCGCAGCAATCATATTTCCAGCAGCAAGTCCTGGTCCTAGTATGAGTCCGATAGGAGTCGCACTGGTTGTTTCTTGAACACCATTTGTAGTTTTAGTGGTGTAAAGGTTAACCGGTGTTAGTAAAAGGTAGAACAAGTAGGATGCGGCACTTTGTTTGAGATTTTTAAAAACGCTCTCATTTTCCATAGGAATTACCTCAGATCCATTTTCATAAGTAAGTTTGATGTCACGCCCAAACATTAAATCATTTTCAGAAGAGTTGGTAATCTTAATTGCTACTAGTTTAATATCTTTCTTTTCCTCCTTTTTGGCGTACTTTTTTTCAAGTAAATCATATTTGTATGAAAGGGTTACACCATTACTTTCATTAGTTGATATATAGTTGATGGATCTTGGTTCAATCACTTTATATCCAGAGGCGCAGCTGGTTAAAAACATAACGGACAATAAAAAAAGGAGGGGCTTAAAAATTTTCATGTTAAAATATATTGGTTTTAATTTTTTTTGAAGCTCCAAAAATAGAGAAATATATTATAGCGAAAATGGGATAATACCATAAATAGGAACATCGGAAATCAATAGAAGTTACAATTCAGTCCCCATAAATAACAGTTCGGTCATTCCCTTTTTTATAGCTGCTTGGTGTGTTGCATTTTTGAACTGTAATTTTAAACCACACCATTATGCAATCTGTTATTCACTATCTAGTATTACTTTTCACAGGGGTTTTATTACAAGCCCAAAATAGTGTGGAGGTAACCATGACCCATTTTAGTAACAATGAAGGAACCGCCAAAGTGGGCCTTTACAATGAAGAGGGTACCTTTTTAAGCAAAGAGTACCTTTCTTTGGACTCGGCCATCAAGAACCAAAAGGCGACAGTCACTTTTGCCGATGTACCCGACGGAACGTATGCGATATCTTGTTTTCATGATGAAGACAACAATGGACAATTGAACCTTCGTTTCGGGATGATTCCTTCGGAAGATTACGGCTGCTCCAATAACGCCCGAGGTTTTTTTGGACCACCCAAATGGAAAGATGCGCAATTCTCGGTCGCGAATGGGGAAGTGAAAAAAATCACTATTAAACTAAAATAAACAGCATGTTAGGAATCATTTTACGCAAATTAGGAAGATTTAAAACCTTGAAAGTAGCCCTTCTTTTAAGTTTAGGAATACTTTTTATAGGAATTGGACTTCAACTTTTATAAATTCACATAACCATTAAATACAATGAAAAATCTACTCATCATTATTACCGCATTATTGTCTTTTTCAGCAATAGCACAAACCCAGTACGAAAAAGGAATGGAGAAAGCTTTCGACCTTTGGCAAAATGAAAAGCCATGGGAGGCTGCCAACCTATTTGAAAGAATTGCGAATGTGGAAACCGATAATTGGTTGCCCCCTTTCTATGTAGCTCAGGTTAATGTCCTGTACAGTTTTAATGAAAAGGATGAAGAAAAGCTAACAGCTCAATTAAAAAAGGCACAAGACTTTTTGAACGACGCCAAAGCTTTATCCAAAGAGAATGCTGAAATTTTAGTGCTGCAAGCTCAGTTGTATACGGCTTGGATTGTTTTTGACGGACAAAAATACGGGATGACCTACTCTCCCAAAATTGCACAATTGTATGAAGAGGCGTATAAAATAGAACCCGAAAACCCTAGAGTTGCCTTTGGAAAGGTAGAGTGGGATATGGGGACTGCCCGCTGGTTTGGAAAAGATACCACTCCCTTTTGCAAAGACTTGAAAAAAGCGGTGGCTCTTTTTGAAACCTATGAGCCCAAAGGAAAATTTTATCCAAGCGGAGGGAAGGAATACGCCAAGCAGTCCTTGGAAAAAAACTGTAAAGAAGAATAATGAATATTGTAAAAGAAATAGGGAAAGCCTTTTTTGTAGGGTCGCTCATTTTTATTGTTGTTGGAGTAATCGAATACGTAAATGGCTGGCAAATTTCCTCGGGAAAGGAAGTCTTGATACGTTTTCTATACAATCAGGTATATTCGGTATCCCTTTACATGGCCAATGCCTTTTTCTTTTATTTCATTCTGAAAAAATACAAAGGATCCTGGTTTAAACTGAAGCACCTCTTTAAAGGATTGTTGGGAGCCACGGCCATCTCCATCACTACAATTTTTATTTTACGATTACTGGAGGCACTGTTCATTAGAAGTATATCTATCACTGAATTCCTTCAAAACGAACGACCTATATTTTACGTTGTTTCACTGATTATTTCGATAGTTGTCGTCTCGATTTTCTATGCGGTGTACTATTACCGGTACATTCAGGAGCGAAAGGTAAAGGAGCAGAAAATTATTGCCGGTACGGCTTCGGCACAGTTCGATGCGCTTAAAAATCAGTTGGACCCCCATTTTTTGTTTAATAGCTTAAATGTACTAACCAGCCTTATTGAAGAAAATCCGCAAGCAGCAACTCGTTTTACGACCTCCCTTAGTAAAGTTTACCGTTACGTTTTGGAGCAAAAAAACAAGGAATTGGTAACGATTGAAGAGGAACTCAAATTTGCCCAATTATACATGTCTCTCATAAAAATGCGCTTTGAAGACAGTATCGTTTTTGAGTTACCACCTCATATTTCAAATCCGGAAGCGAAGGTCGTGCCTTTATCGCTTCAGTTGTTGCTGGAAAATGCCGTAAAGCATAACCAGGTGACGCCTTCCAATAAACTACACATACGTATTTACGAAGAGGAGGGTAATTTAATCATCAAGAATAATCTTCAGCCTAAAAAGGTAATGAAGGAAAGTAGTGGGGTAGGTTTAAAGAATATCTACCAACGCTATCAATTATTAACGCAACGCCCCGTTTTGGTACAGAAGGACGATAAAGAGTTTTGGGTGTCGTTGCCTTTATTAACCCAAAAAACAAACATGACCGTGACACAAGCACATTATATTTCAGAAAAGCGCTACGAGCGTGCCAAAAAGAAGGTAGATGAATTAAAAGGATTCTATGTACATTTTGCCATCTATTTAATTATGTTTCCGGTATTTATATTCCTGAATATGAAATCGGGAGGCTTTCCTTGGGCCGCTTTCCCTATCGTAGGGTGGGGTATGGGCGTGGCCGGACATGCCATGGAAGTATTTAATTACAACCCTATTTTAGGAAGGGGTTGGGAAGAGCGAAAAATCAAGGATTTAATGAAAAAGGATAAATGATACGTTTCAGCCGTAAAATACGACAATTCGGTAAGCCTCTTTTTCAAAAGCGTTACCTCCAAAGTATTTTTACACTGTAATTAAAAATCATCATTATGGAAGCAGATCACAACAAAGAAAATCGATACTTACGTGCCAAGGAGCAAGTAGGTGAAATGAAAAAATTCTATACCAGTTTATTCTTTTATATCATTATCATCTCCTTTTTGGGCGGACTTAATTACTATGTAAACGAATGGCGGTATATGTGGTTTCTGTGGGCCGCTTTTGGATGGGGCATCGGACTCATTTTTCAAGCAGCCAAAGCCTTTAATTGGGCTCCTTTTATGAATAAGAATTGGGAAGAGAAAAAAATCAAGGAGTTAATGGATAAAGAAGATAAATTCACTAATAATCGCTGGAGCTAATCACCATGGAACCATTCAACGAAGATAAATACGAAAAAGCCAAAAAGAAGGTAAAGGAAATAAAAGGGTTTTATACCCATCTAACCGTATATTTACTCATCAATCTATTTTTACTATTAGCACAACTAGGGTTTTTTAGTGGTACCCTAAGAACCGGAATGCCTACCTGGGGTTATTTTACCACGCCTTTCTTTTGGGGGATTGGTTTGTTTTTCCACGGACTCTATGTGTTTAAAGATCACTTCCCTTTGCTAAAGGATTGGGAGGAACGTAAAATAAAGGAGTTTATGGAAAAGGAAGAACAGGAATTTCAAGACACCTATAAAGACTCATAAAAAAGCATCATGAACGTACTTATTATTGAGGATGAAAAGCCTTCTGCAAGACGATTACACCGAATGTTGGAAAGACAGGGAGTTGCGGTGGACCACATGCTTCATAGTGTGGAAGAATCCATTGAGTGGTTTCAGAAAAATAGTCATCCAGACTTAATCTTTTTGGACATACAACTAAGTGATGGGCTCTCCTTCGAGATTTTTGATTCCGTGGAAGTAAAAAGTGCCATCATTTTTACCACTGCTTACGATGAGTATGCGCTACAAGCTTTTAAGCTGAATAGTATCGACTACCTACTGAAACCTATTGACGAAGAAGAACTGGAGGTAGCGGTTACTAAATTTAAAGAAAGGGCTCCGCAGCGCCAAAATGTACAGTTGAATTTTGAAGATATTAAGAAGCTATTGACCAACCCTGTAGAACGGGAATATAAAAAGCGCTTTACGACCAAGATTGGGCAACACCTTAAAATGATTCCGGTAGACGAAATTGAATGTTTTTATAGTGAAAACAAAGGTACTTATGCACACACCTATGAAGGTAGGAACTATCTTTTGGATACGACCTTAGAGCAGTTGGAGGACGAACTGTCTCCGCAAAATTTTTTTAGGATCAATCGTAAATTTTATATCAATATTGAAGCGATTGAAGACATTATTGCTTATACCAACAGTCGTTTGCAATTAAAACTGAAAACCTATAAAGACGATGAGGTGATTGTTGCCCGGGAACGGGTAAAGGATTTTAAGCTTTGGTTGGAATAAACTGAAGTGTTGCTTGGTTTTAGGATGTTGCCTATTTAATTTTCTAACACTATGTATAAATTAAGCGAAGTCGCAATTAGTAGCCAGATTCCATAGGGCAATAACAACATGCTTATCCATTTTAGGGACTTGAAATAATTCAGAAAAAGGGACCAGATTAAAAGGGTGAGTAGGACAATAACCAGAAGTCCTAAAAATGGTTGTTGCAGGTAGAAAAAAACGGGATTCCAGGAGACATTCAATATCCAGGAAATCCCAAACAGCATCCCGAGGCTTTTTGTGTTTTGTATTTTTGGCAAAGCGAGTGCAAGGTAGAAAGAAAAGCATACCATAATGAAAAACCATGCAGCGCCAAACATCCATCCCGGTGGGGTCCATGGGGCTTTGGAAAGGTTTTCATACCAAGAAGAAGCCACTCCAACATTGGTGAAAATGCTTCCTAGGGCGAGTCCGCCAAAATTAAAAATGAGAAACAGGACAAGTCTTTTAATCATGCGTTATTTTCTTTTGTTCCAACTTCTCGGTTACTAAAAAGACAGTGAGTAGCATTCCCAAATTATAAATGGTGTCTTCAATAGGGATGGTCCCCAAGCGGATCCCCAGGTTTTCTTCATTATTGTACCAAACAACAGGCGCTTCAATCCAACTCCCAGTTAATACTCCGTTGACTAAAAAAAAGGGAATAAGAATAATAATATAAGTGGTAAAAAAAGCAGGGAGTGTTGTTCTAAAGAAATTATAACCCACCCCTAAGATGAGAAGGGCATATATAAAATTCACTAATGTATACCAATGATCGTATTGATACCAAAGGGTGACAATTAAACTAGTAACGAGAATAAAATACACAATTTGAAAGCTCTTCAGTCTCATTGAAAACCTGGGAGCTAGTGTGGTAACCGCATAATGCGTGAAAATACAAGCATAGGGGATGCAGATAAAAAAGAGCCATTCTTCTACCGGGAGATTGAAAAGATACCATCCTGTTAGATACTCGGGGTTAAACCCCCAAAAACCCCTATGGGTAAAGAGTATATCCCAAGGAATAAAAATAGCCATCATGGCCAATATTCCTACAAATAGGGACTTCCATTTTTTATAAAACTGAATTTTAGGGTGAAAGCTGAATAGGAATGGGACGATAAAAGACCCTAGGTTTAACCAGAGGTAAAGGGTCTTCATAAAATTATCTTTTGAAATATTTCAAAGGAGGGAAGAGCATTCCGAAGCATTCCCCCTTATCTTTCCCTAAATGCTTGTGATGTATTTTATGAGCTCTTCGAATACCCCGGGCATACCAATTATTGGCATTTCGGAACATTTTGAAGCGTTGATGAATAAAAATGTCATGAACCATAAAATACGTAAACCCATAAGCGAAAATTCCTAACCCTATGGGCAATCCAGCCCAAAAATCATAATATTGCCAGCTTACAAAAAAGCCGATACTTACAATCGCATAGAATAGGAAGAAGGCATCATTTCGCTCCCACCAGCTTTCGTGATCTTTTTTATGGTGGTCTTTATGAAGACTCCATAAAAAACCGTGCATAACATATTTATGGGTAAACCAAGCCATGAATTCCATGGCGCAAAAAGTTCCTAAGAAGATTAATATCCAATACACAACATCCATATTATCTCACCAAATTTAAATGATATTTCACATAGCTTCTAGTTAAAAGCCCAAACTTTTCATAATTAGGGACTCGTATTCGTGTGTTTTTAATTTCCAATGCAGGTGTTTTGTGTAGTTTTTTCAGTAACCTTTTGTAATAGCGATAAGCCATGAACACTCCAAATTTTGCTTCAGCGGGAAGTTTCAAAATCCCTTCGTAGCCCTTTTGAAAGTCTTCCTCAATTTCATCGATAATTTGTTGTTTGGAAAGTTCATCCAATTCTGCCAAATTGGTATTGGGGAAATAGGTTCGATTCAGGCCTTCAAAATCTGCTTTCAAATCCCTTAAAAAATTGACTTTCTGAAAAGCAGATCCCAAGTGCATAGCGGCTTCTTTCAATTCATCATACTTTTCAGAATCGCCTTTTACAAAAACCTTGAGGCACATAAGCCCTACGACATCTGCAGATCCATAGATGTATTCTTTATATTCTTCTTCAGTTTTATAAATACTTTTGGAAAGATCCAACCGCATGCTTTTCATGAAGGCATGAATAAGGGCCTCATCAATTTGATATTGATGAACTGTATGCTGAAATGCGTTTAAAATAGGATTCAAACTAATTCTGTGTTGTAAAGCTAAATCTAAATCTTTTTGAAACTTGTCAAAAAGAAGCTCCTTGTCGTATTCGTGAAAAGAGTCCACGATTTCATCGGCAAAACGCACAAACCCATAAATATTGTAAATATCCTGCCGTATGGAAGGTGCCAGCATTTTGGTAGCCAAGGAAAAAGAAGTGCTATAAGTGTGCGTTACTTTTCGGCTACAAGTTTGCGATACAGTGTCGAATAAAGCTTTCATAGGTTGGCATTTTCTTTTTTAATTAAACTTGAGACAATCTTACCAGAAATTAGGGAGGGAGGGACCCCAGGTCCAGGTACCGTAAGTTGCCCAGTAAAATAAAGTCCTTTTACTTTCTTGCTCTTAAGACTGGGTCTTAAAAAAGCAGTCTGTAATAAGGTGTTCGCGAGACCATAAGCATTTCCTTTATAAGAATTGTAATCCTCAATAAAGTCTTTGATACAAAAGGACTTTTTAAATATAACGTATTTTTTAACTTCTTGGTTGGTGATATGCTCAAAACGACCCATAATTTTTTCAAAATATTCCTCTCGAACTTCTTCAATATCGTCCAACCCTGGTGCTAAAGGGATAAGGAATATCCCAGCTTCTTGCCCGTCTGGAGCAGCATTTGCATCTGTTTTTGAAGGAAAGCTTGCATAGAACAAAGGGTCTTCTGGCCACTGGGGGTTATCGTAGATAGCTTGCGCATGTATATCGAAGGGGACGTCAAAAAATAACGTATGATGTGCTACGTTTTCCAACTTTTTACTGAATCCTACATAAAATAGGAGGGAAGAAGGCGCAAATACTTTTTTATCCCAATAGGTTTCAGAATATTGTCGGTACTTTTCATCCAATAAGGTCTCTGTATGGTGGTAATCGGCTCCGCTCAATATTATATCAAACTTCATTTCTTGTCCGTTAACCACCAAGGCTTCAGCGGCACCATGTTTCACCTTTATTTTTTCTACATTTTGTAGGGTTTTAATATGAACCCCTAACTCCTTAGCTAGCTGCGCCATTCCTTGGACCACACTATACATTCCATTTTTGGGATGAAAGGTGCCCAAACCGAAATCTGCATAATTCATAAAGCTATAGAACGCTGGCGTTTTTGAAGGTTTTGCACCCAGAAATAATACCGGAAATTCTAAAATTGAAATCAACTTTGAATTAGTGAATTCTTTCCGCACCTGCTTACTAATCGTACTGAAAAATTGCCCGATTTTTCTCATGGTTACAGGTGTGATCAGCTCAAAAGGGGATAGGCCAGGACGATATACTAAGTCTTTAATGGCAATGTTGTAGTTGTCTAGGGCTTCATTTATGAATTCTTGAAGTTTTTGGGAACTTCCTTTCTCTTCTTTCTCGAAGGCTGTTTTTATTTTCTCCAATGTGTCTTCAATGGTGATGAAGTCGTTCACTCCAAAAAAGACTTTATAGGCTGGGTTTAACTTTAGTAACTCATAATAGTCGGAAGGTTTTTTTCCGAAGTCCCCGAAAAAGCGTTCAAATACATCGGGCATCCAGTACCAAGTAGGACCCATGTCGAAAGTAAACCCATTTGTGGAAAGTTGTCTGGCTCTTCCTCCTATGGTAGCATTTTTCTCAAAAATAGTTACCGTATGCCCTTCCTTAGCTAAATAGCTTGAAGCAGCTAGCGAAGAAAACCCAGAACCGATAATAGCAATGTTTTTGTTCATGTTGTTTAACAAATATAAAATTTAATTAAACAAAATAAGTTTTTTTAAGGTTTATTTAAGAGAAGAAACGGCGTTTTTCAATTCTTGATGATTAGCTAATAACGTAACGGTTTTAGGGAGCTTCTCAGGATCAAGGTTTTGGGTTTTTGCTCCCATGAGCCAAAGCGGGGTTTTCAAATCGCCAATGGTATCATAAAACCGTTCTACATATTGTTCTGGAGTTTCTTGGTCGGGTTTTACGGTGAAATAAGAGAGGAAGGTGAGGTTGTCATAATGTTTTAATAAGTGCTTTAGGTTATTTAAAGGAATATTGCTTCCTAAGTAAACCGTATTGTAACCTTGGAAAAGAATTTCATAATTAGCATACAATAGCCCAATTTCATGTATTTCTTCATGCGGTAAGTATAAAGCAAATTTAGGGGATGAGGCAGTGTTTTGTTGTTTCTGAAGGTCGTAGATGTGAATAATAATTTCCTGTTTAATCAATTCAGAAATGAACCGTTCGTGAGCAGGATCTATGGTACTGGTTTGCCAAAGGGTTCCTATCTCACTTAAAAGTGGGATAAAAATATCGTAAAATATTTCCCTGAAGTTTTTTTCCTTTTTTACCTCTTTTAGGGTGTCAATAAAAAGTTTATGGTCAAAATCAAACATAGCCGATTTAAAGGCTTGCAGGGCATAGCTTTCTTTTTGAACTTCTTTTAAACTTTCTATGATGTGAACAATTTCAGGTTCTTTAAAGCTGGCAATTTTTGAAATTTTGTATCCCTCGTTGTATAGAAGGGTAACATTAAGCAGCTTTTTGAGATTTAGCAAGTCGTATTGCCTTATGTTAGTATCGGTCCTTTCGGGCTCCAAAAGATTATATCTTTTTTCCCAAATACGAATCGTGTGTGCTTTTACACCACTTAGGTTTTCCAGATCCTTAATACTGAATTGGGTTTTTACAGACATATCTTTGATATTGGGAGGGAAAGATACGTAAAATGTTCAACAAATTAAATTATGTGTTAAACACTTTTTGATTAGCAAAACAAAAAAACGCTGATAAACAGCGTTTTGTACCGAGGATGGGAATCGAACCCACACGCCCTAATGGACACATGGCCCTCAACCATGCCTGTCTACCAGTTCCAGCACCTCGGTGTGTAGTGTCCTTAAACCAAAAAGTCAAGCGTTATGCCCGACTTTCATTTGGTGACCTGGCTGGGGCTCGAACCCAGGACCACCTCCTTAAAAGGGAGGTGCTCTACCAACTGAGCTACCAGGTCATTAAAAATTTAGCGGGCTTGTCACCCGCCGAAAACACAAACAAATCATTTCGTGTTTGCGGGTGCAAATATAATATCATTCTATTTATTAATCAAAGTAAAACTACGGAAAATTTTATATAATTTTTTTTGGCCATTTTCCAGTGGGATATTCCGATATTTACAGCTATGAAATTAGTGCTATTAGGTTATATGGGAGCAGGAAAATCTTCTGTTGGGCAATTGCTTGCTGAAGTACTTTCTATGTATTTTATCGATTTGGACGCTTACATAGAAGGGGAGGAAGGGGCAACTGTTTCACAGATATTTGAATTGAAAGGGGAAATTTATTTCAGAAAAAAAGAAGCTATTTATTTGAATAAATTATTGCAGGATAGTGGTAATGCCATTATTGCCCTGGGAGGGGGAACACCTTGTTATGGTTCGGTGTTGAAAGATTTGCTGTCGACCGAAAGTGTAACGACCCTGTACCTTAAAAATTCTGTGACTACCCTAACAGAAAGGCTTTGGATGGAAAGGAAACACCGGCCATTAATTTCTCACATATCTTCTAAAGAAGCGTTGAATGATTTTGTGAGAAAGCATCTTTTTGAAAGGGGCTTTTATTACAATCAAGCAGAAATTATTGTGGATTGCGATTTGTTTTCACAAAAGGAAATTGCTGAAAAAATTGTACTTCGCTTATTTTAGGGTAACACTAAAGTTATTTTTCTCGAAACTTACGACCACGTTTTCATTTAAGGAAGTGGATAAGGAAATTCCTTTAAAATCGGCTTTCACAGGATATTTTTTGTGGTTTCGATCTACCAATACTGCAGTTTTGAATTGTTTCAAAGGGATATTTAAGAAATACGCAACGCCATAAATTAAAGTAGTGCCAGAATTGAGCACATCGTCTACCAACACCAAAGACTTCCCTTCAATCTTATCCAAATCCTTTGAGCAGGAAATACTGCCAATAGGCTGCTGTTTATCCATAGAAACTTCACATAGTGTAACCTTAAGGGGCGCTATTTTTTCTACTTGTGTTTTAAGTTTTTTCGCCAAAACATAGCCATTGTCCATAATTCCGGCTATGATAACTTCCTTTTCCTCTACGTTCGCTTCATAAATCTGAAAAGCCATGCGCCTTATTTTGTGGGAGATTTCCTTATGGCTTAAAATCGTGGTGGTTGCTTCCATATACCAAAGATACTAATTAGTCTTCTGAAAAATCGGTAAAATCCTCCAAATCCCTTCGGTCTTTTTTAGTAGGCCTTCCCGTTCCTTTTTTGCGGTAATAGTCTTGCGAATATTTTAAAAGTTCTTGATTTTCAAAAGCTTCTTTTGGAGTAGTATCTACCCGATATAAGTTTACCAACTTAGCGCCTACCCTATGTTCGGGTATTTCAATAACATCCAAAGAATAAGGGATTTGGTTTTTACGAACTTGAATGCTGTCACCAGGAAATACCTCCCGAGATGGTTTTACAGCATCTTGATTTACTTTCACAGCTCCTTTTTTACAAGCTTGTGTAGCTTGGCTTCTGGTTTTGTAGTATCGGGTACACCATAAATATTTATCAATGCGCATACAACTTGGCTTAAAAGTGCGTTAAAGGTGATACAAAAATAACTGAAAATTGTATCTTGCGCCATTAAAATAAGGAAGATGAAGAAACTGAAGCAAATAGGTTTACTAGTAACTATTGTCACTATATTATTTTCTTGTGGAAATGATGATTCTGTCGATGATAACTTTATCCCTGCCAGGGACCGTGCCGAAGAAGCGCCAGCTTCTACGGCAATTATTGAAGAGTATCTAGAGACTCATTTTTACAATTATGAAGAATTTCAAAATCCTCCAGCTGATTTTGATTTTAGAGTGAAATTTGACACTATTGCAGGGGATAATGCCAATAAAATTCCTTTAATGGATCAAGTAAGTTTTAAAATGGTTCCCGACAGGGTCGTGGACAATCTAGAGTATAAACTTTACTATCTGGAAGTAGTCGCCGGGGGAGGGGAGAAACCGCAATTTCCAGATTTGGCAACGTTGAGCTACGAGGGTACTTACATTAATAAAGAAACAAATTTGGTTCCTTACACCAAAATTTTTGATTCTTCCATAGTGCCTGTTACTTTCGACTTAACGGGAGTGGTGAATGGTTTTCAGGATGCCTTGGTCGAATTTAATACTGCTACAGGTTTTATAAATAATCCAGACGGTACCATTACTTTCGAAAATTATAGTGTGGGAGCAGTTTTCATGCCTTCAGGTTTAGGTTACTATGTAAATCCTCCTGCTACTTCTGCAATTCCAGTGTACGCACAACTAATTTTTACTTTTCAATTGTACGATAAGGCACAGGGAGATCAAGACTCCGACGGTATTCCTTCCATTGTTGAAGATCTAAATGGTAATGGTATTGAAGAAGACGACGATACAGACGAAGATGGATTGCCTAATTATGTGGATGCTGATGATGATGGCGACGGAAGGCCTACAGCCGATGAAATTGAAATTGACGAAGATGGGAATATTACTTATCCAGATTCAGATAACGATGGCATTGTTGATTATCTAGATAGCGACAGTTAGGAATAGTAATCTTACCAAGAAAATAAAAAACCTCACTTGCAAAAGTGAGGTTTTCTATTTAGGAGCAAAAAAAGATTAGTTTTTCCTAGCAATTACTTTTTTGGCTGCTTTAACTATAGCGTTTGCATTTAAGCCATACTTGTCCATTAGTTGTTCTGGAGTTCCCGATTCCCCAAAGGTATCTTGGGTCGCTACAAATTCTTGAGGTGTGGGTTGGTTTTCTGAAAGTACTCTAGCCACACTTTCCCCTAAACCTCCTAAATAGTTGTGCTCTTCAGCAGTAACGATACACCCGGTTTTTTCAACACTGTGTAGAATGGCCTCGGTATCTAACGGCTTAATGGTATGGATATTAATTACTTCGGCTGAAATGCCTTCTTCCTGAAGTTTTTCAGCAGCAATCAAAGCTTCCCAAACCAAATGGCCCGTAGCGACTATACTTACGTCGGTACCTTCCTGTAGCTGAAGCGCTTTTCCAATTTCAAAGGTTTGATCCTCGGGAGTGAAATTAGCAACCTTAGGTCTTCCAAAGCGTAAGTATACTGGACCATCATGTTCTGCAATGGCAACTGTCGCAGCTTTCGTTTGGTTGAAATCACAGGGATTGATCACGGTCATTCCAGGAAGCATTTTCATTAAACCGATATCTTCTAGAATTTGATGGGTCGCACCATCTTCCCCTAAGGTAAGCCCAGCATGAGAGGCACATATTTTCACATTTTTATGGCTATAGGCAATGCTTTGTCGAATTTGATCATAGACCCTTCCTGTAGAGAAATTGGCAAAGGTTCCAGTGAAAGGAATTTTTCCACCTATGGTCATTCCAGCTGCGAGCCCCATCATGTTAGCTTCCGCAATTCCTACTTGAAAAAAGCGTTCCGGATGATTTTCCTGAAACTCATCCATTTTAAGGGAACCGGTAAGATCTGCACAAAGCGCTACTACATCGGGATTGGTTTTTCCGAGATGGGTAAGTCCAGCACCAAAGCCAGAACGGGTATCTTTTTTTCCTGTATCGATATATTTTTTCATCTGTTATTTTGTTTAATAGTCCCCTAAAGTTTCTGGGTTTTGAGAGAGAGCAGCTTCCAATTGTTCATCATTTGGAGCTTTTCCGTGCCATGCATGGGTATGCATCATAAAGTCAACTCCATTGCCCATAACGGTGTGTAATAGCACACAAACAGGTTTTCCCTGTCCGGTTTTGGATTTTGCTTCGTTCATACCGCTCACAATTGCTTCTAGATTATTTCCCTCCTCTATTTCAATAACTTCCCATCCAAAGGCTTCAAACTTTGCCTTTAGGTTTCCTAACGGAAGTACATCTTCTAAAGATCCATCAATTTGCTGGCCGTTGTAATCTACCGTAACAATGAGATTGTCAACCTTATTTCCAGCGGCAAACATAATGGCTTCCCAATTTTGACCTTCCTGTAGTTCCCCGTCACCGCAAAGGGTGTAGACTAAATGGCTGTCATTGTTTAATTTTTTTGTTAAGGCGGCCCCGGCGGCAACTGAAATGCCTTGCCCTAGAGATCCCGATGCTACTCGTATTCCAGGAAGCCCTTCATGGGTAGTTGGGTGCCCTTGTAGTCGCGAGTTGATGTGGCGAAAGGTGTTCAGTTCTTCTACAGGGAAGTATCCAGAACGAGCCAATACACTGTAGAAAACCGGTGAAATATGTCCATTGGAAAGAAAGAAAATATCTTCCTCTTTTCCATTCATATCAAATCCGTCCTTACGTTCCATCAATTCTTGAAAAAGTGCAACAAAAAATTCGGTGCACCCTAGTGATCCCCCAGGATGGCCGGAATTCACTTTGTGCACCTGTCTTAAAATATCCCTCCTTACTTGTATTACCAAGTCGTTCAGGTAGTTCATATCTGGCATAGATGTATTTTTTACAGCGGTAAAAGTACCATTTTCAAAAAGTCGTTCAAAGGGAAAAAAAAGACAGTTATCAACGATTTATGGATTTTAGTTAACAGTTTTGTTTTTCTGAAGTAGTTTCCGAAGGAAAAGATGTACGGGAAACCCATAAATCCCTTTATCTTTGTCTTCGGAAAAAAGCACTACATGCAATTTGAATTAGAAGCGAAAGATTTAGAATCCAAGGCTAGAGCGGGAACAATTACCTTAGATCATGGGGTTGTGGAAACACCTATTTTTATGCCGGTAGGGACAGTGGGTACGGTAAAAGGAGTACATCAAAGGGAATTGGAACAAGATATTAATCCCGATATCATTTTAGGAAACACTTATCACCTTTATTTAAGGCCTCAAACTACTATTCTTGAAAAAGCGGGAGGGTTGCATAAATTCATGAATTGGGACCGAAATATCCTAACCGATAGTGGTGGGTATCAAGTATACTCTCTCTCGGCCAATAGAAAAATTAAAGAAGAAGGAGTAAAGTTTAAGTCGCATATCGATGGAAGCTACCATGTGTTTACCCCAGAAAACGTGATGGAAATCCAAAGGACAATTGGGGCAGACATTATTATGGCCTTTGATGAATGTACCCCATACCCATGTGATTACCAATACGCCAAACGTTCTATGCACATGACCCATCGATGGTTGGACAGATGTATTTCACATTTGGAAAAGCTTCCGTTAAAATACGATTACAATCAAACCTTGTTCCCTATTGTGCAGGGCAGTACCTATAAAGACCTAAGAAAACAATCGGCAGAGTATATTGCTTCTGTAAATGCCGATGGAAATGCAATTGGCGGTTTATCTGTAGGAGAGCCAGCCGAAGAAATGTACGAAATGACAGAAGTAGTTACATCGATACTTCCAGAGGAAAAACCCCGTTATTTAATGGGAGTAGGAACCCCAATCAATATTTTGGAAAATATTGCGTTGGGTATTGATATGTTTGATTGTGTGATGCCTACTCGCAATGCTAGAAACGGAATGCTATTTACCGCCCATGGAACCATTAATATAAAAAATAAAAAATGGCAGGATGATTTCTCCCCCATCGACGAGATGGCCATTACATGGGTAGATACGGCCTATAGTAAAGCATATGTAAGGCACCTCTTTACCGTAAATGAACTTTTAGGCAAACAAATTGCTACTATTCATAATTTAGGCTTTTATTTATGGTTGGTTCGTGAAGCAAGAAAACATATCTTAGCTGGGGATTTTGCCTCATGGAAAAACAAAATGGTACGCCAAATGGATAACCGATTGTAATGCTTAAAATTCTTGATCGATATATATTACGGAAATATTTAGGAACCTTTACGTTACTACTCCTGTTATTTATCCCCATTGGGATAACTATAAACCTGGCTGAAAAAATTGATAAAATATTAGCCAATGAGGTTCCCTTGGGAAAGGTATTGATTTACTATTTAGACTTTACCGTGTACTTTGCTAATTTGTTATTTCCATTATTCCTCTTTCTTTCAATTATTTGGTTTACTTCAAAAATGGCCAATAATACAGAGGTTGTTGCATTTTTAAGTAGTGGAGTCTCCTACTATCGGTTTTTAAGACCTTACTTTATTGGAGCAACCATTGTTTGTGTGGGTGCCTTTTTCTTGGGAAACTACTTAGCGCCAACGGCTAGTAAAGGTTTTAATGAGTTTAGTTATAAATACTTGAATAAAGGAAGGGGGAAAGACCGTGAAAAAACCAATGTGTACCGTCAAATTAATGACAAAGAGTACATTTATGTAAGTTATTTTGATGTAGAAGAAAAGTCAGGTAACAATTTTACTTTAGAGCATTTTGAGGGAAATAAAATGACTCACAAGATTTCTGCAAGTAGAATTAAATTCAATGAAAAAGATTCTACCTACACTTTGTATAATTATAACATCAGGAAAATAGGGGATCGAGCAGATTCTTTACTTTTTGAACCGAAAAGGGATACGATTTTTCCATTTGATATGGAAGATCTAACGCCTGTTGAATACATTGCTGAAACACTGAATTTTTCGGAGTTAAACACTTTTATAAGAAGGGAAAAGGAAAAAGGTTCAAACTACATCAACCGGTATGAAGTCGTGCGTTACAAACGCTGGAGTTTACCGGTTTCAGCCTATATCTTAACCATTATCGCCGTGGCCGTATCTTCGGTGAAACGTCGTGGCGGGATGGGGGTAAATTTGGCTATTGGAATAGGGGTGGGGATGGTATTTGTTTTCTTCGATAAGATTTTTGGTACCCTAGCCGAACAGAGTACTTTTTCTCCCTTTTTGGCAACTTGGTTCCCAAACTTTGTTTTTGGAGCCTTGGCTATTTACCTGTTAAATAATGCGAAACGATAAGCTTCTTAATTACCTGCACCTACACTTTATAGTTTTCATTTGGGGGTTTACCGCAGTATTGGGAGCATTAATAACATTGGAGGCTATTCCCTTGGTTTGGTACAGAATGTTGTTAGCCACGGCCATGGTGTTTGTTTTTCTAGTGCTTACTAAAAAATCGTTCCGTTTTCCCAAAAAAGTCATTGCCGGGTTTTGTTTGGCTGGTTTCATTATAGCCGTGCACTGGCTTACTTTTTTTGGAGCTATTAAAGTTTCCAATGTTTCGGTAACCCTTTCAATAATGTCAACAGGTGCTTTCTTTACTTCTTTACTGGAACCTATTTTTTATAGAAGAAAGGTGATTGTTTACGAAGTGATTTTTGGACTTATCGCAGTGGTGGGTTTATACATCATTTTTCAGGCGAGTATGCATTTTTTATGGGGCATCATTTTAGCATTAACTTCAGCATTCCTTAGTGCGTTGTTTTCAGTAATCAATGGGAAATATGCAAAACGCTACCAAGCTTCCGTAATTTCCTTTTATGAATTAGGCTTTGGCGTGTTTTGTATAAGTGTTTATTTAGCGCTCAGTGGAAAGTTTACCATAGAATTTTTCCAAGTCTCCCAAATGGACTGGCTCTACCTTTTTATTTTAGCATCTGCTTGTACCGGATATGCATTTATAGCTTCCGTGCATGTCATGAAATGGCTTTCCCCATATACGGTCATGCTTACCATTAATTTAGAGCCCGTTTACGGAATTATTTTAGCACTTTTATTTTTGGGAGATTCAGAAAATATGAATTCCCAGTTTTACCTAGGAGCTTTGGTCATTCTGTTAACCGTAATTGCCAACGGAATCATTAAAACCCGAAAGCATAGAAAAAGTAGACAAATTCCGCGTAGCTAAGCGCAAAATCTTATCTTTGTAAACTATAACCAAAAAACTTCAACAAGAGAACCTATGGAATATCTTGATTTTGAATTACCTATTAAGGACTTGCAGGAGCAATATGAAAAAGCTTGTAAGATTGGAGAAGAAAGTAATGTAGATGTCACGAATACTTGCAAGCAAATTGAAAAAAAATTAAACGATACCAAAAAGGAAATTTATAAAAACCTTACTGCTTGGCAACGTGTTCAATTGTCTCGCCACCCTAATCGTCCCTACACCATGGATTATATCAATGCCATTTGTGGGGATTCTTTTTTGGAACTCCACGGCGATCGTAATTTTAAGGACGATAAGGCCATGGTAGGTGGGTTAGGAAAAATTGGCGATCAAAGCTATATGTTTATTGGTCAGCAAAAGGGATACAATACCAAAACCCGTCAGTATCGTAACTTTGGAATGGCGAATCCTGAAGGGTACCGCAAAGCACTTCGCTTAATGAAGTCGGCCGAGAAGTTCAATATTCCAGTAGTCACGCTTATTGATACTCCAGGCGCTTACCCAGGATTGGAAGCTGAAGAAAGGGGTCAAGGGGAAGCTATAGCCCGTAACATTCTAGAGATGACACGCTTGCAAGTTCCCATTATTGTGGTGATCATTGGGGAAGGTGCCAGTGGCGGGGCCTTGGGCATAGGAGTAGGGGATAAAGTGCTAATGCTAGAGAACACTTGGTATTCTGTGATTTCTCCTGAAAGCTGTTCTTCTATTTTATGGAGAAGTTGGGAGTACAAGGAACAGGCGGCTGAAGCATTGAAACTTACCGCTACCGATATGAAAAAATTAAAGCTTATCGACGAAATTGTAAAAGAACCTTTAGGGGGAGCTCACAGCGATAAGGAAAAAACTTACGTGACAGTAGCCAAGGCTATCGAGAAAGTATATACCGATTTAAAGAACTTATCACCAAAAGAATTGGTCGAAAAACGCATGGAAAAGTATTGTGCCATGGGAGAGTTCAAAGGGTAAATTCAACAATACTAACCTTTTTAGGAAATCCGATTTTTTTGAATCGGATTTTTTTGTCGATATCAACAATATTTTTAAGTTATGAACAGTTCAATTGTTAATGGACGGTGAATAGCCCGCTCTTAAAATAGAAAGCTGCTCTTAACATTTTTTTTACATTCGCCTTATGGAAAAAGTAAAACCTCAAACCTCATACTCCAAGAAGATTTCACAAGTGATTTCTTTAGAAAAAGGAAAATTACCCCCTCAAGCAGTTGATTTAGAGGAAGTTGTTCTTGGAGCAATGATGATCGACAAAAAAGGAGTCGACGAGGTAATCGATATATTGCATCCCGAAGTTTTTTATAAAGAAGCACACCAATTTGTATTCGAGGCAATTTATACCTTGTTCCAAAATAGTGAGCCCATTGACTTATTAACTGTTTCTTCGCAACTTAAGAAGGAAAAAAAATTGGACGTGATAGGGGGCGAGTTTTACTTAATCCAATTAACCCAAAAAGTCTCTTCTTCGGCACACATTGAGTTTCATGCGCGTATCATCCTTCAGAAATACATTCAGCGAAGCTTGATTAAAATTTCTACGGAAATTATTGAAGAATCCTACGATGAGGGTACCGATGTTTTTGATCTATTGGATACGGCCGAAGCCAAATTATACGAAGTTACCCAAGGCAACCTGAAAAGGTCTTCAGAAACAGCTCAAAGTTTAGTAATTCAGGCTAAAAAGCGAATCGAGGAGATTGCCAATAAAGAAGGTCTCTCTGGTATCCCCACTGGGTTTACCCAAGTAGATAAACTTACTTCGGGTTGGCAGCCTAGTGACTTGGTCATTATCGCAGCCCGCCCAGGTATGGGTAAAACCGCGTTAACCCTTTCGATGGCCCGAAATATGGCTGTGGAATACAATATACCTGTGGCTTTTTTCTCTTTGGAGATGTCTTCCGTACAATTAATAACGCGTCTAATTTCTTCTGAAACGGGACTTTCTTCCGAAAAGCTGCGTACTGGAAATCTTGAAAAACACGAGTGGGAGCAACTCAATGTAAAGGTTAAGGATCTAGAAAAGGCACCTCTTTACATTGATGATACACCTTCCTTGTCCATATTCGATTTACGGGCGAAAGCACGACGATTGGCCTCGCAGCATGGTATCAAATTAATCATGATCGATTACCTCCAACTCATGACCGCTGGGGGAAGTCAAAAAGGGGGTAACCGGGAGCAGGAAATATCCACCATTTCCAGAAACCTGAAAGCCTTGGCTAAAGAATTAAATGTTCCGGTTATTGCATTGTCACAGTTATCCCGAGCGGTAGAAACCCGTGGTGGGAGTAAACGTCCTTTGTTAAGTGACCTACGGGAGTCTGGAGCGATTGAGCAAGATGCGGATATCGTTTCCTTTATTTATCGTCCCGAATATTACAAGATTGATGAATGGGATGATGAGGAACGGACTCCTACTGCGGGTCAGGCCGAATTTATAGTGGCCAAACACCGTAATGGGGGACTGGATGAAATCCGACTCAAATTTGTGGGGCATCTTGGTCGTTTTGAAAATTTGGAAACTTTCGATTATCCTACCGAAATCCACTCCCGAATGAACGACGCCGCCAATGATGATACCTTTAAACCCGGACAGCTTCCCTCTGCCGATGAAGCTTTTGGAAGCTCCATGAATGACGATTTATCGCCTGATGATGATGGGATTCCTTTCTAGTCTTTGTTTTTGGCGTAAAATTTGATTTAGATTCCTGCGAAAGTGGGAATTTTTATTTTTTAATAATCCCAAGTCTTTTCATACATTTAAGCATGAAGTTGAAATTATCATTTTTAGTAATTGTACTATTTTTCAGTATTAAGGGGTTTGCGTCCTATATTCTAATCCCAATGGATGCTGAAAGTCAAGCAGAACATTTAAAAGCCTACGGAATTACCTATTGGGTATTGGAAAAGCAAGTGAAGGCCAAATGGCTTTTGAATTATCGTGGAGGCTCTTTTCTACTGCCCGATGCAGAGGAAATACGGAAGGAATGTCAAATTCGCGGGGTTTCTTTTGAAGTAATAAGTGATGCTCAGACCAATCAAATATTAGAGGATATTAGCAGTCCGTCACAAAACATGGAAGCGGTGGTGTTGGAAAAAGCCCCTCGAATTGCGGTATATTCCCCCAAGGGGAATCAGCCGTGGGACGATGCTGTAACAATGGTGCTTACCTATGCCGAAATTCCTTATACCGTAGTGTACGATGAAGAAGTACTTAGTGACCAATTGTTACTATACGATTGGTTGCACTTACACCACGAAGACTTCACAGGGCAATACGGAAAGTTTTACCGTGCCTATCGATCGGCTCCCTGGTATATAGAGCAAAAGCGTGATGCGGAAGCGTTAGCTTCAAAGTTGGGATATAATAAAGTTTCCGAAGAGAAAAGGGATGTGGCCCTTAAGATTAGGGATTATGTTGTGGGAGGAGGTTTTATGTTTGCCATGTGCAGTGCTACCGATAGCTTTGATATTGCTTTGGCAGCAGAGGGCGTCGATATTTGCGAACCCATGTTTGATGGCGATCCCAGTGAACCCAATTATCAAAGCAAGATAGATTATGGAAATACTTTTGCCTTCACCAATTTTACCTTGGAAAGAAGCCCTATGGTCTATGAATTTTCTTCTATAGATATGACCAATAAACGTAGGATCAATAAAGAAACCGATTATTTTACTTTAATGGATTATTCTGCTAAGTGGGACCCTATTCCTTGTATGCTCGTACAAAACCATACCGCTTTAGTGAAGGGTTTTATGGGCCAAACGACCTCCTTTGAAAGAGACGAGGTAAAGTCTACCGTGTTGGTCATGGGGGAAAATAAAAGTAATGGTGAAGCCCGGTATATTCATGGAATTAGGGGAAAGGGATTTTTCACCTTCTATGGAGGTCATGACCCAGAAGATTATCAACATCGGGTAGGGGATGCTAAAACAGAACTGGCTTTACATCCCAATTCACCGGGATACCGATTGATTTTGAATAATGTATTATTCCCTGCGGCAAAGAAGAAAAAGCAAAAAACTTAAAAAACAAAAACCCGCTCATTGAGCGGGTTTTTTAAGCGAAATAATGTTATTGAATATAGGCTCGCGCCTTATTTTACTTTGTTTACAATAGCTTCAAAAGCTTCTGGGTGGTTCATTGCTAAATCGGCAAGAACCTTACGGTTCAATTCGATATCATTCGCTTTTAACGCTCCCATAAACTTTGAATAAGACATTCCGTGTTCACGGGCACCTGCATTAATACGGGTGATCCATAAAGAACGGAAATTTCTCTTTTTGTTTCGACGGTCCCTGTACGAATATTGCATCGCCTTATCAACGGCATTTTTAGCAACAGTCCATACATTTTTACGTCTTCCAAAGTATCCTTTGGCTTGCTTAAGCACCTTTTTTCTTCGGGCTCTTTTTGCAACTGAATTTACTGATCTTGGCATAATTTTAATTTTTTTTGTAGCAGGCGGATGATAAAATCACTTTATTTACTTTTCAGTAGCCCAACTCCAGGGTTAATAAATTGTTTAAACCGGTTAAACAATTACTTCAAACGAAGCATTTGTTTAACATTGTCCTCATCGCTCTTGTGCACCGTAGTGTCATGAGTTAAGGCTAGCTTACGCTTTTTAGACTTCTTGGTTAAGATGTGACTCTTAAAAGCGTGCTTTCTTTTAATTTTACCAGTACCGGTAAGCTTAAAACGCTTTTTGGCACTAGATTTTGTTTTTTGTTTAGGCATTTCCTACGTATTTAATTTATTTCGCTTTTTCTTTTATAAATACTTCAGCAATACTGAAGATTACTTCGTTTTTTTAGGAGCAATGAACATGGTCATTCTTTTCCCTTCTAGTTTTGGCATCTGTTCTACCTTTCCGTAGTCTTCCAGATCCTGTGCCAATCGCAATAAAAGAATTTCACCTTGGTCTTTATAGATGATCGATCTTCCTTTAAAGAAAACATAGGCTTTTAACTTGGCACCATCTTTAAGGAATTTTTCCCCATGTTTCTTTTTAAATTCATAGTCGTGGTCATCGGTATTAGGTCCAAACCTAATTTCTTTCACAACTACTTTTGAAGCTTTCGCTTTTAGGGCTTTTTCCCTTTTCTTTTGTTCAAAAACAAATTTCTTGTAATCCATCACTTTACATACGGGAGGTTCCGCATTGGGTGATATCTCCACAAGATCCAAGCCTTGCTCTTCTGCAATGGCTAATGCTTTCTTTATGGGGTAAATGCCAACTTCCACATTATCTCCCACGACACGAACTTCCTGAGCGCGTATCTTTTCATTGATTTTGTGTTGGTCTTCTTGTTTTCTGGCGCGACTAGGGCCTCTTCTTCTTCTTATTGCTATGGCTACTAAATTTTAATTAAACTTCCTTAAATTCTTTTATTTCTTTTTTTACTTCTGATTGAATCATTTCAGAGAATTTTTCGACGGTCATCGTACCTAAATCCCCTTCGCTGTGTTTTCTAACAGAAATTGTGCCATCGTTCTCCTCCTGTTCTCCCACTATAAGCATAAATGGGATTTTGTTCATTTCAGCCTCCCTAATTTTCTTGCCAATAGTTTCGTTACGGTTGTCAACGAGGGCGCGAATTTCGTTATTTTCCAGCAAATTTAAAACTTTTTTAGCGTATTTTTCGTATTTCTCACTTAATGATAATATGCTAACCTGCTCTGGCATAAGCCATAAAGGAAAATTCCCTCCTGTGTGTTCCAGCAAAATGGCTATGAAACGCTCCATGCTTCCAAAGGGCGCCCTGTGAATCATAACGGGGCGATGCAGCTCATTATCATTACCTTTATAGTGGAGGTCAAATCTTTCGGGTAAATTATAATCAACCTGAATAGTACCCAATTGCCAACTTCTTCCTAAGGCATCTTTTACCATGAAGTCCAATTTTGGACCATAAAATGCCGCTTCACCTTCTTCTATAATATAATTTAAATTTTTCTCTTTTGCAGCATTCAAAATGGCTTTTTCTGCTTTTTCCCAATTTTCGGTGCTTCCTATATATTTTTCGGGTTTTTCCGGATCTCTCAAGGATACTTGAGCCGTAAAGTTTTCAAAACCTAAAGATCCAAATACATAAAGAACCAAATCGATTACTTTTTTGAATTCTTCATCCAGTTGATCTGGGGTACAAAAAATATGGGCATCATCTTGTGTAAAGCCTCGTACCCGGGTAAGTCCATGAAGTTCCCCACTTTGTTCGTAGCGATATACGGTTCCAAATTCCGCAAAACGTTTAGGGAGATCCTTGTAAGACCAAGGTTTGCTGCGATAGATTTCACAATGGTGAGGGCAATTCATGGGTTTTAACATGAACTCTTCCCCTTCATTTGGGGTTTTAATTACCTGAAAACTATCTTCTCCATATTTGGCAAAGTGACCGGAAGTAACGTATAATTCCTTTTGGCCAATATGGGGGGAAATCACCATTTCATAACCCGCTTTCTTTTGGGCTGCCTTCAAAAAGCTTTCCAAACGCTCTCGAAGGGCAGTTCCTTTTGGGAGCCAAAGGGGAAGTCCTTGCCCCACTTTTTGCGAGAAAGTGAACAGTTCCAGTTCTTTTCCCAGTTTTCTATGATCCCTCTTTTTTGCTTCTTCTAAGAGGTGCAGGTATTCCGTTAATTCTTTTTGCTTCGGAAAACTAATTCCGTAGACTCGGGTTAACTGTTTGTTGTTTTCGTCGCCTTTATAATAGGCACCTGCAACGCTTAAAATTTTCACTGCTTTAACAATTCCAGTATTGGGAATATGTCCACCACGGCATAGGTCGGTAAAGCTGTCATGATCACAAAAAGTAATCGAGCCGTCCTCCAATCCTTCAATGAGATCTACTTTATATTCATTCTTTCCGTCATAATAAGCTAGGGCATCCGCTTTACTAATGGATCTCATTTTAAAGTCATGTTTTCCCCTAGCGATTTCAAGCATTTTATCTTCAATAGCTTTGAAGTCTTTTTCTGAAATAGTTTGCTCCCCCAAATCCACATCATAGTAAAAACCATTTTCAATGGCCGGTCCCACCCAAAGTTTTACTCCGGGATAAAGCTCTTCTAAAGCTTGGGCAAGGATATGTGCGGAAGAATGCCAAAAGGCTTTTTTTCCTTCGTCGTTATTCCAAGTATATAAAACAAGATTGCCATCTTCCTCTAGTGGGGTAGTGGTTTCTAGGGTTGCATCATTAAATGAAGCGGAAATTACATTTCTAGCTAAGCCTTCGCTTATGCTTTTAGCTACATCCATAGGGGTAGATCCCTTCGGAAACTCTTTCACGCTGCCGTCCGGCAAAGTAATTGCAATCATTATCTTAATTTTAAAAAGCAAAGATACTATTAGTAATTGCGTTTTACAATACCTAAGGTGTATTTGAACCATGAAAAGATGTGGTATTTCGGGTTAAATTGTTACACCTGCTTTTTTAGTATAAATATATAGGTAGGTAACACCTAAAAAATATTTTCAGGGCTTTCTTGTTGCGTTTCAGTCAATTGATTTAATTGGGTTAAATTTTTGTAAAAAAACTTTTAAAATATGTTTGTGAATCTAATAATCGAATATATATTTGCACCCGCTTTGAGAAACAAATACTGCTCAAAACAACAAGTTCTTTTTTTCTGAAAAAAAAATTTAAAAAAGTATTGCGGGTAAAAAAAATAGTTTTACATTTGCACCCGCTTTCAGAAAGAGCGACGTTCGGTAACATAGATGAAAGGTATTTTTAGCGGTTCAAATCCGCTGCATCTAACAATAAAAGTTCATTGATATATTGGGAATAAGACAGCGCGTATGTCGAGAGACATAAGTGAATTTAGATAATACATTAGACTAGAAGTGCACCTGAGATTTT
>PALG01000030.1 GCA_002707025.1 Flavobacteriaceae bacterium | reverse complement strand
ATCGTTGCTTAGCGACGGTGACCCAAACTTTTTTCAGAAAAATTCAGCCGAAGGAGATTCCGTGCCATTAATGGTAACGGTCTCGTGTATGAGTAGTAGCGGATTTCTACTCACTAACTTTTCAGTTTAGCACTGACCTTTGCTTTATATTTAATCTTTCGTTTTATCACTTAAACCGCTATTACTTATACACATTGTTAGCCACAGGCTTTATTTTAAAAGTTCTTCAAATCTTTTCCATTTTTCGTTCCCTTTTAATTTAGAAACTTCGTTGACAATTTCCTTTTGCGTTTCTACATCAGGTAAAGGAAATTGAATTTTCATCATTTCGCCTTTTTGTAATTTACCTCCATTCGGTCTTGTTTTTAAGAATCCAAAATCAAGGTTTGCAAAAATTAGTTGAATATATTCTTCTATAAGTTTATCATTTTTAGTTCTTACGATATGAGCGTGATTATTGACCCAAGATTTGCCTTCAATTATGAAAGCGGTGTTTTCTCCTCTTTTCCATTTCGCCCCATCTTCTCCAATTAAAACTAACTTTTCGTCAAAAAGGAAGTCATTTATCATTCCTGTTTTACCTGTTGCTCCATAATAAATATAATCACCACTTCCTCTTTTTGATTTTTTTACAGGCTTTCTCAAATGGTCTAATATTTCGCAAATAGATTCATCTGAAAGGCTTGAAAGAGGATATTTTGTAAATTCTAAATAAGGATTTTCAAGAGATTGCATATAAACTCGATAGTCAAATTTTGTGTCTGTAAAATCGAGCATTTCATTGAAATCCTTTATTTCCACATATTCATCAAGTGATTTTGGTATTGAAATAGTATTACCAAGAAAATTGTTATAAATTAAAGTATTCAGTTTTTCAGGGTTTAACAAGTTCTCCTCATCGTACATTTTTGAATATATTTTACCACTTTCATTAAATGGATAAGGATGTATTCCTTCGTACTTTGTTTGAGAAGAGTGTTCATAACCAAGGAATAATTTCATTTTGTCCTTATCACCTGCATTACCAATCACAACTTTATTACTAATGTTTAATAGATAAATACGAAGTTTCTCCACTTCATATTTCCAATCTTTATTGTCTTTTGTTTTCTCTAAAAAGTCTTCTAAATCATCAAAAGATGTATTTAATTGCAAGTATTTTGAAATTATATCTTTTTGTCCACTATAAGAGAAGTCTTTTTTCTTTTTCCTAAATTCCTGAATAAGTACGTTTACTTTATCAAGTTCCGTTTTTTGGCGTTTTTTAATAAAAAGTGCTATTGTTGGCTGACCTGCATAAGTGAAAGCTTTTGTCCCAAATTCGCATAGCCCAATTATCTGGAAGTTTTCTAAAAGCACTTTTCTTGCTTTTTGATGAATGCCTCTATTTAATAAAATTGTGCTTGGAAGTATAATACCTGCAAGTCCGTTTTCCTTTAAAAGTTGAGAAGTTCGCTCTATAAAAAGGCATTCAATATCATCACTTTTATCTGTAACACTGTCAAACAAGTCGAAAGACTCTTTCCCATTTTCCAATACCATTCTGAAACTCTCTACTGAAAATGGTGGATTTGCAATAATTGTGTCAAAAACTGGGTTGTCTTTTTCTCCCGTTCCATTATTCAATTTACCGTAATACAAGCTGGAATTAAATGGGGCTAAACCATCTCCATAAATTATTTTTGCTTCACCATCGCCATTCAGAAAGCAAGCTACTTTGGTAGTTTTTGCAAGACGATAATCTTTTTCAATACCGTAAACAAATTCTTTAGCCCATTTGTAAGCTCGTTTCCAAGCGTAGAAGTTGTCTTTTTGAGTTTTTGTTTTAAAGTCTTTTTCTTCTTTAGTCTGTAGAATTTTGTCAATTCTATCCATAGCATCATTTAGGAAATGACCACTACCACAGGCGTAATCAATTAAATAGGGCAGGAAGTTGTTGTCTTTTGATTCTATTTTTGCATCGATAATCTTCTCAAAGGGAATTGAATTACATATAAATGATGTGATAGGCGTGGGTGTGAAAAATTGACCAGATTCTTGTTTAATACCAATATTCAACAATCTCTCAAAAAAGTCTCCAAGAAACTTTTGTTTGTGTTCATACTTGATTTTGAATGGTTCTAAAAGTTTTACAACTTCCTTTACAATTTCTGCATTCTCAAAAAATGTTCTTTCATTTATTACTTCTTTAAAAGCAAACTCGTTGTTCTTATACAATCGAAGTTGTTTGAACATATCTTTGATTGCCTTCGTCTTTCCATTTACTTGAGACACTATTTTAAGTAGTTCTTTGTCAAAATCATCTTCTGACACATCTGCTACATCTAATTCCATATAGTCTCGCATACCCTTTTTGTGCAAATCGCTCAAACGATAAATAACGTCAACAGGATTTTCATTGTATTTCCACTGAAACTCCATCTCATAGTTGTCATCTACAGCATTATCCTCATCAACTATTTTACACAGAAACAAGTTGAATATTTTATTGTATGCGTTTGATTTGTCTGATATGGTATGCCTTCTTAAAATTTCCGCAAACCGATTAAAAATTGAGCCTTCATCATTTGTCTCTGGCGTTAAGTATGAATGGTCAATTGGTTTTAAATCAGTTTTGACTATACCTAAAAACGAAATGTCGTAAGCTGATATTGATGGTTCAAAAATCCCTTTAGTGTAAAAAACATTATCCCATTTTTCGTGAATTTCAATTTGGTTTTGTGCCTTTTCAAAATCGGATGTATGAATAATGTTAGATTGGTAATCTAAATTATTTTCAGAGTTTAAGTGGGACGTATAAAGACAGAGATATTTAGCGTTTTGGTCTTGTAAATAATAATTTAATATCTGCTCTTTATTTGTATTGTTTTCTAAAGTGATTTTAAGTGCTTTGTTGTATTCCTTACCCCAAGTCTTGCATTCAATCATTAGGTAAGCCTTGCCTTTTGAATCTGTAACATAAATATCAAGGTTTCCACCAACTCTCCATTTTTTTTCTAATTCAATGTTTTTAGCAGGATAACCTTTTTTTAGTAGCCGTACAACACATTCAAGTACAACCAAATTTTCCAACTGACTGAAATTAGATGTTGTTTTTCTATGAACTGTAATTTCACTTCCATAGTCAATTTTCCATTTGTTACTACTTTCTCCACCAAGGTCAATTCCAAGATTATACTTATCAATTTCTAATGTCCAATGGTCAGATTTTCCGTCAGTGAGTTCAAATCCTAATTTGGATATATATGATTCTATTTCAGTCTTTGTCATTTATTTGTTCTGTTGTTTTTTCAGCTTGTGGCTAACGGTTGGGCTATGATTTCGTTGCGGAAAAATCCGTAGGATTCTTTCCGCTGTAGCCGAAAGATAGCAAAATTGCGTTGAATTCAGATAAGGAATTCAGCCGCAATGAATTATAGCCGTTGTTGCCCACTGGTTTTATTCCGTTTTATTATTATTCCGCGTATTATATTTATTGGATAAACTATTTGTCCGAAAATCATAATTAGAGCAATGATAAACATTGCAATATTCAGATTCTCATTGAAATCAAAGTCCGATATAAGTGTTTCAGTTTCTGGCTCTCGAAATAATTGCAATAAAGTCCGAATGAGTAAAAGTCCGCCAATAGTCAGAACAATGTGAGTCAAATTCAGCCATTTGGATAGCCTTCTGTTCGCTTTTAGCATAATCCAATACCCAAGTCCGATTATTCCGAAAATTATGGAAATTAAAATTGAAATAACTCCGTGTTCAATCACATAATAAGTGTCGTGAACATTTATATCTAAAGGTTTAGTTCCGCTTAAAAATCCGATTAAAATTATTAATGGAATCGAAATCCAAAAAATCAGATATGGCTTTTCAATTAGTTTGTTCATTTTTTCAACTTGTGGGCAACGGCCCGGCTATGCGTAGTGCGGGATTTCAAGGCACTTCACTTTCCGTTTAGCACTTAGTTTGTTTAATGTAATTACTTTCATATCAGCACTTTCCCCCGCATTACGTATAGCCATTGTTGGGCAATCGTGCTTTATTTTTCTTTTCGTTTTTGTCTTCATTTTGTCCTCCTGTGCGGTGGGGCATTTTTTAAAATTTCTCTTTTCTCGGGCAGGGACTTGGAAGCTCTTTTGCAGGTTTTGGTCGTGCGGTGGCATTGTGCGACCTGCAAATGTGCTTACAAGTGTGCGTTGGCTAATAGTATTCCTTGATGTATTCATAAGCCCGATTAAACAACTCTTCTTCCTTATGAAGTTTGTACTTCAGCAATGTTTTTCTCAACGATTTCTGTACTTCTCTTTCTCCTGTTACGGAAGTTTGCCAGCCGTCAAAACGGACAATCTTTACAATTTCATCTATTTCAGTAACGATTCGTTCAACGATTGCAGGAGTCTGGTCGGTTTTCATTTCTAAGAACAATTCAGTCAATGCAGCTTTTGCCGACTTCTGTTCTTGTGTAGAAATGATTTCTCGTTCTGCTCTTAGAGTGTCTTTTGCTAATTCACATAATTGCTTGATGAATTCAACACTGCTTATTAAACCTTGCTCTGCTTTGTCCCGCAATGCTTCAAGACGCTCTCCAAGTGCTTTGAACTTTGGATCGCCAGGATTCTTTTTAAATCGTCCAATTAGAATCTTCACGATGCGTTCTGCTTCTTTCGGATTCTTTTTGTTCATCAGGTTTTCAATCACATCTGCATCCAACACCATTTCTTCCATGTCATGATTGATTCCAGCTACATGAATGTGTTCGTGAATTAAAGCTGTGGTTTGTGCACCCAATGCGTGCCATAGCAAACGACCATTATCATCTGAAGGTGGTTTAACTGAAGTATAAACCTGCGAAAGCCATTTGTAGTCCTTCTGATATTGATTTAGAATTTCATCAGGACTTAATGCTTCCCATAATTTGGATAGCACTGAAAAGTCTTTGGCAAATGCATCTCTCTTTTCATTATTTCCAATGGCATTTTGAGCAGCTTCCAATCCTTCAAAGCCTTCTTTGGTTCTGTCCACACCTTCAAAATGCGCCAAACACTTTTCCATGTATTCTGGAAGCTTGTCTTTCAACTCCTGAAGGTTGGTGATTACTGTTTTTACCGTTTCTTCATCAAAAGCAAGTGCTTGTGCTGTATCGTCAAACACACCGAAGTAGTCTACAATTCTACCGAATGTCTTATTTGGGAATAGTCTGTTGGTGCGACAAATGGCCTGCAAAAGGGTATGGTCTTTAAGAGACTTGTCCAGGTACATGGTTTGCAAAACAGGAGAATCAAATCCCGTCAAAAGCTTTGCTGTCACTATGATGAATTTCAATGCAGAATTTGGATCATTAAATTCCTCAACGATCTTTTCTTGTTTGTCTTTATCAACACCCCATTTTTGTTTGAATTCAAAATCGTCATTGGCAGAGGTACTAATAACCACTTTACTGCTATGCTCAGGCATGAGTTCGTCTAATGCTTCTTTGTACTGAATGCAAGCCTGACGATCTGGAGTTACAATCATGGCCTTAAAACCTTCGGGAGCCACGTGCTTTTCGTAATGCTCTACGATATCTTCAATAATGGTTTGAACACGTTCAGGAGCTTTTAAAAACTCATTCATCTTGGCCGCTTTCTGACTCAACTTATTGCGGTCTTCTTCGCTTAAATCATTGGCCATTTCCTGAAAAGCCGTATTTAACGCCTCTTTGTCAATGTGGTAATTTGGAAGCCTTGGTTCAAAGTGAAGAGGTAGGGTTGCTTTATCGCGAATACTATCCTGAAATGTATAACGACTCATATAACCGCCTTCATCTTCTTCGGCACCAAAAGCCCAAAATGTGTTTTTGTCAGCCTTGTTTATTGGTGTACCTGTTAAGCCAAATAGGAAAGCATTTGGCAAGGCTGCTCGCATTGTACGACCCAAATTTCCTTCCTGCGTTCTGTGAGCTTCATCTACCATGACAATAATATTTTCTCGCTCATTCATGTTCGGGTAGGCGTCCCGAAACTTGTGAATCATGGTAATGATAATTTTTCGAGTGTCTTTTTCCAGAAGACTATTTAGCTCTTTAATGCTGTCTGTCGTAATGAAATTGGAAACATCTGCCGAACCAAATTCTTTGGTGATTTGAGAATCCAGATCAGTTCTGTCAACTACGATTAACACCGTTGGATTTCCGAGTTCAGCTTGTTTTCTGAGTTTTCGAGCAGCAAACAACATGAGCAAGGACTTACCCGATCCTTGAAAATGCCAAATCAGGCCTTTCTTAATCTTACCGTCTAATACACGTTGAACTAAAGTGTTTGCTCCTTCATATTGTTGAAAACGACAAACAACTTTGATTTTCTTTTTGGAGCTATTCGTTCCATAGACTGAATAGTATTGCAGAATGTCCAAAAGTGTTGAAGGTCTGAGCAAATGGGTTAACTGATGGGCTACATCTTGCAATCCTGCAAAATGATGCAATTCATCTTTTTCATCTTCAATACGCCAGGGAGCCCAAAATTCTAAAGGCGTGCGAACTGCTCCAATAAAAAGTTCCTTTCCTTCAGATGCGAATGACAGAATATTAGGTACAAAAAGTTGGGGTACTGCATTTTCATAAATGTCGTGTACTTCATGAGCACCATCATACCAGCTTACAGCAGGTCGAACAGGTGTTTTCAATTCTCCAACTACCACCGGAATACCATTGATGAACATGACCACATCCGGAATTTTGGTTTCACGGGCATGCACTTTAAACTGATTAGTCAAAATGAAGGAGTTGTTCTTTAACTCTTTGTAATCAATCAATTTGATTTTTACGTGTTCACCGTTTTTACCGAAAGGAAGTGAGTGTTCGTTACGCAACCATTTGGCGAATTCTTCATTGGCTCTAACCAAGCCAACATTTGCTACAGTAATAAGAATTGCCCGAAGTTTCCGAATAACTTCATCTGCATTTTCAGGATTGCGGTTGATATCAGGATTTAATCTGCAAAGCGATTCTTTTAACTCTTTTTCAAGCAGGACTTCTGTAATGTCTCGCTTTAATAATTCACTGGGCACATAACGCCACTTCACGGCATCATACGCAGGAATAGGCTCTTCAACGGCATTGCCTGATTTCGCTTCATTCAGATTGACACCAGTAAGCCGATGTACAAAAAAGTGTTCTACGCTATTGAGTTCATTAAATCCCATTATCCTAGTATTTCATCCAACAATTGGTGTTTCAGTTTTTTTAAGGTCGACCGCTGTTCTTTATTACTCGTAATATTTGCATCAAGCAATTGAAACGTCTCTAAAATTTCTTCTTGCACTTTTAAATCAGGAAGTGAAATTTCATATTTTGATAAATCACGCCACTTTGCTCTAGGGCTTAAAGAGCCCGCAGAATTACTTACCGCAAATTCAAAAACTGGATCAGCAGAAAGATAATAGGGGAGTAAATCAGCAAGAATGAGTTTTGAGTTGGCTCGCAAAACAGTGATATCACCTGAGCATATTCCTGTAAAATCTGCATGAGCTGCTTTCTTCAGATACGCTCGCCTTCTTCCAAAAAGCACATCACCAATTTTAAAGACTTTGGTGAAGGTTGTTCCATCTGCAACATTACCCCATCCTTGGATTTTCAAATTTCCCGGTTCGATATGTTCAAGACCAACAAAGCGTTCTATACCTTCATCAAGTGGTGTTTTAGTGTTTTCTCTTGTTTCTTTTGCGATTGCCCCAAGAGAGGAAGGTTTACAGTTATCTGAATTTAAAAGTTTGCCAAATTGAGCCTCTTTGCATACAAGTTCTGTAGTCAGTTTTGTGCGTAGTGCAATTAAATTCTTCTCCTGCTCTTCGGTTTGCTCAATTTGCTTTTCAAGCGTTAGAAACAGGCTAAGAATTTTTTCTTGTTCGTCTTTTGGTGGGAGTTTGAATTTAAACTTTGCAAGGTCTCTCCATTTAACCCTTTTTGACATTGTTCCAGCAGCATTGCTTATTGCATATTCCCAAAAATTTGAACTATTAAAAAGCAGCACAAGAAATTCTGAGACCAATTTGTCATTCTGTTCAATGACAATTGCATCACCAGAACAAACTCCTTTAAAATTTGCAATGGAGGCTCTCTTTAAATAAGCGTTTCTTCGAGCAAACAATAAGTCGCCTTTTGAAAACAATTTCATAGCAGAATTCAAATCTGCTGTACTTCCAAAACGCTTTATTTTGAGCTCTCCACTTTCAAAATGTTCTAATCCAACAAATTTTTCATATTCACTCTCAGAAGGCTTGTCTATACGTACTGATTTTTCAGTTGCCACATCCTCAACCGTAGATTCACTCCATATTTCTTTTTTCAAATTCATATTTCAGCAATTCCTAAATCATTAAGTTTTGACATCAATTCATCAAATCCAGTTTGTAACGAATCTTGATTGGTTTTTGCCTTTGCCAAAAGTTGCTCAACTGTGTGGGTCGATTCTTCTCCGTTTGTTTTTACATAGAGCTGAATACTGAGGTTTCCATCATTTTCTTCCAAAATTTCTTTGGAGCTCATCACCTTCGTAAAACCTTCTTCATCTTTGAAGTTCCAGTAAGCATCTGCCATTCGCTTGATGTGTTCATCTTTCAAGTAAGCAGCACTTCTTTCAAGGCGTATTTCGTCCTTCCCATCAATAAAAATGACTTTTCCTTTGCGTTCTTTTGGCTTGTTCATGCTGCATACCAAAAGGCAGCTTTCCATGCTGCTGTTGTAGAATAAGTTCTTTCCAAGTCCGATTACTGCATCTACAACATCTTCTTCAATCATCTTTTTTCTCATGGAAGCTTCAGAGTCGCGAAACAAAACGCCATGTGGCCAAAGAGAAACACTACGGCCTGTATCGGGCTTTAAACTTTTTATAATGTGTTGTTGAAACCCATAATCGGCACAGCCTTGTGGCGGAGTTCCCCAAATGTTTCTACCAAAAGGGTCATTCATGAATTTGGCTTGACTCCAACGTTTTATGGAGTAGGGCGGATTAGCCATAACCACATCAAACTGCTTGAGTTCGTCATTTTCCAAAATCTGAGGTTGGTCCAGCGTATCACCTTGCACAATCAAGAATTCGTCAATCGCATGCATAAACATGTTCATACGGGCAATGGCCGAAGTAATCAGGTTGAGTTCTTGTCCGTACAATTTCAGGTTTCGATATTCTTTGTCTTGTTTCTTCAAATACAATGCAGAGTTCAATAGAATACCGCCCGAACCACAAGTTGGGTCATACACACTTTCGCCTGGCTGTGGGTCGGTAATACGTGTCATCAGTTCTACTACGGTTCTGTTGGTGTAGAATTCTGCAGCCGTATGGCCACTATCGTCCGCAAATTTGTTAATCAGGTATTCGTAACCGTCACCCATCAAATCGTGCGGCACATTTTTAACCGTCAAATTCATTTCAGAGAAATGCTCAATCAGGTCAATGAGTTTTTCGTCACTCAACCTGCGTTTGTTTGTCCATTGGGCATCACCAAACACATCATGGAGCAGTTCGAAATTGGCTTTCTCAATTTCGTGCAGAGCATTTTGAAGTTTCTTTCCAATGTCGGTAGAAGTAGCTCTAATATCACTCCAATGGCAACCATCTGGAATTTGAAAACGGTGGTTTTCACGGAATTTTGCATAATCCATGTCGCCATCAGATAAATCCAATGCCTCCTGATATTCTTCATCCCAGATATCCGAAACCCGCTTGAAAAACAGCAGTGGAAAAATGTATTGTTTAAAGTCTGCTGCATCAATCATTCCTCTCAGAATGTTAGCCGCTCCCCATAGGTAATCTTCTAGTTGTTTTTGTGTCATTCTAATTAACTTTTAAATACTTCTTCTGCTGTTGAATATCCATTCCGCTCAGGAAAATCACCAAACTTGTGGCGTAGACTACCGCTTTTACTTGTGCTATAAACTTTTGCACCGTGTTTGCGCAAACAAAAAACAAGTGCTTTCCGAGGATGCTTTGTGTCTGATCCTCCTTTAGCTGAAATTAGTGCATAAGTTGGACGCATTGTATCGATTAATTCAGAGGATAAATTCCTTCTAGCACCATGATGAGGAACATCTAGCCAGTAGATATTCGATAAAGAATATCGCTCTGCAACATCTTCGAATGCTTTTACCCCAGCATCACCTGTAAAAAGGAACCTTTTTCCTTCTTGTGCATTTATTTCAAGAATTACACTTGAATTGTTTGTAGCAGAAGTATCATTCTCCTGGTCAACAACAGGACAGGGTGAAGATGTCTCTGCAGCTTCATTAATAATCATAGGAGCCAGGTAAGAATTATAAATGTATTGTGCTTCCGCAGAAACATATTTTTCAATGCCATCCATACCAGGTAAGAGTAAATCGTAAAACTCTTTCGTTGGCCCCAAGATTTTAATTATACCATTTTGTGATTCACGTCCATGCAAAGCAGGTTTCCTTTCTATTCCAATTCTATCAACAACACTTATGAAATCCTCCACATTCTTAATTGATTCAAGAATCACTTTATACTGTGTTTGTGCCGATTTTATTCTGAACGATTCTTTTAATAATTGATAAGAATGATGACTAATGTGATCTGCTGGATTGTTAATCCAAACCTCACCGATTGCAGTTCTATACTTCTCTACAAGAGCAGTAAGTCCTCCAATGTGATCTTGATCGTGATGTGTACAAATAATTAAGTCGGGAGCAGCATAGCCGACATGAGGTTTGATATGGTGCTCCAGGTGATTAATGACAGTCTCTCCATCACTCTTTTTTCCACCATCAATGAGAATTACAAAGTGGTTATTGTTGTGGTCCTTTAACCAAACAATTTGTGCATCAGCATTTCCTACGGAAAGCATGTCAATACTAATATCTATCATGGCTGTTTAGATGTTTCTAGGGCCAACACATTGCATACAAAGCGTTTTCCATGGTTTTGTGCTACAATTGCGAGAATGAAATATTGAACAAGAGCAAAGGCCAAATACCACCATTTTGTGCTACCAGTAATTAAGATAACTCCAGCTATACCACCCACAATCAGAAACAGGAGTGCTATTGATGTTAGGTCTCTGCCTAAAAGAAAATCCTTGTGACTCTTTTTAATAACCGGGTTTTCTTGAAATGATTTATAGATTTTATACCATAATGAATTTTGCTCTTTGGCTGATTCTGGTAGTGGACTATAAGTAGATTCTAGTTTGTTGAAATCAATTCGGTCATCTTTTTTGGCAAAAACTGAGAATGCTCTGCAAGCAGGTAGCGGATTCTTAATTCGCCAGAATGTAATAATTGCCTTTTGGTCGCTGCTTATCAATCCATTGATGATGAAAAGAATAAGCGGAATAATTATCAACCAAATTCCTCTACCAGTTACAAATTCTTGCCAATCAAACTCTTTAAAGTTGATTATCGGGGTGATTGCCAAAGCATAAAAAAATAGGGCATTAAATGAAAAAAATGTCCAAATCAGTTTAGCGTTTTGTTCTTTTAAAGTTTTACTCATGCTCAGATTTGATTAGTTCTTTTGGGTCAACGTCAAGAATTCTGGCTATTTCAAAAAGTATTTCAAGTCTAGGTTGCTGTCTGTTTTGGACATACGAGTTAACCATATTGTAACTCTTACCGAGCTTCTCAGCCAACCAGGTTTGTTTAATTCCTTTTTCCTCAAGCACTTCTTTGATTCGATTCATTGCTCTCAAATTATTGGCCTCTAAATTACAATTATATCTCAAAATATAAGATATAAAACGAGAATTATTGTTGGTATCGGTATGTGGGTGATTTGGCTCTTTTGTAAAGCTTGGGTTGTGGGTTGGCCTGAGCGGCTTTGCAAATGTGCCAAATGTGGGTTGGCAGAGAAATTTTAAAAAATGCGAAGCGGGGGAAATAGAAATTCTGTCACTCTCAGTCGAATGATAAAAGCACGGTTCAGTTCGTTTGTCTGTCCAGTTGCTCCATATGTTTCTTATTTCAGTTTCACTTCTTTTCAATGTTCAGATTGTCTTTTTTGCATGTTGCCCAACTTGTTATATCGAAACAAATATATGCTTTTTTTAAAGCAATTTTCGGGATATCGACACATTCGGTACTTCTTTATCGTTTTTTGTTAAACGGTCCATTGTTGCATCCAAAGGGTTCTGTACATCCAGTAAATCCTGCTGCGATACGTGCGTATACACCATCGTTGTCTCGGGCTTGGCATGCCCCAAAAGCTCCTGTATGTGCCGCAAGGCCACCCCATTGTCCATCATATGCGTCGCATAACTATGCCGCAAGGTATGCGGCGTAACCCGTTTCCTAATCTTGGCCAATTGGCAACTCTTTTGCAAAAAGGCCCGAACGCTACTCGAACTGTACACGCTGCCATCAGTGCCCTCGATCAAATAAAACGAAGGCGCATACGTCTGCACATAATTATACAACAACGGCCGCATCACCTGCGCCAATTTTACCGTTCGGTCCTTGCGGCCTTTCGCCCGTTTCACATGTACCTGCATCCGGTCCAGGTCAATATCCTGCAACCGCAACGAAAGCAACTCCCCTATACGCAGACCACCACTGTACAACATCGCCAAAACCGTTCGGTGCTTTAGGTTTTTGGTCACCCGAAGCAAATCGATTACCTCCTCCTTGCTAAGGATCACCGGCAACTTTTTATCCTTTTTCGGCCGCTCCAAAAACTGAAGGTCCATTTCCGTATTCGGATGGTCCTTCGCAAAATGCTTCAGCGCGCTCACACACTGTCGATGGCTGCTGATGCTGTACTTTTCCTTGGCAATCACCTGCTCCAAATAATCCCGAACATCCTTATTCCGTAAATCTTGTAGCGGCTTGTGTTTCAGGAAATACAAAAACCGAACAATAAAATACCCATACACTTTCACCGTATTCTCACTCAGTCGCAACCCCCGCAAATACAAATAATAATGTGTAACCGCCGTATGGTGCGACTCCGGAAGCTGTTTCAATAGGTAAGGAGCGTCCACGTTTTTGTTTTTTACGGAAGAAGGCTTCGGAAGCTTTTTTTTGGGAGCTGAAAAAGCAATCTTTTTATAAGCCGAATCATTTAGGACCCAGCCCTTTTGGGCAATATGACTTCGGAAGGCTTTCAGGCTTTCTGAAGTATCCAAAAAATAAAAACAGCTATGCGTACGGCTCCACGTCATTCCTGGAAAGGACTTTACATAATTTTTTATTTCCGTACTGAAGGGAAAGAACACCCCCACCTGAAGCGCATTGCGATGCCGCAACGGAGCAATCCGAATGGTTTCCATAAAATCGAATAAAAAGTTAAGGGGAGTACCCTAAAGATACAAAAATTCCCACACCATTCTAAACCCCTAGGCAGAAAAATCACCTTGATTTTTTACTAGAAACAACAATCAGAAACCAAGAGACAGGAGACAAGAGTCACGAGCCAAGACCAAACTGTCTTTCAGAAGCGCAGCCTCTTAGAACAAACCCGAAGGAATTTCAGGAATAAGAACCTTAGAAAACCTGAGGTGCAGAATATGCGAAGAAAAGCTCCGAGAACAGGAGCAAAGCGACGCGGAGTTTTCGAGCGGTTTT